>JAFQCA010000005.1 GCA_017399485.1 Alistipes sp.
AAAATTGTTGATTTTGAGCGAAAAAAGATGGAGATAGATAGGTTAATGTTGTAAATGACGTCACTCCACCGAGACGCAAGGCGAGGAATGGAGTCTCTAACCTCAAGTCCCTGATAGTAGAGATTCCAATCATCACTCACTAAAGTTCGTGAAGTGGAATGACGTAAAACAAAATACAACACGCAAGTATATAGTTGCAAAACACTCTATGTAACGAGTTAAAAAAAGCAACTATTCATTCACGAATAGTTGCTTTTTATTGAGTGAATTTAATCTCTATCGCAGTGCCACGTCGGCCTCGCCGATAAGTTTACCGTCGGTGTAAATCTCTACGTGATAAGTACCTGCTGTAAAGCCGCTGCCGTCAACGAAGATGTGTACAGGCAGGTCATCACCCTTGTACTCTACCTCACGTACGTTAGAGAATACCTTCTGCTCGCCCTCGAACTCGAATGTTGCAGCATCGGGACGTGAGAGTACATAGCCCTCAGGCGACTTCACGCAAACATAGATTGCCTTTGCACCCGGCTCTGCCAACTCATTGCCGGCCAAATAGCACTCGATACGCAGACGTGCTGCACTCTTCACGCGAGTAACCTCTTTGCTCTTGGCGTTAAGCGGAGTGATACCGATAGCGCGGGCACGGATAACAGAACCCACACGGACCTTGTTGTTGAGTTCCTCGGCACGCTCCTCTGCCATCTCGGCACGCAACTTAGCTGAAGAAATCTCCTTGCGGTAAGAGATGTTCTCCTTGGTGAGTTTCTGGTTGATGTTATTGAGTGAGTCAATCTGGCGCAGATAGCCCTGCATAACAGTCTTAAGAGTACCTACTTCTTTTTCGTATGCACGAATCTTGGCGTAGTTCAAACGACGCTCATTCTTGAGTTGCTCCATAATCTTGTTAGCCTCTTCGAGGTTTGCAGTGATAGAGTCGTTTTGGATTTGAAGGTCGTCAAACGATACAATCAAACTATCCAAATCGCCTTGAATCTTTGTTCTATCCTCCTCCAAAAGCGCATACTCGGCCTGCTGCTGGCGGTGCATATTGAAATATACCACCGACAGAGCAACCAATATTACTGCCAAAATGATAATCACAATGCGATAACCGCGCACGGCCTTATTATCGACCTGTTCTTCATAGCCATACTCGTCATCGTAGCGAGTATCATCATAATCATTATATTCTTCTCTCATAACAAGTGAGGGTTTTATTAATTTTCGGTTTCAAAAAATGTTGTATTTGTGCGAGAGTCTATTTCGCACTGCAAATATAAGTTATTTTTTTATAAAACAATCCAATGGGTAGCGTAAACCTTCATAACTTGATAAATAAGCGCATACGCTGCCTACCTTGATGGGTGATTCGATATAGAGTGGAATTTTGTTCCTATCGTCCGAAATCCAGACCATAAACTCTGTGCCGTCGGTAAATGAGAAACCGTCGGACGTGGCTATTTTACAACGGAATTTTATGGTGTTGAACTTGCCTAAACCCTTGACTTTCTTGACTTCGCGGCCATCGTAGCGAAAACTTAAATAACGCACCGTATCCTCCAAAACCATCTCTAAGTCGCGGGCAAATCCCTCCTTTATAATCGAGTCGGGTACAGTTCGCAAATTGTAATATAACGATACGGCATCCATCCCCGCAGGCGAGATATTCATCGTCTTGTGTTTCTCGGGGCGGTTGCGGCTTGACCAACGGGTATGTACTTTGAGGTTTTCCCAATCGAATATATATGCACTCTTGAATGTATAGTCGCCTTCGTGTATGTCGGCCTCAAAGCGCTTTGTGCGTAATGTCTTGGGGTCCACCCATACCATATATGTATCTTTGACGGGCAGAATCCAACTAAAGGCTTTGGCTGTCTCGCCGTGGCCGTGAACCTTATATGCAGGTTGCCCGTCGAGAGTCGTCTCTATGGTGCGCATTGTGACCTTCGCCACTTCGGTATTCGGAAATAGTTTCGCGCGATAACTCATTCGGTAATTCAGCGTCTCACCGGGTACGTATAATTGCGCGTATGCCGAAATCGAGGCAAACAATAGAGGTATGACTATCAAAAAAAATCGTTTCATCGTATATCCTGTTTTCGATTTTAAGTTCGGTCTAAACTTAAAACGTCTATTTACTCTGGTTTATTATGTTGCTAATGTTTATCTGGTTGATTATTAGGCGGGGTTAAGGCTATGAAATCATCGAGAAATCATATCGCTGACCTCCTGCGTGGCGAGCCCGCAAAAGGCGCAGAGCGTAGTTTTCGTTTTTCTCCAATTTTGCATCTTGCTCCAGAATAGTAATGGCAGCCTCACGTGCGCTCTGTAAAAGAACTGAGTCGAGTGTCGGATTGGCAATCTTCAAATCAAATGCCATACCACTCTGCTGTGTGCCGTTTATATCACCTGCTCCGCGTAACTTCATATCCAACTCGGCAAGACGGAATCCGTCGGTTGTCTGGCACATAGCCTGCAGGCGCTGTCGTGCTTCGCGCGATAGTTTTTCGCCTGACATCAATATGCAATATGATTGTCCGCCGCCACGGCCTACGCGGCCTCGCAACTGGTGAAGTTGCGAAAGGCCGAATCGCTCAGCCGACTCGATAACCATCACCGTGGCATTCGGAACATCAACACCCACCTCGATAACCGACGTGGCGACCAATATATCTGCTTCGTGCTCCTTGAATTGTCGCATCGACTCCTCTTTGTCTTGAGGTTTCATCTTGCCGTGACATACCGAAACACGATAGTCGGGTAGCGGGAAGTCGCGTATGATGGATTCAAAACCATCTTCCAAATCTTTGTAGTCCATCGATTCCGACTCCTTGATAAGCGGGTAGACTACATATACCTGACGTCCTTCGGCAATCTGTTGGCGCAGAAATCCCCATAGTTTCAGACGTGCGGCGTCGGTATAGTGGAAGGTGCGTATCGGCTGACGGCCAGGGGGCAATTCGTCGATGACAGATACGTCCAAGTCTCCGTATAGAGTCATTGCCAATGTACGGGGTATAGGTGTTGCTGTCATAACGAGGATGTGTGGCGGTTGCTGATTTTTTGTCCATAGGCGGGCTCGTTGCTCCACGCCGAAACGGTGTTGCTCGTCGATTACCACAAAGCCAAGATTGACAAATTGTACACTATCTTCAATCAATGCGTGCGTGCCTATTAATATATCTATCTCGCCCGATGCTATACCCTCCAATGCCTTACGGCGCTCGGCCGCCTTTGATGCTCCTGTGAGTATTGCCACACGCAGATTCATACCTTCGGTTTGGCGACTTATGGTAGCAAAGTGCTGACGTGCAAGAATCTCTGTCGGGGCCATCATACAAGCCTGATAACCGTTATCTACGGCCAACAGCATCGACATCAATGCGACCATTGTCTTGCCGCTACCAACATCGCCTTGCAGCAGACGATTCATCTGGAATCCCGAAACGGTATCCTGTCGAATCTCCTTTATCACACGTTTCTGTGCCGATGTAAGGCTGAACGGCAGTCGTTCGTTGAAGAATGAATTGAATAATTCGCCCACTTTGGGAAACATAAATCCATCTTTTCGCGTCATTCGCTCTGTGCGACGTGATTGTATGGCGAGTTGTACACCCAGAAACTCGTCGAATTTCAGGCGTCGTTCTGCGGCGTGTAGTTTTTCGGCTGATTGCGGGAAGTGTATGTTGTATATGGCTTCGCGTAACGGCATAAGGTCGTATGCCGAGCGTACCCATTGAGGCATATATTCGTTAATATACTCTTCGGCTACGCTCCACGCATTGCATATAATCTTGTAAAATCCCTTTGCGCCAAGAGCCGACGCGATTTTCTCGGTAGAGGGGTATATGCCTTGCATTCCGCTGTGGAATTTACGGCTTGCAGCCTTCTCTACAAGGTCCAATTCGGGATGTGCCATACGCAACTCTCCGCGATAGAACATCGGACGTCCGAAGATTAGATATTCGCGTCCTACTTCTACGCTCTTCTCAATCCACTTTATGCCTTGAAACCAAGTGAGTTCCGCCGAGCCTGAAGAGTCCGATACATAGGCCGTAAAGCGTTGCTTGCGGCCCGTTCCTGCGTATGCAACTCCCGTCACGCGGGCGCGAATCTGCACGAGCGAGGAGCCCATCTGTTCGCCCACTTCGGCAATGCGGTAAATCTTCGTGCGGTCAATATATCGGAAGGGATAGTGACGCAACAGGTCGCCAATAGTGATAATGCCCAACTCCTTCTCAAGAAGTTTTGCACGAGCCTCACCGACTCCTGATACATACTTTACACTATTATCGAGCACATTTCCCATAATACAAAGATAAAAATAAAACGGCACAAACCAAAATCGGTTGTGCCGTTTTATGCTGTGAGGCAAAAATTATTACTTCAAGTCGATAGAGTTGAGCATCTCCAATCGGCCATCTGCAATCTGTTTTACGATAAGTTCGCCGAAGAGCGTATTCTGCCAAGCAAACCATTTGCGAGTGAAGTGAGAGGCATCATCCACGTTGAAAGACTCGTGCATAAAGCCTGTACCGGCATCGGTTTTCATCAGAAGTTCGATACACCACTTAATCTCCTCCTCGTTGTCGCTTGTGAAGGCCTTCATCATAATACTCATAGGCCAAGCCATATCGTAGCCGATGTGTGGGCCGCCGATACCTTCACCTGCTTTGCCACGGAAGAAATAGGGATTATCCTCACTCCAAACAAAACGGCGAGTATTTTCGTAAATCTTGTTGTCGATAACTTCGGGATTGAGATACTTCATAGCAAGAAGGCTCGGTACATTGGCATCGTCCATCATATATTGGTTGCCAAAACCATCTACCTCGAAGGCGTAAATCTCGCCATATTTCGGGTGGTCGTATGTCGCATACTCCTTAAGAGCGGTCTCTACCTCGTCAGCCAAATCCAAGCACTCCTTTGCCAACTCTTCGTTCTTATTTACTTTGGTCAATACATCGGCAGCCTTGCGTAAAACCGATACCGCAAAGAAGTTTGAGGGGATAAGGAACTGCAATACAGTAGCGTCGTCCGAGGGACGGAAACTTGAGACAATCAATCCTACGGGATTTACGGGCGCTCCCAAACCGTCGTTAGAGAGTGTGTCGAACTGACGGTCAGTCTTGCGGCGGAACTTGTAGGGACCTACGCCATCCTTACGCTGCTGCTCCTTGAAAGTTTTGAGTACATTGGCAATAGCCTGCAACCACTCATCGCCGAAGATAGATGTGTCACCCGTTACCAACCAATAGTAGTAGGCCAAGCGGATAGGGTAGCACAATGAGTCAATCTCATATTTGCGCTCGTGTAATTCGAGTTTCATCTTTGTGTAGTCCGACTGCCACTCGCCACCCGTAGGGCCGTCGTTGAATGCGTTGGCGTAGGGGTCAATGTTGATAGAGAGGAATTGGCGGTTGATAACACCTGCCAACATAGCCTGCAATTTGGGGTCTTGCTTGGCATACTGAACGTAAGGCCATACCTGCGCACCAGAATCGCGCAACCACATAGCGTGGATGTCGCCTGTGTAGACAAATGTGTCATCTTTGCCATCTTTTTCACGATAGTGTACTGTGGTGTCCAATGTGTTGGGGAAACAGTTCGAGAACATCCAAGCCAAACGCTCGTTGGTAAGCATTGAACATACCTTCTCAATCTCGGCCTCGATAGCCTCCGATGTAAACAGACGCTCCTCCTGAGCGGGACGCTGGCATACATACTTGCCATCCTGCATAGGCGCTTCAGCGGGAACCAATGCAGAATAATCGGTCAAGGTCTCGGCTGTAGAGGCCTGATTTGATGTTGCGTTATCACACGCTACGACAAAAGCAACAATGGCTGTAGTCGTCAAGATTCTAAAAATATTCTTCATAATAAGATTTTGGGTATTATATGTTTGCGACAAAGGTACATATTTTTTGTAAAAGGTTGCGATTGTTAATAAATATTTTGGTGGCAAAGTGGAATATTATTCGCGTAATCATTATCTTTGCATTAATAATATGCTCGGAATCGCTCTCTGGCGGTCCTGTGGCTTAAAATATTAATCGAAAATATGAATCTAACAACCTATTCGCGTCGTAAGGCGCACGAAGTAAATATCGGAGGGGTCAAAGTCGGCTCATCACATCCTATTCAGGTGCAGTCAATGACCAATACACCTACGGCTGATACTGTAAGTAGCGTAGAGCAGGTGAAGCGTATTGCCGATGCAGGTGCCCCTATAGTGCGCTTGACGGCGCAAGGTCGTAAGGAGGGCGAAAATCTCGAAAATATCGTTGCCCGATTGCGCGAGGATGGTTATCAGACGGCTATTGTTGCCGACATACATTTTGTGCCAGAGGTCGCATCGATTGCTGCGCGCTATGTCGATAAGGTGCGTATAAATCCTGGAAATTATCGCACGTCGAATGGCGAGTTGGAGGCTTTGATAGCACAATGTCGTGAGCGCGGTGTAGCGTTGCGAATAGGTGTCAATCACGGCTCTTTGGCCAAGCGTATTTTTGATGAATGGGGCGATACCCCACAGGGTATGGTGGTGTCGGCGATGGAGTTTCTGAAGGTGTGCCGTCGTGAAGAGTTTGACCAAGTGGTTGTATCGATGAAATCGAGCAATACGCGCGTTATGGTTCACGCCTATCGTCTGCTGGTGGAGGCTATGGAGCGTGAGGGTATGACTTATCCGATACATCTTGGCGTTACGGAGGCGGGCAATGGCATTGAGGGCCGTATTAAGAGTGCCGTAGGAATAGGAGCGTTACTCTCGGATGGCATAGGTGATACGATTAGAGTGTCACTTACCGAAGCCCCAGAGAATGAAGTGCCTGTTGCGAAGATGTTGGTGGACTATTATGCCGAGCGATGTGGCGAGTTTGAAGTAAAATATCCCGAAAAATATCACTCTACGGAGTATGTTCGTCGCAGTCAGGTGACCACACCTTTGACGCACGATGAGTTCGCAGCCGATATGCGAGTTATAGAGGCTGTGAGTAAGAATCCTTCGGCAGAGTTGCGTGCCGCAATACTTAATATGGATGATGCCGAGCCTGTGGCAGTCAAGTGCCGTTATGAAGATACTGATGCCGAAGTTGTAGCCGTAAAGGCGGCTGCCGATTTGGGTGTGTTGTTCCTCGATGGTCTGGCCGATGGTATATGGGTTGATGCTCCAGCCTTGAGTGAGGCTGAGGTGCGTGATATAGAGTTGATGATTTTGCAGGCTGCCCGTGTGCGCTTCTCGCATACCGAATATATCGCTTGTCCGAGTTGTGGCCGCACGTTGTATGATATCGAAAAGACACTTGCCGACATCAAGGCCCGCACTTCGCATCTGAAGAATTTGAAGATAGGCATAATGGGTTGCATCGTGAATGGTCCCGGTGAGATGGCTGATGCCGATTATGGATATGTGGGCGCTGCGGCAGGTCGTATCACACTCTATAAAGGTCGTGAAATCGTAGAGCGTAATATCCCCCAAGAGGAGGCTATTGACCGCCTGATAGAGTTAATCAAAGCCAATGGTGATTGGCAGGAGCCTGCATAGCGATGGGAATCGGAACGCTGAAGAGATACACCTCGCGCGGGGTGGTGCTTAACACCTTGAAGTATGGCGAGAAGGGTATGGTGGTACAGATGCTTACCTCGGCCTTTGGACGTCAGAGTTATATGGTGCAGGGGTTAGGCTCTTCGCGTGGGCGCACATCAAAGAGGGCACTCTTTCAGCCGATGTTTGCATTGGAGTTTGAGGGGGTAGAGTCCTCGCGTCAGCAGTTGCATCGCTTGGGTGAGGTGCATAGCGGATTGGTGTTGCAATCTATTCCGTTTGACGTTAAGAAATCAACTATTGCGCTGTTTATGGCCGAGGTGCTTTACCGTCTGGTCAAGGAGAGTGAGCCCAATGAATTATTGTTTGATTTTGTGTGGGGCTCTGTTGAGGCGCTGGACTCTGCGCAGGAGGGTGTTGCGAATTTCCATTTGTGGTTTTTGTCGCATCTGTGTCGTTTTCTGGGTTTCTCTCCGGGAAATGATTATGAGCCTAATTGCTGGTTTAATATTGCCGAAGGCTTGTTCACAAAGGAGCGCCCTCCGCGTGAATATGCTATGTCGCAGGAGAATGCCCTTATCCTGCGTGATATGCTGGAGTGCGATGTGCGTTATCTGGCAGAAGTTGGCCTGAACCGCCATCAACGAGTCGATTTTCTGGCGGCTTTACTCTCGTATTATGCTTATCATCTCGATACCATCCACACCGTGCAATCTATCCGTATTCTCCAAGAGTTGTTTTAGTCGGAACGGCAGCGGGTTTAAGGAATCTGCATATGAGTCTCCATCGTTTGACGCAGATGCGATGAGTCGAGGTGCGTATAAATCTCGGTTGTGAGTATATTCTCGTGCCCTAACAACTCTTGCACTTGACGTATGTTGGCGCCTCCTTTCAGCAGGTGTGTGGCAAACGAGTGACGGAAGGTGTGTGGGCTGATGTTCTTGTTTATACCTACTCGTTGTGCCGCTTGCTTGATGATGGTAAATATCATCACACGGGTGAGTTTTTTACCACGATTGTTCAGGAACAGCGTATCGTCGTTTGCCTTTTCGGGCTTACGATGCTCCATATAGAGTTGTATTCTGTCGCGGGCAATGCCACTGACGGGCACCAAACGCTGCTTGTCGCCTTTACCTATTATGCGGATATATCCTTCGCCAAAGAATAGGTCGCGTATTCTTAAGTCGCATAACTCCGATACTCGTAGGCCACACGAATACAACACCTCCAATATAGCACAATCTCGCAAACCTTTAGGCGTTGATGTATCAATGGAGCCCAACAACAGGTCTATCTCCTCTACCGACAAGGTGTCGGGTAGGGGGCGTCCCGCTTTGGGAGGCTCGATGAGTTCGGCGGGTGATGACTCTATTATCTCACTTAACAGCAGAAAATTAAAAAAACTCTTTATACCACTGAGGTTTCTTGCTTGCGAACTCTTTTCCCGTCCGCGTTCATAGAGCCACGCCATATATTTCTCCACCATCTCGCGCTCTACGTTTTTGGGAGCGACACCATAGCGTCGAAGTATAAAGTGGGCGAATTGAGCCAAGTCGCGCATATACGACTCAATGGTATTGGCCGATAGATGCTTCTCCAAACGCATATAGGTACGATATCTACGAGAAATTTCTGACCATTTTTTCGTATTGTCTGCCATATTCTTTATATCTTTGTACTTCGCGAAGATATGAAAATTTTACATAATATGGAATACGTCGAACTAAAAATATCTGCAAAATCGGATGAACAGGCCGAAATATTTACCGCTTTTCTCTCCGATTTCCCATTTGAGTCATTTGCTTATGAGGATGAAACATTGTCGGCCTATGCGCCGCGCGAGGAGTATGAAGCCTGCGAAAAGCAGGTAGAGGCTGTGTTGCGTGGTTGCAATGCCGAGTTCTGCTTTTCGTGCGTAGAGCAACAAAATTGGAATGCCGAGTGGGAGGAGACCTTCGAGCCTGTTGAGGTGAGGTGCATACCTCCTATCCGTATCCGTGCTCCACATCATCCTGCGTCAGCAGAAGGTGTTATTGATGTGGTTATTGCTCCGCGAATGTCGTTCGGTACGGGCCATCACAACACTACGGCTCTGATGACCGAGCATATCACGAATATCGGAGTAGAGGGCTTGCACGGCCTGGATATGGGTTGCGGAACGGGTGTTTTGGCCATTGCGGCGTTGAAGTGCGGAGCCGTAAAGATGACGGCTGTCGATATTGACGATTGGGCTTGCGATAGTTGCCGCGACAGTGCCGCTCTGAGCGGTGTTGCCGATAAGGTCGATGTACGTTGTGGTTCGATAGATGTAGTTCAGGGGGAGCAATATGATTTTGTATTGGCCAATATCAACCGCAATATACTGATTAATATGATGCCCTCGTTTGCCGATGTTTTGCCGTCGGGAGGTAAACTTCTGATGAGTGGTTTTTATATTGATGATGCCCCTATTATCGAGGCTTCTGCTACAGAATATGGATTTGAGGTTGTGGCGTGTCAGGAGCGAGAGGGCTGGACGGTACTATATTGTGTAAAACATTAATCTTGCTTGGAGTATGACTATTCTTCCTGTTGCATATATGCCCTCAGTGGAGTATGTGGCGCGTCTGTTGCGCGAGGAGAGTGTTGTTGATTTGGGAGAACACTACATCAAACGCTCACAGCGTAATCGAGCCCAAATATTATCGGCCAATGGAGTGATGTCATTGACGGTGAATGTCGAGAATGCAAATCGCCCCCGCCAAATGATTAAAGATGTCAGAATAGACTATTCGAAGCGTTGGCAACATCAGCATTGGGTGTCGATTATGTCGGCATATAAATCGTCACCTTATTTCGACCACTATGCACATCTGCTGGAGCCTTTTTATAAGCGGGAGTGGCGTTATCTGGTCGATTATAATATGGAGTATCTCTCTACACTGTTACGTTTGTTGGGCGTAGAGGACAAGGTAAATATCTCGGAGAAATATGTTGCGGCTCGTGATGGTGATATTGATTTGCGTCCCAAGCATAATGAAGGCTCGACCTTCGTAGCCGAGCCTTATTTTCAAGTGTTTTCAGACCGTATGCCTTTCGTGGCCAATCTGTCGATTCTTGACCTCCTGCTGTGCGAAGGCCCACAAGCCGTTAGCGCTGTTTTAATGCGTTGCGGATTGTGATTATCTGTTGGTCGCTTAATTCACCGGCCTTGACCTCCACAACGTTTCTGCCGTGCATAATGACAGGGTCTGAAACAAATTGGCAAGGCGCAGTCTGATTGACTTTGACCGCCTCCTTGTTTACGGTCAGAACAGGAGCATCTTTGGCCGAAGAGTAAATCTTGATTGTCTGAACAGAGTCTTGACGAATGTTACGACGCTTTTCCGATATGTATAGCGTGGGACTCTTCTTGTTCCATAATGCGCGATATAGGTAGTAAGCGTCTTTCTGGTCCTTGCGGTCAAATGATACCATTCCCTTGCGAGAGATACCATCGTTGTGGCGTACTGAGCCGAACTCGAACATATTGTTAATCCATACACCCCAGAAGAGCGAGTCTTGTGCCAGACGTTGTGCATACTGCTCGTGGAACTCTGTATGCCATCTTTCGGGCAACCAGCGCTCGTCGATTGTAGCAGGCTTCATTGCATCGTCGGTCTGCTGGTCTATCGAGCCGCTCTCACCGTATGCTACCGATGAACGCAGGTTGGCCCAATCTTTACTCAGGCTCTCTCTCCATACCTTCAAGTCGTCAAATGAGCCTCGCTCCCAGCCTAAATCCTGCTGCCAAACGATAAGGTCCGAAACAAAGTTTATATCTCCATCCTGATTGCTGCACGCTACCGTGGGGCGTGTTGCATCCAATCCTTTGGCTGTCTTGTTCAGTTGTTTTACATAATCCAAGATGTTATCACCGCGCAACCATACCAGTGAGTAGATACCCCACATTACAACCGATGGGTGGTTGTAGTTCTGGATAATCACTTCGCGCATCTGTTGCAAGCCGTTCTGCTTGAACTTATCGGTAGAGTAATAGAAGACATCACTCAAGTAGGGAGCGCGTGTAAAAGGTGTATCAATCCATACAAGAGTTCCGTTCTGGTCACAGCAGTCGTAGAGATATTGGGCGTGTGGTGCCGTTACCGAGCGTATTGCATTGGCTCCAATGTCGCGTATCTGCTCCAAGTCCTCGTCATAATGTCGTGTGCGCAATGCACTACCAATGGCGGCGCGGTCGTGATATAGGGTAACTCCATTTACGGGCGTCACCTTGCCGTTAATCTTGAGTGCAGTTGTCGAGTATTCGATTTTGCGGAAACCTGTCACCACCGATACTACATCCTCCTGACGGGGGCCGATACCTATATTGACTGTGTATAGATTTGGCTCTTCGGGACTCCATAATAGGGGCTCGTCAATCCTGAATGGGATATTTATGGGAGTATTAGGCTCGATGCGGGCCTTCATAAAACGTGAAAATACCGTCTCGCCGGAAGGAGCCTGTACGGTAATTGTCATATCGCACGACTTATCCTCTATGGCAGTTACATATACCGCCGCAGTAGCATCTACTGCGGTGTCGGTAATGTTGTTCTGGTGAACGAGAATGCCATCAGAGCCATAATAAAGTGGCGATACGGTAGTGCGCTCGGTGACAATAAGTTCGACATCACGATATATTCCGCCGTAAAGATTTATCTCGGACGATGTGGGTAGAATATCGTTCTGGTAAGAGTTGTTTACCACTACAACCAACGAGTTATCCTCGCCATATTTCAAAAATGGCGTAATCTCAAAGGTGAAAGCCGTCCATCCTCCGCGATGCTCACCGGCGTGGTGGCCATTGACAAATACGTCGGCAATACTCTGTACACCATAAAACTTGACAAACAGACGCTTGTTTGACCAGTCGTTTGGTACAAAAATATTACGAGTATAGTTGGCTATTGTCTGGAGGTAGTCGCCCTTTCCTGCCAGCGCATCCAGATTCCAGGTGTGGGGTAGTGATATGTGGCGGGCATAGTCGCTGCTGGTCTCCAACTTAAAGAAGAATTGCCATCCATCGTTGAGCGAATATACACTGCGAGCATTGGCTGTAACAGAACCAATGAGCAACATTAAAATCAAGAAATAACGTCTCATACAAATATGTTTTACAATGCGACAAGCGCGATATCGTTTAATCGTAAAACGATTTTAGGACTCCATATATTGCTCCTATCGCAAAAATTACTAACTGCAAAGATATAAATAATCAAAAAAATATGCTAACTTCGTGCGATATTTATGCGTAGATTAGACTATATGGTCTAAGATACAGTACTTTTTGCCTATGAATGTTTTTGATATAATCGTATATGTGGCCTTGGCGTGGGCCGTTTTTAATGGATGGCGACGAGGCTTCTTGTTGCAAATGATGTCGCTTGTAGCGGTTGTAGCGGCGCTCTATCTGTCGGTTAAATATTGCTCCGAAGTGGGGGCGATGTTAGGGTTGGATGGTACAACACAACCTATTGTAGGTTTTATCGTTATCTTCGCGGTGACACTGATTCTGCTGACCATTGCAGGTTATCTAATGCGTAAAGTGTTCCGTTTTGCGGGTTTGGGTATGGTGGATATCCTGTTCGGCATATTGTTCTCGGTGCTTAAGATAGGAGTTATTGTCAGCGCACTGTTTGCGTGGTTTGCAGCCGTAAACAAGGATTATGATTGGGCCTCAAAGCAGACTGTGGAGGAGTCGCGTTGGTTTACCCCTATATCAGGAGTTGTAGATAAACTCACACCCTATTTCGAGGAGTTAAAGAGCGAAATCTTTGAGTAAATTGTGTAGCCTATGGAGAGTTTCTTGGGGGTCGTAATGCGCTCGACGGGGAGTTGGTATGAGGTTTTGCACGATGGGCAGAGTTATCAGTGTCGCATACGAGGCAAACTGCGTTTGAAGGGTATTCGTTCTACGAACCCTGTGGTTGTGGGCGATGTGGTGCGCGTTGAGGAGGATGAACAGGGCGGATATGTCATATCGGCCATCGAGCCACGTCGTAATTATATCATACGTCGCGCTTCCAATCTCTCAAAAGAGTCGCATATTATTGCAGCCAATATAGATATGGCACTGTTGGTTGTAACCCTATTCTCGCCAGAGACGGCTACGGAGTTTATAGACCGCTTTTTGGTGACTTGCGAAGCATATAAAGTTCCCGTTACAATTCTTTTGGCTAAAGCCGACCTTGCTCGTCAAAGGCCCGATGAGGTGGAGGCGTTTCACGCCATTTATGAGCGCGCAGGTTATCCGATTATCGAGGTCTCGGCTCTTGAAGGCGAGGGCGTTGAGCAGGTGAGGGAGTTGTTACGCGGTAAGACCACTCTGCTATCGGGTAATTCGGGTGTCGGTAAATCGACTTTGGTCGCGGCAGTCGAGCCGGGTTTGGATATCCGTACGGGCGAGATTTCGCAGAGCCATCATAAGGGTAAGCATACTACAACCTTCTCGACAATGTATCCACTCTCGGAAGGAGGATATATAATTGATACCCCCGGTATTAAGGGCTTTGGCTTGATTGATATCGAAGAGAATGAATTGGCGCATTATTTCCCTGAAATGATGCGCTATCTGCCCGAATGTCGTTTCTATAATTGTTCTCATACCCACGAGCCGCATTGTGCCGTCGTGGAGGCTGTCGAGCGAGGCGAAATAGCCTACTCGCGCTATGAGAGTTACCTTAAAATATTAGACGAAGATGACAAGTATCGCAAATAGATTAAAGGATTTCTGTGCCGACCACTCGTCGGAGTGGTACGATGAGCGTACGGCCTATATGAGCCAATTCCTCACAGAGGAGCGTGTTGAAGTGTTGCGCCGCACACTTGCTTCGCGTACGCGCTATATGACAATCTTGACCGAGAATACCTTTCATCCTCAGAATGCATCGGCTTTGGTACGTCATTGTGAGGCTTTTGGGTTGCAGGATTTGCATACGGTTGAGACTCGTTGTAAGTTCAATCCCAATGTAAATATTGTGCGTGGCACAGATAAGTGGGTAGACATAATGCGTCACGAATCAACTGAGGAGGCAATTTCGTCGCTTAAAGGGGCAGGTTATCGTCTTGTTGCGACAACGCCTCACCGTGAGAGTTGTACGCCTGAAACATTCGACGTAGCCAAAGGCCCTTTCTGTTTGGTCTTTGGTACCGAGCACGCTGGTGTGAGTGACGAAATTATTGAGGCGGCAGATGAATATTTGCGTATCCCGATGTGCGGTATGGTCGAGAGCCTGAATGTATCGGCATCGGCTGCAATTCTTATATATATGCTCTCGCAACGTATGCGCCTTACCCCGTCGATTGATTGGGCTTTGAAGGAGGATGATGCGCGTGAGATGTTGTTCCGTTGGGTTATGTCATCGGTGAAGGATTCTGAGCGTATTTTAGAGCGTGAGTTTGGTAAGTAGTTATGAGTGAGATATTAAGAAAACAGTTTTTGCGTCACATTGCGCAGACATCACCCTCACCGCAACTCATCGAGGTGGCCCGTGCCGAGGGTGTATTCTTCTATACCCCCGAAGGTAAACCTTACTACGATTTGATTTCGGGTGTGTCGGTGAGCAATGTGGGCCACGCCAACCCCATAGTCGTTGAGGCCGTACAACGCCAAGCGGCAGAGTATATGCACGTTATGGTCTATGGCGAGTTGGTTGAGCGTCCGCAGGTGGAGTATGCCCGCCGTTTGGCGGAGGCTCTGCCTGAGGGGTTGGATAGTGTCTATTTCCTCAATTCGGGTGCTGAGGCTGTTGAGGGTGCCTTGAAGTTGGCTAAACGCTACACCGCCCGTACCGAGATGATATCTATGCGAGAGGCTTACCACGGCTCGACGCACGGCGCAATGAGTATGATGGGTACGCCGGAGGGCGAGGAGTGGAAGAGTGCTTTCCGTCCACTGTTACCCGACACGAAGGCTATACGCTTTAACTCGTTTGACGATTTGGCTCTGATTACAGAACGTACGGCTTGTGTGTTGTGTGAGCCTGTGCAGGGTGAGGCAGGTGTGCGTCTGCCTGTGGAGGGTTATTTGCAGGCTCTGCGCCAGCGTTGTAGCGAGGTGGGTGCATTGCTTATCTTTGATGAGATTCAGGTGGGTATGGGTCGCTCTGGCGCGATGTTCGCGATGCAGAAGTATGGCGTAACTCCCGATATAGTCTGTCTAGCCAAAGCGTTGGGCGGCGGTATGCCCCTTAGTGCTTTTGTGTCGAGTCAGGAGATTATGAATACATTGACGCATAATCCCGTTTTGGGGCATATTACAACCTTTGGAGGTCACCCTGTGTGTTGTGCAGCGGGTCTGGCGGCAATGAAATATCTGCAAAATAACCATATTGTCGAAGAGGTCGAGCGCAAGGGCGCACTCTATGAGGAGTTACTCGCTGACCACCCGGCCGTACGGGAGATTCGTCGTAGCGGTCTGTTGCTGGCCGTAGAGTTGGGCGATAGTGCGAAACTATATAAGATTATGGATTTGTTTATCGAGGAGGGTATCTTGAGCGATTGGTTTCTCTTCTGCGATACGGCATTCCGTATCTCTCCGCCGCTGGTTATTTCGGATAGTGAAATACGCGACAGTGTGAAGATTATCCGCCGCTGCCTCGATAAACTTTAAGGGGTGCTACTAATAGAACGAAAGAAAAGTCCGCTTGGAGCAATCTCCAGCGGACTTTTTCTGGTCTTATTTTTCCTCTGCAAAACTCTTTAGCAGGGCTATTTCTTCGGCCCAGCGCTCTTCGTCAGGAGTCTCTAAAATTAGCGGAATGTTATCAAATCGACTATCCTGCATAATGTAGCGGAAAGGCGTAATGCCCAAATATCCTTCGCCCAATGGAGAGTGACGGTCCACGCGGCTACCCAAAGGCTTCATAGCATCATTTAGGTGCATACCTCGCAGGTATCGGAAGCCCACCTCGCGCTCAAACTCGGCAAACACCTCATCACACCCCTTTTCGGTTGAGAGGTCATATCCTGCGGCAAATGAGTGGCAGGTGTCGAGGCATACACCGACGCGCGACTTATCTTCCACGCGGTCAATGATATACGCTAAATGCCAAAACGCATAACCCAAATTAGAGCCTTGCCCTGCGGTGTTCTCGATTACGGCCGTAACGCCCGATGTCTTGTCCAGAGCGATGTTGATTGATTCGGCTACCAAACGAAGGCTCTCCTCTTCGGATATTTTTTTCAGGTGGCTGCCGGGGTGGAAGTTCAAGCGGTCTAACCCCAATTGCTCACAGCGTTGCATCTCGTGCAGAAATGAGGCGCGCGACTTCTCCAATGGCTCCTCCTCGGGGTGCCCGAGGTTTATGAGGTAACTGTCGTGCGGAAGAATCTGTGCTGCCGTATAACCCAATCGCTCACACTCTGCACGAAAAGCCTCAATTTGTTGCTCTGAGAGTGGCGGTGCGGCCCATTGACGTTGGTTTTTGGTGAATAGGGCAAATGCCGTAGCCCCTATCTCTGCGGCATTGCGAGGGGCGTTATCTACACCTCCCGATGCGCTGACGTGTGCTCCGATGTACTTCATATTGTGAAATATGTTTAATTCTCTGCAACAAATGTAGTAATTTTCTTTAATTTTCTTACCTTTGTATCGGGAATGTTTTACCATAAATGGTAAAATCAAAAATATTGGGATATGAAAAAGTTTTTTTTGCTGATTAGTTTTGTGGCTCTGTTTGGTGTGAGCGAGAGTTTTGCACAGTTTAATGTCGAGAAGAGCAAGACTGCCAATAACGAGGATGAGGATATTCGTTTCCGTAACTCATTCAAGGGGATGACCGTCAAGACCGACTATTATAACGAGGCGCGAGCCAAGGCTGAGCGTAAGCGTATTCGTAATGAGCGTAATACTCTAAATATGAGTTTCAATGTTCAAGGCCAGATGTTTGCCTACAACGATGCGTGGGGTGGTGAGAACTCGACATCGTTGTTGGGTACATTCCACTTGACTCATACATTCGCCAAGAATAGATTCCGCATTACAACACAGGCCGATGTCCGTTATGGTTATAACCGCGCTCGTGCCGATATTACGGTTAAGGATGAGAATGGTCAGGATGTAACCGAACGTAAGGGTATATGGTTTAAGAATACCGATGCCTTTTGGGTGATGACGCAGCCCTCGTTGAGTATTAATGACCGCTGGGCCTACTCTTTTACGGGTCGTATGGATAGCCAATTGACCAATAGTTATACTTCTCGCGTAAAGCAGGAAGATGCCGATTTGAAGACGACATTTTTGGCACCTGCTACAGTGTCGGCCTCTTTGGGTATGACCTATAAGATGAAGAAGTTCCCGTTGAGTGTTACGATGGACGTATTTTCGACGAGTGGAAAGTTGGTATATAGTGACGAATTGAAGAAACTGTATGAGGAGCGCGGTGCCGATAACTATTTTGGTGTTGAGATTGATAAACACGCAACCTTCTCTGGTGGTTCACAGGTGCAGTTGTCGTTCAGTAAGACGTGGGGAAAGAAGAAGTGGATTACCTATTGGATGCATACACAATCATACTATGGTTGGATTACCAACTTGATGAAGGGCTCGAAGATTCGTGACTATGAGCGTTATTTGGACCAAAAGGCCGCTTGGGAGGCTGGTGGTCAGCAGGGTGAGGCTCCTGCAGCAGTACCTTATGCGGCACGTCTGCACCCGACGGTTAATAGCCAGCACCGATTGACACTTAAGGTTTCAAACTTCTTGTCAACCAACTTCTACTATCAGATGGTGTATGATAAGGCTAACAATACAGCAGTGCGTACTCAATCGCAGTGGACAGTCGGCCTGACATATACTTGGAGTAATAAGTAAATCAAATTTGCAGCAATAAATAAGTGCTTAAGGAAAAGCCTGTTTTTTGCAGAATATAAACGTTCTGGTATATCTCTTGCTTAAAGTGGGAGGGAAGAGTTATATCAGTGAAGAGTAACTATGTATAAAAATTCAAAGCACACTATTATTTTTCCGTTGTTGTTGGCAGCGGGTATCGTGTTGGGCGTCTTTCTTGGCCAGTTGGTAGGCCGTAATAGAGCAGAGTCGCAGATTCGCAATATCGTAAATCGCAGCACCCTGCAACTCAATAATAAAATTATGCAGACTTGTATGCTCGTTGAGCATCAGTTTGTCGATTCCATATCTATCGACTCTCTGTCGGAGTTGGTAATACCTCTTATGATGAAGGAGTTGGACCCTCACTCGGTATATATCCCTGCGCGAGAGATGCAGCAGGTCAATGAGCCGTTGGAGGGCGAGTTCGATGGTATTGGTGTGGTGTTTAATGCCGCAACCGATACTGTCATTGTTCTCAATGTTATCCCCAATGGCCCAAGTGCCAAAGCGGGTATTGTGGCGGGTGACCGCATCATCGAGGTTAATGATACGCTGGTTGCAGGTGTCAAGATGCCGCAAGATGCCATTGTCAAGCGTCTGCGAGGCCGTCGCGGTACAGAGGTGAAACTGTCGCTTAAGCGTCACGGTATTGATGAGTTGGTCGATGTGAAGGTCGTTCGAGATGCAATACCTATCAATAGTGTTGAGTCGGCATTTATGGTGAACGATGATACAGGTTTTATTCGTCTGTCGCAATTTGCCCGTACTTCGTATGAGGAGATTATGCGCGCTATGTTCTCGTTGCGCCAGCAGGGAATGAAACGACTTATCTTCGATTTGCGAGGTAATGCAGGCGGCTTTATGGACCAAGCAATATTGATAGCCAACGAGTTCCTGCCTGCGGGTCAACTAATCGTTTATACCGAAGACCGTAATGGAAAGCAGACAAAACAGTTTACCGACGGTAAGGGTGGTTCGACAGATATCGCAATCGTGGTGTTGATTGATGAGGATAGTGCGTCTTCAAGTGAGATTTTGGCTGGTGCTGTTCAGGATAACGATAGAGGCACTATCGTTGGTCGCCGCTCATTTGGTAAGGGTTTGGTGCAAAGTCAAATTCCGTATAACGATGGCTCGGCTCTACGCCTTACCGTTGCTCGCTATTATACGCCGACGGGTCGCTCGATTCAGAAACCATATAAGAATGGTGATGGGCAGGACTATAATATGGATATCGTGCGTCGTTATCAAAATAACGAATTCTTCTCGGCGGACAGCATACACTTTGCCGATTCGTTGCGTTTTACAACGCCTAAGGGCAAGACCGTGTATGGCGGAGGAGGTATTATGCCCGATGTTTTTGTGCCACTTGATACAACTCACGTCACAAAGTATTATGTTGAGGTGTCAGGTCGCAATATTCTCTATCGCTATACCATCGAGTATGCCGACAAACACCGCGAGGCTTTGAATAAGATTACAACTCTTGCCGAACTCGATTCTCTATTTGCAGCCGACAAGACGCTCTTTACGGATTTCGTGAATTATGCTTCAAAACAGGGCGTAAGACCAAATCCGAAGGAGGTTGCTAAGTCGCGCGAGGTTATCGAGGCGCAACTTAAGGCTTATATTGGCCGTAATACCGTATTGGAGGATAATGCCTTCTATTACAATATATTCCCCATAGATAACGTGGTGCATAAGGCGTTGGAGATTATATCTACCGAGCCTTTGGTTACAACCGATGTACAGACGGCTGAAGGGGCGTATGAGGTAGCGGCTGCTGCCACCGATGTTAAATCAGCCGAGCAACAATAGCCCTGAGTGGGTGGGATAGGCTAAGATTATGGTTTTTAACGAATTTAGAAAAATATTATGATAAAAAAGATTATAGGTGTTTTGGCGACTCTCGCCACACTTGCCGTGATACTCTTTGCGGCCCTTAATTTTGGCAATTACACATCACTTCTGCCTGAGGATTTGTTCTCTGGTCAGGCTGTTACGGAGGCCGTCGAGGAGGTTGTTCCTGATGCTGATACGACAACGCCTGCCGAGTCGGAGTCGGCAGATGTGTCGGGTGGAGAGGAGTAGATGACGATGAACAGAACTAACGATAAACTACTAATTTTCCTATGAAGAGATTTTTCTTTAGCCTTGCGCTTTCGCTTGTTGCGCTTGTAACGTATGCAGCCGAAATACCTGTGCCTCAGATTCAGTGTGGACCTTGGGTTGTGGGTGTTACCGAGAATGAGATGACCATAATGTGGATTACCACCGAGCGCTCGATGGGTTGGGTGGAGTTGGCTCCCGATGACGGTACGTCATTCTATGCTGAGGAGCGTCCTCGCTATTATGAGGACTATCTTGGTCGCCATACCGTAACAAAAGTACACAAGGTGCGCGTTGCGGGCCTTAAGGCAGGTACCACCTATCGTTATCGTATCTATCAACAGGGTATCGACGATAGCGGTCACAATCCTGTTGCAGGCCGTATTACTGCGAGCAACGTCTATTCGGCAAAGCCTTATGCTATCAAAACGATGGATAAATCGGCCAAAGAGTGCCGTTTCTCTATGGTGAACGATATTCACGGACGCGATTCGATGCTTATAGCCCTTACCAAGAATGTCAAAACTGACAGGCCCGACTTTATGGTTTTCAATGGTGATATGGTAGATTTTATGGGCTCGCAGAAGGATTTGGAGGATAAGTTCCTGAAGCGTTCATCGGAGTTGTTCGCAACCGATATCCCTCTGGTGTATGTTCGCGGAAATCACGAGACTCGTGGACCCGGCTTTAGTGAGTATCTTAACCTCTTCCCTACGAATACAGGTACGGCTTGCTTTACGTTCCGTCAGGGTCCTCTTGCCGTTATCGTGCTGGATAGTGGTGAGGATAAGCCCGATAGTGATTTGGAGTATGGTGGTACAGCGGCTTATGACGCCTATCGTGAGCAGTTGGCATCGTGGCTCAAGCAGGCTATCCAGAGCGATGATATACGTACTGCGCCCGTTAAGATTGCTTTGTTGCACGTTCCTTTCGAGAAGGGTAAAGGCTGGTATGGCAGTAACGAACTCAAGCGACTGTTTGTCCCGATTTTGAACGAGGCAGGGGTGGATTTGATGCTTAGTGGACACACTCACAACTACGGTATCCGCGAAAAAGGTACTTGTGATGGCAACGAATTCCCTATTTTGGTGAATGACAACGATACTCGTATGGATGTAGTGGCCACCGAGAAGGAGATTTCGGTTAAGGTTATTGATGCATTAGGCAAGGAGTTACATAACCTGAAATTTGAAGTTAAGTAATAGGATTTTGACGCATTACCATATATGTTTAACGGAGCGGGGTTGTCCAACTGTTTGTTGAGCAACCCCGTTCTTTGTTTATCTTCTTGCTGATAACGCTATCTTTAGAAATATTTAATATCCTTGCCCTCGATGGCCGAGAGAATATTGTTTGCCAATGACGATGCGCCGATGCGGAAAAGGTCTGGCGTAAGCCATTCCGAACCTAATATTTGCTCTACGATAGTGTAGTAGAGCGTGGCCTCCTCTGCCGTGCGGATACCGCCTGCGGCCTTGAATCCGACCTTACGGCCTGTTTTTTGGTGGTATGCCTTGATGGCGTGGCACATCACAACTGCGGCTTCGGGAGTTGCCGAAATGTCAATCTTTCCCGTAGATGTTTTGATAAAATCAGCACCTGCCGCCATTGCCAACAACGATGCCTGATAGATATTGTCGCAGGTCGAGAGTGCACCACTCTCGATGATAACCTTCAGTGTGGCGTCTTCAGCCTCCTCGCGCAGAACCTCAATCTCGTTTGCCGCCTCGTCGTAAGCCTTGCTTAAAATCTTTCCGACATTCAAGACTACGTCTACCTCATCGGCTCCATTCTCGATGGCCATAGCAACCTCCAACATCTTAACCTCCAGGAAAGTCTGTGACGAGGGGAATCCGCCTGCTACGCTTGTAATACGCAGGGGCGTAGCATCAATCTCCAAGCCTACGGTCTCGACAAATGGGGGATATACGCATATAGAGGCTACGTTATTCAGGTGCGGATAGCGTGGCCCAAACGCTGCTGCGCGACGGGCGAACTCTCGTATCGACTCCTCATTGTCGTTGCACGAGAGCGATGTGAGGTCGATAGCCGAAAGGCAGAATTTCCACACATCGACATTCATATTCGCCTTGACAGCCTTTTGTGCCGCCTCGACGGCCTGCGCTACTTCGCTTGCCGTAGGGGCTGCCGTGTACTCGTTAAGATGGTTTGCGTACTCCATAATTTCGATTTTGATTTATGCAAATATAGTAATATTATTATATAGGTATAAATTTTGAGCCAAAAAACGAACACATTGCCACAAAAAAAGTCCGATACCTATTGTCAGGTATCGGACCTATGTTTGGCTAAACTCTATTGATTAGAGTTTGAAACCGCCCTCGAATACGTTTGCAAGGTTTACATCTGTAGCAGCCTTCTTGGCCAATGATGCATCCTTAGCAACTGCGCTCTTAAGTTGAGCCTTTGCAGTATCGATGTCGCCCTGCTTTGATGCGATAACGGCACGCAAGTAATCAGCCTTGGCTGATGTATCTGATGCGATAGCGTTCTTTGCAGCAGTCAAATCGTTGTTCATAGTGTTGGCGATAGCAGCGTTGTAACCCTTCAAAGTAGCAGCCGCAGTACTGTAGTTACCCTGTGCAGCAGAAATCAAAGACTTGGTCTTAGCATCTGCAGCAGCAGCGTACTGCTGAGCCTTAACGGTGTTACCATTAGCAAGGTTGGCAAGTGCGAGGTTGCTGTTAATCTCATTGTTGTTAAGACCCAACTGAGCAGCCTTCTCGAATGAAGCCAATGCCTTAGCCTTGTCGTTCAACTGTGCGTATACAACACCCAGGTTGTTGTAAGCACGAGCGTCGTTGAACTTCTTGGCTGCATACTCCAATACTGTAGCCTTAGCCTTCTGGTCCTCCAAAACGCTCTCTGCCATATAGAGCAACTCCTCGTCTGTGAGTTCATCCAAGCGGCCAGAGTTGATGAGGTCAGCCATCTCTGCATCGGTCTTACCCTTGA
Source organism: Alistipes sp. (assembly GCA_017399485.1). Classification (GTDB taxonomy): domain Bacteria; phylum Bacteroidota; class Bacteroidia; order Bacteroidales; family Rikenellaceae; genus Alistipes. Next base: position 23,484 of record JAFQCA010000005.1, read on the forward strand.
TATCTGTGCTGTTTACCAACTGAGCACGACGCAACTTAGGCAAAATCTCCTTCTTAAGTTCTGTAAATACAGCAGACATATTCTTAATCTCAGACTCACGCTGTGTAGATGAATCATAACGACGCAATACCTGGAGGATGATATCCTTATCCTCGATGTCTGAAGCAGCAACCAACTCCTGGAAGCCCTCCCAGTCCTCACCGTAAGATGCTACGTCGAGTTCCATACCTGTATCCTTCAACAACTTCTCGGCAGTCTTGTGGCCAGACTTTGAACGTGCAGAAGAGAGTTTGTCGTTCAAACGCTCCGGGCCATCGGGAGAAGCGTAACCGTGAACATATAGTTTCTGTGTAGCACGCTCGTTGCCCTGGTTGTCAACAACATTCTGCTTGAATGCCTTCAAATCCTCGCTGTTGGCAGCAGCCTTTGAAACAGTTGAAGAGTTGATAGCGTACATAATGTCAGCCTTTGTAACAACAGTTGTTACGTTCTTGTAGTTGTTGGCTGTGTTGCTCATTGCAGCAGCATAGTCCAAGTCGCTCTGCAAAGTGTTAACACCCTTTGCTACAACCAAACCGAACTCACGCTTGATAGCAGTAGCCTGCTCGCCACCTGCTGCCAAAGCCGCAGCCTGTGCCTTTGTGGGAAGTGCACCTGTGTTGGCGTTAACCAAAGTGAAAGTCTTGCACTTTCCGCCTGGGCACTTAACCTCAATGCGCAACTGCAACTCGCTCTGTGCCATACGAGCATCGTAGGGGAACTCAACGTGCTGTGTGAACTGACCACCCATAGTGTTTACTACAGTGTAGTTGTCCTGCACCTTGCTACCCTGGAAATACTTTGTAGCGCCCTCAACCTCGCCACCAGCAAATACCATAACGGGAGTAACCTTCAAAACGGCCTTCTTGTTGTAGTACTTTGCAGGGAAGGTAACAGTGATGTCAGCCTCTACCTTACCATTGTTCAATGCCAAAACGTCGGGTGTACAAGCGATTGACACAGCATCCTGCTGCTTTGACATCTTACCGAAGCAGTTACAACCTGTGAATACTACAACAGATGCTACTGCTACGACAAATAACTTCAAAAAGTTTTTCATAGTCTGTTAGTGTTTTATTAATTTATTTACTTTATTTCTTGTTGTCGTGACGCTCCTTACGCTCGCCTCTATCGTGATGAGGGCGGCCCTCGCCACGAGGCTTGCGCTCACGCTCTACCCAACCCTCAGGCTTGGGCATAAGAGCTTTGTGAGAGAGTTTGTACTTGTTGGTCTTGGGGTCAACACCGATGAGTTTAACCTCAATCTTATCACCCTCCTTCAAGCCGGTCTCCTCCATTGTCTCGAAACGCTTGTAGTCAATCTCTGAGATATGCAACAGAGCCTCCTTGCCAGGCAAAATCTCAACAAAAGCACCAAATGCTACGATGCTCTTGATTGTACCATCGTAAACCTCACCAACTTCGGGAACAGCAACGATACCCTTGATGCGTGAGAGTGCGCCATCCAACGCAGTCTTGTCTACACCGAAGATGTCTACTATGCCGCACTCGTCATTCTCGGTAATGGTGATTGTAGTGCCTGTAGTCTTCTGAATCTCCTGAATAACCTTACCACCAGGGCCGATAACAGCACCGATGAAATCCTTAGGTATCTGAATCTGTACAATGCGGGGTACGAACTCGCGGTAATCCTCTCTGGGCTCTGCGATGCAATCGGTAATCTTGCCCAAGATGTGCATACGGCCTACACGAGCCTGCTCCAAAGCCTTTGCCAATACCTCGTATGAAAGACCGTCAACCTTGATATCCATCTGTGTAGCGGTAATACCGTCGGCAGTACCTGTAACCTTGAAGTCCATATCGCCCAAGTGGTCCTCGTCACCCAAGATGTCTGACAATACAGCCCAACGGCCTGTCGCAGAATCCGAGATGAGTCCCATTGCGATACCTGATACGGGTTTCTTAATCTTAACACCTGCATCCATCAACGCCAAAGTACCTGCGCAAACAGTTGCCATTGATGATGAACCGTTAGACTCCAAGATATCTGAAACTACGCGCAAAGCGTAGGGCATCTCCTCGCCTGAAGGAATCATAGGCTTCAAAGCACGCCAAGCCAAGTGACCGTGACCAATCTCACGACGGCTTACACCGCGAGCAGGACGAGCCTCACCTGTTGAGAAGGGAGGGAAGTTGTAGTGCAAAGTGAACTTCTCGCTACCCTGAACCAAAACCTCGTCAATCATCTTCTCGTCGAGTTTTGTACCCAACGTAACAGTTGTGAGTGACTGAGTCTCGCCACGAGTAAAGATAGCCGAACCGTGAGCAGCGGGCAAGTAACCTACCTCACACCAGATGGGGCGAATCTCATCAGTACGACGGCCATCCAAGCGCTTGCCCTCGTCGAGAATCATATTACGCATAGCCTTCTTCTGTACGTCGTCGTGGAAATATTTGTGAATAAGGGGAGCCTTCTCCTCCAACTCCTCCTCTGTGAAGCGTGCAGCGAACTCGGCCTCCAAAGCCTCGAATGCCTCTGAACGCTCGTGCTTAGCCGTACCGCTTGTAGCGATAGCATAAGCCTTATCGTAGAGTTCTGAAATAATCTGCTGACGCAACTCCTCGTCGTTATTCTCGTGGCAGTAGGTACGCTTAACGTCCTTACCCAACTCCTTCGAGAGTTCAATCTGTACAGCACAGTGTTTCTTAATCTCCTCGTGAGCAAACTTAATGGCGCCGAGCATAACCTCCTCTGACACCTCCTTCATCTCACCCTCAACCATCAAGATGTTGTCGATAGTACCACCGACCATAATGTCGAGGTCAACGTCGTTCATCTGAGAGAAGTTAGGGTTGATAACATACTCGCCACCGATGCGAGCCACGCGAACCTCCGAGATGGGGCCTCCAAATGGGATGTCCGATACAGCCAAAGCAGCCGAAGCAGCCAAACCTGCCAATGCATCGGGCTGAATGTCCTTATCAGCCGAGATGAGGTTTACTGTAACGAAAACATCAGCGTGATAATCTGAGGGGAACAATGGGCGCAATGCGCGGTCAATCAATCGAGCCACCAACACCTCAGCATCGCTGGCCTTACCCTCACGTTTCATAAAACCGCCGGGGAAGCGTCCGCACGCTGCGAACTTCTCCTTATACTCCACCTGCAACGGCATAAAATCAGTTCCTTCCTTTGCATCCTTTGCGGCAACAACCGTTCCGAGCAACATTGTGTCGCCCATCTTTACTACAACCGAACCATCAGCCTGCTTGGCCAACTTACCAGTTTCGATTGTGATTTCGCGGCCGTCAGCCAGCGTAATCGTCTTTTGTACTGCGTTGTACAATTTCTTCTCTTCCATAAATTATAATCGTCAATAAATTTTGTCATAAACAAGGGCTGTTGGCTGATAGCCTCCAACAGCCCTTTGTCACCTCTGAGGTAAGTCTTACTTACGGAGGTTAAGAGTCTTGATGATAGCGCGGTAACGCTCGATATCAACCTCCTTCAAGTACATAAGCAACTTACGACGCTTACCTACCAAACGCAAAAGTGCGCGCTGGGTACCGAAGTCGTGCTTGTTGCTCTTGAGGTGCTCTGTAAGGTGGCTGATACGGTACGAAAACAATGCAATCTGGCTCTCGGGAGAACCTGTGTCAGTGTTAGACTTGCCGTACTTACCAAAAAGCTCTTGCTTTTTCTCTGCTGTTAAATAAGCCATAAAAAATTAAGATTTATGGGCCGACAATCCCTTTGACAAGATGGCCGTAACCCTGGTTCCACTCCACGACGCATTCCCCTTACCGTGAATAACGCCGGAGCGTGGCGCAAAATTACTCCGAATTTCATTAAGAGACAAATATTTTGGCCTTAAAAACATTATTTTTTGTCGCTATTTTACCGATTTTAAGTATAATATGAAAAATTTTGCTAAAATTGTTTATATTTGCACAAAGATTAAAGGGTTAGTAGGGCTCGCAAAGATGAGTCGCTCATAGATGTTTTATGTCGCACGAAGTGTTGAAAAATATTTGCAATAAGTTAAGTGTTATAGTCTTGATATTTTGCATTGTCGGTTGTGGCTCGATGAAGGATGAGCGGAAGTATGTCACCGTCGATGGAGAGATGTTGGGTACGTTTTTGCATATCGTTGCTTGTACCGATGTCGAACCTTCGGAGATATATGCCCGAATGATGATGTTGGATAGTGTGGCTAAACGCTCGATGTCGATATTTGACGAGGAGTCGTTGTTGAGTAGAATCAACCGCGGCGAGACCGATAGCCTTGATGCCCACATCGCCTACAATCTTGAGTTGGCTCGTCGTGTTAATCAGATAAGCGGTGGGGCTTATGACGTGACAATCAAGCCTCTAACATCGGCTTATGGCTTCGCTCGCGAGAATCGTGAGCACAAAGTAAATGTCGATTCTCTGCTGGAGTTTGTCGGTATGGAGAAGATAAGCGTTGAGGATGGTAGATTGATTAAAGCCGATGAACGTATGCAGTTGGATTTTAACTCCATAGCCAAAGGTTATACCGTGGATTTGGCAGTCGAGGAGTTGGAGCGATTGGGCGTAGAGGATTATCTTGTTGATATAGGTGGCGAAGTGCGTTGTAAGGGAGTCAACAAGAAGGGCGTGGCGTGGCGTGTCGGCATAGAGACTCCGTTTGATGGTAATCAAAGCAATGGTGAGTTTATCCAGCAAGTTATCTCATTGAGTAATTGTTCGATGGCCACATCGGGTAATTATCGCCGCTATTATGTCAATGATGATGGCCGTAAGGTGGCTCATACTTTAGACCCGCGTACGGGTGAGAGCGTAGTAAGCGAGTTGCTGTCGGCAACGGTTGTAGCACCGACGTGTGCTGAGGCTGATGCTTATGGTACGATGTTTATGGCATTAGGCAAGGAACGGGCAATCGAGTTGGCGCGTCAAATGGCGGAGCAGGGTGTGTTTGTGTATTTTATCACATCGGGCGAAGGTAAAACAGGCGAAGGCGGAACGGGTGATGGCGAGGAGTTTGATGTGTATTATTCTTCGCAACTTGAATCAGCATTAAGCCATAGCGAAGGTTTTAGTGCTTTATAATTGTGGTCGATACGTTGGCCATATTAACATTATATGAAACGAGCAATTTTATTATATAACGAAAAGGCTGGTCGAGGTAAAATCGCAGGCAAAATCGAGAACATCGTAAGGATGTTTTCTGATGTTGATTGCGTATTGCTGCCTCGGCTGATATCGTTTGATAAGAATCCTTTTGATGGAGAGGAGGCAAGTGATTTGGTCGTGATTGCAGGAGGTGACGGCACCGTAAATTATGTGGTCAATGCGATGAAACGTAAAGGGTTGGATATCCCGCTTGCTATTATCCCGACGGGTACGGCAAACGATTTTGCAGGCTCGATAGGTATGTCTGCCGATGTTATGAAGGCGGCACATCAGATTATCGAAGGCGAGGTCGATGAGATAGATTGCGGCCTTGTCGAGCAGATAAATCAAGAGGGGGGGAGTAAAAAATATTTTATCAATATATTTAGTTTCGGAATATTTACGACAACATCGCAACATACACCGCAGCATCTCAAAAAGAGGGTAGGGCGATTTGCCTACTTTATGGAGGGCCTAAAGGAGTTGCGTACGATGCACGGTATCCCTCTGACCATTACAACCGACAACGAGACCTTCTATTATCCTACATTGATGGGGCTGGTGCTTAATGGTGAAACGGCAGGACGTCTGCCCTTGATGCGTAAGGCGAGCCTGAAGGATGGAGTGTTTGATTGTCTGTTTTTGCGTAAACGCCACCTGCTGGGGTTGTCGGCAATAGATATGTTGTTGTATGTATTTGGTGTAAGAACAAATGCCGTAAGATATATAAAATCGAGTTCTTTAATGTTGATGACACCCTCAAGTGAGGCCACCGATATTGATGGACAGAGTGGCGTTAAATTCCCATTGCAAGTTACTTGTCTGTCGGGCGCACTTCGGGTTGTATGTCCTAAGTCATCATAAGCGTTTGGCGAAGATTCGTCTATCCGATAGCGTTGTTGAGGCTGATAATTAGAGTGTTAGTGAGAGAGTCGGTGAGAGAGTAAGAGGAGTTGAAGTGAGTTAAGTAAATATAATTGCGAGAAAGATGAGAGAAGAGAGTGGTAAGGGGCGTAAGATTTCAGTACAGCAAATCAGTAAGTATTTTACAGAGGCCCAATTTAAGTCGGCAGATTTTGGAATGCTGTCGTTGGTGCGTTTTCAAACGCCCGAAGAGGGTGCTCATAATTGTGATATTGATGGCATCTGTATTGCTGTGGTATGTAGTGGCTCTGTTAAGGCTATCGTTAATGGGATATCGTGCGAGTTGCGTAATAACTCAATCCTTATGCTTAATGAAGATTCTGTTGTCACGTCGATGAAGTGTAGTAAGGCGTGTATGGGGTATCTTATATCGTTTTCACACCCGTTTATCAATAAGTCTGCATTAGATGTGGCTGATTCGATGAAGTTGCGTATGATGTGCAATTCGAATCCTTGTTTGACTGTCGAGGGTGGCGATATTGAGCATTTGCATCGTTTGGCAGGAACGCTTTCCGATATGATTAGCGTGTCGAACCAATATCCTTATGCCGATAAGATGGTGATGTCGTTGTTTACATCGGTGTTCTATATGTTTATGTCAATCTTGAATGAGAATCCTGATGTGATACAGCCGCAAAGACGTGTGATGCGTTCCGATAGCGTGATGCAGCAATTTGTTGCATTGTTGAGCGAGAAGTGTGAGAGTGAACGAAGCGTTGAGTATTATGCCAACTGTTTGGGTATATCGCCCAAATATCTGTCTCTAATATGTAAGAATACGCTTGGTCGTAATGCCTCAAGCGTTATCGACGAGGCTGTTGTCCGTAAGGCTAAAGAGTTGCTGATGCAGCAGGGGTTGAGTATTCAGGATATAGCCGAAAAGTTGAATTTTGTGTCACAATCCTTCTTTGGTAAATACTTTAAGCAGCGAGTAGGTATCTCGCCTTCGCGTTATAGGTCGCAGGGTATGTAGGACTGAATAGGATATTACTTCAATAAAAAAGGGGTTGCCCGACAAACTTGTTGGACAACCCCTTTTTGTTATAAAGTGTTTGATTAGTCAAGAACCTTAACTTTGATGTTACGGAACCAAACATCATCACCGTGGTCTTGGAAACCAATGTAACCCTCGTGGTTCTCACCACCGCAGTTGTTAAGCAAGTTGAAGGCTACGGGCCACTTCTCCTCAGAGAACTTAGATGCCTGAAGCATCTCAGTCCATTGGGGAGTCCACAAGTGGTACTCTACAACGGCTACGTCGTTCTGGAAGTGAACAACTGTACCCTTGTAAACCATAATCTTAACCTTGTTCCACTCGCCTGCGGGCTTTGAGTTCTGGGGCTTCGCGGGAATCATATCATACAAAGAAGATGACTGACGGTTGCCGTCAACACCCAACTTTGCATCGGGGTGATTCTCGTTATCCAAAACCTGACACTCAGGAGCAGAGATGTAGATAGGCTCGTATGAACCATCCTCCTTCTTAATCTCCTGTGCCAAGTAGAAGATACCAGAGTTACCACCCTTTGAAACCTTCCACTCCAACTCCAACTCGAAGTTCTTGAACTTCTGTGCAGCGTAGATGATATCGCCACCCTCGCCTGTCTGAGCCTCACCGCCACCTGAACCAGAGAACTTCAAGCAGCCGTCCTCGATAGACCAGCGAGCAGGAACGTGGTCCTTACCATAACCTCTCCAGCCCTCAAGGCTTGAGCCATCGAACAATACGATAGTGTTTGCATCATCCTCAGCCTCAGCAGCCTTGTTAGCGTTGCCACCGCAACTTGCCAACATTGATACCATAGCGGCCATCATTAATACTTTCTTCATTTTTATCAATCTTTTTTGTTTGTTTTACCTTCTAATTATCTAGGCATATTGGGCAAAGTCCAACCTGCACGGTAGTTGTGCTTAATCATCTCGTTAGCAAACTCCAATGCGTTGATAGGCTCTGTGTATGTCTTGTTGAATGTGGGGTGACCATCCTTTACAGAGAAGCCGTCCTCAATCATAATACGCAAAGTCTCATCGGGGCCGATGTTAGTGAACTTCATATTCTCGCCATCCCAGTGGAGAATCTTGTGCAAGTTCTGCAAACGAACAGCCAATACACCCATAACAACCATCTCGTTGAAAGGACCAGCCTCTGAGAAGTCAGAGTTAGTCTTCTGGCGGTTCTCCTTAGACTCCTTACAAGCACGTACCCAATCCATCTCGTGAGAGAGTTCGACGTGGCGAGCGCGTGAAGGCGTCTCAGGTACGCGACCTGACAACAAGAACGGATTAGCACCGTAGCAACCGCATACCAAAGTATCCTTTGTACCGTAGAATACGAGGGCACCACCGCCACCCTGGATGTTGAAGTCGATACCGGGTTCCATACCTTCGGGACGCTCAGGCTTCAAACCTCCGTCATACCAGTTTACGATAACCTCAGGCATCTTTGCCTTGTGTACCTTCTCACGAGCAGGGAACTTGTACTTTACGTACTCTGCCTGCGGAGCGCAGTCTGTGAGCAATGCAGTTGAAGAACCCTGTACCTCTGTAGGATAACCCAAGTTGAGGGCCTTGAATACGGGGTGGAGGATGTGGCAAGCCATATCACCCAATGCACCTGTACCGAAGTCCCACCATCCACGCCAGTTCCAAGGCTGGTAAATCTGGTTGTAAGGACGATAAGGAGCCGGGCCGAGGAACAAGTCCCAGTTCAATGTGTCAGGAATTGGGTCTACTGTTGTAGGCTTCATCAAGCCCTGAGGCCAGATAGGACGGTCAGTGAAGGCGTCAACGCGCTTAACCTCACCAATCTCACCATTCCAAATCCAGTTACATACAGTCTCAACACCGATGTGTGAAGAACCCTGGTTACCCATCTGAGTAGCAACCTGATGCTTAGCAGCAAGCTTAGTCAAAAGACGAGACTCATAAACTGAGTGAGTCAAAGGCTTCTGGCAGTAAACGTGCTTGCCCAACTCCATAGCATAAGCAGAAACCAATGCGTGAGTGTGGTCGGGAGTTGCACAGATTACAGCGTCGATTTCGTTGGCAGCCTTGTCATACATCTCACGCCAGTCCCAGAAACGCTTTGCCTTGGGGAATGCGTTGAATACATTCTTGGCATAGTTCCAATCAGTATCGCAAAGTGCAACGATATTCTCGCTACCCTTTACAGCGTTGATGTTAGAATTACCCATACCGCCAATACCTACGGCAGCGATATTCAACTTGTCAGACGGAGCCTTGTGTCCGAAAGCAGCACCCATTACGTTGCCGGGTACTACGGTCATAGCAGCCAGACCTGCTGTAGAGGTCTTCAGAAAGTCTGCTCTTGAGATTTTCTTTGACATAATTGTGTAATTTTTAGGTTAATAAATATATTAAGCGTTTATGCTTTTTCTGTTTTAGTAAATAGTACCTATATTACTTTGCCCTTAATATCGCAGGCGTCGGTAATATTTAATATTGCGGTCTTTTAATATCGTATGCTCGGCAAGTTGTCTACATAATAGTAACTACGCTCTATGCAGTTCATTGCCGGCAGATGAAAATCTCGCACTTCGATAAATATATCGGCCACACCTTGTTGTATGCCCTCCTTTATTATTGTGTCGAAATCTATCTTTCCGCTGTCGCCCGCCACACCGTAGTCGTGCAGGTGGAGCAGGAGTATGCGTTTATCTTGTTGTTTGAGTAGTTTACATACATCTGTTGCGGCTTCTGTGGCTTCAAATGTATCTATCTCGAACCATACTTTGTCATTGTCGGTCTGCTCAGCCAATATCTCAAATATAGATGCCGAGTCTTCGTTTTTTGTCAATTCGGCCTGCGAAGGGTGGAAACAAAATCTCATACCCTGTTCTGTAGCCATTTGACCTATAGCGTTGAAGTACTTTGCATAACGAGCAATTGTCGCTTGGTCGGGATTTTCGGGGAATTGTGACATTGTCACATATCGACACCCTAAATCTTTGCAGATAGCCATCGCATTGAGCCACCACTCGTTGTCCTCTTTGCTCATCGCAACTTCCTCGCTTCTTGCATCTGCCTCACTTCCTTCTGCCCCCTCATTCATTGTGGCCCCCTCATTCATTGCGGCCCCCTCTTTTTCGGCCTCTGTGAGCAGATGGTTTAGGTGGGCGGCGGTAATTTTAATGTTGGCTTTGCGTGCAAGTTCCTTTAACTCTTCGGGACTCTTGTAATGCAACTTGCCGTTTTTGTAGGTGCCTACCTCTATGGTGCTATAACCTATGGCAGCTAAATTCTCCAATACGCTTGCTCCTCCTGCGTATATCGCAGAGTCGATAGATGGCAAGTGAAATCCGATGTCGGTTTTGATGTTGCTCAAGGCTTCATCAACAACCTCGACAAAGGAGTCGGCAGCCTTTTTAAGTCCTATAATCGAACTTGCAGCATCCAAAACTGACGACAGCCCCTGTTTGAAAAATCCCAATCTATCCATCGAGTAGCATTCTCGGAGTTAATATTTATCGTTGGGCAACTTATGCCTTGCTTGACTCAGCATCAGCATTGCCACTATTGGCATCAGCATTATCCGCATTGGCATCGTCGTCAATTTGAGGCTCTTCGGTGGCTACCGAATATACGATTTTACGCTTTTTGGGTACTACGCCAACCTGCTGAGGGAACTTGGGCATCATTGCAGAGCCTAATGGAGATATAACCTCCTCCAATTCCTCTTCTTCCTCTTCTTCCTTCTCGTTTGCAGTCTCTGTGTCTTTCGACTCCTCTACAACCTCCTCCTCAGGCTCGGCTGTCGCAGATTCCTCGTCCGCTTGCTCGGTCTTTTCTCCGTCATTAGCGTCGGGGGTAGAAGTGTTATCCTCGTCGCTTGACGACTCTTCTTGCGACTCCTCATCTGCCTCCTCGTTTGCCTTCTCCTCTTCGGCCTTGCGGGCAGCCTCTTCTGCTTCGGCCTTAGCCTTTTCGGCAGCCATCTTAGCCTCATACTCGGCCTCCTCTTTAGCGCGAGCCTGCTCGATACGCACTGCGATGGTTATACCATATTCGTAGAGGAAGTAGCAGGGAATGAAGATAAGTACCTGACTTACAACGTCGGGAGGAGTGATTATTGCGGCAAAAATCAATAACGCGGCAACTGCAACTTTGCGATATTGGCGCATACCCTCCGAAGTGACTATACCCATTGTGGCCAACAAACGAATCAACAGCGGCAATTGGAATGCAATGGCAGCGGCAAATGACACACTTATGACGGTGTTCATAAATGAATCTACGCCGATGATGTTGTTAATCTGCTCACTTACCTGATAGTTACCCAAGAAGTTGATAGCCAGCGGGGCGATGATGAAGTATCCGAAAAAAAGGCCCAACAAGAACCATACGGGAGTCTCCAAAACATATCGGAAACTCTTTTTGCGTTGCTGGGGAGGAAGTGCGGGCTTTACAAAGAGCCATAACTCCCAAATCAGATATGGGAAAGCAATTACGAATGCACCGACGAGTGAACTCTTGATATGTAGTAGGAATTGTCCTGCCATCTTGGTGTTATACAAATCGACGTTGTCGAGCGATATCCTCAATGCATCAGACCCCATCATATCGGCCATCCAGTTGAAAAGACGATTCGTTGGGAATGACTCCAATACGGGGGCCAATACTACGTCCATAACGATACCCTTCAATGCGAATAATACACAGAAGAGTACGCCGAAAATAAGTATAACACGCATCAAAATCTTGCGGAGTTCGTCGAGGTGCTCGCCGAAAGTCATCTCCGCTTCGTCGTGTACAATCTCTTTGCTCATTACCTAATTTCCGTCAAATAAGTTAATTCTTACTCCTCGTTCTTTGACTCGGGCTTCTTGTCGTCCTCAGGCTTTGTAGCAGTGTTTACAGCATCCTTAAACTCGCGAATACCACGACCAGCACCACGCATCAACTCAGGCAACTTCTTACCACCGAAAAGGAGCAAAAGAGCCAAAACAATAAGTAGAATCTCGCTGGTACCAAGACCGCCGATAAACAATAATTCCATAACGTTCTAATTTTTAATTTATTAATTAATTATTTATTTAAGTCAATATTTCAACCCGAAAGTTACAAACAATATTCGTTATTTCCAACTTTAACGGCTTTTTTTTGTGATTCATAGTAAAAACGAGACCGCCTTCAAAATATTGCAGAGGGCGGTCTCGGTGGGCGAACTAATGGTGTTCTTATCTCAAATAATCTTCAAAATAGTTTGTGATTTTGTTGTAGAGGTGTACGGCATCCGTACCGTAAACATTATGCTCGGCGCAAGGGTAGGGGAAGTAGTCCACACTGTGAATGTTGTTCTTTACACACTCCCTGACGAAACTGAGTGAGTGCTCCCATACCACTACTGGGTCCACTGCACCTTGGCATATTAACAACTTGCCTTTCAGGCTTGTAGCCTTGTTTATGAGGCTTGTCTTGGCGAAGCCTTCGGGGTTGTTGTGTACGTTGTCCATATAGCGCTCGCCATACATCACTTCGTACCATTTCCAGTCAATTACAGGACCACCTGCAACACCAACCTTGAATACCTCGGGGTAGTTTGTGATGAGAGATATGGTCATAAAACCTCCATAACTCCAGCCGTGTACTCCGATACGCTCCTTATCGACCCACTCGTGCGACATAAGCCACTCCATACCTGCCATCTGGTCAGCCATTTCGGCCTGACCACATTGGCGGTGGATTGCCTTCTCGAACTCGGCTCCACGATTCTGTGTGCCTCGGTTGTCCATTACGAATACCACATATCCGCGTTGTGCCATATACATTTCCCAGCGACGCAACTGTGCCAGATAGGTGTTCTGTACCATCTGCGAGTGAGGGCCGCCATAGACGTAAAGTATTACAGGATACTTCTTTGTGGGGTCAAAGTCGAGCGGCTTAATCAAGCGGTAATAGTTATCGTACTTGCCGTCAGCACTCTTTACCGTGCCGATGGTAATCTCGCTGTAATTGTATCCGACAGTCGGGTCTTCGGCTCGGAAAACCTCGCGTGCAGGCTTGCCGTCGGTACGGCCCACTTCAACTACACGCGGTACCTTAAGCGAAGAGTATGTGTCGATAAAATATTTTCCGCTATGGCTTACCGATGGCGTGTGCCAACCCTCTGTCGGAGTTAAGCGCATCTGCTTGCCGGTTGCAATCTCGACCTTGAAAAGATGGTTGTCGATGGGTGACACCTCTGCCGAAGTGTAGTAGACGTATTTATCATCTTGTGCTACATATTTTACATCGGCGTCAGTTGTGGCCAATCGTTTGATAACTCCCTTGTCGTTACATAGATACAGGCTCCAATAACCGTCGCGGTTGTCTGTCGAATAGATGAATTGCGAGGGGTTGTTGCGCATAAATACAAGGGGGTGCTGAGGCTCAACCCAGCGGTCATTATGCTCCGATAGAATTTGCTTGATAAACTTGCCTGTTGTGGCGTCGTAAGAGTTAAGATGAACGTTCTTCTGCGTACGGTCCAACACCTGAATATATATGCGTTGTGAATCGGGTGACCAAGTGATATTTGTCAAGTAACGTTCCTCATCGAAGTCGGTCACTTGCATATATATGGTCTCTCCTGAAGCGATGTCGTATACACCCAGCGATACGCGCTCCGAAGCCATTCCGTTCATCGGATATTTTATGTTTTTGAGCGTACCTGTACGTGTGGTGATGTCGAGCAGCGGGAAATCTGTGACTTGTGACTCATCTTTCTGATAGAAAGCGAGTTTTGAGGCGTCAGGCGAGAAGAATATTCCGCCTGAAATGCCAAACTCGTTGCGGCTGACGCTCTGTCCGCATACGATGTTTTTATCCTCGAAAGCAGTTACAGCAACCTCCTTTTCGCCGTCAAACAGATAGAGGTTGTTATCGCGTGTGTAGGCGTATTTCCCACCCTTGCCACTCTGGCGTGTGAGGTTGGCACCTGCGGGGATTTTATTGGATGTAGTTACGCTGCGGCTCTTCAAGTCGATTGTGTTTCGCATATTGTGTGCCGATACCACAAGCGACATTGCATCATCAAATGAGTAGGCGGGAAAACGCTTGAAATCAGTCGATAAGACTTTGTTCAACTCCTCCAAACTGATGAGTGTACGACGTTTGCCTGTACGAGCATCTACTGCCACGAGACTGTTATCCTCGACTACCGAATAAGAGTCGCTCTCACCGACCCACTGTACGGGGTAGGTTTTGGGCGTTAGTTCACGGTTAAGCACCACATCCTCGATTGAGAGCAATTTTCGGTCTGTTTGAGCCGAAACGGTAAGAGTTGCCATAAGTAACGTAGTTACGAAAAATATAAGTTTACGTTTCATTATAATACTATTGTTATTTAGTTTCTTTGTGCGAAAGTAGATATTTTTTGCATAAATTGCAATTTCTCATTTGTAGAATTGACTAATAAAACATCTTTGCAGTTTTCAAGGTATGAAATATCTTAACCCTCTTGTCGTCTTAGCGAGGAGGGAATATACGGTTTGCGCGAAGATGTTAGGGGTATTCCAAAAGATGTTGGAGGCATTCCAAGTGCAGATAACGGGTAGAAAACGATAATTTTTCGAAAAAAAATAAAAATTTTTCAAAAAAAGTTTGTCATATCAGAAAATATATCTACATTTGCACACCCAATTAAGGAATTGGAGCCCAGATGGCGGAATCGGTAGACGCGCTGGTCTCAAACACCAGTAGGTTCACCCCTGTGCCGGTTCGACCCCGGCTCTGGGTACCACGAGAGAAGTTCGAGAGGACTTCTCTTTTTTTGTGCCTAATTTTAGCCTCTATTTTGGCGTTATTGGTTTTTTGCTGATGTTGCATAAATCACTCGGATAATTCAAAAAAACAGCCGCATAGAGTGTACTATGCGGCTGTAAATATACATTCCGAGTGGGATTACATCTTGTAGAACTCCTCCCAACCCTTGCGAGGCGGTGTGCCTACGAGCATAGCGTTGGCGAAGGGGTCGTTTACGATAATCTTCTTCTCGCGGTCAAATACAATCTTCTTGTTCAAGCGCTGAGCCATTACTCCCAAGCAGAATACCTGACACAACGGACCGAACTTCTCAAACGGAGAGCGTGATTTCTCCTCGCCCATACAAGCCAAGAGGAAGTTCTCGTAGTGGTTCGACGGACTCTTCGGCACCTCAGGCAACTTGCTGGCCATCTCCTTAGCCTTTGCTGCGGGGATAATCTGTGTCGTAGCACCGTGTGAGCCACGCTTAAAGATAAGGTCCTTAGAGTACATAATGGTACCGGGATTGAGTTTAACAGCCGAAGCAGCCGCAGGTTTACCTCCGATAGTCGGTACATCGCTACCCATCTTTGACTCACCATATCCATCGGGTATAGAGGGGTAGTTACCAATACCATCCCACCAATTGATGGTCATCGCAGGCATCTCGCCACGACGAGGGAACTTAAACTGCAAAGTCGAAGCCATCGGGAAGAAGTATGTATTCCAACCGTCCAACTTGAGAGGCTCAACCTCGTAGGGCAGGCCCAAATCGAGGAATTCGTGGATTGTATCAATCAAGTGCGCACCCCAATCGCCTAATGCGCCCATACCGAAGTCGTACCAACTGCGCCAGTTGCCGGGGTGATACTTCTCGTTAAACTCGTGGAACTGTTGTGTTGTGTGCCACAAATCCCAATCCATACCATCGGGAATAGGCTGTGCTTGCGGATAACGGTCAATATTAACGTCGTAGCCGTGCCAGCGACGTGAGTTGTTCATATGAGCATCAACGTGTGTAACGTCCTTGATGATACCGGCCTCTTTCCAAGCCTTGAATTGGAAGTAGTTGGCCTCAGAGTGGCCCTGATTACCACCTTGTGTAACAAGTTGAGGGTTACGTGCCGCAGCGTCAATCATCAACTGACACTCGTGGAATGTACGGCCCATAGGCTTCTCGACATATACGTGCTTGCCCTGATTCAGAGCCAACATAACGCAGGGGAAATGCGAGAAGTCGGGAGTCTCAACTACGACAGCCTCAAATTGGTTGCCCATCTCGTCAAACATCTTGCGGAAATCGGTATAAACCTTAGCATCGGGATGTGCTGCGATAGACTCCTGACTACCCTTTGATTTGGGGTCAACGTCACACATTGCAACGATATTAGCCAAGCCAGTCTTCTCGAATTCGCGCATAACCTCGCGACCACGATTGGCCATACCAATCCAAGCGATGTTTACTTTACCAAGTTTTGCAAAACGAGCCTTTTTGTCCTCCTGCTGGGGTTGTGGCGCATTTGCGGCAGTAGCCGTTGTTGCCAATCCACCCATCATAACACCTGCTGCGGCCAATCCTGAACGCTTCAAGAAATCTCCGCGTGAAATTTTATTACTCATCGTTCTGGGGTTTTATTTAGTTATAGTTTTTGTTAGTCAACAAAAAAGTTTTCGCCCCTAAAGATAGTAATAAAAAATGGAAAAATGATTTGTTGCGAGAAAAAAACTCAATAATGTGCATCAATAAATTGTCGGATGAGTCTGTTTGATAAGTCGCTTTTTTGGGTGTGGAGATAAATCATAAAGGCCCGCCACGATATTCGGGCAGGCCTTTTATGGTTATAGGAGTGACACGAAGTCAAACCTAATGATGTCGGTTTTGATTACTCTTCGTTCTCGCTTTCTTCGTACTCGAATGCAACCTCACCCTCAAGCGGCATTTCGATTACATTGTTTACGAAATAAGACTCGCGACCTTGAACCTTTTCGGGTGTGGTAACAAAGAGTACAATCCTGCAATTCTCGCGCTTCCACTTATCCTTTAATTCAATAGTGAAAGTGTATTCTGCGGTTTCACCCTTCTTGATGGGCTGTACCTCGCCATCCTCGCCTACGGGGCCAATATCGTAACCCGTATAGTCAGAAGATGATGCCTTGCTGTCGGCTACACGGATACAGTTGTCGTGAATGTTGAAGTCACCCTCGAAACCATAGTTGGTTTGCTGTCCATAGATGCCGTCCTCCAGCAACCACGCACCAATACGGAACTTAGACTCCTCGGCAGCCTTTACGGTAGCATTGATGATAACCTTATCCTCCTCGATGTATGATACGGCTGAGATACCAGCCTTTGTTGTAGTACGCTCAAATGATGCATCAACCATCTTGTGGATTACTTCAACCATATTGGAATAGAGTCCATACGTATAATACATATCGGCACTTAGTGATGGGAAACCGCCTACGCCCATAGCAACGTCCAAAGCGTAGTTTGCCAAGTATGCAGGGTCACTGCCATTGTAACGGTGGGCAGCAGCAAGTACTGTCTTGTCGGCGAAAGTATTATCCTGCATTACCTCTCTAAGAGCCAAAATCATACCAGGACAGTAACCGCAGCCTGTTCCTGTAAACTGGGTCAAGAGTACGCGACGCTTGAAGTTGAGGTTTTCGGGGTCAGAGTCTGTGGGACCTTCGGGTGTCTCGTTGTCGTCGGGATTCTCTTCGGGGTCCTCTTCAGGCTCCTCGGCAGTGATGGTTATAGTCTCCGAAATATCAGATTTGTATGATGCCCAGAATTTGTACTCTCCTGCAACAGTTGTACTGAACTCCATATTCTCAAACTCTACGATATTGTCCTCGTCGTCGTAGATGGTGAATCCTTCGGTCAGTACCTCGCCGTTCAGGGTAATCTCCAATACTGCAACATCCTCACCATCGGCGATAATAGTCGAGGGGGTGGCTGTTAGTACAAGCCCTGTTTGGGGGTTCTCAGGCTCCTGATTATTCTCTTGCTGCTCTTCCTCCCAACCGATACCTTTCAAACAAGAGTTGCACAAAAGAAGTGTTGTGCAGAGCATTGCAAATAATTTCAATGTTTTCATAGTTCTGTGGTAATCTTAATGGTTAGAATGAAGATGTAAGAACAAGGTTAAATCCTGTATATGCAGGCGAGAAACGGCATACGCCTCCAGAGCATACATAACCTGCGCGGTTACGTCCATAACTCAACTGTACGCGAGTGCGGTTGTGAGTGTATGAAAAACCTCCGTTGTAGTAGTTGGTCTTTGTAAGGTCGATGTTGTACATATCGCTGAAAAAGATACTCCACTTCGGTGCCATACTGTACTCCACCAAACCTGCTATCCAGTCACCCTCATACTCATCCGACCAGAGGTATTGAGCCTCCACGCGCAGTGAGTTCTTGCGGTTGAACTTATATGTCACATCGCCCACAAATACATTTGATACATAGGTGCGGTGCTTGTAACCGTGTGAAGGATTCCACTCCTGGAAAGAGTAGAGGAATATGGTCTTCAACTGCTTGTTCCACTGACGCTCAACATCGAAGTTGAAGTCTTGCCACAAACGCTCATTCTTGCCACGCTCGGTCTGGCTGGCGTGCAGAGTATAGAACGTTGAGTAGTTGACGTGCATATTCCAATAGCGGTAGCGGTCATCCTTGTTACGGATAGAGTAACAAGCATCCACCTGACCACCAATCTCGCCCTCGGTATTAACCTGATAGGGGTTGAGGTTTGCGAGCATATAGGTGTATTGGCGAGTCAATGCCGGCAGATAGTTGAGTGTGTTGCCGATACCTGCGTCGTAGAGCGATAGGCGAGTGGCCATATTATCCAACTGGCGGAATGTCGCCATAATGCTGAATGTGTTGATGTTATAGCCAATCTCTCCCAACAATGCCTTACCGCTGCTGGCTTGTTGCGCTGATGCCGCAAGGTCCTTGCTCTTCTCGACATACTCACCTCGTAATGACAGACCATTCCAACCGAAGTTCAAGCGACCAGAATACATATTGAGGTTAGGATTAGTCAATCCTGCCGCGCTAAAATTCATCATCGGGTCCAACGAAAGACTTTGGTTACGATTGACGTAACTACCCTCGACGTTGAACAGTGCTGCATCCCAACTGAATATATCGCTCAACGATACGCTCAAGTCGGCTGCGCGTACCCAAGAGTCTGCGTAGTCGGTATAGAGGCGGGGACGGCCATACATACCCTTAACGCGTACATAATTGCCAAAATTATATATGCCTCGAATACCCTCCAGCGAATTGTTCAAACCCAACTGTCGGTCCTCAAACGAGCGGAAGATAAGACCGTTGCCGAGTTGGTCGAATATATCGCCGACCATCAACTCGAAGTTGTCGTCCTGCCACTGGATATATTTTGATGCAAGATAGAACTTATGGCCTGTAGCCAAGTCGTCATAGCCCTGCAATACGGGCAAAAATGCATTTGCCTGAATACCTGCCGAGAAACGACCATTTGAGTAATCTACCTTGAGATAGTTGTTTGAGCCGAATTTGTCTTTAGGGGTTTCGCCAATCTTTGAATCATCCATATAATATATGGTATTTGACTCCAGACTGCCCGAAACTTGGCCCTCGCCCACCTGTACCTGCGCTGAGGCTGAGGCGATAGCGCAAATTCCTACAAGTAAAAGTATAATGCGTTTCATCTCGGATTACTTTTTCTTTTTCAACTCCAGAATCTTGTCAAAGAGAAGTTGCTCGCTGCCGGGAGTGTAACCCGAATGCGAGAATACAATCTTGCCATTGGCATCTACGACAAACGACTGCGGAGTCAGTGATACGTTCATTGCTCGCTTGAGTGTCTGTTTATCGTCATACAAGCAGATAAAGTCCCAACCGCGCGATGATGCGATGGTTTTGGCTGATGCCTTCATACGGGCATCATCTGTTGAAATGGCTACAACTTCGAAGTCAGCCTCCTCGCGCCACTCTTCCAATGCATCGTTAATTGCATTCAACTCCTGAATACAAGGTTTGCAGGTAATCGACCAATAAGAGATAATCATCGGCTTACCTTTAGCAATCGAACGCATCGAAACAATCTTTCCCTGTGCATTCTCAATCTTTACGTCGGGCAGTTGCTGTGCCGAAAGCGAAACAACGCTCATAAGCAAACATACCAAACTCAAAAGTCTCTTCATCATAGTCTTATTTTGTTCTATTATAAAAAACCGCAAATGATTATATACAAAATTACACAACCATAGGTTATACCTCGTTCGGAGCCTCCAAGAGGCGACCAAAGCCCCTGCCTAAGGCGGGGATTGGGGGTGGGTCAAACTTGTTAATGCGGCTAAAAGCCGCAACGTATGCTTAATGGAGCAAAACGCCTTAAAGGTAGTGTGAAAATGTATATAAGCACAAAACCGCAAATGAGGAGTCCCTTTGTGGGGAACTCCTCATTGCGAAATATGTTAGAGAATTATTTGCGAGCAGCCTTCTTTTTCTCGATGTACTGCTTCATTCTCTCGATGTTCTGCTCGAAAGATACAGCCTTAAGCTCAAGTTTGTGAGCAGCCTGCTTCTTCTCGAAGTAAACTGAACGGCTCTTAGGAGCAGCCTGAGCCTCGATAGCAGCGTCGCTTACTGACTTAAGGTTAGCGCCACCCTTCAACTCTGTAGCGTTCTTGCGAACTGCCTCAACGTCTACATCCTCATCAGCGGCCTCCCAGCCCTTAGTCAATACAACCTCAGACTTGATAACAGTGTTGTATAACTGCATACCCCAATATGAGGTGTAGAATGCGTTAGGATAGTATGTTAAGCCCTCGAAGTCGAATGACTTGATTGTGATAGTCTGCTTGTCGTCAGAAACCTCAACGGGCAAGTTAGGCCACTTGCTAACATCGTCCATATCAGCCTCATTCAACGGCATAGAATATACATAAGCAGTCTCACCCTCAGCATTTGTACCTGCCAAGTGGAAATCAGTACCATTGGTCCAACGTGTAAGAGGAGCCAAACGGTTCATATTTACGGGAACAAATACGTCACCAGCCTCATTAACCTGCAAGAACCACTTTGCTCCGAAGTCGTAGAAGATTGAACTTACGTCAGATGCGTTGTAACCGCTGTTGTCTGTGAACAAATCCCAAGGAGTTGCTGTACGCAAGTTAGAGTACTCTGCGTTACCGTGAGCGTGGAAATCCCAACCTGTACAGAGGATACGGTTCTGACCGCGTACCTTTTTGTTGTAGATTTCGGCCTGCTCCTTGAACTCTGCGAAGTAAGCATCAGTCTGCTCCTTAGATACACCATTCTCCTCATAGAGGTCGTAGATGTCCTGTGTCAAAGTCTCAGGATAAGTAACATCACCGATAACAACCTTTGTTGAGAATGTCTCTGTGTGAGGAATGTATCCCCACTCATCCTCGCTAATCTGGCCATAAGTCTGATACTCTACAGTTGCTGTAGCAGTCCACTCGCCATCAAGAGCACCAAAGAGGTCTGACTCAACACGAGGAGCGTCAGGTACTACGCCAGACTTAGCCTCAGCGACAGCCTTCGGGTTCTCACCCTCAAATACGCTGGGACGGCCCTCGCTGTTCCAACCCATAACAGCCAAACGTGTAGTAGCATCCTCGCGTGAGGGCAATGTGATAACGCAACCCTCTGCAGAGTTAATCAACTGAATCTCATCCTCAGAGAATACGAAACCTTGGTTACGGTTGCTCTCGCAAAGGTCAGCGTAAGTGTTGTACTCCAACTCCTCGTTGAACTCACGTACGTAGTTAGCAGCATAAGCAACCTCGGCTACGGGTGATTCTGTAAAGTTAGTACACTTAACATTGAAACTAACCTCGTAAGGTGATGTGGGGTCCAACGGAGTTACCTCAAGTTCGGGAGCCTCCATTGAGTAATCGGGCAATGTGAATGTAATGTGCTGGAAACTCTGTGACATCTGGTCGGGCATCAAACCTGTACCCATATCAGCCCAACTGTCAATCTCCTCCTGTGTTGCCTCGCGGCTACCCATAGCAGTCAAAACAACGTGGTAAGTGCCACCAGGAGTAAACTCCCAGAACAAGTCTGCAAGATTAACCTCCTGAGGACCATCGTTTGTGCCATCGAAGTCATAGTCAGCCCATACAGTATTGAAGCCTGCATACATACCATAGAATGATGTGCTCAACCACTGCAAGTAATCCTCGTTACCACCCAAATAGATGTCGAGGTATTGGTTGTATGTAGCGTCGTCATAAATACCTACGCAGAATACGTTAGTCTTCTCGTCGGGAGTAAGTACTACTGTACCGCCATTAGGAGCCAAATCCTTTGTCTCGATAGCGACAGTACCCTCAAACTCTGCGGGAGCAAGTGTAGTAACCTCAATCTTCTTGTGCCAAGCACCCTCTTCCCAGAACAATGACTCATCAGGCATATCCTCGGGACCTGCTGCGTTCCACATAGCCTCTTGGTAAGCGTAGGTGTCGAAGGGGAATTTATACCAGCCTTCGCCCCAGCCCCAGTCGCTCTCACCCCAAGCAACCTCTGACATAATAAGTACCAAAGGCTCGCCGGGAGCAACGAAATCCCAGTAGTAGATAGGCTCGCCCATCCACTCATCAACGATAATATTACCCTCATCGTCCATAGCATAACGGTGTGCCTCGTCGATTGTAAGAGTGGTATCGTTTACAAAACGAGCAGCGGGATAAATGCCATCGTTCAACATTACCATATCGGCATCAGTCATTCCACTATACTTGTTAGAGTTGTACATAGCGATGTTCGAAACACCCCACTTGATAGAACTACCCTTCTCGCTTACGCTTGCAGGGAACTTAACGTGCAAATCAAAACCATCAGGCTTAACCTTAACTACTGTAATCTCGTCAGAGTAGTCGGGAGTAGAGAACTTAACCTTGATAACCTCGCCGTAGAACTCGGTCTTAACCTCGTCAGCGCGAGTAGCCTCCTCCTGAGCAGGAACCTTTGCTGCGATGTAAACAACGTAGTCAGTCAAGCGAGCCAAGTCCTTGAACTCAATAGTTGAAGTGCCGTTTGAAGGCTTAACTACAGTACCGTTCTTGAATACGATAGCCTCTGATGTAGGTGCTGACTCGTCAGCAGTCTGAAGAATCCAAGCGTACTCAACGATGTTCTCTGTAGAAATCTTGATAGATGCAGAATCCCACGAAGTTGCAGCATTTGCTACTTCGCCGTTCTCGCTAACACCCTGAATAGTCAATGTAGGGACTACGGGTTCTGGCTCTGGTTCGGGTTCAGTATCGTCCTTCGAACAAGCCACAAATCCTCCTGCCAATAATGAAAAGGCGCAGAGAATCATTAGTTTACGTAAAAATTTATCCATAAAATATTAAATTAAAAAATGAAATATTAGTCTGTTTTCGACGGCAAGATACGAAAAAAAACATAAAATATTCCT
>JAFQCA010000006.1 GCA_017399485.1 Alistipes sp.
AGAGTTATTTGAAAAGCATGAGGAATATAGTGTAATAAAACAAGTTAGCAATTTCTTATCCATTGCCCATTCTCATGCAAGTTCTTCTTAATGGTTTGATACTCAAAGAATCTTAATCAAACTACATCAAATATACTAAATTAAAGACAAAAACTACATATAAATAACAGAAATCACACTTGTCATTACGAAAGAGCGTAGCGACTGTGATAATCTCCCTCATTATGCGATGTATGAGATTGCCACGTCGGACTAAAGCCCTCCTCGCAATGACATATAAAGTGGTATGCACAAAAAAGCGGCATCTGCTTATGAAGATGCCGCCTTGTCATATCGCTGTAACGCTCAATTACTCAACCTTGCCTGCTGAGCCAAGAACGTTTACACACTTGTGCAAATCGGAGCGTCAGCGACCAAGCCCCGCCCTTTGTCAAAGGGAGGGGTTGGGGAGGGAATGTCAATACGAATGTTGTATATGCACAAGGCAAATACACAAAAAAAAGGCGACATCTCCGAATGGAGATGACGCCTTGTCATATCGCTGTAACGCTCAATTACTCAACCTTGCCAGCAGAGCCAAGAACGTTAACGCACTTGTGCATATACAACTTCTTCAACTCATCACGAGCGGGACCCAAATACTTGCGGGGGTCGAACTCTGCGGGGTTGTCAACGAATACCTTGCGAACCATAGCGGTCATAGCAAGACGACCATCAGAGTCGATGTTAATCTTGCAAACTGCGCTCTTAGCAGCCTGACGCAACTGCTCCTCAGGAATACCTACAGCATCCTTCAATGCACCACCGTGAGTGTTGATAATCTTAACATACTCCTGGGGAACTGAAGAAGAGCCGTGAAGTACAATGGGGAATCCGGGCAACTGCTTCTCAATCTCAGCCAAGATGTCGAAACGCAATGGGGGAGGAAGAAGGATACCCTCCTCGTTGCGAGTACACTGCTCAGGCTTGAACTTGTTAGCACCGTGAGAAGTACCGATTGAGATAGCCAATGAATCAACACCTGTCTTTGTTACGAAGTCAACAACCTCCTCAGGACGAGTGTAGTGAGCAACCTCTGAAGATACCTCATCCTCAACACCTGCCAATACACCCAACTCACCCTCAACTGTTACATCAAACTGGTGAGCGTAATCTACAACCTGCTTTGTAAGAGCAACGTTCTCCTCATAAGGAAGGTGAGAACCGTCAATCATTACTGAAGAGAAGCCCATATCGATGCAGTTCTTGCACAACTCGAAAGAGTTACCGTGGTCAAGGTGCAAAACGATAGGAATATTCTTACCCAACTCCTTTGCATACTCAACAGCACCCTGTGCCATATAACGCAACAAAGTCTGATTAGCGTACTTACGTGCGCCAGAAGATACCTGCAAAATAACGGGTGAAGAACACTCTACGCAAGCAGAGATGATAGCCTGCATCTGCTCCATATTGTTGAAGTTGAACGCAGGAATAGCGTAACCACCTTCGATAGCCTTCTTGAACATCTCGCGTGTGTTCACCAGGCCCAAATCCTTGTAAGAAACCATAGTTTGTTTTATTTATGTTAATGTTTAATGAATTGTCCGATTGTCAATTTGCTCATTTTGCGATGCAAATATACAAAATAATTACATTGTGAGAAACTTTTCTTTTGTTTATTATGTGCCATTATTGGAAGAAAATAAAATTATATCTATATTCGTGACACTGAAGGGTGTTGAGAGAACGCTTAAAATTCCAAATGTTGATGGGATAATCTGAACCGTTATGTTATACAAGGTTTACAAAAAAAGCGGCACGATGATTTTCGAGCCGCTTTCATTGTATTATTACGCAACTACTACCTCACGGGTGAGATGATGAAGTTGAATGTGTAATCTTGATAATTTACCATATACTGTGGAAGAGGTACGTGGCCCCAAGAGTTGATACAACCCAAGCCCTGCTGTACCAAGTCGAAGCAGAGGTGAGTCTTGTTGTCGGGCTTCAAGTCGCCAGAGTGACGCTGTGCGCGACCTACCGATACATCCATAACCTCCTGTGAATAGGGAAGTGCTGATGCAGAGAAGGGAGCCTCAGCGATAATGCTGATACCACAACCCGATGAATCAACTACATTGTAGTAACGCAAGTCGCTGCGAGTACCTGACTCCTGAGGACGAACATAGGTCTCGTCGTACTGCTCGCTTACGCTCTGCTTGTAAAGACCAATCTCTGTGCAACTCTTACGGTCAGAGTAGTTCTCCTCGCCACCACGACCATAGTACTCTACGAAATTGAAACGTGCGGGCAAATCCATACGCATACCATAGCGGAACATTCCCGATACCTTTGCATCCTTCTCGGTAGTCATTGCCTGCGATACCTTGATTTGACCCTCGCCGTTAATAGTATAGGTGATAACCATCTTGGCCTTTACCGAAGGCATATCGTAAGATGCCTTAACAACTGCGACACCATTCTCGACCTTTGCCTCGAAGCCCTTGAGAGTCATCGCAGGATTACGCCAAGCGGCGAACTTGTTCTGCAACTTCGCACCCAAATCGTTCTCGGTAGGAGCACGCCAGAAATTAGGACGCAAAGACGAATCATCGACTACGAGCGACATCTGACCATACTCAATCTTGTTGATAAAGCCCTGACGGTCGAATGCTACAATCCAATCGTAACCCTCGACGTTAGTAGCCTTCTCGAAGCGAGTAACCTTAACAGGACGTGAAGACTCCTTGAGAGCAAATTGAGACTTTGCATCATAATCACGCAAAGAAAGTTGTTGCTCTGCTACGACGTGACCTATATTAAGCAGAGGTTGCTTAACTTTCAAGACATAATTTACATTTACCAAAACCTCCTTGGCGTCGGGGCAAATGTCAGATGCTGCATAGCCCAATGTCAACTGCTTACGCTGTTGGGGCGCAACATCCAGATTCTCGATACGGCCAGCCTTTGTTACAACACCATCCTGCTGCAACTCCCAAACCATAGCATAAGCCTTGAGGTCAACGAAGAAGTTCTCGTTATATACCTCGACCTTTGCGTTCTGCAAATCTACGGCTGTAGTCCAGATTGACTGATACTGGTGACCTACCTCGTAAGTGTGTCCGTGAGGACGACGGTCTGCAGCAATCAAGCCATTATTATTAAATGAGTTATCGGTAGCATCGTAATTATTGTAGTCGCCACCATAATAGAACGACACCTTACCATCCTCATCATACTGCGCCAAACCTTGGTCAACAAAGTCCCAGATGAAACCACCCTGATAGTTGGGATACTTACGAACCAAATCCCAATACTCCTTGAATCCACCCATAGAGTTACCCATAGCGTGAGCATACTCGCACTGGATAAGAGGTTTCTTAGGAGAGTTCTTTAGATAATTCTCACACCAATCATAAGTTGCATACATCGGGCAAACGATATCGGTAAAGTCGTTACCCTCGGCACGCTCATAATGAATCGGACGTGAAGGGTCGTAAGCACGAATCCAGCGGTAGCACTCCTCGAAGTTGGGGCCCATACCTGCCTCGTTACCCATACTCCAGATAATTACCGAAGGGTGGTTCTTATCGCGCTGAACCATACGGCTGTCGCGCTCCAAATGAGCCAAAGTAAAATCAGAACGCTTGGCCAAAGTCTTATCACCATAACCCATACCGTGTGACTCGATATTAGCCTCATCGACAACATACAAACCATACTCATCACACAAGTCATACCATTCGGGAGTGTCGGGATAATGGCAAGTACGAACAGCATTAAGATTGAACTCCTTCATAACCTTAATATCCTGAATCATACGCTCACGCGACATAACAAAACCCTTCAACGGGTCAACCTCGTGACGGTTTGCGCCCTTGATAAGGATAGGCTGACCATTGACAAGCAACTGCGCATTCTTAATCTCCGATGTACGGAAACCTACACGCTGTGCATAGGCCTCAGTAGCCTGCTTGCCATCACTTACGCTGATGATAACTTTATAAAGATTGGGGGCCTCAGCAGACCACTTGGCGGGATTCTTCACCTCCAATGAGAGCGCTGCCTCACCCTTGACAGGAGTTACGCTATTCTCCACAACCACATTACCAGCGGCATCAACCAACTTTACATCGGCCTTCTTTACACCTGCAGTAGTCTGCATCTTGATATCGAGAGCACCGTCGGTATAGTTGTTTGTAAGCGAAGGAGTAATCATCACATCTACCATACGTGTTTTGGGACGTGCCACCAAATCAACGTCGCGAGAGATACCACTCATACGCCACAAATCCTGGTCCTCGAGATATGAGCCATCGCACCAGCGGAAAATCTGCAAAGCGATAAGGTTCTCTTGACCCGGAACAATAAACTTGGTCAAATCGAAAGCAGCACCCAAGTGGCTATCCTCAGAATAACCCACAAACTTACCGTTTACCCAAACATATACGTTAGATACGGCAGCACCAATATTGAGGAAAATATCGCGGCCCTTCCACTCGGCGGGTACATTTACCGAACGGCGGTAAGAGCCGACGTGGTTCTGCTCATTGGGTACCATAGGAGGATTATTAGCAAAATTACCTCTCCACGCATAACCTACGTTAACATATACAGGGTCACCATAGCCATTCATCTCCCACATTGCAGGCACCTCCATAGGGCCCCACGCTGCGTCGTTGTAACCTACTGCGAAGAAGTCGGTAGGACGTTGGTCGGCATTCTCTACCCAATTAAACTTCCAAGTACCATTAAGTGACAAACGATAGGTATAGTCGTCATCACAATATTTGCCGGCAGCCTTCTCGGCATTGTCAAAGATTTTGAACGATGCGCGCATCGGAACACGATTAATCTCGTTCACCCCGGCATCGTACCACTCGGTGAAGGTCTGCGCCTTCAAACCGACAGTAGCAACGACAGCCAATACAAATAATAAGACTCTCTTCATTATATTTTTGTTTTAGATTATTTATTTCTTCTTGAATGTAATCTTTGCCGCAATGGGATAGTGGTCCGAAGGACAACGATGCTCGTAGGGTGAGAAGTTAATCTCCTGCGGAGCGGCATCACCCTTGCGAGATTGGTTGCTCTTCTCGTTGGGAGTCCAATAACCATCGGTCAAGACTGCATAATTGTTTACCGTAACGTGCTCGGTTACAAAAATGTGGTCAATACGGCTCTCGGTATAGAGGTTTGAATTAAAACTATTGAATGTACCTGTTGTTGCATACTTCTTATCTGCAACCTCGTATGAATCATACAAGATACCTGTATTGAGGATAGTTCTATAAGCCTCGTTATGCTGGTCCACATTGAAGTCGCCTGTAACAAATGCCGGCTCCTTGCCACACATCTCGGTAATCTTTTTTGCAATCAGTTTGGCGCCCTCACGGCGAGCCTCAACACCGACGTGGTCCATATGCAAGTTGAAGAACCAGAAACGCTTCTTGGTAACCTTATCTTGAAGGTGTACATAAGAGCATATACGCGGAAGGGCTGCATCCCAACCTTTCACGCCAACCTTTTCGGGAGTCTCTGAAATCCAGAACGTACCACCCTCAAGGTACTTAAAACGCTCCTTTTTGTAAAAAATGGGAGAATACTCGCCAGCCTGCTTACCATCGTCACGACCTACACCCTCATAGGTATAGTCGGGCAGGCCCGCCAACATATCCTCCAACTGATTATGCTTCACCTCCTGAAGGCCAAACACATCGAAACCAACCCACTCAACCTGGTCGCAAATTACAGGGCAACGACGCTCCCAGCCATTACCGTTACGCGCATCACCAGAATTACTGTTACGGATGTTGTAAGAGCCTACTACAAGGTCTTGTGCCGATACGCTAAATGCTATCAGCACCACAGCCATAAATAAAAAACACTTCTTCATTTATTAAATCTCGATTTTAGTATTATTGATTTGCTTTTTTATCTACTTCGTTAAGGGCGTAAGCGTAGGCTCCAAGCGATATGGCAGTGCTTGCACCGATATGTGAAATCATCACTCCGATACGCTTCATCGGGTCGTAAGTCACGACCTTATCAGAGCCATATACCTTCAAATCGCGTGACGCGCCACGAGCAAACTGCTCAAACTCGGCCTCATTATCCAAATCAAAGACCTTCATCTGTACACGGTCAAACTCATCACCTCCGATAGAGTGCATCTTCGAACGCAACTCCTTCAGCAAGGCGGGCATAATATACTTCTTTGCAGCAGTAATACCACCGCCGATAACTATTACTCCATCGATAAGAGTTACAGCCGTAGCCATAGCATCACCAGCGACCTCACCCATCGTAGCGAATGCCTTGCGGGCAGCCTCTTGGTCACCTTCGCGTGTACCCTCGGCAATATCAAAAATATCCTTCGGCTCCAACGTCTTATCATCAATACCTGAGGCCTCAGCATATACGCGCTTAACGGCGCGGACAGCAACACCATCCTCGACCATCACATCGGGCATAAACTTATGACGCAGGCAGAAAGTCTCGATACACGAGTTATCTCCCGTATGCAACTCGCCGTTGCTCACAAATCCGAATCCGAATCCTGTACCAAATGTATAACCGAGAAGTGTCTTACAACGTTTTACGCTGCCCATCTGCTCCAGACGGTTATTGATTTCGGGTATTGCACCAGCCAGAGCCTCACCATAGGCGTACAGGTCGGCATCGTTATTGATGAAAACGGGTATTCCGAATTTCTCCTCCAAGAATGGACCAAGAGCAACTCCGTCGCGGAACGAAGGGAAGTTGGGCAGATAGAAACCGCCTACGATGCCGTTAGCATAATCTGCCGGGCCGGGGAATGCAAAACTGATGGCTACGGGTTTGCTATCGAGTTGGGCAATTACTCGCTCAAAGCCATCTACGAGCGTAGCCAGACATACATCAAGGTCCGTAGCATTTGCAGGGAGCGTTATGGGCTCAACTATAAATTTATTAGCACGCATAGCACCGAAGACGAAATTGGTACCTCCGGCATCAAGCGTAATCACAGTTCTTTGGTCATTACGATACATAGTTTTATATGTTTTAGGTTTATAAGCGTATTTTCTCCCCAAAGTTAATATTTTTATGTGACAAAACGCAGGATAAATAAAATAATTTATCGGTATATGGCATTTATCCATATACTTTAGCGCAGGCTAAATCCAAACAGAGAAAATAACAGACTGATAAAGGATTAGAAAATATCAAAAAAGTGCTACATCTGCAAAAGTGCAAAGACCGACATTGCAAAGCCGCCACAGAAGCCCACCAAGACTTGCAGACCATTATTACGCCCCATATAGAGTCGCGCCGTAGCAAGCAAACCTGCAAGCACTACTGATGCGAGCATAGCCCAAAAGAGCGACAATACTCCTAAGATATTCAGGACAATCAAGATTGCTACTGCGGCCCCCATAGCCGTCATATGCAGGCTCACTCTCCACAATGGCAAAACAAACAGGCAGAAGACCTCACACATCATTGCCGCAATGGCCATCTTGCGGAAAAAGAGTAGCGACGGTGCCTTCATCAGAGTAATGGCGCACAATATGTAACAACAGGCTCCAACCATAAGTGGCAATATTCTACGGCGACGACCACAGAACCATCGCTTAAATCGGTTGTTACCCAAATGACGCACAAACGCTATGATAACAATAGGTAAAATTAGAGCATACAACCCAAACACCCAAAGTATATAAAACTTCAAACGCAGAGGCAACACCGCATAAGTCGTGGCCCCAAACAGAAGCGTCGCCACGATATACAACGGCACCAGATAAGGGTGCAGCAGAAATGACAATATCTTACAAAGGTTTTTTAACATCCTTGCTAATAACTATACTAAATCTGTTTACGCAGACGGGCTACGGGGATATCCATCATCTCGCGATACTTGGCTACGGTGCGTCGCGCGATACAATAACCCTTAGCGTTGAGTATATTCATCAGCGTCTCATCGGTAAGCGGATGACGCTTATCCTCCTCATCGATACACTGCTGCAACAGATTTTTGATTTCATAACTCGAAACTATCTCGCCGCTCTCGGTCTGCATAGCCTCCGAGAAGAGCGACTTCAACAAGATAATTCCGAAATGAGTCTGTACATATTTGCTATTCACGACGCGAGATATGGTCGATACATCCAAACCCGTACGGTCTGCAATATCCTTCAAAATCATAGGACGCAACTTACTCTTATCGCCATCCTTGAAATACTCCTGCTGGAAAGAAAGAATCTCCTGCATCGTACGCATCAGCGTATCGTGGCGTTGCTTTATGGCCGATATAAACCACTTGGCAGAGTCAATCTTGCTTTTGACAAATTGTATCGCTTCTCGATTGCTCTCCGTCACGGTGCCATCTGCCGAGACCATATTGCGAATCATATCGACATAGCGGCGATTAATCTTCACCTCCGGGATATTATACGAATTGAGCGATAAATCGAAATGCCCATCGTGATAATCCAATCTGAAATCGGGAATGATATATGGCGTGGTATCAATACCACCTTCGGAATACAAATTGCCGGGCTTGGGAGAGAGATGTTTAATCTCGTCAATAGCATCACGGAAAGTATCCTCATCGACGCCGAGTCGGGACATCAATTTCTCATAATGTTTCTTTACAAACTCGTCAAAATATGAGGTGATAATCTTATGAGCCAGACGTTTTGAAGGTGAGTCCATTCGGCGTTGTGACATCTGCAACAGAAGACACTCCTGCAACGAACGGGCTCCAATGCCTGCGGGCTCCAGTTGATGAATGATAGATAAAAGGCTCTCCAATCTCTCAACCGAGACCTCAATACCTAAAGTAAATGCTATATCGTCACCCACAGACTCCAAATCGCGGCGAAGGTATCCATCCTCATCAATGCTACCTACAAGAAATTCAGCCACCTGCCTATCTTGTTCCGACAGATTGCGATAACCCAGCTGCTCCATCAGATACTCCTGCAACGAACGACCTTCGCTGATGTTTACAGGGCGTTGCTTATCGTCCTTCGAAAAGTTGTTTATACGACTCTTATAACTCGGTGTATCATCCTCTCGCAGATAATCATCCACCGAGATAGACTCCTCCTGCTCGTCATCCTCCAGAGGACGGTCATCCTCTTCAAGAACAATATTCTCCTCTATTTCCTGCTTGACTCGCTGTTCAAGCATAATCGTTGGCAACTCCAGCAGTTTTATCATCTGAATCTGCTGCGGAGATAGCGTCTGTGTCTGTGTTTGAATCTGACGTTGTGAAATAGCCATCGTGTAAAAATTTAGCGTTAATATCCACTTCGACAGGTTCCTTCATCAAGTGGCAAGGCTCGTTAAGCCTCATAAGTTACATCTATCGTTGCGAAGCCTTGATGGTGCTGACTATGGCCTTTGCCCAATTCTTGGACAACTCTACGGCTCCATCCTCGTTGGGATGAAGATAGAATGTTCCGGCATTACCAGCCTCGGCAAACATCAATTTCTTGTATTCGTGCTTAAAGAGGTCATAACTCTCGCAGTCACCAAGATACACATCGGAATTTTCGTTTGCCAACTCCACCAAAACGGTAATATAATCAGTCATACGGTTCAGGCCCGCCACCAGATAACGCGCTCCGTTATAGGTGTTAGGGCTGTACCATATAGGACGTTGAAGAACGAATGTCGCACCGGGGCACAACTCTCGCAAACGGCTGATAATAGTCAGCAGATTCTTCTTGTAATCCTCATTGCTGACGGGGGCTCCCGTAGGGCCTACCGATGCCGAATCGTTAGTACCAAGCATTATCGAAAAGAGATATTTGGTATTGGGCTGCTCATTGGCTTTGAAATCAGCAATACTCTTCTCTACTCGCTTAAAATCACGATTCATTGACGGCAAAAAATCGACTGTCGTTGCACCCGAACGGCCACAGTTACGGAATCCCGCCACATCGAATTTTCTTTTGTTAATCTTCGATGCAACAATCTCCGTCGTGATAACGGGAGGCGCTGTTTTCTCTCTATCGGCGTGCAATGCACCAGCCGTAATGCTATTGCCTATATATATAATATTATAACTGGCCTCTTGCTTCCCTTGTTTTTTGGCTTGGACATCGGTCAGTGCGGCAAAGCAACAGATAAGTATAAATACAACAAGTCTCTTCATTGTCGTCGTTTTATTATATGAATCGTTTAGAACTCTGCATTATTCGGTGTGCGCGGGAAAGGTATAACATCACGAATGTTACCCATACCCGTCACAAACAAGAGCAAACGCTCAAAGCCCAATCCAAATCCTGAGTGAGGAGCAGAACCCCAGCGACGAGTATCAAGATACCACCAGATATCCGCCTCGTTCATTCCGAGTTCCTTCACTCTTGCAGAAAGTTTGCCATAATCGGCCTCACGCTCCGAACCACCTATAATCTCGCCGATTTTTGGGAACAGCACATCCATAGCGCGAACTGTCTTGCCATCCTCGTTCTGCTTCATATAGAAGGCCTTAATCTCCTTAGGATAATTAATCAAGATAACGGGACGTTTGAAATGCTCCTCTACGAGGTAGCGCTCGTGCTCCGACTGAAGGTCGCAACCCCACTCGCAGGGGAATTCGAACTTACGGCCCGAAGCCTTCAAAATCTCGATACCCTCAGTATAATCCAGACGCACGAAGTCGTTAGCCAAAACAAACTCCAGACGCTCGATAAGTTCCTTGTCCCACATCTTGTTCATAAACTCCAAATCCTCACGGCAATTCTCCAAAGCATAGCGGATAAGATACTTGAGGAAATCCTCAGCCAACTCCATATTATCCTCCAACTCATAGAAAGCCATCTCCGGCTCAATCATCCAGAACTCGGCCAAGTGACGCGGCGTATTAGAGTTCTCGGCACGGAACGTAGGGCCGAAAGTATAGATACGGCCAAGCGACAAAGCGCCCAACTCACCCTCCAACTGACCCGATACGGTCAAGTTACAAGGCTTACCGAAGAAGTCCTGCGAATAATCAACCTTGCCATCCTCAGTACGAGGAGGATTGGCGATATCGAGTGTAGTCACATTGAACATAGCGCCTGCACCCTCGCAATCAGAGCCTGTAATCAACGGAGTATGAAGATAATAGAATCCGTTGTCGTTAAAATACTTGTGAATAGCGTAGGCCATAGCGTGACGGATGCGCAACACCGCACCGAAAGTATTTGTACGAGGACGCAGATAGGCTATATCACGCAAAAACTCCAAAGAGTGGCCCTTCTTCTGCAAAGGATATGTTTCGGGGTCTGCCGTACCATAAATCTCGATATCGGCAGCCTGCACCTCGACACCCTGTCCCGAAGCGGGAGACTCAACCAACTTACCATCTACACGCAGACAAGCACCCGTAGTTACCAATTTAAGTTTCTCCTCATCGAACGATGCCAAATCTACCACAATCTGTATGTTTGCCACGCACGAACCGTCGTTCAAGGCGATGAATGCAACATTCTTGTTACCACGCTTAGTGCGCACCCAACCTTTGACCGTAATGTCACTACCTACGACACCCGACTTGAGAATCTCTGCAATTCTTTGACTCTTCATAGTTTTTATTTTTTCTATTATTTATTTTCTAATTATCCCATCTTCTATTTCCTAATCATCCTACCCTCATCCCTCGCTATCAAAAAAACTTTCTGATGGGGTTATCAATCCACAAAGGTAGACAATAATTTGATATTTGTCAAAAAAAAAGTACCTTTGCATTTGGTACTTTGTACCACGAAGCATAAATAGACCTAAATACAATTAATTTGTAGCAGTTATATGAGAAGATTTATTCTATTGGGTGCAGCCCTGATGAGTATGATAAATGCCTTTGCACAAGGGCCCCGTGTCTATCGTTCGGAATTTATCACCTACGACAAACGTGAGGATGCCGTAAACGATAACCGTAGCGAAACGGCTCGATATGTCGATTTCAAACCGCAGCCCGTATCAGTCGCAGGAGGCGAGGCGCGTTTTGTCCAGAAGGTAACCATCGATGCCACGATGAACGACTACAACCTCTTTTTCCATTTGGAAAATGTCGGTATGGCCTATACGCTTTTTATCAACAACGAGGCTGTGGCAGAGGTTGACGACCCCATTACTCCTGCTGACTTCCTCCTTTCGCCCTATATGCGTCAGGGTGTGAACGAGGTGATGGTTGGCGTACGCCAAAGTCGTACTCCGCAATTACAAGAGAATATCATACAACCAGAATTCCCACAATTTGAAAACAGTTACTTCTTTGCCCAGCGTCGTTTGGCGGTGCGCGACTTCGAGATTATACTTGAGCCCGACACAACCCGTCAATATGCCAAACTGAAGTTAGACATTATGGTAGCCAACGACTTCAACTTCAAAGAGAAGATTCAGGTCGGCTACGACATCTACGACCCCAAAGGCAAACTCAAGGAGTATAGTGTCAACGAGATGGAAATCGAAGGCCGCTCGATTGATACTCTGCACTTTAACCCCGACATTTATCATAGTTACAACTTCAAGTGGGGTGATGGACAGAAACCGTTATACGATGTGATGATTTATATCAAGCGTAACGGTATGTTGTGGGAGTACATTCCTTTGAAGATAGGTTTCGGCAAGACCGTATATCAGAATAAGAAGTACTTCCGTTTTGACAATGTCCTGCATATTCAGAAAAAGGAGCATTTCAATGCCGTCGGTGACCGCCACAAGACTTTCGTGGAGATTGAGCAGTTGAAATTGCGCGGTTACAACACCCTATGCCCCGACTATCCACAACCAAAATGGTTCTATGATATGTGCGACAAGGCAGGTATGTTCGTTATCGAGCGCATAAACATCAACTCTCCGACAAACTATAACATACGCACTATTGGTGGCACTCCCGCCAACGACCCTGCGCTATATGAGGAGTATATGACACGTGTTAAGGCGGCATACTATCGCTCTCGCAACCACTCTTGTATTATAGCCTACCGCTTGGGAGGTGAAAACTCCGGCAACGGTTACAATATGTACAAGGTTTACGAGTGGATAAAGTCTGTCGAGAAGCGTCGCCCTGTATTCTACGAGGGTGCTGAGGGTGAGTGGAACACCGATTTATAGTGAGATGAATATCGAACTCATTGTTGTCGGGAAGACCGACTCACGCGAAGTGGAGGCGTTGGTGGCAATGTACACCAAACGCGTTAATCACTATTGTAAATTCTCAATTACAACAATAGCCGATGTGCGTAATACTCGCAATATGGCCGCGTCGCGCCAAAAGCAGTTGGAGGGTGAGGCCATAATGAAGTTACTCGGCGAGGGCGACTACCTGGTATTGATGGATGAGCGAGGCCAGCAATATACTTCGATGGAGTATGCACAATGGCTACAAAAGCGTATGTTGAGCGGAGTAAAGCGACTGGTGCTGGTCATTGGCGGCCCTTACGGATTCTCGGAGGAGGTATATGCGCGTGCCAACCAAAAAATTTCGCTCTCGAAGATGACATTCTCGCACCAGATTGTACGCGCTATATTTGCCGAACAACTCTACAGAGCATTTACAATTCTTAACAACGAACCTTATCATCACGAATAGCGATGAGAATCTTGAAGACACATACTGCATTACTTATATGGCGCATCGTGTTGCTATATATGGTTCTAATGGCGCTGCGAGTTATATTTTATTTTTACAATGAGGCACTCATCGGGCCACTGCCAACGGATGAGAAGTGGAGCCTGCTACGAGGTGCTCTGCAATTCGATACAGTCTCGTTGCTATACACCAATGCCGTATTTATTCTCCTGGCGCTGTTTCCGTTACGGATTCGGGAGCGGGGTTGGTGGCAGAGCCTGATGTATTGGTATTATGTCGTGGCGAATGGAGTTCTTGTCGTTGGGCTTAACATCGCCGACGCCATATATTTTCGTTACACCCAGAAACGTTTCTCGGCAGAGGAGATTTTCTTTGCCGACAATGACAATACGTTGCAACTGATATTTAAGTTTGCTACCGAAAATTGGTATCTGATACTGATTGGAGTGGCTTTGATTATGGTGCTCGCGCTCGGTTATCGACGTCGCATCAAACCACAAGCGCTACTCACAAACGGATGGGCATATGTTGTATCTACAGCCACATTATTGGTGGCCATAGGATTAGCGATTGGCGGTATTCGCGGTGGTTTCACAAAGATGACACGACCAATTACGCTATCCAATGCAACGTTATACACGGCAGACAATGCGCGCGCGACGATGCTATTAAGCAATCCGTTTTGTGTACTGCGCACCATAGGCTCAAGTGGCAAGATTCATTATGAACGATACTTTGACGACGAGACTTTGCGCTCGCTCTACACGCCCGAACATTTCCCTACAGAGAACACCTCTGCGACAGAACTTACAGGGCGCAATGTGGTGATTTTTATTCTGGAGAGTTTCTCGGCTGAGCACTCTGCACTACTGCGGCCCGACCTATATGCCGACAAGGAGCAAAAGGGCTATACTCCATTTCTGGACTCGTTAATGCGCCAAAGTTATACCTTCTATAATATGTACTCCAACGGCAAACGCTCGATTCAGGCACTGCCCGCAGTATGGAGTTCTATTCCGTCGTTCAAGTCGCCTTTCGTACTGATGCCGCAGGCTATGGCCGAGACTCGCGCCTTGCCTCGCATATTGGGCGAGAAGGGTTATGAGACTATGTTCTTCTGTGGCTCGGACAATGGCTCTATGGGTTTTGGCGCTTACGCGAGGTCGGTAGGTATAGAGAATCTCTATAGCCGCGAAGATTACGAGAAGGCCCACGGCACAGAGGACTTTGACGGATATTGGGGTATCTGGGATGAGGAGTTCCTAAACTATATGGGCGAGGTGCTAAGCGAGCAGAAGCAACCGTTCTTCTCTACGATGTTTACCCTATCGTCACACCATCCGTTTGTTGTACCTGCGCGATATGAGGGCGTCTTTAGTGATGGGCTTACGGCTAATCACAGATGTGTACAGTATGTTGATGAGGCATTCCGCAAGTTCTTTGCGCGTTACGAGAATGAGGAGTGGTTCCGCAATACGGTCTTTGTGTTTGTGGCCGACCACGTTTCGAGCGAGAAATTCTCCGAAGAGTTCCGCCGTTCACCTGCCGACTATCAGATTTTTGGATTTATGTATGCCCCCGACAGCGCACTCTTTGGCGAGCATCGTCAGGTGGTATCACAGATTGATATTATGCCGACGCTACTCGGTCTGATGGGTAATTCGGAGCCATATTTTGCCTTTGGCCGCGATGTTTTCGGGGAGTTTAGCCAAACGCCTATGGCGGTTAACTATGATAACAACCTCTTCCAAGCCATCACGCAGGATTATGTGGTGCAGTTTGACGAAAAGAGTATAACCGCGATTTACGCATTAGATGATATCGCGCACGAGAATAATCTTGTCGGTAAAGTCGATGTCGCCACCATTGAAAACTCCCTCAAGGCGCTAATACAGAGTTATTACTCTCGTATTGAACAGAAAAATTATCTTGTCGATAACAACAATAATCCCAACAAAGAAGAGTAATATAGGTTATTACGCAGTATGATAACAAAGACTATCGTCTGCGAGACTTGCGTTTTATGGAAAAATCTTTTCGGTCTACACGACGGGGCTCAGTTCCACCCTTTGATATTAAGGGTGCAGTGCGAGCAAGGCTTTTC
The DNA here is from genome assembly GCA_017399485.1 of Alistipes sp. GTDB lineage: Bacteria > Bacteroidota > Bacteroidia > Bacteroidales > Rikenellaceae > Alistipes. The sequence continues at coordinate 15,654 of JAFQCA010000006.1, forward strand.
TTTTCGAATCGCTTACCTTTATCCCCGAAGAAATAGGCCTTTTGGCGACGTTTGTCATCCTGCGAGCGGGCAACATAAACCGCCTCGCCTGTATAGGGATTTTCTCCCGTATAGAACATCACCGACGACAGAGTCATAGGCGTAGGTGTAAGGTCCTGCACCTGCTCCAAATCGAAATGAAGGCGACCCAGCACCTTTTCGGCCAATGCCTGCATATCGCACTCTCGGCAGGCGGGATGTGACGATATGAAATATGGTATAAGTTGATAGGGCAGCCCATTTTCAGAACATATACGACGGAAATCACGATTCAACTGCTCAAACATCTCAAACGACGGCTTGCGCATAACATCCAAAACGTGCTTCTCGGTATGTTCGGGAGCAACCTTCAATCGGCCCGATGTATGGTGCTTGATGACGGTCTCAAGATAGGGCGAATCATCGAACAAATCGTATCTGATACCGCTACCAATAAAAGCCTTTTTGATGCCCTTCACACTGCGCACTTTCTCATACAATGCAAGCAGACGCGAGTGGTCGTTATCCAGATTAGGACACATCTTGGGATGCAAACACGATGGACGGCGGCATTTGCGACATATATCTTTATTGCGTCCGCCCATACCATACATATTGGCTGACGGGGCACCTATATCCGATAAATAACCCTTGAAGTCGGGCATCTGCACTACGCGCTCGACCTCCTTGAGGATAGATTTTTCGCTACGCGAGTTAATGAACTTACCCTGATGCGCCGAGATAGTACAGAACGAGCATCCGCCGAAACAGCCACGATGGATATTAATCGAGTGTTTTATCATCTCCCACGCAGGAATATCCCCCTTGCCTCGATAACGTGGGTGAGGCGCACGCTCATAGGGCAAATCAAACGAATGGTCCAACTCCTCAGTCGAGAGTGTTGCATTGGGGGGTGTCACGACAACATACTGTTCACCCACAGCCTCAACAAGCGTCACATCGGACTCCATCATATTACTCAACGTCTCGACCTCAACAAAGTTGCGACCAAAAGCGCGCTTATCACGTTGGCACTCCTCAAATGAGGCTAAATGTCGCGTATGCGTCGGGTCGAGGCGCTCAACATAACCCTTATCAGCCACAAATGCCACTTGTCGAATCTTACGCAACAGATTGGCGTTATAACCGTTATGCATAGCACGGGCAACCTGCTGCACTACCCTTTCGCCCATACCATAGATAAGCAAATCGGCACCACTCTCCACCAAAACAGAGGGTTTAAGCGCGTCACTCCAATAATCATAGTGTGTGAGTCGGCGAAGTGAGGCCTCAATACCTCCCACCACAACAGGCACGTGCGGATATAGTTTTTTCAGGATACGGCTATAGACAGTTACTGCATAATCGGGACGGAAACCCGCCTTGCCACCTGCAGTATAGGCATCGTTGCTGCGCAAACGCTTATTGGCTGTATAGTGATTGACCATAGAGTCCATCGAACCGCCCGACACGCCAAAGAAGAGACGCGGCGCACCCAACTTCGTAAAGTCACGCAAGTCGTCGCGCCAATTAGGTTGGGGCACGATGGCTACGCGATAACCCTCAGCCTCCAGCAACCTACCGACAACAGCCGCTCCAAACGACGGGTGGTCGATATAGGCATCAGCCGTAAAGAGGATTACATCTATATAATCCCATCCCAAGGCTCGCACCTCCTTTATGGTCGTTGGCAAAAACATAGGTATTATACGCTTCCTATACTATTTACACTCTTTTTTAAGTTATCTTGCTTTCGACTACCTACCTTGCGGCCGCTGGCCGCATTTACAAATCTGCCCCAGCCCCTCAATTTTGAATTTTGAATTCTGAATTTTGAATTTCTCTTTGGCTACTCCTCTTCCTCAATCTTGCGGGCAGCAACATAGCCCTCCCACTTGGCAATCACAGTCTTCAAATCGTCGGGCAACTCACTCTCAAAATAGACATCCTTGCCTGTTGTGGGGTGAACAAAACCCAGCGAGCGGGCGTGAAGAGCCTGACGTGGCAACAACGAGAAACAATTCTCGATAAACTGCTTATACTTCGAGAATGTCGTGCCTTTCAGGATGCGGTCACCGCCATAGCGGGCATCGTTAAACAGAGGATGCCCCTGCCACGACATATGTACACGTATTTGATGTGTACGGCCCGTCTCCAGACGACACTCGACCAATGTGACATAGCCAAAACGCTTTAATACTTTATAATGTGTTACGGCGTGCTTACCATCGCTACCGTCGGCAAAGACATACATCTGCAACCTGTCTTTGGGGCTGCGGCCAATATTCCCTGTAATCGTACCCTCATCCTCCTCGAGATTACCCCACACCAATGCCACGTAGCGACGATGTATAGTATGGTCGAAGAACTGCTTGGCCAAACGAGTGTGGGCACGTTCGTTCTTGGCAACAACCAACAAGCCCGATGTATCTTTATCTATACGATGTACCAAACCGGCTCGCATATCGCCCTCCTGAAAGAGTGGCAAATCGCGCAAATGATAGGTCAAGGCATTCACTAACGTACCGCTATAGTTTCCGCAACCGGGATGCACAACCATACCCGCCGACTTATTGACTATAATTATATCATCATCCTCATAGACAATATCCAACGGTATATCCTCGGCTATAATCTCAATCTCTCGCTTCGGATATGGCATCACAAGCGTAATACGGTCCAGCGGCTTGACCTTATAACTCGACTTTGCCGCTATGCCATTGACAAGAATATTACCATTATCGGCTGCCGTCTGTATGCGGTTACGCGAACAATGCTCCATACGGTCCACAAGATACTTATCCAGACGCAGCAACTTCTGACCCTTATCAACCGTAATGGCAAAATGCTCGAAGAGTTCATCAGCACCATCCTCCTCAACCTCGTCATCCGCAAACGACTCTTCGCTCGCAGGACAAGCCTCATTGGGAATATAACTCACAGGAGAAGGCTCCTCGACGTCCTGCTCCGACAAAATAAAATTTCTATCCGCTACCATAGGCCATTAGAAAAATTCATCCTCATCGGTCTCTGTAATAGTCTCATTGCTCTGACTACTCTCTTGTAGAGCCTCAAACACGACATTACGACCTGCCGCTTCGGCCTGCTCCAACGAATCGCGTAACTCCTGTTCAGCCTTCAAGCGCTCCTCTTCCAACTCTCTGGCCTGCTTATCCGAAGCCTTGCTACTCTTATCAACAGACTCGGCATCGAGTGTAAGCCACAAATCGACTACAGCACCCAGCGATGCCGTTGCATTATGATTAATCGACTGACGATAGACTCTGGCATCTTTTTGATTAAGCAGATTGATACCCTCATCAAAATTCACCTTTCCCACATTAAGGCCCTGCTCCCACAAACGGCTCTTGGCCGATTGAAGGCTCTGGCCGATAGCCTTGGGAACAATCGTGGTATTGTTTTCGGGCTCAACACCGACCTTAAGTACTACGCCCGAACCCATCTCAAGTTCTACATCGCTCTTATCGGTCATCTCCTTGCCTTCGACAACCTGTGCCAATACATAGTTCGTCGCAATATCCTCCTCATAGACCAACTCGGTAATACCCAATCCTGCAACCTCCAACATATTCTTTGCCTGACGCAACGAGCGACCTGCAACATAAGGCACCTTTACCATTTTCTGACGGAAGGAGTTGATAGTCACATAGACCTTACGCCCAGCCTTAACCTCGGCCCCACTCTTAGGCAACTGGTCCAATACGATACCACCCTCGTAAGCAGGGACAAAGAGTGAGTCGTTGATAATAATCTTGAAACCACCCTTCTTGGCCTGATACTCTACATCAGAGAGTTTCAAGCCCGTGAAATCGGGTACAGCACGATGTGTGCCGTGACGCGTAATGACGCTCATAGCGATACTTGACACCAGAAGTATCACCACTAATACTGCCACTATCAGCACCACATTGTATGCTACGGGTGACTGTTTCAGGCGGCTTAAAATATCTTGCACGCTATTGCTCTGCTTCTTACGTCTTGGTCTACGAGGTCTATTCTCCATAATATAAGTTTGTCTTTCTGTTTATCCTATTTCGTTATAATGTGTATCGCGCTCAACGGCTCGGAATCCTACCCTTGCCACCATTGCGTGCATCTCATCGACACTCATCGCGGGGCGTTTATCGTCGGCTCCTGCCATTGAATAAATCTTGGTCGAATCGTCAATCGTGCCATCAATATCATCGGCTCCAAAAGCCAATGCCATCTCGGTTGTCTGTTTGCCATACATAACCCAATAGGCCTTAATATGCGGAACGTTGTCCAAAATTAAACGGCTCATAGCGAGCGTACGCAAATCCTCGACAACCGACACCTCTCCTATGGCCGACATCGAGTTGCCAAAATTACGATACTTAAGTGGTATGAAAGCATTGATACCACCCGTTTCATCCTGCAACTCACGCAATCGCATCAAATGGTCAACGCGATGATACAACTCTTCGATATGGCCATACAGCATTGTAGCATTACTCTTGATTCCCAGCCGATGAGCCGTACGGTGTACATCAAACCACTCGGCTGTAGAGCCCTTATCGGGGCATATCTGCTGACGCACTGTTTCATCAAAAATCTCCGCGCCTCCACCCGGTATAGCCTCCATACCTGCATCAATCAACAGGCGTAGGCCCTGCTCGGTGCTCAGGCCTGAATTGCGAATCATATACGACAACTCGATGGCTGTAAAGGCCTTGACCGCTACCGATGGCAATATAGCCTTCACGCGACGAATCATATCGCAATAATAGTAGATATCGTGACGAGGATGTACTCCACCCACAATATGCACCTCCGTCACACCACTCGACTCATATCGGCGCACCATCTGCTCAACCTCCTCCATCGACATATCCCACGCTTCAGGGCTGCCGGGCGTACGACGGAACGAGCAGAACTTACAGTTGAAAACGCACAAATTAGTCGGCTCAAGATGGAAATTTTTATTATAAAAGACCTTATCGCCGCTAATCTCACGTTTACGGGCAACGGCCAACTCACCCAACTGCCACAATGGAGCCTCACGCCACAATGTAAGCGCATCCTCAGCCGAGAGTCTCGCTCCCGCTGCCACACTATCTATTATATCTCTACACTGTCGCATTATTTCGGTGCTTTTTGATACAAGTATACTGCTATGATGGCAAAAATGATATTGGGTATCCAGACGGCTAACCCTACAGGCAGACCTCCGCTCTTGGCAAACTCCTCAAAGACGCGATTACACATAATATACGAGAAGCAGAGTGTAATACCGATACCGATGTGCAATCCCGTACCACCACGCACCTTGCGCGACGAGAGTGACACTCCGATAAGCGTCAAGATGAATGTTGCCATCGGGTAGGCATAACGACGATGTTGCTCCACCTCGATTATATTGATTGAATCGGAGCCCTTTGAGCGTTGCTGACGCAAGAATTCGTTCAACTCTCCAATCTTCATCGTCGATACAATATCATCGACCTTACCCAATTCGCGCACATCGATATTAAGGACCGTATCCAAATCTCGGCGCTGTTCGAAGACCTCATTACCCTCGGCATCCATACGACGAACAAGATAACGCTCGGCAGTCCAACGGCCCTCATTAGGCTCGACTGTAACATCCGCAGCCTCCAATGACTCTGCGATAATAGTACCGTCGTAACGCTCCAGAACAAGATATGCAGCACGATTGGAGCGGCTGTAACCTCTTACATAGACAAACTGCCCCGGCTCCAACTGACGATATATATGTCGGTCATACTGCATATTTTTATTCTTGCGGAAGTACTGTTGCTGAAAATCGACCTGCGCAACCTGCGACTGCGGAATAACCCACAGATTCAGCACAAGAGACAAAATCGTAATCGCCAATGCACCCAAGAAGTAGGGCCACATCAAACGGCGGAAACTCATACCTCCCGACAACATTGCAATAATCTCGGTCTGGTACGCCATCTTCGAGGTGAAGAAGATTACCGCAATGAATGTAAACAAGCCACTGAATTGGTTGATAAAGAAGGGAACAAAATTGATGTAATAGTCAAATATGATGGCCGACAATGGTGCTTTGGTCTCGGTAAAGTCGTCCACACGCTCGGCATAGTCGAACACCACCAAAATGACGGTAATCATCGCGATGGCGAAAATATATGTACCCAAAAACTTGGCCAAAATATAACGGTCAAGAATCTTGAATCCTGGGAACGACAAATTTATACGGTTTTTCATTCTAATCTTTTATCTATCTTACTTCAGCGATACGCCTCGCTGCAAAAAACTATTCTGGTTTAATACTCCTACAACCTACGGCCCAACTTCTGCACCATCTCGGCTTTCCACGTAGCCCAATCGCCCTCGATGATATGACGGCGAGCCTCACCCACCAGCCACAGATAGAAGGCAATGTTATGTAACGAGGCTATCTGCGCTGCCAACATCTCTTTACAAGTAACCAAATGGTGAACGTAGGCTTTTGTATAGAGCGAATCGACAAAACTTACACCATTGGGGTCTAATGGAGAGAAATCATCCTCCCACTTCTTATTACGCAGGTTGATTGTACCCTCACTCGTAAAGATTTGGGCATTACGGCCATTACGTGTAGGCATAACACAATCGAACATATCGACACCCCTATCAATAGCCTCCAAAATATTTATCGGCGTACCCACACCCATCAAATAACGGGGCTTATCTGTCGGCAAAACTGCGTTTACCACCTCTATCATCTCATACATCACCTCGGTAGGCTCACCTACGGCCAAACCTCCGATAGCATAACCATCGGCATCATACTGCTGAACATTTTCGGCAGCCTTTGCTCGCAAATCGGGATAAGCACAGCCCTGTACAATAGGGAACAACGACTGCGAATGACCATACTTGGGTTGCGTCTGCGCAAAGCGATTAAAACAACGCTCCAACCATCGCTCGGTAAGAGCCAACGACTTGGCCGCATAATCCTTCGGCGCATCACCCGGAGGGCACTCATCAAAAGCCATCATAATGTCGGCACCTATCGTACGCTCGGTATCGATAACACTTTCGGGAGTGAAAAGATGTTTCGAGCCATCAATATGTGAACGAAAATGGCACCCCTCCTCTTTGAGTTTACGGCAACCCGACAGCGAAAAGACCTGAAAACCGCCACTATCGGTCAGCATCGGGCCGTCCCACGTCGAAAAGCGATGTACTCCCCCCGCCTTTTCTATGATATCCATACCCGGACGCAGATAAAGATGATAGGTATTTGCCAATATAATCTGGGCTTTGGCATCATCGCGCAAATCGCGGTGAAAAATACCCTTCATAGCAGCCGCCGTACCTACAGGCATAAATATAGGCGTTTGAATAGGACCGTGGTCGGTTTGAATCAAACCGGCACGAGCCTTCGACTGAGAATCGGTATATTGCAGCGTAAATTTCATAAAAATTATAAATCTTTATCCCTCTATTAAAACAGCAGGCACATAATTCGGACAAAGTTACGATTTTTCAACGAAAAAACCTTCTCAAAACGCGTAAAACTACACTTCGAGACACTACTTTTTGCTTTTCAGCCACGTCTGGCGAGCAAGAGATAAGGCGGCAAATAATTTTTTTTGAAATTTTACTATGTGGTTTGCTACGAAAAGAGTATATTTGCATAATTATTTCACAACGATATTTTATGCACTTTTTCGATTATATTATTTCGCACTACGGATGGCAAGGAACTGCGTTGGCTGCGTGTATTCTTGCGCTTTTCGCAGTACAACTTTACTACTATCTTATCGTCTATGGACGCATAAGCCGTTTTCGTAATTCCCGACGTAAAAAGATACTTGAATCAGAGCCTCCCGTATCGGTTGTTATTCCGTTATTCTCAGAGGATTACCGATATTTAGAGGAATCATTGCCTTTGATTTTGGGCCAGCAATACGGTGCCACTTTTGAGGTTGTATTGGTGTATGTAGGTGCGAGCAACGATTTTTACGAAGAACTTGCGCGTATGCGTCTTGTATATCCCAATCTTACAATCACCAAAATCGAATACAACCCCCGCTTTCCAATATCGGTAAAGATGGCGCTCAATGTAGGTATCAAGTCGGCTCACAATGAGCATATTATAATCTCTACCACAAGCGCCCAGCCCGCTACGGAGCAGTGGTTAGCAATGATGGGTAAGGCCTTTATGCGCGGTAGCATAGTCTTGGGTTACACGGCAATAGAACAAAAACCGGGACTCAAGAACTACCTTATGCGTATGTCGCGTATGCAAATGTCGATGTATTGGATGGCGCAATCGGTAAATCACAACACCTATCGTGGCTCTCGCAACAACTTCGGATTTACCAAAACTATATATTTCGGCACCAAAGGATTCTCACATTTGAGTATGAACATAGGCGAAGAAGACCTTTTCATTCAAAAGATTGCAAAACGTAATAATGTCAGCACCGTTTTAATCCCTAAGGCCACTATGCTTGAACACGCTTGGGGTGGATGGCGCTGGTGGATTGCACAGTTACGCCACTACGGCGAGGCCTACAAACTCTATCCGATTGAGATTCGAAACACTATCGAGTGGGAGTTGGGTAGCCAGACGTTATTTTTTCTTACCATACTTGCTGCGCTGATAATTATGCCATTGGAATTCAAGTTAGCGGCGCTCCTGCTACTCATTCTGCGATATATAATCGTGATGTTGCGGGCACACTCCATAGCAAAACGTGTAGGCGAAAAGGGTGTGATGTTGCGTTATTGGATTTTCGACATATTCAACCCCCTACTTATGCTATGCGTACGCGTGGCTATGATTCGCAAAGACAGCACCGTATGGAGATAGCCGACTATATCATTTCCGACGACACTCATTTGGTGGAGTTATCACTCGGCGGTGACCAGATTGCATTCGAATATCTGTTCAATCGCTACGGTGATGCAATACGTCGCCTATTCCTTCAGCGCTCGACGTCGGCTGCCGACACAGAAGATTTATTGCAGGAGACGTTCATCAAGGTATATATCAATCTGCATCGTTACTCATCGGAATTCACCTTTGGACAATGGGTGTACACCATAGCGCGTAACACGCACATCGATTTCGAGCGTCGCCGACAAGAGGATATCTCGATTGACGAGAAGTTCTCTTCGCCTGTGGCCTGCACACCTTCTCCGGAAGACAATCTTATCAGTCAGCAACAACGCACACAGATAGAGAGTTATATTGAATGTCTGCCCGAACAATATCGTCGTTTGTTCGCTATGCGTTTTATGGAGGACTACTCCTATGATGAGATTGCCGAAGCATTACACCTGCCTATGGGTACAGTAAAAACCCAGATTCATAGGGCAAGAGAGCGAATGTGCGCCTTAATAAAAAAGGGTGGAATAAAGTAGAATATGATACTAAAAGGGGAATGATACAAAATAACAAATAGGCTGCCTTCCAATCTCGGTAGACAGCCTTTTGTGTTTTATATTGATATATTCGTTTATTTCGCTTGGCGAGCCAACTCTACAGCCTTTGTCGTAGTGTAGTACTTGGCTTTCATCTGCGAACGCTCCCACGCAGGTATCTCACCACTAATCAAATGGTTAAGGTAAACCTCCATAACCGAACTGAATCGCTGCTCGTGGCTCTTTGCAACCGCCGCGGGAATCAAAACCTGCCACTCCTTTTCACCCGAAGGCTTAATATCCAAACCCGGATATTTATCGGCAATAGATTTGAGCGACTCACGCAATGTCTTCTCAAACGCCGCTACATCATCACCCTTGCAGGCTACATACAGCATCGGCTTATAACCCTGCTCGGCACCTTGACGAATCACAACATCGGCTTTCGAGCCTTTAACCACAGAGTAATGCGTATCGCCCGTACCCTCAGTACCTACTTCGGCCATAAAGTTCCATATTACACTGACCTTGCAATTTACTCCATTGAGTTTGTAGTTAAGTTCGCCATTCGAATACACATTCAACGTATCGTTCACAATATCCTTCTTCAAAAAATCGGGATACGACTCCTTGCCCGACACCAACTGATACTTATCCAAAGGTATCTTGGTAGCCCAGCGCTTTGCCGATGTGAACTCTATATCCTTCTTATAATCAATCTCTTGTTCGGGCATTACGGTACACTGCACCAAATCGACCAGATGGGTGGTCACATCGACAATGCCTTCACCCTGCTGCTCAATATCGAAATACCACTCGGGGCGACGCAAAGGTTGTCCTGACACATACTTGAAGAAGTGGTGTACACTCTCCTTGGTGATGGCTGGCTCTTCGGGTGTACCCTTCTCCATCTGACCAAATAATTCAGGCATAGCAACCAATACACGCTGAAGTTCGTTATTAATCTCCGAGCGCTCGGTCATTATATCGTAAACCATAACACCCTTTGCTGCGGCCTCATCAAGCGTCTGCTCCAGCATAGCAAAACGCTCGGCATCGATAGCCATAGGCTTATCCGACAAGACGTTAATGCCGGCATCAACAGCCGCTTTAACGTACGATGTCTTCTTGCCGTTGTTACCCGCCAAAACTACCACATTACCCTTCTTCTCCTGAAGCATCTTCTCGAGAAAATCCTCTCCCGTATAGAGGTTTTCGTTCCACTGCGTAGGGTTCTCCTCTCGCTCGTTATAGATTTTAATACGGTCCAAATGCATCTTGACATCATCACCCTCTGGAGCATAAACATACACCTCTGGCGACACTTGGTCATACATATACATCTGAACCAAAGCCGCGTGGAAATGGCCGGGGTCTAACGTAAGGAGAGTCACCTCACCCTTTGAACCATCGAAACCCTTTTTCGTTGCCGACTGCTCGCCACAACCAGCCATAAACAATCCAGCACACATTGCAATTACAAAGATTATTTTTCTCATATATTCAATATTTTACGATTTCCTTACCACTTACACAGCCTCACAAGCATAGGCTCTGCACCCACAAAGATAATATCAAAAAATATTTTTTGAAAAAAACTATGCTAAAACATTGAAATTTATACATTTTAGAGTATCTTTGTCGTCGCTTTCGCGCGCGTAAGGCGCGGGCGCAGGCATAAACCATTTATTATTAACAATTTAACGAGCGATTGTATCGCAAAATTTTTCCAAGATGGAAGTATTGAACAATGTAGCAAACGAGAATTTCGACTGGAATGCGTTTGAGAACGACTTGGACCTCTATGGTGGTCAGTCAAAGGAGCAGGTATCAGAGGCTTATGGCCAGACTTTGTCTAACATCGCTGTTGGCGAGGTTGTAGAGGGTACTGTCAGCGAAATCAACAAGCGCGAGGTTACAGTAAACATCGGCTACAAGAGCGAGGGTATGATTCAGGCAACCGAGTTCCGTTACAACCCCGAACTCACCGTTGGTGACAAGGTTGAGGTGTACGTTGAGTCTGTAGAGGACAAAGGTGGTGCTTTGGTACTCTCTCACAAGAAAGCACGTCAGTTGAAGAGTTGGGACCGTGTTAACGAGGCTCTTAACAATGACGAGATTATCAAGGGTTACGTTAAGTGCCGTACAAAGGGTGGTATGATTGTCGATGTATTCGGCATCGAGGCCTTCTTGCCCGGTTCACAGATTGACGTTAAGCCTATCCGCGACTACGATATCTATGTTGACAAGACAATGGAGTTCAAGGTCGTTAAGATTAATCAGGAGTTCCGCAACGTAGTGGTATCACACAAGGCTCTTATCGAGGCCGAGTTGGAGGCACAGAAGCAAGTTATTATGTCTAAACTTGAGAAGGGCCAAATTCTTGAGGGTACCGTTAAGAATATCACTAACTACGGTGTATTCATCGACTTGGGCGGCGTAGACGGTCTTATCCACATCACAGATTTGAGTTGGGGCCGTGTTAACCACCCTGAGGAGATTGTAGAGTTGGACCAGAAGTTGAACGTTGTTATCATCGACTTCGACGAGCAGAAGAAGCGTATCGCTTTGGGCTTGAAGCAACTCACTCCGCACCCCTGGGAGGCTTTGGATTCAGAGTTGAAAGTTGGTGACAAGGTTACAGGTAAGGTTGTTGTTATGGCTGACTACGGCGCATTCGTTGAGATTGCAACAGGCGTAGAGGGTCTTATCCACGTTTCTGAGATGTCTTGGAGCCAGCACTTGCGTTCGGCTCAGGAGTTCTTGAAGGTTGGTGACGACGTAGAGGCTGTAATCCTTACATTGGACCGCGACGAGCGTAAGATGTCACTCGGTATCAAGCAACTTACTCCCGACCCGTGGGAGGGTATCGACACTAAGTACCCCGTTGGTACAAAGTGCACTGCCAAGGTTCGCAACTTCACTAACTTCGGCGTATTCGTTGAGATTGAGGAGGGTATCGATGGCCTTATCCACATCTCTGACTTGAGTTGGACTAAGAAGGTTAAGCACCCCAGCGAGTTCACTCAGATTGGTGCAGAGATTGAGGTTGTAGTTCTTGAGATTGACAAGGAGAACCGTCGCTTGAGCCTCGGCCACAAGCAGTTGGAGGAGAATCCCTGGAACGAGATTGAGAGCAAGTTTGCTGTTGACTCAGTTCACACTGCTACTATCAGCGAGATGACCGACAAGGGCGCTGTAGTTGTTTTGGGTGAGAATATCACAGGCTTCGTTCCTGCTAAGCAGTTGGTTAAGGAGGACGGTACAACTTTGAAGGCTGGCGATACTGCCGAGTTCAAGGTATTGGAGTTCTCAAAGGCTACAAAGCGTATCACTTTGTCACACTCTCGTATCTACGAGGAGGCAAAGCGTGCTGAGATTGCTGCAGAGAAGGCTGAGAAGAAGGCTGCTGCTGATGCAACAAAGTCATCTGTAAAGAAGATTAACGCTTCTATCGAGAAGACTACATTGGGTGACATCGCAGGTTTGGCTGAGTTGAAGGCTGCAATGGAGAAGAACAAGTAATAGGAGTTCATCCCAATAACGAAAACTCCCGAATCGAAATGATTCGGGAGTTTTTATTTTGGCGGTAAAGTCTCCGCTATTTTCGTTGTATTATCCGAAAATCTTTCTACTCAAATATCTCTTTTATAACCTTTCCACGCCATACGTCGGGTGTTGTAGCACCAAATATATAAGCAATGGTCGGTGCGGTGTCGTAACGAACTACCGAGGCCTCAATCTGGTGACCCTTCTTCACACCTGGGCCAAAGAACACCAACGGAGCCTCCATCTCGGACATTGAGGTGCTGCCGTGGCCTGTACCAATACCGCCGTGGTCAGATACAATCATAAATATAGTCTCATCATACATTCCAGCCTCTTTGGTTGCCTCCACAATCTTTGCAATATGTGCATCCAATTCGGGCAGACGATTCATATAAGGCTCCGAGCCCCAACCGTGACCATGTCCTTCCACATCGGGAGAGTCGAAGATGCACATCGAAAACTCAGGCTTATGCTCCTTCAGATATGACGTGAAGGCATTTGTGATATCGGCACTACGGCTATCGCCCATCGGAATATGCTTATAGAAGGTTGCCGCTTTGTTATCAATCAGGTCGCCCTGCACATCCCACTCATACATCGCACAGATGTTCATCTCTGGGTTATGCTCACGCAATACGGTAAGGATGGTCGGGAAAATGCCGTTCTTGCCCAACTCGATTGATGGAAAATCGGGAGTACGGCTACCCCAAGTATTATATCCGTGCATCTCTGGACCTACACCCATATACATCGAAGCCCAATTACACGCACTCGATGAGGGCAATATACTGCGAGCCTGCAAAGTCCACGCACCTTCGGCCATCATCATCTTGACGGTAGGCATATCTGCAGCCTCAACCGTATTACCAGCAAGGCCGTCAAGACCAATCATTACCACGTGCTTTACACCTCTGACTCCTGAATTGGAGTTGCTACAACTTGTCGCATACATTGCAAGCAGAGCAATCATCAAGATAAAAGAAGAAAATCGTTTCATACTATAAAATTTTAGATACATATATACAAATTTAATAAAAAATAGGCAATATCACAAAAATATTATCACATCGCCATACGACACTCAACACACACGACACGCACATCAAACAAAAAAAGGTTCCGAGAAATCTCGAAACCTTTTATATCGTGGCTCGTCGTGTGTCGTCCTCAGCCGACAGACTCTCCTTGCAATATCAAGAAGCCACCCTGCGCACCTTGCGCCCTCTGCTATTGATTAAAGAGCGTTAACGTGCAATGCCAATGAACTCTTCAAGTTAGCAGCCTTATTCTTGTGAATAATACCGTGCTTTGCAATCTTATCGAGCATTGATGATACCTTAGGAAGCAAAGCCTCTGCCGCGCTCTTCTCTGTTGTGTTACGCAAAGCCTTTACAGCGTTACGAGCAGTCTTGTGATAAAGACGGTTGTGCGCACGCTTGGTAGCGGTCTGACGAATTCTCTTCTTTGATGACTTGTGATTTGCCATAGTTTTCTTAATGTTTTATTTTTTACTTTTTTGTTTTCTGTTTTCTTGAGCCTCGCCCCTTAAAAGGTGGCCCCTAACCTATGAGACTTTTTGTCTCAACCGACACCACGTAGGCATCGCAACTATTATTCACCCTGTCAAACACCCAAAAGGTGTAAGTCATAGTAGTCCATAGGAGAGTCGAACTCCTCTTTCAAGAATGAAAATCTTGCGTCCTAACCGATAGACGAATGGACCTTACCACTATCGTGCTTGCTTAGTACGTAGGCACTTTAGCGGTGCAAAGGTAATTAAAAAATCGCAAACTGCAACTTTTAGCATAAAAAAAGTGATACAAACTTTGTTATATCAACGGTTTTGCATCACTTTTTTTGATATTTTGTGTCTATACTCAACGCCTCTCGCTCCCAAAGGAGTGTATTATTCTCTATTTCTTAGAGTCGATAGCCTCGCAAATGCGGTCAAAGACCTCATCCATAGTACCTACGCCATCAACTGCAATATACTTATCCTGCTTGGCATAGTGCTCGGCAACCACCTCAGTCTGCTCACGATAAACAGCAATACGGTTGCGAATAACATCCTCCGAAGCGTCATCAGCACGGCCCGAATCCTTACCGCGCAACAAGATACGATTAACCAACTCCTGCTCGGGCACATCCATATATACCATAACATTTACACTCAAGCCATCTTCAGCCAAAATGCGGTCAAACTCCTCTGCCTGAGCCGTAGTACGAGGGAAACCGTCGAAGATATTGCCTACGGCATCCTTGTGCTCGGCCATATAGTTGCGAATCATACCGATTACGATTGAATCGGGAGCCAACCGGCCTGACTCGATATAGCTCTGCATACTCTTACCCAATTCTGTACCTCTTGCAATCTCACCACGAATAACCTCACCTGTTGAGATGTGATTAATGTTGTACTTCTCCTTAATTCGCGCAGCCTGCGTACCCTTGCCGCAGCCGGGCGCTCCAAACAATATAATATTAAGCATAATTGGTAGTAGTTTATTAACCTAACTGCCGTCAAAATTACAAAAAGTTAAAGAAAAAAGCGACTTTATACCGAACTATTTATAGCAGAAAATTGCCCAACTAACTTTTTTTTGTACTTTTACTGAAATTTACGGGTGTTATTTCCCGTAAACCGCAGACAAACATATTAGAAGAAATAGCGTTGGTTTATTATACGCTTATTGACCAAGAAGAAGATTATGAGATTAAAAATATATTTTTGCGCCATAGCACTTGCGCTCATCTGCGCCTGTCACCGCGAGCAACCACCACAATACATTGCAGGCTTCATCAGCGAGGTCTCATTAGGCCAATATATCGTAATCGACAGTATGGGTAGTGGTTTTACAAAGCACTTCATCGTGGATGAGAATACACAGTATCAAGAGAGTGGACTAATCAATGGTAATGTTGCAGAGGTAATGTATATACCCACAGACGAAGAGCAAGCCCCCACTGCCGTCACCATCACCACAGATGACACATACCCTAAGGTATTGGGCCGTTGGACAACTCTCGAAGGAGAAAGAATCCCCATCGACATCGAGTTACTCACGCGTGGAAGAATCAAGCAATACACACCTGAAGGAATTTTGGAATATACGTCGTGGCAACTATCGGCAAAAGAGGATACCATACGGCTTATAGGCAGATTATCGCTACCTCCCATCGCAGAGAAAGAGAAGAAAAAAGCCAAACCCGAAGATGAGGAGGAGGCTCAGCCCGCCCCACGTCGCGAACAAGCCTTTACGGCCACAGCCGTTGTAGGGACCGAAGGCGACATACGCACACTGACACTTATAACGGACAAAGGCACAAAATCGACTCTATACAAAAGGGAATAACAGAAAAGAGTAGCGAGTGCTACTCTTTTCTATATCGGAACAGCCCATTGCCGTAATCTTCGACAAAACTGACATCGCCATACATCTCATAATACTCGCCATCGGTGTACATCGCATAAGCCGTTATATGGCGAATCCCCAAATCCGCGTAGGTATCGATATCCTGCAAGAAGACATCCTTATGCCAAGGCAACTTCTTCGCAGGCTTGCTCCAACCGCTCACAAGCGACACATCGCACCAATACTCCAGCACCTGCGCCGTCTCAACGGGGAATACCGCCAAATTCTCCTTCAACACCTCCATATAACGTCCGTGAGTTAAGGTCTGACCGTCGCGAACAGCCTCAGCCTCTCGCAAAGGTTTATCCCAGCGGCGATAGAATGGTGCAAATTCCAAGAATATACCCTCTTCCGGTTTGATTGTCGCAGGGGCCTCCAACGTATTGTCATAACAGAGATGTGCCAGCAAAGCCTCTGGGTCCTTTTCGCGCAGCACCTTGATAATACGGTTCTCAAGAATCAAGGCCTGGTCACTATCGTTCAAATGCTTGCACTTATCACAGTGGCAACGCTTGCCGCCATCATCCAACCAATAGTAATAGCGGTGATTGGTAGGCACATCGCGCTCCGAGAGTTT
The DNA here is from genome assembly GCA_017399485.1 of Alistipes sp. Classification (GTDB taxonomy): domain Bacteria; phylum Bacteroidota; class Bacteroidia; order Bacteroidales; family Rikenellaceae; genus Alistipes. Next base: position 32,598 of record JAFQCA010000006.1, read on the forward strand.
TCGGGCATTCTCGGCTATAATCTCCAATGCCTCGGCTGACGAGGGGCAGCAATTTGAGTCCGCCACACGCTCACCTTGCTCGTTCTGGCGGAAATATTCGGGATGCTCGGCAAAGAGCGAACGAGGCAGCAGAGCCGATGTCGCGTGCTCCTGATACTCCGTCTTGATACCCGCATCGGCGCAAGCCTGAAGGAAGGCCTTATATTCGGGAGTCTCCCTCTCCTGGCGGTGAGCGAAGATACTCAATGTATTGATATGCGACTTCTTGGCAAGTGCCAACCAATCCAAACGCTCAGGCTCCTTCACATCATTCCACCACAGCACAAGGCCACGCGTCTGAAAAAATGGAGTGTTCAGATATTGCCAATATCCGTAAGCGGCAAATCCCATAGCGATAAGAATCGCCACAGCACTACACAGAACCAACAATTTTCGCATCATATTTTCGTTTGTTTCGTTTTACAATTTCTACGCTTCATCTAAATCGTGCTCGGCACTACTCCTTAAAGCCCTGCGCACGCAGGCGGATGTCGCTACCATCGGGGGTCACCAGATAGGCTCCCGTAGTCTCGCGCGTTATGTGGCCAATAACATCCACCACGCCCAAACGCATAACCTGCTCCTGCATAGCAAGCGGAACGGTAAACATCAGTTCATAATCCTCGCCGCCATTCAACGCTGCCACAACAGGGTCAATATGCATCTCCTCAGCCAGCGCCGTCGTCTGCTTGGCAATAGGAATACGGTCAAGGTAGATTCGCGCACCACACTTCGAGGATTTACAAATCTGCAACACCTCACTCGCCAAACCATCCGAGAGGTCTATCATCGACGTCGGCACAATCTTCTCTTCGGCCAAAATATCTATTATATCTTTACGCGCACGCGGTTTGAGATAGCGTTGCAACAGATACTCGTAGCCCTTAAACTGCGGCTCGGGATTATCCACATCGCGCAAAACACGCTTCTCGCGCTCCAACAACTGCAGGCCCATATATGCCGCACCCAGATTACCCGTTATACAGATAAGGTCATTGAATTGTGCACCGCTACGATAACTCACCTCCTTGCGTTTGGCACGACCTATGGCTGTGATATTAATCACAAGGCCCGTCATCGAGGCCGATGTATCGCCACCTACCATATCAACCCCCATCTCATTGCAAGCAAACTCAATGCCCTCATAGAGGTCCTTCAAAGCCTCCACCGACATCTTTGACGATACACCAAGCGAAATCATCACCTGCTCGGGGCGGGCATTCATAGCCAGCACGTCGCTCACGCCCACAACAACGGCTTTATATCCGAGATGTTTCAAAGGGAAGTAGGTCAAATCGAAATCTACACCCTCGAGCAGTGAATCCGTCGTTACGACCATCACATCATCGCGGCCTGCCTTAATCACGGCAGCGTCGTCGCCCACACCTCGTAATGTAGTCTTACATTTTGACTCAAAACCCACTGTGAGGCTATCTATTAATCCGAACTCGCCCAACTCGGCTATTTCGGTACGTTTTCTCTCGCTCATAGAATTAATATTTTTACAAAGGTAATGATAAATTCAAAATTGTTGCTCCGAATAGCACAAATTCGCATACAGCACAATCGAAAAACATATAATATCATTTTTTTTCGAATAGAGTTTCGTCCTTTTTGTTAATTTTACGTCATATAGTCAAACGTGCGTTTGAATTATAAACATTTTTAATATGAAACTAAATTCAGGAACTAATATCAAACAACTATCCCGATGGATAGATGAGTGGCAGGAGCAACTCTTTCGCTATGCATACTTTAGGCTTGGGAATAGGAGCGATGCCGAGGATGTTGTACAAGATGCATTTTTGAAGGTTGCGTCAACGACCTCTGCCATTGCCAACCCTAAGGCTTATCTATTCCGCATTGTGGCGAATGGTTGCGTAGATTCTCTTCGACACAAATCGCGCTTAAAACCGCTGGAGGAGAGAGAGCATCAGCCACAATACCATCCCACAGCGAAGAGATGGAGGCCGAAGAGGAGTTTCGACGCATCGAGAGACTATTATCGCATTTGTCAGAGGCTCAAACCGAAGTGATTCGACTGCATATACACGCAGGATTGAAATTCACCGAGATAGCCGAGATGCTCGAAGAGCCCGTAACAACAATCAAAAGCCGATTCGCAAGCGGCATAGAGAAATTAAGACAACAATTTATCAATTAACGTAACCGACTATGAAAACACAAGAATATCACAATCACGAAGAGCAGATTATCGATATGCTTACCCCAAAGGTAGAGGTTAAGCCTTCGGCTGATTTACGAGAGAGAATACTCAATGCCGCAGCACAGCAAGCAACCACCAAATCTCGAAAGAGCAGACTGACTTATTGGATTGGCGCTGCCACATCTATGGCTGCCGTAGTAGCGATTGCTATTACCTTTATGCTCAACACCCCCGCCTATGCTGCACGCAAATATTTCTCAACTGCGATAATTGCGGCACAAGAGGCAAAGACATTGATAATGAAGTTAAGCGTACGCACCGCACCCGACGAGCCTATAGATTACATTAGCCCCTCGCTTGATTTTATTCTCGCAACCGTCAAGGTAATATACGGCGAGCCAATGTTGTGGAGCATAGAGAAAAAGGATGGCCGCAAAATATTATATAAAGGAGCAGACGCCGCTGGTGATTATATATATCAGTGGATTGGTGGCAAAGATGGGCGCACGGGATGGAGGTTCAACCTCAATGGATACTCTACCGACGAATTAGAGGCAATACTCGACCCGCGCATCTTGCTCGAAGCCGAGCGTCGTACCGCCACAAGAAACAAGGGCACAGATTATGAAGTCTTAGACTTGGGAGAATTGGTTATCATAAGAGTATCAACAACGGCTCAAGGCGACTACTCAAAGAGCGATTATATGCTCAACACCTCGCTTGCCGAGGCAAACACCATCCGCGAATACTCGTTCTCAAAGCAGACGGGGCTGCTATGGAAGATGCGCATTATCATTCCAAACGACAAACAACCCATAACTATCGTTGAGAGTGAGAGCATCGAATACAACCAGCCTTTGAGCGTTGATGATTTATATGACAAAGAGCAATTTAGCAATATCACTTTTAACAACGTATATTTCGAACAAGGGCAATCGTCACCCCTTACAGGCATTACAGCCGAAGAGGCCGCAAAGATTATCTTAGAGGCTATGGGTAGTTGGGACAATGAGATTCTTGACACTGCAATGTACTACTACAAAGGCGACTTAATGACGCAAATAGAGAGCAAATACAAAGGATTGCAGGTGCAATCTATCGGGAAATCGTTCAAATCGGGATTGTATGCAGGTCGTTTTGTCAAATGTAAGGTAGTGCTTGCCGACGGCACGAAAGAGAATTTAACGCTGGCTCTGCGCAATGACAACAAACATAAGGTGTGGTTATTGGATGGAGGTATTTAATTCTCTATCGAATAGTCAAAACGCAAACGAGAGGGCCAAATTTGGTCCTCTCGTTAGTTTTGTGTCATTACGAATAAGCGTAACGCCTGCGGTAATCTTCCACGTTTAGGTTATTCAGAACATTATTCACACTCAACTTTAATGCTATATGGTACGCCGTTCAGCACATCTATGCGACCACTATACTCCGTTCCATACTCTCCTTCGGTGGCAATCACCGTAGTCTCACAAAATACCGATACATACCACTCGCCCGACTTGGGATTATCTATCGCAAGCGACTTCTTGCAACCTTGCGATACAACCTTTAGTGTCGTATTGTCGTGATAAGCCATTTCACCCCGCTTGGCGCAGAGCGTTAGGTCGAACTTATCTTCACCCTTATATCCATCGAGCGATATCACAACCCGCTTACACCCCTTGGGGATATTCACAACAAAGTGATGGTACTGCCTATCTCCGATACGTGTATGCGCAGGGTCGTTATCTTCGGTACGCTTATTCATCTCACGCTCCTGCCCCAATTCGAGGCTGCTTTTAGGTTCTGGCGTACCATTGCCCTCCAAAGCATACAACACCATCGCCGACATATAATCCAATCTCTCGCCTTTGGTTATACCCTCAGGGTGCGAGCCTGTCACAACGACACGACCACTCTGCTCATTATGCTTATAGCCCCAAGTTCCGACTCTGCCGTTAATATGCACTTTGTCGGTATCCTCAAATACATAACGCGAGAGCGCTACTGTACCAGCAGGTACAATACCATTCTTCTCGTTATAGACATAGCAGCCGTTATTATGATAGATGCTATCGACCACCATATCACCTCCAAAGTCAAAGTAGCGCAATAACGGAGAGCCCTTCTCGATAGTCATCGCAGTACGGCTATCGCTCAAGGCTGTACTACGAGTTGTTCCGGGCCATAGATTAAGATAACAATCAACGTGGGCTATTGATAGGTCTTTGCTACTTATAGCGCCTTTAGATGCTATAAATGCTCCCGCGCACGAGCCGACATACGAGCCTCCATTGGCCAGATATTGACGCATAGTAGTACGACCATCCACCGTCAACGAGGCACCGTGACGCGCTGCACCGCCTCCGTTAAAATAGACCATTCTAAAACGAGGCTCACCATCGGGATATAGCAACGGACCATTGGTATCATCATAATAACCAGCAAAAATCTGCTTTTGTAACAGCGTATCCTTCTTTGTCATCTTAGCCGTGGGCGCTGTGGCAAAATACTCCAGCGTGAGGCCCAACGAGCGCGTAGAGGGCAATGTACGACGCGACGAGAGATTTATACCTCCGTTCATAAATACATCTTTATAATAGCCTCGTCCGTTTGCTACAACCTCTCGGCGAGCCCGTTCTCTCCTATCAGCCTTTTTATTACGACCAGCCTGCACCTCCAGCGGCATTGCCATCGCCACGCACAGCCCAATCAAAATTGCAGTTATAATTCTTTTCATAGCATATTGCTTTTTATCATACTACAAAGATATGAGTTTTCAACAAAAAAAGCAGATTCCTCTTTCGAGAAATCTGCTTAAACATATTTTTGCAGGTTATATTACTCAGCAACTACTGACAATGCAACAGTAGCCTTAACCTCGCGGTGCAACTTAACCTCGGCAGTGTACTCACCTACAGTCTTGATAGACTCAACAGTGATAGCCTTGCGGTCAACTACAACCTCCTTAGCGGCCAAAGCCTCTGCTACGTCAGCAGATGTTACAGCACCGAAAATCTTACCCTCCTCAGCCTTAACTGTAATAACCAAAGGCAAGTTAGCAATCTTCTCAGCCAAAGCCTGTGCATCAGCCAAAATCTTAGCGTCCTTGTGAGCGCGCTGGCGCAAGTTCTCAGCCAAAACCTTCTTAGCAGATGCAGTAGCAGCCTTTGCAAAACCCTGAGGAATCAAGTAATTGTTTGCGTAACCGGGCTTTACATTAACGATATCGTTAGCATAACCCAAGTTCTCTACGTCTTTAATAAGAATAACTTCCATATTGCTCTCCTCCTCTTAATTATTTCATACAATCTGTTACGAACGGCAGAATAGCCAAGTGACGAGCACGCTTAACAGCCTGAGCCACCTTCTTCTGGAACTTCTGTGATGTACCGGTCAAACGACGAGGCAAAATCTTACCCTGCTCGTTGAGGAACTTCTTCAAGAACTCACCGTCCTTATAATCTACGTACTTGATGCCCAACTTCTTGAAGCGGCAGTACTTCTTCTTCTTTACATCTACTGATACGGGATTGAGATAACGAATCTCGCCACCCTTTACATTCTCCTGTGCCATAGTTTACTCCTCCTGTGATTTGTTAGCAAGTTTAGCACGACGCTTTGCAGAGTACTCTACAGCGAACTTGTCCTGCTTGAAAGTTAAGAAACGAATAATGCGCTCGTCGCGGCGATAGCCGGTCTCGAGTTTCTCGATAAGTGTACCCTCACCCTCGAACTCTACAAGGAAGTAGAAACCGGTAGTCTTCTTCTGAATAGGATATGCAAGCTTCTTCAAGCCCCAGTTCTCCACATTCACGATTTGACCGCCGTTCTCGGTGATGATGCCCTGGAATTTGTCAGCAACCTCCTTTACCTGTGCCTCTGAAAGGACGGGAGTGACAATGAAAACGGTTTCGTAATTGTTCATAATTGTTTTAATTAAATGTTTTTATGCTATTTAGCGGTGCAAAGGTACAACTTTTTCGTGGAAAACAAAATTTTTCTATGTTTTTTTAGTTCTATCTAATCCTCTCACACCTTTTTGCAATCGGTTTAATCCAAGAACTCCCTAATCTCTTTGTTATACTGCACTACCAAAGCGGCCTTTTTAACCCAAGATTTCATCTGCTTGAGTTTCTTGCGCGATGCTGGTTCAATGAGATATGTCGAAAATGAGTTCGTAGGCTGGCGGTTGCCATCTTTATCATACGTTACGGCTTGAAACCCTATAACATACTTATTATCTTTACCGCACATTATCACCTGCAAAGGTTGCCCTGATTTCTGATTTTCATACGGAGCGTATCTCATAATGAAAATAGGGTTATCAGTATCTAAAAACGGGAAAGTATGCGTGGGAGACACACTGTATCGCCAATAGCCTTTAGACTTAAACACAAAAGCATTCTGCAAGGGGAATTCTGGACTGCCATATACATCTGTTTCAACATTATAAACCCCATTAACACCGCTCGCAAATGCAAAATTAGTTGCTTGCCAACAAGGGTAACGACGTAATATCCTTTTTAAATCCTTGGGAGTGTCCACAACCTCCAAATTAAAATATTCACTCAACAGAGGTGCTTTTGCATCATCTTTTTGATTATTTTGGCCAAAGGCTAAAGTAGTTAAGCAACACATAACTACTACCAATATCAACATTTTATTCATTGTACTCTATAATTTTGACGTTATAAGAATAATTTTTATCTCGAGGATGCGCCCTATCCCCAATACTACCCACTATTTCTTGTACAGATTGCAGGTCAAACACTCCAGATGTATAATACCCATATTAGTTATACATTGTAAAGTTACTAAAAAAATATTATTCGACAATCTCCGATAAAGGAATTAATCGCAAACATCACCTCTGCAAGCAATTTTGAACCGACGCTGCGGAGCGAGAGCAGAGTGGGCTTGCACACTATGCCGAGCCGCGAGGAGGAAACGAGAGTTTATCTCTCGTAATTTTGAATTTTGAATTATAATTTGTCTATCTTTGCATCGTTATATAAATAAATTTAAGGTAACAATGTCCCGAAAACTCTTAACCATAGTGGCCATATACCTCACATCGGTTGTGTTGATGGCCTTGCAGAAACCTCTCTTTCTGCTCTGGTATGCCGAGCAAGCCGCAGAGGCCTCGTCGGCAGAGTTGTTGGGGGTATCGCTCAACGGGCTGTTGTTGGACTCTACAGTCGCAGGATACATAAGCGCCATACCTTGGCTGATAATGTTGGTCGCAGAGTGGGTGGCAATACCCGAAAAGGTAATGCGTCGCTTGCTGAACACCTATTTTGTAATCATCGCCCTCGTTGCTTCGTTGATGGTGGCTGTCGATTTCGGGCTGTTCCGCCATTGGGGCTTCAGGCTCGACAGCACAATACTACCCTACCTCGCAACACCCAAAGAGGCCGCGGCAAGTGTAACGTGGAGCGATTTATGGCCTGCCGTACTGTTATTTGTGGCATACGCAGCCCTTATGATTGCGGTATGGCGAGGTGTGGTGGCAATCTATCGCTCGGCGAAAGCGAATCTTCTACATCGAATATTACACACTACAATATGGATTGTTGTCGGAGGCCTTATATTCTTGGCTATTCGTGGAGGCACAGGCACGGCTCCCGCTAACGTCAGCAAGGTATATTTCAGCAACAATATGTTTTTGAATCAGGCAGCCACAAACCCCATATTCTCCTTCCTGTCGTCAGCCGCGCGCTCCGAACTCAAAGAGGACGATTATCGTTATTTCAGCGAAGATGAGTGCAATGCTCGGTTTGAGCCGTTGCAGGATAAGCACTCGGCTGCCGACACAATCGAAGTTCTAAACACAACGCGCCCCAACGTAGTGCTTGTCATATTGGAGAGTTTCGGACGTACCGTCACCGACGAGATTATCGACGGCAAGGAGGTAACCCCACATCTGAATGCATTAAAGAGTGAAGGTATATGGTTTGAAAATCTCTTCGCCAACTCTTTCCGCACGGACCGAGGCACGGTTGCCATTATGAGTGGCTACCCTACCCACCCGAAAGTGTCGGTAATGAAGTATCCCCAAAAAGCGCACACCCTGCCTGCCATATCTCGCTCTTTGCACAAGGAGGGTTACACAACGCGATTCACCTATGGCGGTGATGCCAACTTCACCAACACCATTTCATACCTTTACGGCACCGACATTGAGCACGTAACCGACCAGCACAACCTATCGCTTGATGCACCTTTGGCCCAATGGGGCTATGCCGATGATGTGGTTTGCGAATATTTTGCTGACGAGGTTTTGGAATTGGCTTCGGCAGAAAAACCATTTTTCGCCACACTACTTACGCTATCATCTCACGAGCCGTTTGATGTTCCCTACTCGGCTTTTGAGAACAAGATACTCAACGCCGCAGCCTTTACCGACGAGTGCGTTGGAAAGATGATTGAGCGTTGGAAGGACTCACCTGCGTGGGATAATATGCTCGTTATACTCATTGCCGACCACGGCATTGCCTATCCCGAAGAGTTTCAGGCTGGAGAATTGCCACGCCAGCGCATACCTATGCTATGGACGGGTGGCGCACTAAAGCAGCGTGGCATAACCGTCGACACCTACTCTTCACAAGCAGACCTTGCCGCCACACTACTCCATCAGATGAATATCCCGACCAGAGAGTTTACATTCAGTAAAGATATACTCAACACGGCTAACCCTCACTATGGGTTCTGGTCGTTCAACAACGGATTCGGTATAATATCTCCAGAGGGGTATGTACGATTCGATTGCACAAACAACTCAGCCATAGAGAGTAGTGGCAATAATACGGAGCAACTTACCCTCGACGGAGAGGCAATAGTACAGATGATGCATCAAGATTTACTTGCACGATGAAACAATTTCTCACATACATATTGTTACCGCTTGTAGCGTTATGTGCAGGGTGTTCATCGGGTGAACAGTTTGACACATCACACTTTACGCATACGCTTTACAAGCCCCAATACGCATCGGGGTTTGAGATTCTATCAACAGCCGATGGCTCGGCAACGCTTATCGTTTGTCGCAACCCGTGGCAGGGCGCAACGGATGTGACACAATATCTGCTTATCGACCCAGAGGGCAGATTCAACACGGCACAAAATCACAACGTGCAACGCCTCAGCGGGCCTGCTCGGCGCATAGTATGTATGTCATCGAGTTATGTCGCTATGCTCACCGCTATCGGCAAAAGCGAATATACGGTAGGCGTATCGGGTATAGACTTCATATCGGACGAATATGTCAACAACAACCACGACAAGGTGCGGGATGTCGGCTACGACAACAACATTGACTACGAAATGCTACTCGCTCTCGACCCCGACATCGTACTTCTATATGGTGTAAATGCCGCCAGCGCTATGGAGGTCAAATTGCGCGAATTGGGAATTCCCTACACCTATATAGGCGAATATGTAGAGTCATCACCACTCGGCAAGGCCGAATGGGTTGTTTCCATCGCCGAGATAGCAGGTTGCAGGGCTGAAGGAGAAAAATTCTTCGCCGAGATACCTACCCGTTACAACCGCCTCAAAGATATGGCAGCACAGACATCCTCACGCCCCAATGTAATGTTAAACACTCCGTATGCCGATAGTTGGTATATGCCCTCGACACAGAGTTATATGGCTCGTTTGGTAGCCGATGCAGCGGGCAACTACCTCTATGACCGCGACACCGACAACACCTCAGCCACAATAGATAACGAGGAGGCTTATCTGATGGCGTCAAAGGCTGATTGCTGGCTTAACGTAGGGCAACTGCACTCATTGGCAGAGTTATGCAGCCGTTACCCGAAACTCTCCGACATAGAGTGCGTCAAGAGTGGTAACGTATATAATTGTACACGCAGACTCTCGCCCGCAGGCGGTAACGACTTCTGGGAGTCAGGAGTAATCCATCCCGATATTATATTGAGTGACTTAATAAAGATATTTCATCCCGAACTATTAGATGAGGCTTCAAACGAGGCACTCCTAAAACCTGAATTATACTACTACCAAAGACTTGAATAAGATTATGCGCAACCGCTCGACCATACTATTCTGTACGCTCTCGGCACTCGTCGTACTGCTATTCGCAGCCGACATTGCTGTAGGCTCGGTCAATATACCTTTAAGAGATATCTGGGCTACGCTGACGGGTGGAGAGTGTGATGCCGTAACAGCCAAAATCATCATCGACATACGCCTCATAAAAGCCTTTGTTGCCATTTTGGCAGGTGCTGCATTGTCGGTTAGCGGTCTACAGATGCAGACTCTGTTTCGTAATCCGCTGGCCGGCCCATACGTTTTGGGCGTCAGTTCTGGAGCAAGTCTTGGTGTCGCATTATTCATTCTTGGTGCACCACTGCTCGGCTTTACCGCCTCGCCTCTGCTCACAACATTGGGAACGGCAGGCGCTGCGTGGTTGGGCGCAGCAGCGATATTGGCACTCGTTGCTTCGGTCAGCCGTCGCATCAAGGATATTATGGTTATACTGATTCTCGGTATGATGATAGGCTCGGCAGTAAGTGCCATCGTACAGATATTGCAATACCTGAGCAACGAGGAGGCATTGAAGAGTTTTATTGTTTGGACTATGGGGTCGTTGGGTGATGTAACATCATCGCAACTACTGCTTGTTGCTCCTGCCATAATTGCGGGCCTAATAATCGCCATAAGCGTCATCAAGCCTATGAATATGCTGCTATTAGGAGAGTCTTATGCTCGCACGATGGGCCTTAACATTCCTCGTACACGCGCACTGATTCTGCTATCTACCACACTGCTGGCAGGTACCGTCACGGCATTCTGTGGTCCTATTGGCTTTATCGGCTTGGCCATACCGCACGTTGCACGCATACTCTTCCGCAATGCCGACCACCGCATACTGTTACCTGCGGCGGCTATGGCTGGCGCGATATCACTACTCGTATGCGATATATTCTCAAAACTACTTGCTCTACCCGTCAATACCATCACAGCACTACTCGGAATACCTATTGTAATATGGGTAGTTATCAAAAATAAAAATATAGTCTGACGTTATGATACAATTCGAGAACATAAAATTAGGCTACGGCAGTCGTACGCTTATCGCGAATCTTTCGGCGAAGATTTGCGCTGGCGAACTCACTGCGCTTGTAGGACGTAACGGCACAGGCAAGAGCACCCTACTACGTGCTATTGCAGGTCTGGGGGATATTGTCGATGGCAAGATTATCATAGATGGTAAAGATATCACTTCGCTCACAGCACCCGAAATGGCCACACGTGTAGCCTTCGTCACTACCGACAAAGTGCGCATTACCAATCTGCGTTGTCGTGATGTGGTGGCTTTGGGACGCGCTCCCTATACGAATTGGATAGGACGTATGCAGCAGAGCGACACCCGCATTGTCGAGGAGTCTTTGGCCTCTGTCGGAATGAGCGAATACGCCGACAAAACGATGGACAAGATGTCGGACGGAGAGTGTCAGCGCATTATGATAGCACGCGCGTTGGCACAGCAGACTCCCATAATATTATTGGATGAGCCTACAGCATTTTTGGACCTGCCGAACAGATACGAACTATGCTCGTTGCTGAAAAAATTGGCTCACGAGGAGCGAAAGTGCATACTCTTTTCGACCCACGAATTGGATATTGCAACAACGCTATGCGACTCCATTGCTCTAATTGCACCACCGCAACTCTACGTTATGCCTACTTCAGAGATGATTCAAAGCGGTCACATCGAGCGAATGTTCTCAGGCGACAATGGCTCGGCTAAAATTATCGAAAACCTGTTGCGTCGCACAAAATAAGTAAATATTGTCAAAGTGACAATCCAAGAAACAATATGAGGGTAAGACTCAGAAAGTCCTACCCTCAAATTATATAAAACATTATAACTCCTTCCCTTACAACTTGTCGCCAAATGCCAAGTCGCCCGCATCACCAATGCCTGGCACAATGTAAGCCTTCGACGTAAGTTCGGCATCCACAGCACCAACCCACAACGTGGTACTCTTCTGCGGCAGATGTTTCAAGGCGTACTCTACACCCTGTTCGCTAGCAATAACCGACGCGACGTGAGTATGCAAAGGCGTTCCGCACTTCTCCAGCAAAGTCTCATAGGTCAGACGCAACGACTGCCCCGTAGCCAACATCGGGTCTACCAGCAACAATACCTTACCCGTCAAATCACACGAAGAGACATACTCAACCTTTACCGTAAATTTACCACTCTTCTCATTCTTGCGATAAGCCGCAACAAAGGCACTCTGCGCATTGTCAAAATAGTTAAGGAATCCTTGATGCAGAGGCAAACCCGCACGTAACACAGTCGCTATGACCAACTTATCGCTAATAAGGCTAACCGACGCCTCACCAAGTGGAGTTTCAACCTGACGCTGCTCATAATTAAGCGTCTTGGAAATCTCATAACTCATAATCTCGCCTATGCGCTCCAAGTTACATCGGAAACGCATCGAATCGGTCTGCACCGATTTATCGCGCACCTGCGCCATAAATGTGTTGAAGATAGAATTCTGCTCGCCTAAAATATGAATCATAGCGTTTGAATTTATTAATTTTTAATACAAAAAATTATTAAACGGGTAACGGCCTGCGTGAATCTCGCGCACCATACCATAAAGGTCCGAGCGCAACTTATCGATATTCTGTCGCTCGACGGCTGATATGAATATGCAGGGAGTATTAGCCTTGGCTATCCAACTCTTCTTCAAATCCTCCAACGAGAGATTCTTGCGAGTAGCGGGTGTCAAGTCATCCTCATCCTTCTTCTCATAGGTGTAGGCGTCAATCTTATTAAATACCAGATATACAGGTTTATCGCCTGCGCCTATATCCTGCAAAGTCTGCTTCACGACGGCAATTTGCTCCTCAAAATTGGGATGCGAAATATCAACAACGTGCACCAGCAAATCGGCCTCACGCACCTCATCCAACGTCGATTTGAACGACTCTATCAACTCGGTAGGCAACTTACGGATAAAGCCCACCGTATCAGACAACAGGAACGGCAGATTATCAAAGACAACCTTTCTCACCGTTGTATCCAACGTCGCAAACAACTTGTTCTCTGCAAAAACCTCGCTTTTTGAGACAAGGTTCATCAATGTTGATTTGCCGACATTGGTATAACCCACAAGCGCCACACGTACCATCGAGCCTCTATTCGAGCGCTGGACAGCCATCTGACGGTCTATTTTTGAGAGTTCCTCCTTGAGTTTTGATATACGATTGCGGACAATACGACGGTCCGTCTCAATCTCGCGCTCACCCGCACCGCCACGAGTACCCGTACCACCTCGCTGACGCTCAAGGTGAGTCCACATACCTGCCAAGCGAGGCAACATATACTCATACTGCGCCAACTGCACCTGCGTCTTGGCATAAGCCGTGCGCGCACGAGCCATAAATATGTCGAGAATCAGGCGTGTACGGTCCAGCAATCGGCAAGGCATAACCTTCTCGATATTACGTGTTTGCGAAGGCGAAAGTTCGTCGTCGAAGATAACTACATCTATCTCATTATCGGCACAATACGTTGCTATCTCCTCCAACTTACCGGGACCGACATATATACGCGACGAGGGTTGCGACAGGCGTTGTGTAAATCGACGCACGGTCACAATATCTGCCGTCTCGGCCAGAAATTCCAACTCACCAAGAAACTCTTCGGCCTGCTCTACGCTCTGGCCATCACGAATAACCGCAACAACCACCGCACGCTCTCGCAAATCAACCTGTTCGTCACTCTGTGTCGTAATATTATCACTTTTAGGCTTTACCATCCTTCACTTATGGGTAAAAAAAAAGCATCCCGCAACAAAAATTACGGGATACTTTATATTTATTATTAGTTAGAAATCGTGAACTGAACAGGCAAAGTATACTTTACACGTACAGCCTGCTGCTGCTGCATACCCGGCTCCCACTTAGGAGAAGTCTGCAATACACGTACAGCCTCATCAGCCAACGAGCGGTCAGGAGTCTGCAATACCTCAATGTTGGTAAGCGAACCATCCTTCTCGATTACGAATGCCAAAACTACACGGCCCTGAACACCATTCTCCTGAGCAATCTGAGGATAACGAACCTTGCTCTGTACCCAGTTACGGAATACGTTCAAGTCTCCACCCTGGAATGAAGGCATCTTCTCTACACGGATGTAAGGAGTATCCTCCTCAATCTCCTCCTCCTCAACTTCTACAACCTTGGTAGTAATCTCCAAGTCGTCACCGAAGTCCTCGAATGAGATATCGGTAGTAATCTTGGTATCGTTAGTCACGATATCAAGGATATCAGACACAACCTGAATCTCAATCTTCTTTGGTACCTCAGGTGGCTTCTGCTCGTTACGGGTAATCTCTGTGATTTCCTCCTCGATAGGACCATAGTTAAGGTCTACCTGCTCGATACGATACTCCTTGGGAGCATAGAGGAAGGCAGCAATCACAAACAACAATGAGATAATCATTCCAATCTCAAGGAACAAACCCTTCTTATTTTGAAGGTCTGCTTTAGGTGATTTTTTAAGTTCCATACTGTAATTTTATTTCAATTTAATTTGTTTCAATAGTCTTAGGCTCTAAAACGCTGACTCGGTCAAAGCACGCGACAATCACTACCGCCAACGCTCAACCACTTATCTATCAACGCCATAACACGCCAAATACACCCCGCAAGCACTCTCGACACGCGAATATGCCCGCAGTTGTTTTGGCAAATATAATCATAAAAATCCAAAAAAGAACGCTGAGCCACTAAAAATCTTCAAAAAATTTTTACTTTTGTCGTCGGAGAGAATATTTTGATATACCGATTATGACAAAAGAGAGCCTCTACGGAAAGACGCTTAGTCAATTAACAGCACTATGTCAGGCCGAGAATTTACCGCGTTTTGCAGCCAAGCAAATCGCCCGCTGGTTGTATGTCCGCCACATTGACGACATACAACAAATGACCGACCTCTCGCTGGCAGCCCGCACTCGACTATCCGAGAATTACACTCTGGGCTTATCTTCACCTCTACGCGAAAGCATATCGACAGATGGTACAAAAAAATATCTTTTCGAAACGCAACAGGGCCAATACATCGAATCGGCATATATCCCTGACCGTGACCGCGCCACATTGTGCGTATCATCACAAGCGGGATGTCGTATGGGGTGTCGTTTTTGCGCCACGGCAAGGCAAGGTTTACAACACTCGCTCTCGGCTGGCGAGATAATAAATCAGATTGTATCCATTCCCGAGAGTCAAAAACTTACGAATATTGTTTTTATGGGTATGGGTGAGCCGCTCGACAATCTCAACAATGTTCTCGACGCTATCGAGATACTCACTTCGGATTGGGGTTTTGCGTGGTCACCAACACGTATCACGCTATCGACTGCAGGTGTAGTAAGCCATCTCTCTACATTCCTCGATAAGACGAAAGTACATCTTGCCGTCAGCCTGCATAACCCATTTCACGAGGAGAGAGCCGAGATTATGCCTATCGAGAAGGCCTATCCCATACGCGAGGTGTGCGACATCCTGCGCCGATACGACTTCACTGGGCAGAGACGTGTATCGTTTGAATATATTGTAATGGAGGGCCTAAACGACTCTCCTGCACATATAAAGGAGTTATGCCGGCTGCTCAATGGTATCAAGTGCAGAATCAACCTTATACGTTTCCACAAGATTCCCGATTCACCCTATTTTTCACCCTCGAACGATAGGATGATAGCATTTCGTGACGCTTTGACGGCCAAAGGGATACAGACAACAATCCGCGCCTCTCGCGGTGAGGACATAAAGGCGGCCTGCGGCCTGCTTTCGACAGCCGAGAAGAATACCATAAACAACTAACATAATCCAGCAATGACAACTCTTATAACAAAATATTTTCCCATCATCAACGAAGAGCAGCGCAGACAATTTGCCGCTTTGTATGACCTATATGCCGATTGGAATGCCAAGATAAATGTGGTGTCACGCAAGGATTTCGACCAACTCTATCTGCGTCACATACTCCACTCGCTGGCCATTGCCAAAGTGTGTCAGTTTGAGGCGGGCGCGAGAGTTCTTGACGTCGGTTGCGGAGGAGGATTTCCGAGTGTACCACTTGCCATAATGTTCCCCGAAACGAAATTCATATCAGCCGACTCTATCGGCAAGAAAATCACCGTCGTAAAGGGCGTATGCGAGGGTGCGGGCATCAAGAATATTGACGCCCGCAATGTGCGCGTGGAACAGATTGACGAAAAATTTGACTACATCGTATCGCGTGCCGTTACCGAAATGCCGACATTCGTAAAATGGATTTGGAGCAAGATTGAGCGCGGACAACGAGGCACGCTTCCCAACGGAATACTCTATCTTAAGGGTGGTGATTTAGCCGAAGAACTTGCCGCCACAAAGATGCAATGGCAGCAATACAATATCTCCGATTTCTTCGAAGAGGATTTTTTTGAGACCAAAAAAGTGGTTTATACTGCAAAATAATATAGTCTATGTTTCGTCGATACTATCTCTCAATACTCGTTATGGTTGCATTACATCTCGGAGCCATAGCGCAACCGCGTATTGAACAAGGCAACACCCAAGTGTGGTATGGCCGAGTTAATCAATGGACGGTGTCACGACAGATTCTGCGTAACGAACTAAATCTGATTAAGGAGTGCGGCGTAAATGGCTATATGATTGAATTAGCCGTATGGGATGGTGTTGATGACAAATGGAGCAATGAATGGATTGTTCGCACTCAAAAAAATTACCGCTGGCTGCTACGAGAATGTCGCAAACGTAAAATATGGCTTTTCGTATCAATCATCAACGACAATATGGGCAAAGGGAAATATGGCGACACAGGCCCGACGCTCGAAAAGGTATATGAATCGGCTCTACAACTTGCGTCTATCGTCAAGAGAGGTGGGTCCAAAGGAGTCATAGTTCAGCCTGTTGCCGAAACCCAAACCCCGACAGGCCAACGTTTTGAGCAGGAGTGTAGAAAAATATTAGAAAACTTCACTCTTGTTTACAATGGAGAGAGCGGTCACCCAAAATCCACACCCGAAGGGTTTCATTTCAGGGCCGTTCACCCAGCGCATATAGTTTCAAGTGTAGCCGACGACACATTAGTTATATCCGACCACGGCCTAATTATCAGAGAACTCTCTATCGACGGAGGCTTGGAATCAAGGGGTAACCCTCAGAAAGTTGTAACGTGGGTGCAACGACTACAACAGCAAGGCATTGCCGTGGTGGGTTACTATGCCTTCAAGTACGACCAATTCGACCCAGCAACGATTCGCGCTTTGGGTGAGGCTCTAAAGTAAATTCCCTGCATACGTTTTGGCCACAATATTTTACAAAAAGCCATCAAATAATCATTTTCGAATATCAATATTCGGAATAAAATTCTTATCTTTACACAATTAATCGCAGCATTTGCCTAAACTCAAACATCGGATTATGACCAAGCGTGTAAAAATTGTGTGTGTAAACAATGGTCTCAATACAGAAGTAAAGGCCGACACATCGTTACTTGAATTGCAGCAGCAGTTGGGTATAGAGAGTAAATATCCCATCCTGGCAGCCTATGTCAATAACGTATTTAAGGATTTGAATTACAGAATATACAAGCCTGTAACAGTACAATTTATCGACATCTCTCACTTCGAGGGCTATCGCGTTTATCAGCGCACAATATCATTCATCCTGCAAAAGGCCGTCAGTGACCTCTACGGACAACGCACGTTCTATATTCGTCATACCGTTGGTTGCGGGTTCTACTGCGAGTTTGGTGACGATGAGAAGGTGACGGATGATGAGATAAAGACCCTGCGTCTTAAGATACAGGAGGTCATCAACCGCCGTTTCCCCATTCATCATCAGAGCCTGCCGACAGCCGAAGTACACAACATCTACGAACGTTGCGGATATACCGACAAACTATCGTTGCTACACACTCGCAAACGCCTTTATAGCGAGATATACTTCCTTGACGATACAGTAGGCTATTTTTACGGCGCCTTGGCTCCCGACACGGGTTACATCCATCTGTTCGATATCAGACGTTACCACAATGGATTCTATATCGCCCTACCCACACGTAGCAACCCCGCCGAGTTAGACCTAAACGTACATTGGGACCGTATGCTCGACGTCTTCGGAGAATATCACGAGTGGGTAAATATTATGGGAGTTCCGACTGTTGGCCACCTCAACGAAAAAGTGCTACAGGGCGACGCAAGTGAACTAATAAAGATTGCCGAAGCCTTCCACGAAAAGAAAATTGCCAATATTGCTGACCAGATTCTCAAGGCAAACAAGACTCGCGGGACTAAGGTAGTATTATTGTCGGGCCCATCGTCAAGCGGCAAGACCACAACGTCAAAACGTATAGGTATTCAACTGCGTATTTTGGGACTCGACCCCGTCTTAATCTCGCTTGACGACTATTTCGTTAATCGTGAGAACACCCCGCGCGACGAGTCGGGCGACTACGATTATGAGGCTTTGGAGGCTATTGATTTGAAGTTGCTCAATAGCGACCTGCAACGCTTGATGGCTGGCGAGAGTGTCGATGTTCCTCGCTATGACTTCATCACAGGTACGCGCCAATGGCACGAGAAACCACTAAAACTAAACGAGCGTTCGATACTTATTATGGAGGGTATTCACGGACTTAACCCCAACCTTACCCCCAGCATACCTCGTGACAAGAAGTTCTGTATCTACGCTTCGTGCCTGACGGCTGTGGCTATGGACAACCTTTCGCGCATACCAACATCCGACAACCGCCTATTACGCCGTATCACACGAGACTACGCCACACGAGGCAGCGACGCTTTGGCAACACTGCAACGCTGGCCGAGTGTCCGCCGTGGCGAAGGCAAGCATATATTCCCCTATCAGGAGAATGCAGATGCAATGATTAACACATCGCTCTTTTATGAGATTTCTGTTCTTCGCCCGAAGATTGAGCCTATCCTGCGCGAAGTACCCGACACAGAGCCCGAATACGGCGAGGCTTGTCGTCTGCTCAAATTCTTAGACAACTTTGTACCTATATCTCCCGACGAGATACCGCCGACATCTATCCTGCGCGAGTTTATCGGAGGAAGCAGTTTTAAGTATTGATTTTACAACATAACAGATATAAGGCTTTACGGTTATAGCATATTTACGCACTAAAAAACGAGCATAGGATAACGTAAGCCCCTCGAAAAAGGAATAATAAGGTAATTAATAAAGTAAATATATAAAGGAATAAAAATGTTTGACAAATTTATGACGCGCCATATTGGCGTAACAACACCCAATGACCTTGATGATATGCTGAAGGTCATCGGCACCTCATCAGTCGAGGAACTTATTCAGCAGGTGATTCCTGCCTCTATTCGGTTGAAAAAACCTCTGGCACTACCCACTGAGGGTATGAGCGAGTATGAGTTTGCTGCACACATCAATGCTCTTGCTGCAAAGAACAAGCCTATGCGCTCGTTTATAGGTATGGGTTACTACCCTACAGCAGTGCCTGCAGTTGTTAGCCGCAACGTATTTGAGAACCCGGCGTGGTACACATCATACACACCTTATCAGGCCGAGATTTCGCAGGGCCGTCTGGAGGCACTATTGAACTATCAAACAGCCATCCTCTCGCTTACAGGTATGCAGATTGCCAACTGCTCACTTTTGGATGAAGCCACAGCAGCCGCCGAGGCTATGCTTATGATGTACGCATTGCGCTCACGCGATGCCGTAAAGGAGGGACGTAACTGCCTATTCGTCGATAAGGATATTTTCCCGCAAACACTCGACGTATTGCTCACACGTAGCGAGCCATTCGGCATAGAACTCATCATCGACGACTTTGCATCATACGAATTTTCGGGCAAGGAGTTTGGTGTATTGGTGCAATACCCCACAGCATCGGGCGCTGTACGCGACTACGAGGCTTTCGCCGCAAAGGCTCACGCCGCAGGTGCATTGGTTGCCGCAGAGGCCGACATCCTCGCATTGGCATTGCTGACCCCTCCCGCAGAATGGGGTGCCGATATTGCTGTAGGCTCTACACAGCGTTTGGGTTGTCCTATGGGATTCGGAGGTCCGAGCGCAGGATATATGGCGTGCCGCGAAGCCTACAAGCGCAACATTCCTGGCCGTATTATCGGCGTATCGGTTGACCGACTGGGTAACAAGGCATTGCGTATGTCGTTGCAGATGCGCGAACAACATATCAAGCGCGAGCGAGCAACATCAAACATCTGTACTGCATCGGCTCTTATGGCCTCTATGGCAGGATTCTACTGCATCTATAATGGCCCTGAGGGTCTGCGTCGTGCCGCTATGACGGCTCACACATCAGCCGTAGCCATAGCTGAAGCATTGAAGGCTTTGGGTTACAAGGTGGCTACAAAGAATATCTTCGACACATTGGAGGTCGAGGCTGAGGCCGCAGTTGTTCAGGATTTGGCATTGGAGGCTGGCATTAACTTCTACTACCCGTCAGAGGGTGTAGTACGCCTCTCAACCGACGAGGTTACCACACCGTTGGAGGTGGAGACTGTTGTTGCCATCTTTGCCGAGGCCAAAGGTCGTAAGGCCAAGGCTGTGAAGATTGGACAAGAGTGCGCTATCGACCAGAAGTTGCAGCGCAAGTCGGCTATCTTGGCCGAGCCTATTTTCAACCGCTATCACTCGGAGAGCGATATGATGCGTTACATCAAGCAGTTGGAGTTGCGCGACATCTCGCTTGCCAACTCTATGATTTCGCTCGGCTCTTGCACAATGAAACTCAACGCTGCGGCAATTATGCAACCTTTGTCGTTGGCTGGATTCCAGAATATGCACCCCTTTGCACCTGCCGACCAGACAGAGGGTTACACAGAACTGATTGCCGAGTTGGAGAAAGATTTGGCTACAATAACAGGTTTTGCAGGTTGCTCTTTGCAGCCCAACTCAGGTGCCGCAGGCGAATATACAGGCTTGATGGTTATTAGAGCCTACCACCAGAGTCGTGGTCAGGGCTACCGTAACATCATACTCATCCCCGCATCGGCTCACGGAACAAACCCCGCATCAGCGGCTATGGCAGGTATGAAGATTGTAACTGTGGCTTGCGACGAGAACGGAAATATCGACGTCGAGGATTTGAAGAAGAAGGCCGAGGAGTACTCATCGGAGTTGTGCGGTTTGATGGTAACATACCCCTCAACTCACGGCGTATTCGAGAGTCGCATCCGAGAGATTGTAGATGCCGTACACGATGCAGGAGGTCAGGTATATATGGACGGAGCAAATATGAATGCACAGGTAGGTCTGACTAATCCTGGTTATATTGGTGCTGACGTCTGCCACCTTAACCTGCACAAGACCTTTGCAATGCCTCACGGAGGCGGTGGTCCGGGTGTAGGTCCCATCTGCGTTGCAGAGCATTTGACACCCTTCCTCCCCTCTCACCCCGTAATGGCTACAGGTGGCGAGGATGGCATCACTGCCGTTGCATCATCACCTTGGGGCTCGGCAATGTTGTTGCCTATCACGTATGGTTACATCAAGATGTTGGGTGAAGAGGGCTTGCGTCACTCTACAGAGATGGCTATCGTAAATGCCAACTATATGTCATCGGCTTTGAAGAATGAGTATCGCACATATTATTCAGGTGAGACAGGCCGTGTAGGTCACGAGATGATTCTCGACCTCACTAACTTCAAGAAGGATTACGGTATCGACTGTGGCGACATCGCTCACCGCTTGATGGATTACGGCTTCCACGCGCCAACACTCTCGTTCCCCGTACACGAGACATTGATGGTTGAGCCTACCGAGTCGGAGCCCAAGGCAGAGATGGACCGCTTCATTGAGGCTTTGGTACAGATTAAGCGCGAGTGCGAGGCTGCGGCCACATCGGGCGAGAAGGATAACGTAGTGGTTAATGCTCCCCATACAGCCGTAGAGTTGGCGGGCGAGTGGTCACACCCCTACTCTCGTATGGAGGCTGCATTCCCCTTGGATTGGGTACGCGCCGCGAAGTTCTTCCCCTACGTCACTAAGATTGACAACGGCTACGGAGACCGCAACCTTGTTTGCTGCAATGTAGATTAAACAATAAATTCAACTACTATGAAGTTAGCAATTCCCACACGAGACGGAAGAGTCGATGACCATTTCGGGCACTGCGACCACTATACGATATTTACTATCGACGGCAAGCAGATTATCAGTCGTGAAGATTTGCCCTCGCCGCAAGGTTGTGGTTGTAAATCGGGCATAGCCAAAGACCTGCAAGAGATGGGAGTCGAGGTGATGCTGGCAGGCAGTATGGGTGACGGGGCGCTGAACAAACTCTCGGCGCACGGCATACGCGTGATACGTGGTTGCAAGGGCGACATTGAGGCTGTAGTGAATGGTTTTCTTTGTGGTTTTGTTCTTGACTCAGGTGTTGGATGTTCGGCTCACGAAGAGGGACACCAATGCGCTCATCACGAATAAAACACCACACACCAAGATTAGAGAACAAAAATTGTCTAAACCAAAGTAATTGACTATATTTGCAACGCGAAAAAACAAAACACATAAAAATATGAAAGTAGAAAATTCAAAAATGGTGTCGGTACACTACACTCTGACTGTTGATGGTCAGATTGCCGACCAATCACGCGAAGGTCAGCCTTTGCAGTTCATCTGCGGCACAGGTATGTTGTTGCCCAAGTTCGAGGGCGCAATTATGGGCAAGGAGGCCGGTGACAAGGTATCGTTTACGTTGGCTCCCGCTGATGGCTACGGTGAGATTGTTCCCGAGGCTATTGTTGACCTCCCCAAAAACATATTTATGGTTGATGGCAAATTAGCAGAGGAGATGTTGTTCGTTGGCAACCAGATTCCTATGAGCGACTCACAGGGTAACCGTATGCTCGGTGTAGTAAAGGAGGTTGCAGAGGAGACCGTTAAGATGGACTTCAACCACCCGATGGCAGGCAAGACCTTGAACTTCGATGTAGAGGTTGTCGAGGTACGCGACGTAACACCTGAGGATTTGGCTGCACAAGGCGGCTGCAACTGCGGTTGTCACGGTGACTGCGAGAGCGGTTGTGACAGTGGTTGTGATTGTGGCTGCGAGGGCGGTTGCAACTAATCATCTCACACATATTTATACGGGGCTGACTGCATTATCGCAGGCCAGCCCTGTTTTTTAATTTACGGGCATAGATTTTAGGCCCACCAAAACGACCTAATTAGAGTGACTACCATCGCCAATATAGTAGATGCTTTGGCTGCGCCCTATACCGTATGGCGCACACTGCGTGGCATTGAGCCTACGTTTCACGACAACCGACCCTTGTATGTTGCGGGAAATGCGGCAGTCACATTTCGTGTAAAGCACGATGGGATGGACAAAATTCTCAAATGCTATACCCGCACGAACAATCATCTAGCGGCAATCTACGGCGAGGAGTTTCATCCTCGCGAATTATGCATCATAGACATCGTAGGTCGCAAGGTCTGGATTGACTGCCTGCTAACACCATACATCGAGGGCATAACGTTAGACGAAGCACTATGCTCGGCTGATGGAGAACAAGAATTAATCGCTATAGCCTCTTCATTTGATACTTTTGCCAAGCGTTTACTATTATCGGAGCGGGCACACGGCGACCTTAAACCCGAAAATCTCATTCTCACCCCAACGGGCGAGATTCGGGCTATAGATTGGGATGCCGCATTCCTACCATCGTTTGCAGGTGAAGCCTCGCCCGAAATAGGCACTGCGGCCTATCAACATCCTCAACGCACAACCGACCTCTACGACAAACATATCGACGACTACTCGATAGCATTTCTGTCGGTTTTCCTACACGCGGCAGCAATCGACTCCACCACAATAGAGTATTTTCGCAAGTATCACGAGCCACTGCTCTCGCCTCGAGATATTATGCGTGGTAGAGTCAGCGAATTGGAGCGCATCTGTGACCTGTTTGCCCAGCGGGGTATGGCAAGAGAGTATCGTTTGGCGCAAATGTTGCGCTCGACATCAGCACGACTATTCAACCTAAGACCGACATTATTGCCTGAGATAACTCATTCGGCTGATACCTCATCCGAAGATAATGTACCGTATCTTGATGTTGCAAATGGCTATTGGGGATGCCGCGATAATTGTCGCTGGCTCATTGAGCCTCTATTTGACAATGGCTATGAGCCCACGTGCGGCGTGATGCTCACCGAATTGGGTGGCTATTCCCACTTTGTCGATTTAGAGGGGAACGTCGTAAAGAGTTTTCCTATGGACACACGCGTAAAACCTATGCGTGACGGTGCAACTACGGTATATTACTCCAATGGTGAGCAGGAGTATATCAAGGCAGAAGATTTATTGCAAATTTTAGACAAATAGATTATATTTGCATAATAAACTCCCTGAATTATGTATACACAAGAGATTACGCGTCGCCATCGGGCTGCTTTTGTACTTGTATTAGACCGCTCGGGCTCAATGCAGGAGCGAATTCGTTTGGGGCGTATGAATATCACTCGCGCCGAGGCTGTAACGCTAATGGCTAATGCTCTAATAACCGAACTCATTGACCGCTGCCGACGCACCGATTCGTTGCGCAACTATTACGACATTGCCGTTGTAGGCTATGGGAATGACGAAGTCGAAATGCTACTTGGCAAGAGTGGTTTTATATCGATTGCAGAGTTGGCCGATATGGCCCCCGCAAAGAGCGATATATCTATCGAAGAGGAGTTGTCGGATGGCTCATCGGCTATGGTTGCACACTCCATAATGCAGTGGCTCTCGCCAAAAGCCGAAGGGAAAACACCGATGTATGAGGCGATGTTGCGCGTACGCGATTTGGTCAAAGATTGGTGCGACAAAGAACAGAACAAAGAGAGTTTTCCACCTATTGTAATCAACATTACTGATGGAGAATCATCGGATTGTGACGACAGAGAATTATGCGATATATGCTCGCAGATTCGCCGTACGGCAACCGATGACGGTAACACTCTGTTGCTAAATATTCACATCTCGGCAAATAATACAATCCCTTCGATGGTATTTCCTATGGCTGAGGAGTTGGCCACGGCAGACCGTTATGCCCACACTCTGGCTGAGTGTTCGAGCATTATGCCCGATGCCTTCAACCAAGCAATATGCCAAATCAAGGGGGCAGGAGCAACACCCCCGTTTTTCGGGATGGGCTACAACGCCTCAATTATCGAATTGTTGTCAATTATTAACATAGGCTCTCGTAGCGTAAGTAATATGCAATAACTATGATTACTATTTCAGACTTACGCCGAGCCCTACTCGCGCCCGATAAATATTTCAAGTCGTTAAAAGGCCTAAAAGTAAAAAGCGACGATATAAGACGCTCTACGCTCTTTGCCGAAGTGGAGGCGGAGTGCGACGAAAACCGTTTTCTGCTATTGATGCCTCTGTCGCCACTTGCACTGCATCGCATCGAGCAATTTACGCCGCATAAGTATCATCTGCGACACTCTATCGTGCCGCAGATAACTATCCTGCGCGAGGAGATGCTCACCATTGATTCCTTAGGCAGAGAGAGGTATTGCGACATCGTGCTTGAGATGTTGCCTGTGGCTTTGCCATTTGCTGATGCATTGGCAACGGCAGCCTGCGACGAGCAATACGCCTCAGCGCTACTCGGCTCATTAAGTGCCCTGCAGACGGCTCTCTGCGAAAGCAATATTTCGCACAATAACCTACGAGCCGACAACATACTCATTGACAACCGCGACAGACTCTACCCCATACGCTGGTACTACGCGACATCAACCAACGACGGCGACAGTGCGGCTTTGCAGGCGATAAAGGATGAGTTGAACAAAATGCTCGCCAACAACCTATTGTGCGATATAGACACTGCGTCATACGATACTCCGACCTCGCTCGCTGGTCATCTGTCCATTGGTGAGATGAGCGAGGGGTTGATTGCCGTCGAGGACAATGAGGGTTGGGGCTTTGTCGATAGTCAGAATCGCTACATCATATCGCCACAATATCTATGGGTTAATGATTTTCGTGAAGGTCGCACCGAAGTGGAGACTACAGAGGGTATGGGCCTGATTGACAAACAAGGCAACTACATTATTCCACCGCTTTACAAAATCGTTGATTACAATCCGCACAAAGGAGAATCGATGGTCTTTGACGGTAACGGTTGGAGCGTATTTGATTATTCGGGCAAGCAGTTGTGTCCCTTCGGGGAGGTCGAGCCCGTATTATAATAATATTTATTTCAACGCGTTAGAATACAAATAAATAAAACAGATAAAAATATGGAACAGACAAAATGTCTAATTATCGGTAGCGGCCCCGCAGGTTTTACAGCCGCAATATATGCATCACGTGCCAACCTCGCACCTATCGTTTACGAAGGTATCGAGCCGGGCGGACAACTCACCACAACAACCGACATTGAGAACTTTCCTGGCTATCCTGAGGGTATCAAAGGTACTGAGATGATGGCCGACCTAAAGCGTCAAGCACAACGCTTTGGAGCAGATGTACGTTTCGGCGTTGTAACAAATGTCGATTTCGACAGCCGTCCATTTGTTGTAACGGTTGATGGCGAGAAACAGATTCAAGCCGACTCGCTTATCATCGCTACGGGTGCATCAGCAAAGTATCTCGGTTTGGGCTCAGAGATGAAATATCGCGGTCAGGGCGTGAGTGCCTGCGCTACGTGCGACGGATTCTTCTACCGTAAGCAGGATGTAGCCGTTGTAGGTGGCGGCGACACAGCCTGCGAAGAGGCAACCTATCTGGCCTCTATCTGCAAGCAGGTATATCTTATCGTCAGAAAACCCTTCCTGCGCGCATCAAAGGCTATGCAAGAGAGAGTCTTTGCCACTCCCAATATCAAGGTAATGTTTGAATACAATACAGTCGAGGTTTTGGGTGACGAGGATGGTGTTACGGGTGCTTTATTGCGCCACTCATCGGGAGAGGAGACCACAATCGACATCAGCGGTTTCTTCCTCGCCATCGGCCACCATCCCAACACAGAACTATTCAAGGGTAAGATAGACCTCGACGCAGAGGGTTACATCAAGGTCGAGCCCGGCACATCGAAAACCAACATCGAGGGTGTATTTGCCGCAGGTGATGTAAAGGACCCGCACTACCGTCAGGCCATCACTGCTGCTGGTTCAGGTTGTATTGCAGCCCTCGACTGCGAGCGTTACCTGTTGAGCAAGAAATAATAGAGAATGTCGATAGCGGTAACCATACTCGGCAACTCGTCGGCCAAGCCAACGGCAACGTCACACCCTTCGGCACAAGTTGTGAACATCAACGAGCAATACTTTCTGGTTGATGCAGGAGAGGGTGTGCAACGTCGTATGGCCCGATGCGGTATCTCACCACTGAAACTACGTGCTGTCTTTATCTCGCATCTGCACGGTGACCACCTCTATGGATTGTTTCCGTTGCTCTCGACGCTGGGATTATACGGACGTCGCACACCATTGCGCATATATGCGCCACGCCCATTCGGGGAGATGTTGGAGTGCTTTCTACGCCTATGTGAAAGCAACCTGCCTTATACTCCCGAGTGGATAGAGGTCGATACAACCAAGCACCGCATCATTTTCGAGAACGACACCACCGAAGTGTGGTCACTGCCACTGCGACACCGCGTACCAACGTCAGGATTCCTGTTTCGACAAAAAGAACCACCCATCAATGTCAGCAAATTCGCTATCGAACGATACGGATTATCGTTGGCACAAATTGTAGCAGCCAAACGGGGAGAAGATATAACATTGGACAGTGGCGAGATTGTCGCTAATGAAAAAATCACCTATCGTCCATACGCCTCGCTATCGTATGCCTACTGCTCCGATACCAACTATTCGGCCCGCCTGGCAAAGATGGTCGAGGGGGTTGATATGCTCTATCACGAGGCCACCTACGAAGCCAAAGAGCGCAAGATAGCCAAAGAGCGCGGGCACGCCACCACGGCTGATGCCGCCAAAGTGGCAAAGATGGCTGGTGCGGGACGGCTGCTGATTGGGCACTTCTCATCACGCTACAAGGATTTACAGCCTCTGCTTGACGAGAGCCGAGAGATATTCCCCACAACAGATATTGCACGCGAGGGAGAGACATTTTTAATTGAGCCTAAACGCCAACGATTATGACCAAAGCCGAAATACAATTTATACGTTCGCTTGCCGATAAGCAGGTGCGCGACACGGAGCGCTTATTCATCGCCGAAGGGGAAAAACTCATCAGCGAAATCCTCGATTCACATCTGCGCATACACCGCATATATGCTCTTGATGGTGTACTGAAGGGTAAAGCCGAAGTGGTCACGCCAAAGGAGATGGAACGCATTTCGCAACTCAAGACTGCATCAAATTGCTTGGCCATAGTCGAGCAACCGCGTTTCAACACCCCCACTGCAGCACCCGCCACCGCCCTATCGTTGGCACTGGACGGAGTACAGAATCCGGGCAATTTAGGCACCATAATACGTCTTGCCGACTGGTTTGGCATAAGCGATATATTCTGCTCTGAAGCGACAGCCGACTGCTATAACCCCAAAGTCATTCAGGCCACGATGGGGGCTATATTGCGAGTGAGAGTTCACTACTTGCCGCTTGCCGATTTTCTTGCTCTCTCGGCCAAAGAGGGAACTCCCATCTACGGCACAATGCTCGACGGTGAGAATATTTACGAGAGTAGGCTTTCGGCCAATGGCGTAATTGTTATGGGCAATGAGGGCAAGGGCGTGAGTGCAGAGTGCGCACAACACTTTTCGCATCGTCTGCTCATACCCTCCTATCCTCCCGAGCGTCAAGGCTCCGAGTCGCTCAATGTAGCGATGGCTACGGGCATCGTCTGTGCCGAGTTCCGCCGCCGCACAAAATAGCAGCAAAATATCGCAACCCGCTGAAAACAACAACAAAAAGTCTTCAACACTCTAAAAAACGGCCCTAAAAAGCCGTTTTTTTGTTTCATCGGCATCAATTCACGCATTATCAGGCTAATAATTGAAAATTATTAGTATATTTGCTCTTTGAAATAAAGAATTTTGTATGTCAGACAACAGACTTAAGATAGGAATTACACAAGGTGACATCAACGGCGTAGGCTGGGAAGTGATACTCAAGACATTGGCCGACAGCCGTATGACAGAGTTGTTCACGCCCGTAGTTTACGGCTCGTTGCAGGCCGCAAAAACATATATGCCTCTGCTGGAGAAACAGGAGGATGGTTATACCTTGCAGTTTAACGTCGTCGCATCGGCCCACGAGGCTCGTCGCGGCAAGGTCAATCTCGTAGAGTGTGGTAATGCAACACCCAAAGCAGGTATTGCATCTCACGAAGCAGGCAAGGCCGCAGTCGAGGCTTTGGAGAGAGCCGCCGCCGACCTCAAGAGTGGAGAGATAGATGCAGTGGTTACCGCTCCGATTGATAAGGAGAGTGCGCAGAGCGAGGAGTTCCGTTTTACAGGCCACACCGAGTTCTTTGCCTCACATCTGGAGGGCGAGCCGATGATGATTATGTGCAGTGACCGTCTTCGTGTTGGTTTGGTTACAATCCACATCCCCGTAGCAGAGGTTAGCAAGAACATCTCAAAGGAGAAGATTTTGCAATCACTCACAACATTACGCGCCTCGCTGAAGCAGGACTTTGGCATCGTGGAGCCCCGCATCGCAGTACTTGCACTCAACCCCCACGCGGGCGAGGGTGGTATGCTCGGCACTGAGGAGCAGGAGATTATCAAACCCGCCATCGTCGAGGCTTTCGAGCAGGGCACATTAGCATTCGGCCCATTCCCCGCAGACGGCTTGTTTGCAAACGGAGGTTATATGAAGTATGATGCCGTATTGGCAATGTATCACGACCAAGGCCTGACGCCATTCAAGACTCTATCACCCGATGGTGTGAACTTTACGGCAGGCTTGTCGGCAGTACGTACATCACCCGACCACGGTACGGCTTACGACATCGCGGGCAAGGGCATAGCCGATGCGCAGTCGATGCGTAACGCCATCTACTCTGCTATTGATATCGTTCGTAACCGCGAAGACTGGGCCAAATGGAACGCCAATCCGTTGCAGCGTTTCGAGCGCGACAAGGGCCGCGACGTATCAATCAAGGATTTGAAGTTACCTGAGCAGGAGGAGTAAAGAAAGAGAATTCAAAATTCAAAATCGAAGATTGAAGATTGAATAAAAATTAAAGAGATATGTTAGAGCAGGGAAGGCCGCAAAGAACTCGAACCAATATGGCATTGTGGGTATCAGTCGCTATATTGTCAATCCTTGGCTTGGGCGCAAATGTCTACAAGGCAAATACCGGCGACGAGTTGGATTGGGCCTCGACCATTGCCGAGGCAGCGTGTCTATTGACGGCAGGACTATTTATCTTTGACAATAGACTCAAGAAGCGCAAGGTGCAAGAAGAGGAGAATAAGTAGAAAGGTTTAACAAAATAAACTTTAGAGTTATGGAGAGAAAGAGAGCGTGGAAGATTAACCTTTGGGCACATCGTTTTACGTTGGTATTAGCCATTATTATTTTGGCCATTAACTTTTTCACTTCTCAACCAATCGAGTGGTTCTATGTCGGTTTGGGAGCATTGATGGTATGCAGCTCGGTGCTGAATATAAAAACCGCCAAACGCGAACTACGCAAAGAAGAATAATTTTGAATTAAAAATTAATCGAGCCCGAAACCGTATTCCGTCTCGTAATTGTGGAAGCGGGAGGAGGCTCAAAACATAAAACTTAAATAACAATTATGATTAAAATCACATTTCCTGATGGCAACGTTAAGGAGTTTGCCAAAGGAACAACTGCTTACCAAGTAGCCGAGAGCATCAGCCCTCGTCTCGCTGCCGACTGTCTGGCCGCTTCGGTAAACGGCGCTACTGTCGATATGACACGCGCCATCGACGAGGACGCAACAATCAAGTTCTACAAGTGGGACGATGCCGAGGGCAAGCACGCCTTCTGGCACACATCATCTCACCTCTTGGCAGAGGCTTTGCAGAGTCTCTACCCGGGCATCAAGTTCGGTATCGGCCCTGCTATCGACAACGGATTCTACTACGACGTAGACTCTCCCACCCCCATCACCGAGGGCGACTTGGAGGCCATCGAGAAGAAGATGCAGGAGTTGGCTCGCCAGAAAGAGGAGTTGGTGCGTTCTGAGGTATCGAAAGCCGATGCACTAAAGACATTCACCGAGAAGGGCGACCAATACAAGGTCGAGTTGATTCAAGACCTTGAGGATGGTACCATCTCATTCTATACTAACGGCTCGTTCACCGACCTTTGTCGTGGTCCGCATATTCCCAACACGGGTGTTATCAAGGCCGTAAAACTTACATCAGTTGCTGGTGCTTACTGGCGCGGTAACGAGAAGAACAAGATGCTTACACGTATCTATGGTATCTCGTTCCCCAAGAAGTCAATGCTCGATGAGTATTTGGCTATGATTGAGGAGGCCAAAAAGCGTGACCACCGTAAGTTGGGCAAGGATTTGGAACTCTTTATGTTCTCACAGCGCGTAGGTCAGGGTCTTCCGATGTGGTTGCCGAAGGGTGCCGAGTTGCGTGACCGTTTGGAGCGTTTCTTGCGCCAGATTCAGAAGGATTATGGTTATCAGCAGGTTATAACTCCGCACATCGGTAACAAGGATTTGTATGTTACATCGGGCCACTACGCAAAGTATGGCAAGGATTCATTCCAGCCTATCCATACTCCATTTGAGGGTGAGGAGTACTTGCTCAAGCCGATGAACTGCCCCCACCACTGCGAGATTTATCGTTCGAAACCCCGTTCATATAAGGACCTGCCCGTACGTTTGGCAGAGTTTGGTACGGTATATCGTTACGAACAGTCAGGTGAGTTGCACGGCCTTACGCGCGTGCGTAGTTTCACACAGGACGATGCTCACCTCTTCGTTCGTCCCGACCAACTTCTGGAGGAGTTCGAAAAGGTTATCGACATCGTGCTATATATCTTCCGCACGTTGAAGTTTGATAACTATACAGCACAGATTTCGTTGCGCGACCCCAATAACACCGAGAAGTATATCGGCTCGGACGAGAATTGGGAGAAGGCCGAGTCGGCTATCATTCAGGCTTGTAAGGAGAAGGGTCTCAACACTACTGTCGAGTTGGGCGAGGCTGCATTCTATGGTCCTAAGTTGGACTTTATGGTGAAGGATGCTTTGGGCCGCAGTTGGCAGTTGGGTACCATTCAGGTAGACTACAACTTGCCAGAGCGTTTCGACCTTACATACAAAGGCAACGACGATAAGTTACATCGCCCGATTATGATTCACCGCGCACCGTTTGGTTCTATGGAGCGTTTCGTGGCCGTTTTGTTGGAGCATACAGCAGGCAAGTTCCCCTTGTGGCTCACTCCCGACCAAGCAGTTATCCTGCCTATTTCGGAGAAGTTTAACGACTATGCTAACGATGTAGCAAAACGTTTGGGTAAAGCCGATATTCGTGTACATGTAGATGAGCGTAACGAGAAGATTGGCCGTAAGATTCGCGACAACGAGTTGAAGCGTATTCCGTTCCTGCTCATCGTCGGCGAGAAGGAGGCTCAAGAGGGCAAGGTATCGGTTCGCGTACAAGGCGAAGGCGACAAGGGTGCTATGACCATTGAGGAGTTCGCAGCACACATTTCGTCTCTCGTCGATGCTGAAATCGAAGCAAACAAGATGGAGTAAGGCCACAGGCCACTCCACAAAACAAACATAAGTAAAACAAACATTTACCAATTTGGCAATTACACAAAAACCTTTTCCGCCGCGTCCCGTACAGAACGGCGGAAACAAGCCTCAGCAGGGGATGCGAGGCAAACGAGTAGAGAAAGAGAACCCCAATCGTATCAACGAGGAGATTACCGCCCCGACAGTGCGTCTTGTAGGCGATAATGTCGAGCCTAATACGGTAGTATCACTTCGTGAGGCATTGGCTATGGCAGATGAG
Organism: Alistipes sp.; assembly: GCA_017399485.1. GTDB lineage: Bacteria > Bacteroidota > Bacteroidia > Bacteroidales > Rikenellaceae > Alistipes. The sequence continues at coordinate 65,789 of JAFQCA010000006.1, forward strand.
ATGGAGTTGGATTTGATTGAAATTTCACCCAAAGCCGACCCTCCGGTATGTCGCATAGCCGATTACCAAAAGTTCCTCTACCAACAAAAGCGCAAGGCCAAGGAGATTAAGGCTAAGCAGGTGAAGATTGTAATCAAGGAGATTCGTTTTGGTCCGCAGACCGACGACCACGACTACAACTTCAAACTCAAGCACGCCGAAAACTTCATCAAGGAGGGCGCGAAGGTTAAGGCATCGGTATTCTTCCGTGGTCGCTCAATCGTATTCAAGGAGCAGGGAGAGATTCTGTTGCTACGTTTCGCTACCGACTTGGAGGAGATTGCAAAGGTTGAGGCAATGCCTAAACTCGACGGCAAGAAGATGAATATGATTCTTGCGCCCAAGGGCAAGAAGTAAGGGTCTGCAATAAGACAAACCCCATAATGAAAAATCCGACACGGAGGTCTATAATTCGACTTCCTATGTCGGATTTTTGTGTAAAACGAGTAAAAGGTTGTGGTTTATTTCGTACCTTTGTTATTATGAATTTAGCAGATAAAATATTTTCTATAAAAACCGAGCAGGAGTTTGAGCAGGTGACATTGGAGGTGTTTCGCTTTCAAGCCGAGCATTGCGCACCCTACAAGCGATATATTGAGTTGCTGGGTGTATCGCCTTGCGAGGTTAAGAGCATTGAGCAGATTCCGTTCCTGCCGATAGAATTTTTCAAGACCTTTGATATATATTGCGGCGAGGGCGAGCCTGAAAAGGTCTTCACATCGAGCAACACAGGCGGAACAACGCCCTCGCGTCACGCAATGCAGAGCCTTGCCCATTACGAGAGAGTCTTTACAGCCGCTTTCGAGTCATTCTATGGTGCGACAGAGCAGTGGAGTATATATGGTCTGTTGCCCAACTATCTCGCTCGCGAAGGCTCATCGCTGGTATATATGACAGACCGCTTGATATCACGCTGTGGCAGCGGAGGATTCTATCTCGATGATTATGAGAAACTTCTTGCCGACCTTGCCGCTGACAACAAACCCAAAATCTTGCTCGGAGTGAGTTACGCGCTATGGGATTTGGCCGAACAGTACGCCCCTAAGTTATCCAATACAATAGTTATGGAGACCGGCGGAATGAAGGGCTACCGCGAGGAGTTACCCAAAGCAGAATTTCATCGCATACTAACTTCAGCATTTGGGGTTGAGCAGATACACTCCGAATATGGAATGGCCGAACTCACATCGCAAGCCTACTCTAAGGGAGAGGGCATTTTCCGTGCGCCCAAATGGATGAAAGTTTTGACTCGTGACGTAAACAACCCTTTACGACTACAATCCGCAGGAAGTCGTGGAGCGATAAATATTATTGACTTGGCAAACCTTTCGTCGTGTGCGTTTATTGCAACTCAAGATGTTGGTACGGTTCTTAGTGATGGGGCATTCAGCATCGAAGGCCGTCTGTCGGGCGCCGACATCAGAGGGTGCAACCTGCTTGTCCAATAACATCTGGCACCTAAAACTAATTTTACCAACAAGGTGATTGTTGCCGCCAACCTGAACAAACAATTAAAAATATAGATTACAATGAGACGATTTTTATCAATCTTCGTAGCCATTGTTGCGACATTCAACGTTTACGTCGCCGAGGCCCAACCCAAACAGACAATAATCACGGTTGCCGTAGCGCCCGAAAACACCGATTGGCAGTATGAATGCGGTGACGATGTGACCTTCTCGCTCACAGTGTGCAAGTCGGGTATCCCACTCAAGGGAGTCGAGGTATATTACGAGATTTCAGAGGATATGATGTCTCCGCATAAGAAGGGTAACATCACACTCGAAGATGGCACAATGCAGATTGAAGCAGGAACGATGAAACGTCCAGGATTCCTTCGTCTACGTGCGTGGGCTACATACGATGGCAAGCGATATGTGGGTACAGCAACTGCAGGCCTCGACATAGACCGCATAGAGCCGACAACTTCTGCGCCCAAGGATTTTGACGAGTTCTGGGCAAAGGCAATAGCCGACAACAACAAATTGGAGATGTTACCTCGTTTGGAACTTGTACCTGAAAAATGTACCCCCACGGTTAATGTATACTCGGCAAGTTTCCAGAATCTACGCAATGGTTGCCGTATGTATGGTACGATGTGCGTACCAGCCAACATCAAGCAGGGTGACAAGTTGCCCGCTATACTGATAGTTCCCGGAGCAGGATGCCGCGCACGTACAGGATACTATACCGAGGCAGAGCAAGGTTTTGTCACGTTGGAACTTGGAATCAACCATATACCGACGGTTATGGACGACGAGATTTACGCCCAACTGAAGGCCGGTATGATGTACGAATACCAATTCTACAATATGGACAACAAAGACAGATATGTATATAAGGGCATATATGTAGGTTGTGCTCGTGCGGTAGATTTTTTGGCCGAACTCGATTTTATAGATGCCAACCGCATAGGTGTGATGGGGGGCTCGCAAGGTGGTGCCTTATCAATCACAACTGCCGTACTCAATCCCAAAGTGAAGTGTCTGGCAGTCTTCTATCCAGCCCTTGCCGACCTGACTGGTTATCTGCACGGACGTGGCGGAGGCTGGCCTCATCCATTCCGTAATGGCTATATGGCTACCAAGGAGCGCATCGAGACATCACGATATTATGATGTTGTAAACTTTGCACGCAAGGTAAGTGTACCAGTCTTTTACTCATACGGATTCAACGATATGACCTGTTGCCCCACATCAACGACTGCGGCATATAACGCCATTCCCACAGCCGACAAGGAGCGTTGGATTGTTCCCGAAATAGAACATTGGACATATCCTGAGCAGAATACAGCTCGCTCAAAGTGGATGATGGAACAACTCAAAAAATAATATTATAGAAGCAAAGATATGAAGGGCTGCACATTGATTTTATGCAGCCCTTTTTATAACTTAACATCAGCGTCTACATACCCTTGCCCGCTATAAGCCACGCCAACCAATTATAGGCGGCAAGCACCGATGGACGCATCCACCGTGGCAGAGCATTGAGGATACGCACCTTACGCTCGATACGCTTGGACATAGTATTGTAGGCAAAGAACTCCAACGCCCGACGCGCCTGACTCGTACCGCCACGAGCACTCTCGACGAGCGCCTTGCCCAATGCCACACGTGCAACATATTCATTGCTGATAGCCGATGCCGACTCATCATACAAATCCTCCAGCGAGAATTCACTCTGCTCGGCGCGATAGATAGAGGCCGAACGATTAGATGCCGACTTTTGGTATATTATCATAGGTTGAGCCCAGAAAGCCACCTCCGCCTCGCGGGCTATTTTGGTCCATAGATATTGGTCCTCACCCATACGCATACCCACAGGGAAACCGCCCAAACGAAGCACCAAATCACGTCGCAACGTTGTAGCCGAGGGAATCAGGACATAGCGATGCATAGACTCCGTAAAGAAATCGACCTTGCCCGTCTGCTTGGGTGTTGAGCCAACTATACTTCGCATATTATCCTCGACGTAAAATCCCGTACCATAGGCACCACATTCGGGCCAGCGCTCAATCATCTCGTGTACCGCTTTCAGGTACTCAGGACTCCATATATCATCACCATCAAGCAGGGCAACCCACTCGCCTTGTGCCATCTCAATAGCCCTATTACGCGCAGCGCTCACCCCTGCATTTGCTTGGCGCACCAACTTAACGTGAGGCTTATCAGCAATCAACTTTTCTACTATCTCGGCACTGCCATCCGTCGAGCCGTCATCTATAACGATAACCTCTCGCGGGCGCACCGATTGCGCCAACACCGAGATAAGCGTGGTGTAGATAGTTGATGCCTTATTATATAAAGGTATTACAACCGATATGTCACACGAAGGCTTTGTATTCTGCATATTATTGCAAATGTAACGTTTTTTTATTAGTTTTGCAATAGGATAAATTGAAGTCAAATGCGCCTATCAGAAAAAATCATATCGGCTCTGCGCAACTCATTTGAGACTGCGCTCTTTTTTGCGACAATGGCCGTCAAGGAGAATTTCCGCAACTATGTTGCCGAGTCTGGAGCAAACGATATGAATCCTTCACGACGTATGGCCATCTTGGGCAACGGTCCATCGCTCTCGGCGGACCTACCTCGACTGATTGATTCAAAATATTGGGAGCAGGCAGATATGTTGGCAGTAAACTTCTTCGCTATGGGTGAGGAGTTTTCAATCATAAAGCCCAAATACTATATAGTCTCGGACCCTGTATTTTTCCGCAAAGCAGGCCACTCGGAGCGTATAGACAACCTTTATGCAGCCCTACGTGACAAGGTGACGTGGCCTATGACATTGTATGTGCAATATTACAACCCTGACAATTTTGACTATGTAGCAGCCGTAGGGCACAACCCCAATATACGCATCGTAAAGTTTCACTCAACCTTGTACAGAGGTTTCCGCAATATAGAGTTCTGGTGTTACCGCAGAGGTTTAGGAGCAGGTAACTTCGGCACTGTGGTGCAAAACGGAGAGTTCATAGCCATCCTGCTTGGCTACAAAACAATAGAACTGTTTGGAGTGGACCACACTATGCTTGAGGGTTTGATGGTCAATGACCGCAACCAACTGTGTCGTCGCCAAACATACTACTACGACAAGGAGCCTGCGGTTCCCAAACCCATATACGTCAATGCTACCACACCTCCGCAGCCCTACACGATGCATACCTTTTTGGCCGAGATGGCTGAACTATTCCGCGGGCACGAGGTGATGCGCGATTATGCTGCGGAGCAAGGTGTGAGAATCATAAACCGCACGCAAGGCTCGATGATTGATGCCTATGAGCGTGAGCCTTTGCAATAGAACAATTCATTAAAAGGGAGTGTTGCCACATATAACAAAAAAAACGAATTACCCCCCGAAAGGGATAATTCGTTTTTATCTTTTCAAACGGCACTCTACTCTGAGGCAGGCACCGAGTCTGATGCTTGGATTATCTGTACAAGATACTGCTCGATATCATCGGCTTTGGTATTTTTCAACAATACGGTTTTCTGCTCATCCAGCAAATAGAGGCGAGGCAGTGTACGCAAATCATAGAGATTCTCCGACTTAATCTTACCCGACGCATCGAATACGTGCAACCACTCTTTGGGTGAATCGGCACGGAACTTCTCCCACGCAGCCTTATCGCCCTCAACACATACGGCAACAATCTTTATTCCGCCTGCTCGTTGCAGATAATTCACCAAACGGGCCTGTGTCAAACGAAAACGCTGCAACTTACAATCCAAATTATCTGCCGCATAGAAAAAGAGTATCGAAACGGGGGCCTCGATATCCGACAACTTGGCCTTGCTACCATCAACCAACTGCATATCAAAATCTACGGCAGCACTACCCTCGTTATTCATCTCCAATATCACCAACTGCTTTTGATAAGGCTCCTTATCGGCCTTATTCAAAGCCTTTGAGATTAACGCCGATTGCAACAAACCTCTATATGCGGCTTCGTTATATAGCGGAGAGGCTGTGCCATAGAGATATTTATCGGCCAACGACAACATCATAAGCAAACCCTCCTTTGAAGTCTCGGCCTTCTTTACCAACGCCGTCATTGACGATATCAATGTCTCGCTATTGAGCAACGGGAAGATTGAGGCCATATCAATCAGGCCCTGCTCTACAAGGGCTTCACTCGCCGTAGCGAAATCCACATTATCCCAGAAATGTTCCCCCAGATATTTTGCACGCGCCTGCGGGTCGGTTATCTCGTCGGGAACTGTAACCATAGGGAATGTCACCTTCTCGGCTGCTGGAGCAGTCTGCTCCTGTGCCATTAAGGCTTGCGAAAATAGAATTATGAACGTTAATAATACAAAAAGTCTCTTCATACAATTACTCTTTTTTCAATTCGAATAACAAATGTAGTAATTTATTCGTAATCTGCAAAAAACAAGGCCCGCCCAATCGTTTAAGGCAGGCCTGTTTGATTAATTAGAAAACTTCAGTTCCTCACCGTCGGCGTCTATGGTAATGGGGCGTTCGCGATTCACCTCACCTGCCAGAATTCGCTTCGACAGTTCGTTCACCACCTCACGCTGAATAACTCGCTTAACGGGGCGCGCTCCATACAACGGGTCGTAACCCAGTTTTGCAATCAACGCCTTGGCTGCAGCCGTATAATGCAACTCTACACCATTATGCTTGAGCATCTGCGAGATTATGCCCATCTGGATATCCACAATCTGCTCTATATCGCTACGAGTCAATGGCTCAAACATTACAATTTCGTCAATACGGTTCAAGAACTCTGGCTTAAGTTGAGTCTTTAACAACTCTATGACTTCATCTCGTGTACGCTCTACTACATCCACAGGTACTACACCGCCGTCAAAGGCTTGAGAAAAATGCTCCTGAATCAGATGAGAGCCCATATTTGAGGTCATAATGATTATCGTATTGCGAAAATCAACCGTACGGCCCTTATTATCTGTCAAGCGGCCATCGTCCAACACCTGCAACAAGATGTTAAAGACGTCGGGATGGGCCTTCTCAATCTCATCCAACAACACCACAGAGTAGGGCTTGCGGCGTACGGCCTCGGTGAGTTGACCACCCTCGTCATAACCTACATATCCCGGAGGTGCACCCACCAAACGCGATACGCTATGACGCTCCTGATATTCGCTCATATCTATTCGTGTCAGCATCGAGTCATCGTTAAAGAGGAACTCCGCCAGAGCCTTTGCCAATTCGGTCTTACCCACACCTGTTGTACCCAAGAAGATAAACGAGCCGATAGGCTTGCGGGCATCGCTCAACCCTGCACGCGAGCGACGCACAGCATCCGATATAGCCTCGATAGCATTCTGCTGGCCCACTACGCGTTTATGAAGTTCCGCCTCCATCTTCAGCAACTTTTCGCGCTCCGACGAGAGCATACGTTTTACAGGAATACCGGTCCAGCGCGATACAACCTCGGCTATATCTTGCGAATCGACCTCCTCCTTAATCATAGCCTCGCCACCTGTCGTAGTCAGGTGCAGTTGTTCCTGAAGAGCCGAAATCTGCTTCTCGGCCTCAACAATCTTACCATAACGAATCTCGGCCACACGCCCATAATCGCCCGAACGCTCGGCCTGCTGAGCCTCGACCTTGAGTTGCTCTATCAAATCTTTATTCTGCTGAATCTTCTGCAAGAGGTCGCGCTCGCCCTGCCATTTGGCACGTAGCGCAGCCTCCGAAGATTTCAGTTCCTCGATTTCACGCGTCAATGACTCCACTCGCTGTTCATCGTTCTCGCGACGTATAGCCTCGCGCTCGATTTCGAGTTGACGGATACGACGGTCCAGATTATCAATCTCTTCGGGGACCGAATTCATCTCCAAACGCAAATGCGCCGCTGCCTCATCAATCAAATCAATAGCCTTATCGGGCAAGAATCGAGATGTAATATATCGGTGCGAGAGTTCAACTGCGGCAATAATCGCATCATCCTTAATACGCACCTGATGATGATTCTCATATCGCTCCTTCAATCCTCGAAGAATAGATATTGCATCCTCCGTGGTGGGCTCATCAACCATAACCTTCTGGAAGCGACGCTCCAACGCCTTATCCTGCTCGAAATATTTCTGGAACTCATCGAGCGTGGTGGCTCCTATCGTACGCAACTCGCCACGCGCCAAAGCAGGTTTGAGGATATTGGCTGCATCCATCGCTCCGCTCGATTTACCCGCTCCTACAAGAGTGTGAATCTCGTCAATAAAAAGCAGTATCTCACCGTCGCTGGCTATAACCTCCTGCACAACACCTTTCAATCGCTCCTCAAATTCTCCCTGATACTTTGCTCCTGCAACCAAAGCACCCATATCGAGCGAGAAGATTGATTTCGACTTCAAGTTCTCAGGCACATCTCCATCGACAATACGGTGGGCTATCCCCTCAGCAATAGCCGTCTTACCGACACCTGCTTCACCGACAAGGATGGGATTATTCTTCGTACGACGCGATAGAATCTGCAACACTCGACGAATCTCCTCATCGCGGCCAATAACAGGGTCCAATTTACCGCTACGCGCCATCTCGTTCAGATTTATGGCATACTTGCCCAAAGCATTGAACTCCTGCGACGAAGTTTGAGAATCAACAGTCGCACCTTTACGAAACTCCTTTATCGCCGCCACCAAATCCTTCTCGGCTGCACCGTTACGCTTAAGCATATCGGCTGCTGCTCCTCGCTCGGCCACCAAGCCCAATAGCAGATGTTCGACAGAGGCATATTTATCGTTAAATGTACGGGTAAAGTCCACACCGCGCTGAATTACCTTCGAGGTATCACCAGAAAAGAACTGCTCTCCATTGCCACCCGAAACACGGGGAATAGAGTCAAGAGCCTTAGCGACCTCATCCTTCAACGTACGGACATTTACGCCGACACGTCCCAACAAGAATGTACCCAATGAATCATCGTCCTTTATAAGCACACTCAACAAGTGCATAGGCTCCACCGCCTGCTGCCCTCTCTCTCTCGCAAGCGACACCGCTCCCTGCAGAGCCTCCTGCGCCTTAATGGTCAAAGAATTAATATTCATAATATATTGCGTTTTTTGATTTTTTTGTTTTACCCCTAAAAACGCAAATCCTTTGCCATAGACCCAAATCAGACATTAATAACAATATTTGGCAGACTTTGACAGCCCGTCAATGCCATTATCCGACATTTTGACAGATTTAGGCAGAACAACCCGTTCTCCAATACACAAAAAAATCCCTTCACCCGTTAAGGCGAAGGGAACCACAAAAAAACCGAACAACAATATCGGTCAGACACCTTCAAGCAAAGAAACCACACCCTACCAAAAAGGCTCCCGACACTGTTTAATGTTGCGCTGCGCGCTGCTGCATCAGCACATACTCTTTCTTCCACGTTACGGCACAAATCAATGTTGCCACAACACACCCTGCAATAAACAACCAGAACGTCACGCCCCAACCGAGCGAACTATGCCCTGCAATCTGTCCTACGACAATCTTCGACAGCAAAGCATCGCCCAACAGATAGCCAAACAAGCCAACGAAGCCTGCGGCAGTACCTGCGGCATTCTTCGGAACAAAACTCAAAGCCTGAATACCTATAAGTGCGATAGGGCCATATACGGCAAATCCTGTAAGTGCCAATGAGAAATAGACAACCATAGCCAACACACCTTCGCCACCGCCAAACAATGCGGCAACAGCCTCAGCCTGCCAATATCCCAAAATACCGACCAATACCATAATCATATATATGACATTAACAGGGGCGCATCGGCCACTAAAGAACTTCGAAGATAGCCAGCCACAAATGATAGTACCGGGAATACCCGCATACTCAAACAGCGAGAAGGCAAAACGGCTCTCATCAGGCGACATAATCTGCATCTCCTGCAAATAAGTGGGCGACCAATCACTCACACCGTAACGGATGAAATAGACAAACACATTGGCTATGGCAATCATCCACAACAGTCCATTCTTAAAAACATAATCGACAAACAAGCGACGGAACGGAATCTTCGACTCTTCGCCCGCAGCAGCCTGACGACTTGTATAGTCATTGCGATACTCCTCGATTGGGGGCAGACCACACGACTCTGGAGTATCTCGCAAAGTCCACCAGCAGAATGCCGCAAAACAGATAGCAACAACCGATGGGAAAATAAACGCTGCACGCCAACTCTCCGAAATGCCCATCACGGCAAATACGGCTATGCCTGCCGATACCAACAAGCCAAGCGAGCCGCCACCTACATTGTGCGAGCAGTTCCAAATCGACATCTTGAAACTACGCTCATTCTGCGAGAACCAATGCGCCATAATACGACCACACGGCGGCCAGCCCATACCCGAGAGCCAACCCACAACCAACATAAAGGCAAAGAGTATAGCACCATTGACGGCTATCGACGGAGAATAAGGCACCAAGCCAACACTCATCATCACGAGCGACGCTATTATCAAACCCACGACCAAGAATTTACGGGCATCGGAGTGGTCCGACAGACTACCCATAATAAACTTACTGAAGGCGTAGGCAATCGGGATACCCGCCATAGCAAAACCAGCCGTCTCCTTATCGAGCAAGCCCTCGGCAATCATACCTGGAGCCGCAAGCGACAGATTCTTACGCACCAGATAGTAGGCTGCATATCCAAAAAATGCCCCTAAAAACACCTTCAATCGCATACGGCGGTACTCCGCATCTATCTTATCGGCTGCCAAACGCTCTCGCGCAGCAGGGGGAGAAAAAAAATCAAGTATAGCCATTGTTACTATAATTTACGGTTTTCGAAGGCGAATGTAATAAAAATTCAGCAATTCAGCCCTAACAAACTATATAATTATTTGAGACATTGACAAACGACTCAACCTGCTCATCAATCCACGTTTTGTCTTTACCCATCTCCTCAGCCATCACTTCAGCCACCCTGCGAGCAACATTTTGCGCCTCACGTGCATCGACAAACAACAAACGCACACGACGAGCCAAGACATCCTCAACCGTCTGCGCCATCTCCTCTCTTACGGCCCACAACACTTCGGCTACCGTATAACCATACTTCTCGCTCAAGCGCTCCCCCAACGCAGGATTTTCGTTAATCATCTGACGAATAGCAGGCTCATCGCTACCATATACATACATATGGTCTGCCAAATTGGGATTAGGACGCCAGCCGTGTATCTTCAATTTACGAGTTGCGCACTTACGCTTCTCGACTTTACCCATCTCGATAGCCTTATCGACTGTATCCTCAGCCATACGTCGGTATGAGGTCCACTTGCCACCCGTAATGGTTATAAGGTCGTGGTCCGAAACGATAATCTTGTGGCTACGCGACACCTCTTTTGAACTCTTGCCCTCCTTTTTGGGCGCTGCCAACGGACGCTGACCAGCAAACACAGAAACAATGTCTTTACGTGTAGGTGCGGGCGACATATAAAGGCCTGCCGTCGAGAGAATAAAATCAATCTCCTCATCCAACGGTTTTGGTTCGCTCTCGGCCACAGGTCGCTGAATATCTGTCGTACCTACAACAACCTTATCGTGCCAAGGCACAGCAAACAACACGCGGCCATCCGAAGTTTTGGGGACCATTATGGCGTAATCGCTCTGCAAGAACTTCATATCAAGTACAAGGTGAACACCCTGACTCGGCACCACCATCTTTGGCATATCGGGCTTATCCATCTGCATAACCTCATCGACAAATATACCGGCAGCATTGATGACCGCCTTGGCCTTGACTCTATACACCTTACCACTCATCATATCGCGAGCCACGACTCCACAGACCTTGCCCTGCTCATCGTGCAACACACTCTCTACGGCTGTATAATTAGCAACAACAGCGCCCTGCTCAACTGCAGTCTGGGCCAGATTAACCGCCATACGCGAGTCGTCAAATTGACCATCGTGATAAACCACACCACCCTTCAGGCCCTTAACCTCCGATGTAGGCAGATACTCCAACACCTTTTTAGCCGAGATGAAGCGTGAACGACCATAGCCAAAACCAAACGACAAAATATCGTAGAACAACAAACCACAGAAATACAAGAAATTATCCCAATGGCTGTAATTGGATATCACAAATGCCTGGTCCTTAACCAGATGAGGAGCGTTCTGCTTCATCAAACCACGCTCGTGAAGTGCCTCTCGCACCAAATCGACCTCCAATTTCTGCAAATAACGCACTCCGCCGTGAACGAGTTTCGTAGAGCGGCTCGATGTACATTTTGCAAAATCCTCTCGCTCGAATAGGGCTACACTATAACCGCGAGCAGCAGCATCTACGGCACAACCCAAACCTGTTGCGCCACCACCGATAACAACCACATCCCAGACCTTATCCTGGTCGTCAAGACGTGACAAAAGTTGATTTCTGTCCATTTTTATGTTTATCTATTTTGTTTCGAGTCAAAAGGGCACTCCTTCAAGCGACAAATATCGCCAGCAGGTTGATTTTAGGCATATTCAGGAGTTAAAATCGCATCTACGCCACTCCCAAATAGTACAAAATGCACACTGCGCGTTTCATTTCGAAACAAAAGTAGTGTTATTTTGAAACATACGCAACTTTTACAGGCAAAAACTATATAAATTGCCGAATTTTATGACATTTAGAGGTCTTTTATCACCTATTTATCCGATTTTTACTATCTTTACGAATCGAAATCAACATTAAACGTCATTGTATGACAATAAATGAACGACATAGCATCATAATCAAAGAGTTGGATGCCAAAGGTTCGGTAAGCGTCACCGAACTCTCAACCCTGCTCAATGTTTCGGAAGTGACCATTCGAAAGGACTTGACTCTGCTCGAAGAGAACAAACTACTCTACCGAGCACACGGCAAGGCTATAAAGATAAGCCCCTATATCAATGACCGCGACGTAAATGAGAAGGAGCGCCACTACCCTGCCGAAAAGAGTGCCATAGGTCGTGCCGCTGCGCGTTTGATTGAGCCAAACGACTCAATAATCATTGCATCGGGTACTACAGTTATGTTTTTTGCCCGTGAGATTCAGCCCGATGAGATTCAAGGCAAACTAACAGTCATAACACCCGCATTGAACGTAGCATCGGTGTTGGCCAAAAATCCTAATATGGAGGTTATTTTGTTGGGCGGCATAGTGCGAGGAAGCGCATTGTCGGCTGTAGGTTGCGATGCCGAGCGTATGATGGAGAACTTCACCAGCAGTAAACTATTCATCGGAGTCGATGGACTCGACCTCGAATACGGACTCTCGACAACCAACCTTTTGGAGGCCAACCTAAACCGCCAGATGATACGCTCCACACAAAAGACTATCGTACTGTGCGACTCCTCAAAATTTGGGCGTCGAGGCTTCAGCCGTATCTGCGGGATAGACGACATTGACCAGATTATTACCGACAGCGGCATCCCGCAACATACACTCATAGCGTTGCAACAACGAGGAATCGAAGTCAGCGTAATAGAGCCATAACCACCAAATAGAGAAAAAGCAAGTACAAAACCGATACTCATTACAGAAAATTTACTATCTTTGCGGTGCTATGAGTGAATTTATCGTTTCGGCACGAAAATATCGCCCCTCGACGTTTGCGTCGGTTGTAGGGCAACAGAGTATCACCTCGACGCTAAAGAATGCGATTGAGCGTGGTCAGTTGGCGCACGCATATCTCTTCTGCGGTCCTCGCGGAGTAGGTAAGACTACGTGTGCCCGAATATTCGCCAAAGCGATAAACTGCCTCAATCCCAATGGAGCCGAAGCGTGCAACGAGTGTGAGTCGTGCCGCGCCTTCAACGAAGGTCGCTCGCTCAATATCCACGAGTTGGATGCCGCGTCAAACAACTCGGTAGATGATATCCGCTCACTTATCGAGCAGGTGCGCATAATGCCACAAATAGGCAAATATTCGCTCTTCATCATCGATGAGGTCCATATGTTGTCGCAGCAAGCGTTCAACGCCTTCCTAAAGACTTTGGAGGAGCCTCCCAAGCACGCGGTATTCATTCTGGCGACAACCGAAAAGCACAAAATCATCCCGACAATACTCTCACGTTGTCAGGTTTACGATTTCAACCGCATACGCGTCGAGGATTCGGTCCACTACCTCAAACATATTGCCGACAACGAGGGCGTAACCTATGACGAGGAGTCACTCAACCTTATAGCCCAGAAGGCTGACGGAGGTATGCGCGACGCACTCTCGATGTTCGACAAAGCAGTATCGTTCTGCAACGCCAACCTGCAATATCGTGCCGTAGCCGACACACTAAATGTTTTGGATTACGACACTTACTTCTCGATGACGGAATTGCTACTCAATGGTGACTATGTTTCGGCTTTATTGCGTTTTGACGAAGTGTTGTCGAAGGGTTTTTCGGGGCAGACATTTATGGCTGGTCTGAATCAGCATATGCGTGATTTGTTATTGGCCAAAGGCCCGGCCATATCGCTTATAGAACTTACGGGCACATTGCTTGAGCGTTACCGCAGTCAGGCGGCACAATGCCCTGAAGAGTTTTTATTCGGAGCCATATCGCTGCTGACGGAGGCTGACGGTAAGATAAAGCAGTCGTCTAATCAGAGATTGTTGGTGGAACTGGGACTTATGAAGATTGCAGGTCTCGGCAAAAAAAAAAATGATGGGGGCTCAATAAGCCTTTCGGCAGAGGATTTTTCGCTACCCGACCTGCCAGACAAGATTACACCTATAGCCAACACTGCCACGATATCGGTTACGCAGGCTCAACCGAAACAACCATCGCAACCTATCGCATCAGCATCGAGTAACGCGTCAGACAATGAGTCACAGAGTATTCCGCAACCGACACAACCGCAACCCAAGATTGAGCCTACACCCAATCGAGAGCCAAGCGGCAATCAACATCAATCAGTACCGTCTGCTCGTACAAGCGTTTCGAGGTTATCCATTGCCAATTTGATGCGAGGTGCTGTCAGCACACCGACAGACGAGGAGGAGCAACCAGCCAGCAAGAGCGAGATAACGATTGACGCCCGTAGCGAAGAGAAGATTGCAGCCGTAAAGGAGAGAGTCATAAAAGATATTCTTGAGGAGCGACCTCGTTTTGTAGTAGCATTCGAATCGATGCAGATTGAGGGACATCGTATAAAGGTCGAAGTGCCAACATCACAACTCTACGAGGAGATTATGCGCTCGAAGACAGAGATATTGATGCAGATAGCACAAACGGCAGGCGTTACGGGAATGTTGGAGTTGGATATTAAAATAAACGAGCAGATAAAGGCCTCGCGACCTATAAAATTAGAGGACCGCATAAAGTTTATGACCGAGCGTAATGAGAATATTCTCTTACTCAAACGACTGCTCGATATGGACTACGAATAGGAGTGCAACCGCCTTCAATGCAAATCCGTTAAGAGTGTGCGGCTGCAGGAACTAAGATTGAAATAAATTAATAGACTAAAAATATAAAAGGAAATGGCAAAGAAGAACTTTGTAGAGGAGTTGGAATGGCGTGGTATGATTCATACGATGATGCCCGGCGTTAAGGAGCAACTCGAGAAGGAGATGACAACGGCATATTTGGGCATTGACCCCACAGCCGACTCATTACATATCGGTCACTTGGTAGGCGTTATGATATTGAAGCATTTTCAGATGTGTGGACACCGCCCCATCGCATTGGTAGGAGGTGCAACGGGTATGATTGGCGACCCCAGCGGTAAGTCGCAGGAGCGTAATCTGCTTGACGAGGCCACATTGCGTCACAATCAGGAGGCTATCAAGCGTCAGTTGGCCAAATTGTTGGATTTCGAGTCGGATGCCGAGAACAAGGCACTTTTGGTAAACAACTACGATTGGATGAAGGAATTCTCGTTCTTGGATTTTGCGCGCGATATAGGCAAGTGTATCACCGTTAATTATATGATGGCAAAGGACTCTGTAAAGAAACGTTTCAATGGCGAAGGCGAGGGTATGTCGTTTACGGAGTTCACTTATCAATTGTTGCAGGGTTATGACTTCTTGCATCTATACCAGACACTGAACTGCAAGGTACAGTTGGGTGGTGCCGACCAGTGGGGTAACATCACTACAGGTACTGAACTTATCCGCCGCAAGTTGGGCTCGGAGAATGAGGCATTTGCTATCACTTGCCCCTTGATTACAAAGGCCGACGGCACTAAATTCGGCAAGACCGAGAGCGGCAATGTATGGCTTGACGCCCGCTATACTTCACCTTATAAGTTCTATCAGTTCTGGTTGAATGTGAGCGACGAGGATGCAAAGCGTTACATCAAGATTTTCACACTCCTCGACAAGGAGACCATCGATGCACTTATCGCCCGTCACGACGAGGCTCCCCACTTGCGCGAGTTGCAAAAGACTCTGGCAAAGGAGATTACCACAATGATTCACTCGGCTGAGGAGTATGAGAAGGCTGTAGAGGCATCACAAATACTCTTCGGAGGTGCTACATCTGAGGCCCTGCGTCGTCTGGACGAGCAGACTCTGTTGCAGGTATTCGAAGGTGTTCCTCAATTCACCATCGCAAAGGAGCAGTTGGGTTGTGCGTTTGTTGATTTGGCTGCCGACCTCACAAAAGTATTCCCCTCAAAGGGCGAGTGCCGCAAGATGGTACAAGGTGGCGGCGTTGCACTCAACAAGGAGAAAGTCACTGACCCGATGCAGACCGTAACGGAGAGCGACCTCATCGCTGGCAAGTATATGATTGCTCAACGCGGTAAGAAGAACTACTTCTTGATTATCGTAGAGTAAAACAATCGAAGTGAACGCTATGCTCTACACAATAAATTTGCAGGATATGGAGTTCCGTGCCTACCACGGTTGCTACGACTTGGAGCAGAAGGTGGGTAACAGGTTTAATGTTGCGCTGAAAATCACAACCGAGTTGGGCGAAGTGGCCGACGAGGATGCTGTCGAGAAAGCTGTAAACTATCTTACCGTTTATGAGGTAGTGAACCGACAAATGGCCGTCACCTGCCGCACCATAGAGAGCGTGGCACAAAATATTATCTGTGCCGTCAAGGAACAATTCCCGCAGATTGTCGAGATAGAGTGTACGGTGGCGAAACTTGCTCCGCCATTAGGAGGTAAAATCGGCAGAGTAAGCGTCACGTTAAGAGGATAAACAATAAGACCTATCAGACTTTGAGCCTTGATAGGTCTTATTCATTAGTGAACATATATAACAAACGAAAATCGTTAGTCCCAATTTATATCTACCGTCACACCTTCTCGACGGCTACGCTCGGCATTAAAGCACACGACGTGACTCTCAATGGCATCAGCAATATCTGAGCAAAAACCCTCTCCACGAGAAGATATTGCCTGCAAAAAGGCATCGACAATATTAAGGTCGGCCCCAGCGTGGAAAGGTTGCCCTTCGAGATGAGAATAATCAAGCACATAATCTTCGCCATTTCGGAAATGGCGAACTCGCAGGCTCCGCTCATCACCATCAATCTCGCCATTGGTTAATTTTATATGTGTGCGGCGACAATCATCGCGCGTAAAAGCATTAACGGCAATCGACATTGTCACACCATCTTCCATCTCAAGATTGACAACCTGATGGTCTACCACATCATTCTCACAGCGGAAAACACAACGCCCATAACGCCCCGACAACAACTCCTGCTCAATAACATCCTCCAAACACCCTCCCGACGGTACATTAAAATTTGCTATCCACTCTTTGCGATTACGATATAGGTCAACCGCCGAATAGGGGCAATTACTCTCCACTTTGCACGCCACACACCTTGCCGAACTTCCCAGCGGAGCATTCTTCTCCTTAAACCAATTCAACGAGCCAAACGAACTCACTCGCTTGCACCGCGAAGAGCATAACCACAAAAGAAAATCAATATCGTGGCAACACTTTGCTACCAGAAGCGGGTTGCTCGATTGTTCATTGCTAAAAATACCGCGAACATAACTATGCATCATCCTGTCAAGATTTATCTCGGCGGTATGATTTATAGATATTATCTGTCCTAACGAACCTGAATCAACTATCTGCTTAATCTTTTGAAAATACGGATGATAACGTAAGATGTGGCACACCGCGACAACAACGCCGCGACGATTGGCCGCTTGACGTATCTGCTCACACTCATCCAAACTCTGCGCAATGGGTTTCTCAAGAAGTACATTATAGCCCGCATCAATCGCCATCATACAAGGCTCAAAATGCTTATCTTCCGGAGTACATATAAATACTGCATCGGCTTGAATCTTGGCGGCAAAAAATTGTTCATAACAAGTAAAACAATTACTTGGCGCGAGATTAAACTCTTCGGCTACCCTCTCTCGGCGCAAATCGACAGGTTCGACCACTCCAACCAATTTAACCTTCTGCCGATTTTGTATAACATACTCCAGATATTTATTAGCGCGATTGCCGGCACCTATTACGACAACGGATATTTGACGTTCATTCATTTTTTAAGGATTTAGGGTTCAACTTTTGGTTATGCAAATTTACGAAATTTGGCCCGTCACAAGAACCTCGCGCAACCCGAAAGTGGATGTCTCAAAGAGTTAGCCAGACTTACAATTATGACTATCAATCACATCGCCCCTACAATAAGTCCATTCCACAAAGATATTTCGCACAATAATATATGGAGTATAGCATCCAATTATACGCCAGCCTCCACATATTTAGAGGACAAATCATACTCCCCAATAATATCCATATAACCTGCAAACAAATACCTGAAAAATATTATGTCATCTTTTGTGCTACAACAATATTAGCGACAAAAATGCGGTCAATGCCGACGCCCTGCAAAGAAAAATACGTTGCACTCGACAAGTAATTATTATTAATATAGTAATTTTTGCGTATATTTGCGCGTTAGTTAGGCTAAAAGATTATGAGTGAACAAGCAAGAGCCTCGTTTGGAGGCAAGTTGAGTGCCATATTGGTGGCTGCAGGTTCGGCTATCGGATTGGGAAGTATTTGGCGTTTCCCATATATGGCAGGTGAGCACGGAGGTGCTGCATTTTTGTTGGTCTATCTGCTATGTGTATTTGCAGTAGGAATACCTGTTATGCTGGCAGAGTTTACCGTAGGCCGTCACACCAAGCAGAATGCCGTCGGAGCATATCGCTCACTCTCGCGCCCCTGGCGTTGGTTAGGCTATAACGGAGTGCTGGGTGCATTGTTTATTTCAGGCTACTACTACATTGTAGCGGGTTGGTCTTTGGAGTATCTGGTAAGTTCTGCGACAGGGGCACTCTACTCTTCATCGGAGTCGTTTTCGGCACAATTTGATGCATTTCAAGCATCCCCACGCCAAGCGATATACACCATAATTTTTATCTTGCTGACACACCTCATCATCATTCGTGGCGTGGTCAAGGGTATCGAAAAGGCCTCAAAGGTAATGATGCCAGCATTGTTTATCATCCTGATTATTATGGCCATACGCGTAGCATTTATGCCAAACGCCGCAGAGGGTTACCGATTCCTTTTATCTCCTGATTTCAAAGAGGCGTTCTCGCCCGATACAATATTCACCGCCGTAGGGCAAGCCTTCTTCTCACTATCGGTAGGTATGGGATGTATGGTCACTTATGCCTCGTATTTCAAATCGAATAACAACCTGACGGGCACTTCAATGAGCGTAGCATTGCTTACGTTGCTTGTTGCCGTATTGGCAGGTTTGGTTATATTCCCTGCCGTATTCAGCGCAGGCCTGGAGCCCACAGAGGGCGCTTCGCTCATATTCATCACATTGCCAGAGATATTCAAAGATATGCCCTTCGCGTCGTTATGGTCTGTGATATTTTTCATTCTGCTGACCTTGGCATCACTCACCTCGACCATATCATTCCACGAGGTTATCACCGCCTACTTTGCCGAGGAGCATAATCTCTCGCGCAAAAATGCAACACGTCTTACATCAGCCCTCTCTGTAGGATTGTGTATGCTCACGCTGCTTTGGCACTTCGACCTTGATTTTGCAGGTCTGCATCTTCAGAATATTTCATTCTTCGACATCTTTGACTACACGTCGGCAAACATCATTATGCCGCTCGGTGGTCTACTCACTTGTATTTTCGTTGCGTGGTGGATGAAGCCTACTCTGTTGCGTGACGAGATTACAAACTACGGAGCATTAAAAGGCCGTATGTTTAAGTTGTTATACTTCACGTTGCGTTACATCACGCCATTGCTAATCATCTATATTTTCATTAGCAACTTAGGCTTATTGTAGAGCCACACGCAAGCATAAAACAATGGGGGTTGTCCAACATAGTTGAACAACCCCCATTGTTATAAAAGTTTGTATCCGTCCTTTACTCTGCCGTAGCCAAAGGTGACGGTGTGTTATATACACGTGCTGCCAACTCCTTGTCAATCATATAGAGGCCCAACTTATCGCCACCTACCAACTTCAGTTCGTCGATAATATCGCGTGCGCTCTCCTCCTCTTCGACCTGCTCATCGACAAACCATACCATACGATTAGCCGTTGCCACATCCTTCTCTTCGGCCGCCAAGTTGCAGAGATTGTGGATAAGCGATGTCACCTTCTTCTCGTGAGAGAGAGTCTGCTCGAACATCGCAAGCGGGCTGTCCCACTCGGTCTCCACCTCAGCAATAGGAGCCAACTTTACACGACCACCACGAGAGAGTAGATAATTGATAAAAATCTGTGCGTGGTCCTGCTCCTCCTTAAACTGAATCGCGAACCAATTTGCTACACCTTTCAAGCCCTTGTCGGCTGCCGCCATCGACATCGAAAGATAGAGATATGCCGACCACATCTCGGCATTAATCTGCGCATTCAGCGCATTCTGCATTTTCTCGCTCAACATAGTCATCTGTTTTAGAAATAAAAAATTTTTGTTATTGCAAATATAATATCTAAAGTCAAAAAATGTGCAGAATTACGATTTTTATTTTTTATAGCACGATAAAATATGCTTATAGTAAGCCCAAATAATCACAAATTTGAGTTCACATATTGACAACACTCTATTTTTCAAACGATTTTTCTTCACTCGGCTAATAATTCTACTTTTTTTTGTAAATTTGCAAAGATTTTGAATGCTTTAACCCCGTGCGGAGTGAGAGGCGCAACAACAGAGAGGACAATATTTCGAAAAAACAGATAAAACAAAGAGATTATTATGGCTGATTTCATCTACCAAGAGCCCTATCCTATCGAGAAGGACACTACAGAGTATGAACTCGTAACGAAAGATTACGTTAAGGTTGTCGAGTGCGATGGCCGCAAGATTTTGAAGATTGACCCCAAAGGTCTTGAGTTGCTATCAAAGCGTGCGTATAACGACGTATCATTCTATCTGCGTCCTGCACACTTGCAGAAGTTGGCAAACATTCTGGAGGATAGCGAGGCTTCGGACAACGACAAGTTTGTGGCTTACACTATGCTTATGAATCAGGCCGTAGCAGCCGAAGGCGAGTTGCCTACTTGTCAGGATACAGGTACAGCAATCTGCATCGGCCACAAGGGTGAGGACGTATATACAGGCGCAGACGACGCCGAGTGTATTGCAAAGGGTGTTTACGAGACCTACAAGGAGCGTAACTTACGTTACTCACAGGTTGTGCCTTTCACTATGACCGACGAGAAGAACTCGGGCACAAACCTTCCTGCACAGATTGATATCTATGCAGGTCATCCGGGTTCTATGGAGTACGAATTCTTGTTCATCACCAAAGGTGGTGGCTCTGCAAATAAGACATTCCTCTATCAGCAGACCAAGGCTCTCTTGAATGAGAAGTCGCTCGTTGCATTCTTCAAGGAGCATTTGAAGGATTTGGGAACATCGGCTTGTCCTCCATACCACTTGGCAGTCTGCATCGGTGGAACATCTGCCGAGATGTGTCTTTCGACTGTGAAGAAGGCTTCGGCTGGTTATTTGGACCATCTGCCCACATCGGGCAACGAAGGTGGTCGTTGTTTCCGCGATTTGGAGTGGGAGGAGCGAATCACCAAGATGTGCCAGGAGATGGGTATGGGTGCACAGTTTGGCGGTAAGTACTATGTTCACGATGTACGCGTCATCCGCGCTCCGCGTCACGCCGCAAGTTGCCCCGTTGCCATCGGTGTAAGTTGCTCGGCAGACCGTAATATCAAGGCCAAGATTACTCCCGAGGGTATCTTTGTTGAAAAGTTGGAGAAGAATCCCGCACGTTTCCTTCCTGCGCAGGCTCCCGCTATGACACCTGCCGTAGATATCGACTTGGATGAGGGTATGGATAAGGTTCGCGCCATCTTGACAAAATATCCTATCAAGACTCGCCTCAACCTCAAGGGTACGCTTATCGTGGCACGCGACATCGCTCACGCTCGCATCAAGCAGATGTTGGACGAGGGACAGCCTATGCCCGAATACTTCAAAAAGCATCCCGTTTACTATGCAGGTCCTGCAAAGACTCCCGAAGGAATGCCGTCTGGCTCATTCGGCCCCACAACAGCAGGTCGTATGGACCCCTATGTAGACCTCTTCCAGAAGGCTGGCGGCTCAATGGTTATGGTAGCCAAGGGTAACCGTTCGAAGGCTGTAACTGATGCTTGCCAAACAAATGGCGGTTTCTATCTCGGCTCTATCGGAGGCCCTGCCGCTATCTTGGCAAAGAACTCTATCAAGAGTGTAGAGGTGGTCGATTTCCCCGAACTCGGTATGGAGGCCGTACGTAAGATTTATGTTGAGAACTTCCCTGCGTTCATCATCGTTGATGACAAGGGCAACGACTTCTTCGCAGATTTTGCACATTAATTATAGACTGAATGATAGTTTTGCACCTCGCGCGGGGTGCAAAACTTCATTTTTCGCTCTGCCAATAAAATAAAATGCAGAGAAAATCCGTTTTGGAAAGGAATTAACAACAGAGCAAATGAATTCATTTTTCAGACACATTCTACTCACTTTTTGCGCTATCGTATGTTTCCTATCGGCTCGTGCTGACGGTAACGTTACATTTGAGATAAACACTCCGCTGATTGTCACTGCGGGTGAGATGTTCCGCGTTGAGTTCGTATTGGAGAACGGCAAGCCCGACGGCGGAGCCATCACGGCTCCCGACTTTGCAGGACTGGATGTATTGGCAGGCCCGACAATCTCGACAGGTCATTCGTTCAGCAACATCAATGGTGTTAGCAGCAGTAAGAGCACATATACAGTAACTTATGTCGTTACGGCTCAAGCGGCTGGTAACATCACTATAGGGGCCGCCAAAGTCGAAGTAGACGGAAAGGCCTATTCGACCAAAGCAACCCCCATCGAGGTAGTTGCACAAAGCGAGCAGAAACAGCAGGATGAGGCTGTAGAACACGGCGCATCACTACAAAGCCAAGTGGCTGAAGATGATATTCTTTTGCGATTAAACCTATCGCGTTCGACGGTATATCAAGGCGAGCCCATCCGAGCATCGCTTACCCTCTACACTCGTGCCAGCATAGCGGGATTAGAGGATGTTAAATTACCCTCGTTCAATGGTTTCTGGTCGCAGGAGTTACCTACCGACAACTATCAGGCGAAACGAGAGACCGTAGATGGCAAAGTATATAACTCTCAAATAATCAAGGAGTATCTACTCTATCCCCAGCAAGCGGGTACGCTCACCATAGAGCCATCGGACATCACCGCCGTAGCACAAGTCATAATGCGTAACAATCGCACATTTGACCCCTTCTTTGGTGGAGGCGCCGAAGTCTATAACGTACGTCGTAAACTCACTACCGGCAAGGTAAACGTAACGGTAAAGAGTCTACCTGCGGGAGCCCCCGACACTTTCAGCGGTGCTGTAGGTCAATTTACTATGACGAGCGAGCCGCCTGCATCGGAACTAAAGGCCAATTCTGCGGCCACCTATACCGTACGCATATCGGGCACAGGTAATTTGACCTTCATTCAAGCCCCGAAATTGACTCTGCCCACATCGTTTGAACTATACGATATCCGAACAACAGAGTCGATACACTCCTCAACGGTAGGTACCAACGGCTACCGTCAATTCGAGTATCCTTTTATTGCTCGTGCCGAAGGAGAGTACAACATCCCTTCTATTGAATTTACGTTCTTCAGTCCAGAGAAGGAGACATACGTAACACTATCGACTGATGCTCTTATACTTAATGTCTCGCCCGACTCTACAATCGGAGCGCAACAACCTGCCCAACTCATCACAGGCCCGTCGAAGGAGGGCGTAAGACAGCTGGGTAGCGACATCCGCTTTATCAAAATTGGAGCACCAGCCCTGCGTTCATCGGCCACACCACTGATGTTGAGTACCACCTATTTTGTGTTGCTCATCTTAATCATTGCTATTTTCATCGCGTTATATTACGTTCTTCGTCAAAGAATACGCAATAACAAAAACACGGTTCTGGTACGTAATCGCAGAGCCAACAAGGTTGCCGTCCAGCGATTCCGCGCTGCCGAGAAATCTATGCGCGAAGGCAATCGCCACGCCTTCTTTGAGGAGGTATTACGCGCCTTGTGGGGCTATATGAGCGACAAATTGAACATCCCCGTGGCCGACCTTTCGAAAGAGAATATACGTGAAGAGTTGCAACGTCGTGGCGTCAGTGCAGAGGATGCACGCCACTTTACCGACATCATATCGCGTTGCGACGAGGCGCAATATTCACCCGTCGAGTCGGTTGCAATGAACGAAGTATATGCCGACGGTATAAGCATCATTTCGCATATTGAATCTATCATAAAGAGATAACGACTATAATATGAAGCGAATATTCACCATACTTTTTTTCCTCTCACTCTCGGTTGTGACAAGTCTTGCACAAACAGATGCCCAGACAGCACAAGCCAATGTCGATAACACAGAGCAGGCCCAACCTACCGAGTCGGTTTCGGATAACACAGATGATTTGTGGCAGAGAGCCAACACAGCATATAACAGTGGCGATTATGCACAAGCCGAAACGTGCTACACCCGTATATTGGAGCAGGGGCTATATTCGGCATCGCTCTATTACAATCTGGCAAACGCCCACTTCAAACAGAACGAATTAGGCAAGGCACTACTCTACTACAATCGCGCATTGCGTCTGCGTCCCAATGACGAAGATATACGTCACAACCTTGAATATGCCAAGCAATCGACAAAAGACAGCATCGAGGAGATTCCCGAATTTTTCCTTAAGACGTGGATTAAATCTCTGCGCGGAGCATTGAGTTGCACGACGTGGAGTATACTATCACTTGTTATGCTGGCTACGGCGTTAGCCTTTGGACTTATCTATATGCTGGCACAACGACTATCGTTGCGCAAAACAGGTTTTTATTTGATGGCTATTGCAGCGTTGTTGTTCATTATCACTACGGCCTTTGCGTGGAGCGAGCGCAATATGCTCATCAAGCGTAGCGAAGCCATCGTTATGGACTCTGCCGTATCTATCAAGAGTTCACCAGACCGCTCGGCAACAGAACTATTCGTACTTCACGAAGGTACTAAGGTAACCATCGGCGAGGCCATCGACGGCTGGGCCGAAGTGCGTATTGCCGATGGCCGTAAGGGCTGGATTGAGGAGGAACGCATCGAGCGAATATAATATTCATAAAGCAAAAACTAACCCCTAAACACCACAATGTCGCGTTTATTGCAGGAGGCCGTTTCGGAATTTGCCAAGTTACCGGGTATAGGACGCAGAACCGCCCTACGTCTTGCTATGCATCTGCTCAAGATGGAGACCTCGTCGGTAGAGCAGATGACCGATTCGATTGCCCGTTTCCGCCGCGATATACGCTATTGCGAACTATGCAACAATCTCTCCGACACTGACCGTTGTCCTATCTGCAACAACCCTGAGCGTGACCGCTCGACAATATGCGTTGTGGAGCAGGTCGGCGATTTGATGTCTATCGAGAATACCCGTCAATATCGCGGCCTCTATCACGTCTTAGGTGGTGTTATATCGCCAATGCAGGGCATAGGCCCATCGGATTTGAAGATTGACCTGCTGCTCGACAAAGTCGCGTCAGGCTCTGTCAAAGAGGTCATTCTTGCAATATCAACTTCGGTTGAGGGTGAGACTACTCTGTTCTACATTATGAATCGCCTGAAACAATACCCCGAAGTCAAGGTCTCGACAATCGCTCGAGGCATAGGCTTTGGTGACGAATTGGAGTATGTCGATGAATTGACCATCACTCACGCCCTTCTGAATCGCCGCGAAGTGAAATAATTTTTTATTTACACTTGCCTATCATTCAGCGAATTAGCATATCGAAATAAAAATTTTTCAAAAAAAGTGCCATTTTCGATGTTACAAAATGGCTACTTTGTCGTATTACTTATGACTGCGAAGCAAACCGTAGAGCGCCTAAACAAACGTAAGAATGAATAGTGAAGAGATAAACAGAGAGTTTATACGTCTCAAAGATGCGGCATATCGCTATGCCGTAAGTCTGCTTCACAGCCACGACGAGGCGGCTGATGCCACGCAAGACCTCTACGAGAAGTTGTGGCAACGACGTTTGTTCATTCGCCGCAACGGGTTTGAATCGCTGGTGATGGTCAGCATCCGCAATATATGCCTTGACCGCATAAAGGCAAGGAGGCGCGGACGACAATTCACACCACTTGAAGATGTGGAGGCCCCGCCAACCCACAAAATGGGGAACGACCAAAGCGAATTATCGGCCATCGTGCATAGGCTCATAGCCGCACTGCCGGATAGAGAACGCGAAGTGTTGCATCTGCGCGACAGCGAGGGGTTGGAGTTTGAACACATAGCCGAGATAGTCGGCTCCACAGAGGCGGCAGTGCGTATGGCCTGCTCCCGAGCGAGAAGTAAAGTTAAAGAGGAACTAATAAAGATAATGAATTATGGAGTATAAAGAGTTTACAAAACGCTATTTCGACGGAGAGTTATCCTCTGCCGAGGAGCAGACTCTGCGCGAAGTCCTTATGACTACTGCCGACGAGAATCTGACCTCCGACGAGCGTGCCGCCAAGGCATTGTTACGTTATGCTTCACTCAAGAGCGACGCTTCGGTCAGAATACGTCTGCACGACAGCCGTGAGAATAAACGTTCACGTATGACAGATACCGTGCTCGCCTTAGGCTCGATGAATATCGCACGTATTGCAATGACTACGGCATTAGGTGTTATGCTTATCGGCCTTATGATACACTTTACGCGCCCGACGGTCTATGGTTATCACAACGGCAAGCCGATAACATCGTATGATGAGGCTCAACTCCTGGCGCAGGATATATTCGACAACCTTGCGCACGAAGGCTTTGCCGAGGAGCATAATCTGCAAGACCTCTTCACGCTCGACTAAAAAGATATTTCTCAACTTATTAACTATATAAAGTACCAACAACAATGAAAACAAAGAATCATTTTATCTCGCTCGTCGTTATCTCGCTCATCACTTTTGTGGCAACCGTTTTGGCAATCACTCCTGCTCAGGCGCAGTTCCTGATTGGCAGCGACGGTTTGAAGTTCGACACAACAGACAATAAACAACCCGTGCAGGCCTCTTCTATCGTGATGGTAAAAAAATCCAAAAAGAAGACAGAATTAAGAATCGGGCGCAGCAATATCTCGACGATTCCTTCATATGAGATTGGTTGGAATATCTTGTCTACACCCGACTACGGATTGTATGCAGGTAGCGAAGTGGGCGATTTCTTCAATATCAGAGAGTGGAAATCTACACAGTTTACTGTCAATCTTCTGCAGGCATCGGCCTCCAACCTCTCACGCACGTTGGGTATCTCGGCAGGTTTGGGTATCCGCGCCAACAACTACCGTTTTGCCTCAAACCAATCCATCGAGCGCACAACAGGTATCGTGATGCCTTATGAGGTGGGCCCATCGGAGAAAGGTCGCTCACCCAAAAAGAGCAAGTTCAATGTAGCATCTATCCACATTCCCGTCGAGATATTCTTCGGCAACCCGAGAAAGTTTGCATTCTCGGTAGGAGGTTATGTCGATATGGTAATGAACTCACACACCAAGATTAAATATCACGGTGGTCACAAAGATAAGGTGCATAATTTCCCCACCAACTTTATTCAGGCGGGAGCCGTTGCGCGCCTTACGTTCCACCACTTCTCGGTATATGCCGCCTATCAGCCTACGTCGATATTCAAGACCACGCGCGGCCCCGAGGTGCAGCAGTGGAGCATCGGTATAGCATTATAAACGTGTTTGCTTTTAATAAAAATACTCTCGCTATGAAAAAGTTTTTTATTATATTTGCAGTTGTGGGTGTAGCCTTTTTGTTGCCCTCAAAGGCCGAAGCACAGACCAAAGCCTTTAAGGAGAAGTACAAACAGATTACACACAATATTGAGACTCAACCTAATCATCAATTTAAGGAGATTGAGGCAACTCTGTTTTCGGGTGATGTGTTACGAAGTCTTACACCAAAAGAGAGACAAGATGATAATAACTCTTTGACAAAGCGCATTCATTGTATATACCAGTTGAAGATGCCTATCTCAAGGTCAACCAATGCGATTGCCCACAACGAGTATATGAGTATCCGCAACATCGTTAATAGCAAGGACTACACAGTGGTCAGCCGTATAACGATTGACAACGACACTTACGAGGTTTTTCAATCCTCGCAATCAAGGCCTCAAGAGTTTATGGTGATTATCAGCAATAAAGAAAAGGCTGTCATATGCGATATTGTAGGTTTCATCTCGTTGCCAGATATACTAAACTTGATTGACCCCAAAGTAAAGGCCAAAATCAATGAGAATGTTATAGACTCGTTGGATTTGAAGAATTAGAACAATGCACAAAATATGAAACGACTTCTATGTATGACTCTATGCCTTGTGGCTGTGCTTACGGCGACAAGTGCAACGGCTCAACGTAACCCCGACGCCAACCGCGACGGGGTGTTGCGTATTCTGGCTATCGGCAATAGTTTCTCGGACGACGGTATGGAGTATCTGCCCAAACTGCTCTACCACCTCAAAATCGAGAATGTCGAGGTAGCACGCCTCTACGTCGGTGGCTGCTCGCTCAAACAACACGTAGAGTTCTACGAGCAGGAGAAATCGCCTTATCAGTTCTACCGCTCGACGGCAGGCGAAAACGCTTGGGTAAAGTCAGAAGGCGAATCGCTCAAGAATGCACTTCAGATGGGCGATTGGGACATCATCACTATGCAGCAGGTATCGGGGCAGTCGGGTAAGTATGAGACTTATAAGCCATATCTTGAAAAGTTGGTCGCCATAGTACGCGAGGCGCAACCGAAGGCTCATTTGGCGTGGCATATGACGTGGGCATACGGCAGTGAGAGTACACACGGCGACTTCCCTAAATACAACCGCGACCAGTTGCAGATGTACAACGAGATACGCGCCACAGCAAAGCAGATGTTGAAGGAGTACGACTGCTTCGATTATCTGATTCCGACAGGCACTGCCATACAGATGTTGCGCAACACCCCCATCAACAATACTCCGAAGGACCTCACGCGCGACGGCTTCCACTTGGGTTATGGTCTGGGCCGCTACGCCGCCGCCTGCGTATGGTATGAGACTCTGATTAAGCCATTTACCCACAAGTCGATGGAGGGCAACGGCATATTCGTAATGAAGGGCGACCAATTCGCCGACCGCTACGCCGCAGTCTACTGCGAGCGTGCCGCCGTTATGGTCTCAAAAAAGCCCTTTGACGTGCGCCCCATCAAGAGCGTCTATCGTTTGGTGTCAAAGCCCTTGAGTCACGTATATATTGTAATGGATACCGACCGCTTGGCAAAGGATGAGGAGGCCTATATGAAGGAGGTACGCCCCTACATCAAGCGCATATTCACAAGCACCATTATCGACGAAGTACTGAACAGCAACAAATAACACACCCCTAAAATGAAACGACTTCTTACACTCGTTGCGCTGCTCTGCACATTCTCGGCTACCCACGCCAAAGGCATCTTGGTCGAGGCCGAAAGTTTTGCCAATGCAGGCGGCTGGAGTATCGACCAGCAGTTTATATTCGA
Source organism: Alistipes sp. (assembly GCA_017399485.1). Taxonomy (GTDB): domain Bacteria; phylum Bacteroidota; class Bacteroidia; order Bacteroidales; family Rikenellaceae; genus Alistipes. The sequence continues at coordinate 95,299 of JAFQCA010000006.1, forward strand.
GATGGGCTCACCCTATCTGATTGCACACGGTATGGGTGCGGCAGTAGAGGATGCTACAACCAAAGTTACGCTATCGAAGTCGGGCCTATATCATATATATGTACGTACCTATAATTGGACTTCGCCCTGGAGCGAGAAACGTGGTGCGGGAGCATTCCACCTGGGCATTGACGGCGAATTGCTGGAGCAGGAGTTGGGTGCGACGGGCAAGGCGTGGATGTGGCAATATGCAGGAGCCGCCGAGATTGCGAAGGGTGATATCGAGTTGCGCTTGCACGATATTACGGGTTTTGACGGGCGTTGCGATGCCATATACCTCACAACCGACAAAGCAGATGTACCACCCGTCGGGGGTGATGCATTGGCCGAGTTCCGCCTAAAGCATAATCCACGAAAGATTAAGAGCGTGAAATACGACTTTGTAGTCGTGGGTGGTGGTGTTGCAGGTATGTGCGCTGCGGTGGCTGCGACACGCTTGGGTTGCGAGGTGGCACTCATAAATGACCGACCTATATGGGGCGGATGTAACTCTTCGGAGACGCGCGTACACTTGGGAGGCCACATCGAAATGGAACCTTACACCAATCTCGGAAACTTGATTAAGGAGTTCGGCCCTTCGCGCGGTGGTAATGCACAGCCCGCCGACAACTACGAGGACGAGAAGAAACGCGCCTTCCTTGAGGCAGAGGAGGACCTCACGCTATACCCCTCATATAAAGTATATAAGGTAGATTGCAAAGGAGGCAAAATCAAGGCCGTCTATGCGCAGCACATCTCTTCGGGCGAGATTATCCGTTTCGAAGCCCCCATATTCTCGGATTGTACGGGCGACGGCACCGTAGGTTATCTGGCTGGCGCCGACTACTCGATGGGCCGCGAAGGCCGCGATGAGTACAACGAGCCATCGGCCCCCGAAAAGGGTGACAAATTGACAATGGGCTCGTCGGTACAATGGTACTCGGTGGCGAGTGCCTCAAAGAGCGACTTCCCGCTGTTTGAGTATGGACTCGACTTCAATGAGAAGAGTTGCGAGAAGGTGACTATGGGCGAGTGGACTTGGGAGACAGGTATGAACTACGACCAATGCAAGGAGTTTGAGCGCATACGCGACTACGGCCTGATGGTAGTCTATTCGAATTGGAGTTTCCTGAAGAATAGGCTTCAGAACAATGAGAAGTATCAAAATCGTACGCTTGGTTGGGTGGCCTACATTGCCGGCAAACGCGAGTCGCGCCGCTTGTTGGGTGACCACGTCCTGACCGAGAACGACCTCATAGGCGAGGTGCAATATCCCGACGCATCATTTACTACGACGTGGAGTATCGATTTGCACTACCCCGACCCAAAGAACACAGAACACTTCCCCGATGCAGAGTTTAAGTCAATCTGTACGCACGGGGCTGTGAATCCTTATGCTGTACCTTACCGTTGTCTATACTCTCGCAACATCGACAACCTGTTTATGGCAGGTCGCGACATCAGTGTCACGCACATAGGATTGGGTACAGTTAGAGTTATGCGAACTACGGGTATGATGGGCGAGGTTGTCGGAATGGCTGCATCGTTATGCCAGAAGCACCGATGTCTGCCACGAGGCATTTATACATCCCACCTCGAAGAGTTGAAGGCCCTGATGCGCGAGGGCGCAGGCCAACAGGGTCTACCCAACAACCAGACCTACAACACAGGCGGCAACTGGCCTACATACAAGAAAAAGTAGTGTGATTAGCGTAAAACAGATATAGGGCGGCAATTTCAGCCACCCTATATCTGTTTTACGTCGTATGGAAATTATTATTTGCTGACAGCCTTCAAGACGGCTCGTAACTCACCCTTCGACAACAGGAGCAGCATATCTCCATCTATCTCGTAGTGCGTTGTACTCTCCAAAATCTGAGAGAAACGGCTCTCCAACTCAGCGTTGGAACACATCATTCGTGTCGCAGCCACTGCTCCAAAGGTCATTCCGCCCTTCTCCGTTACGGTATAATCGCCCATCATACGGTTGCAGACTCCTACACCGCCAAAGGCTCCATCCTTACCGAAGGTAAAAACAAACTGCTCGGGCGAAATGTTTAGTTCGCGCTCCATCATCTTCTCCAGATGCCACTCCGTTCCTACCAGCGGCAAATTATTCTTACCCTTGCGACAAGCGCAACAACCCGAAATCACAACTGCCATCGCTACAACCAAGACAATATAAAAAAACTTCTTCATAATACTCTTATTCTATTTATTCCTAATATTTATTTTACGGCTGAACAATCTTCACGCCATATCTTTGGGCAAAGATAGATAATTTTTATATCTTTGCTACGCATTGCAGTCAAAAAGGTAGTTTTGATTGCTCTATACATTCATTCGACATATAAATAACAAACTAAAAAATTGATTATGAAGAAGATTATTGCATCGCCTCTCGCCCCAAAGGCTGTAGGCCCATATTCACAAGCCGTAGAGAACAATGGTACGTTGTATGTTTCAGGACAGTTGCCTATCGACGCATCGACTGGTTCTATGCCTGAGAGCATTGAGGAGCAGACTCGTCAATCACTCACAAATATCGGCCACATACTTCACGAGGCGGGTTACGACTATGCTGATGTAGCCAAAGTATCGGTATTGCTGGACGATATCGCAGATTTTGCTGCTATGAACGGAGTATATGCGACATTCTTTACCGAGCAGATGCCCGCCCGCGTATGTTACGAAGTGGCTAAGTTACCTATGGGTGCCAAAGTCGAAATAGACGCTATCGCAGTAAAATAGATTTTATAAAGATACAAACAATGTGGATATGCGTTGGAGGTGCATCCGACGCATATTTTTTCGATTTGTAAATAACTTGTCGAAAATTATTCATTATTAATTGCGCCTATCGCACTATTTTTTCGGACCTTTGTATTGGTGCAACTCGCGCCACCTTAATGACGAACAATTTACTAAAACAGACCATAACTCAAAGAGGCTCAACATTATGACTAAAACCAACAAGACACTCAACGAAGTGAGTTACGCCGATGCCGTAGCGGCATCGAAAGAGTACTTCGGCGGAGACGATTTGGCTGCCACTGTGTGGGTAAGCAAATACGCGCTGAAGGATTCATACGGCCATATCTTCGAGAAGACGCCCGAAGATATGCACCACCGCATCGCGGCAGAAATAGAACGCATCGAGAAGAAGTATCCTAACCCGATGAGCAAAGAGGAAGTATTTGCTCTGCTTGACCACTTCCGCTACATCATTCCGCAGGGTGGTCCTATGACGGGTATTGGAAATAATCTTCAGGTCGCTTCACTCTCAAATTGCTTTGTTATCGGAACCCGTAACCACGCCGACTCATATGGAGGTATCTTCCGTATGGATGAGGAGCAGGTGCAGTTGATGAAGCGTCGCGGCGGTGTAGGTCACGACCTTTCAGGATTGCGTCCTACAGGCGCACCCGTTCTTAACTCAGCCCTCACATCTACGGGTATCGTACCTTTTATGGAGCGTTATTCAAACTCTACTCGTGAGGTCGCTCAGGATGGTCGTCGTGGAGCATTGATGCTTTCACTCTCGATAAAGCACCCCGATGCCGAGCGTTTTATCGACGCAAAGACACAGTCAGGTAAAGTTACAGGAGCCAACGTATCTATTAAGGTTGATGACGAATTTATGCGCGCTGCCATAGAGGGCCGTTCATACAAGCAGCAGTTCCCTATCGATGCCGAGAAACCAAAGACTGAGGTGAATATTGACGCCAAGAAATTGTGGGAGAAGATTATCCACAACGCTTGGCAGTCGGCAGAGCCCGGAGTATTGTTCTGGGATACAATCATCCGCGAGAGTGTGCCCGACTGCTATGCAGACTTAGGCTTCAACACTGTATCGACAAACCCCTGTGGCGAGATTCCTTTGTGTCCTTATGACAGTTGCCGTCTGTTGGCGTTGAACCTTTTGGGCTATGTAGAGAATCCGTTTACCCCCGATGCCAAATTTAACTTTGACCTCTTCCGCGAGCACGTTGCCAAGGCTATGCGTATGATGGACGATATTATTGATTTGGAGTTGGAGAAGGTAGACCTTATCATAGGCAAAGTGGCCGGCGACCCCGAGGAGGAAGATATCCGCCACGTCGAGTATGAGTTATGGAAGAAGATTAAGGATATGGCTCTCAAGGGACGTCGTACAGGTCTTGGTATTACTGCCGAGGGCGATATGTTGGCCGCTTTGGGCTTGCGTTACGGCTCGGATGAGGCGATAGAGTTTGCTGTAAGCGTACACCGCACATTGGCCGTAGAGGCTTATCGCGCATCAACAAAGATGGCTGGCGAGCGTGGTGCATTCCCCATCTTTGACGCTGCACGCGAGGTTAACAACCCGATGATTCAACGCATCAAGGATGTAGACCCCGAACTCTACAAGGAGATGTGTGAGAAGGGCCGTCGTAACATCGCAATGCTGACCATCGCTCCGACTGGTACGACATCGCTTATGTCACAAACAACATCTGGTATTGAGCCCGTATTCCGTCCCGTATATAAGCGTCGTCGCAAGATTAATCCGTCGGACAAGGGCAAGAAGGCCGACTTTATCGACGAGATGGGCGAGAAGTTCGAGGAGTATTATGTGTATCACCATCAATTCGTTAAGTGGCTTGAGAGCAACGGATACGACACAAGTAAGTTGCAGAGCATCTCAGATAACGAATTGGCAAAATGGTTGAAAGCATCACCCTATCACGGAGCAACGGCCAACGATATTGACTGGGTAGCCAAAGTACGTATGCAGGGTGCTATCCAGAAGTGGGTAGACCACTCTATTTCGGTTACCGTAAATCTGCCTAATGACGTTAGCGAGGAGTTGGTGGCAGATGTATACCGCACCGCTTGGGAGTGTGGATGTAAGGGTGTTACCGTATATCGTGACGGCTGTCGTACAGGCGTGCTTATCGACACCAAATCAAAGAACCAGAAGAAGTGTGACTCTGGCACAAATACCCAGAAGCGCCCCAAATCAATTCCTGCCGACATCGTACGTTTCAAGAATGGCAGCGAGGATTGGATTGCGTTCGTAGGTATTCAGAATGACCGCCCGTATGAGATTTTCACCGGTAAGATTGAGGAGGATGCAATGTATATCCCTCGCAAGATTACCAAGGGCTGGATTATAAAAGTTCGCGAGGAGGATGGCTCAAAGCGTTATGATTTCCAATACGCAGACCGCTATGGCTACATCAACACCATTGGAGGTATCTCACGCTTGTTCGATGAGGAGTTCTGGAACTATGCGAAACTTATCTCAGGTGTTTTGCGTCACGGTATGCCTATCGACAAGGTTGTACACCTGATTGACGGTTTGCACCTTAATAGCGAGAGCATCAACACGTGGAAGAACGGCGTACAACGCGCTCTTAAGCAATACATTGCAGATGGAACTCGTTCAAAAGGCAAATGCCCGCAGTGCGGTCAAGAGGAGATGGCTTACCAGAATGGATGTTTGACTTGTATGTCGTGCGGTTATTCTAAATGCGGTTGATGACTGACAAATAATGCAAAAAATGTAAAAAAAAGAGAATATTTCTTGCTTATTAAAATTTTTATTTACATCTTTGCATCTGTATATGTGGCTTTAAGCGGCTTTTGCACGGTTTTTTCAGTGCAAAGGTTGTGATTCCGAGTTATATATACATAGTGTAAACAGGTTTATTAATTCACAGCACAATAAACTATTTAGAAATTATGAAAAAATTTTTACTTACTATCGCTATTGTAGCGATTTCTGCGGGCAGCGTATTTGCCCAGGAGAATTCAGCAGAGAAACTCCGCTGGAAGGGTATTATGAACAACGGCTTCTGGTCTAACTGGGAGATTGGTTTGGCAGGTGGTATCAACGCAACTGCTTGGAATGAGTTGGGTGGTGTTGACAACCAGAAATCAATCGGCGACCTTGGTTGGCAGATTGAGGGTAACCTTACAAAGTGGTTTAACCCCATCGTAGGTGCTCGTTTGCAGGTTGTTGGTGGTCAGTTGAACGTATCTGATGACAATGGCGCAAAGAGCAAATGGATTTATCCTCACGTAGACGGTATTGTAAACCTTTCTAACTGGATTGGTGGTTACCGTGAGGATCGCGTGTACTATGCAAAGTTGTTTGCTGGTGCAGGTGTTAGTTTTGTAAATGTTGGTGACAATGGTGGTGATGGTTTCGCTGCTGCTGGTGGTTTGATTAACACATTCCGCGTATGCAAGCAGTTGGATATCAACTTGGAGTTGAAGGCTATCCTTACTCCTGGTCGTGATATGCCTGCAGCTATCGCTTCTATGCCTATCGGTGAGTATGGTCAGATGTACTCTGCTACTTTGGGAGTTGCTTATCGTTTCAACAAGCGTAACTGGGATAAGGCTTACTCTCAGGAGGAGGTTGACGGTTACTTGGCTGCTATCGCTGCTTTGGAGGCAGGTTTGGCAGATGCACACCGCAACGCTGGCAAGTTGTCAGAGCGTTTGGCTGCTCAGAAGGCTGCTACAGACCAGGCTTTGAAGGATAACGAGGCTTTGCGTGCTGAGTTGGCAAAGAGAAAGACATCTGTAGTTTCTTCAACTGCATTGTTCTTCAACCTCAACAGCGCCCGTCTTTTGGACCGTGCTAAGTCTTCAATGCAGATTTTGGCTGAGACTATCGCTGCTGCTCCGAAGGATCAGGTATTTACACTCGTAGGTCACGCTGACGATGAGACTGGTTCACCTGAGTACAACCAGAAACTTTCTGAGAAGCGTGCTAAGGCTGTTTACGATTACCTCGTAGAGAACGGTGTAAACAAGGATCAGTTGACTTGGAAGGGTGTTGGTTCTTCACAGAACATCTTCCCCATCAACAGCACAAACCGTGTAGTTATCGTAAAATAATTTAGCGACATAGAAATGAAAGGCTCACCATAATAGGTGGGCCTTTTTTGTGTTGTTATACAAAGAGTATTGTTGAGATAGATAATATCTCCCGAACAAAGAGGGACAAAGAAGGACAAAAAATACTAACACTGCAAAAAAAATCTGCTAACGAACACCATTAGCAGATTTATACCTTTAATATAATAGTTCCTCACTCTTATTTGATTATAACGACATTTACAAGCCTTACACCTGAAATTCTATTTATTTCAGCGGCTAAGGTTTCGCGACGGTTGAATAACTCGGCTCGGACTACGCTCGATGTTATATGAGCATACAAAACGTGATTATCCAATCTCAGCGAAGAGGTCAGCGAGGCAACCCTCTCCCCTACCACCTCGCGCCAAGTGTCGGGCAGACGTCCCTCGGCGACCTTTGCCGCAACATAAGGACGTTTGAAGAACTCCTCTAACACCTCGCCTATATGTACTGTTTCACTTCGTTTCATAACAGCACGTCGCCCCCTTCAACTGTATATAGATTATACTTCGTACTTGCGCGCGACAAAATGTCCTCCAAACGAACTTTATTGCAATCGGTAATACATATTTGGCCGAAATCATCTCCCGACACAAGTTCCAACAATCGCTCAACACGTTGCATATCCAACTTATCGAACAAATCGTCAAGCAACAATATAGGCTTTTCACCCACTGTCTCAGCCAGAAGGCGATACTGCGCCAACTTCAACGCTATGAGAAACGACTTCTGTTGTCCCTGAGAGCCATACTTGCGCAGTGGATAACCACCAATCCTAAAAATCACATCATCACGATGAATACCTACTGTCGTGAACTGATTTACAATATCTCTTTCGCGAGAGCGTAACAGCAACTCTTCGAGTGGCATCTGCTCCAATTCCGAGCGATAGGTTATCTCCACCTGCTCTTTATCGTCGGACAATACCTTATAATATAATGCGACCAATGGCTGCATCCGCTCTACTATCTCACGCCGTTGCTGATATACCACGTTACCGTGCTCCGAAAGTTGCATATCGTATATCTGCAACATCGCCTCATCGGACGAAGATTTAAGGAACTTATTTCTCTCTGCCAAGACAGCATTATATCGCATCAAGGCCTGCATCGAGTGTCTATTCATCTGCGAGAGAAAGGCATTAAGATAGCGGCGGCGCTCCTCGGCGGCATCGGTGATAAGTTCTGTATCCTGCGGAGAGACTATCACAACGGGGAAGTTACCGACGTGGTCGGCTATACGCTCATACTCCTTACCATTGCGCTTGAGTATTTTACCACCACGACGTGAGAACGAACAGTTTACCAACTCTGCACGTCCGTCATCAGTCATATACGAACCCTCAGCGACAAAGAAATCCTCGCCGTGCATTATGCTTTGACCATCGGTCATCGTAAACGCCGACTTTGACATCGACAGATAGTAGATAGCATCAAGAATATTTGTCTTTCCGGCGCCATTATCACCCACAAAACAATTTACGCCTTCGACCAAAGCAATTTCGCTCTGTCGAAGATTCTTGAAGTTTATGAGTAACAATTTTTTCAGTCGCATTGGCCAATAATTTTTGATGTTTTCACTCAATTACACCTCAAAGTTACAATTTTTCATCGACTTTAACCCATTTTGAGCCTCTTGATTCACATTTTAATCACTTGTTTATGTGTTTTTTGCATTTTTTATTATATTTTTGCATTTTGAATCAGACGAATATTAACTAAAAAACAATAAAATTCTATGGCAAAAGAGGTATTAACTCCCCAAGAGGAGATGCTTGAAAATGCACAAACTCAAACCGAAAACTTCTTCGAGAAGAACAGCAAGATGGTGGTAGTAGCCATCGTAGTAATTTTTGCTCTTGCAGCCGCAATCTTCGGCTACAAGAAATTCGTCCGCGAGCCACAACTCAATCAGGCTCAGGAGATGCTTTATGCAGCACAGTACCGTTTCGAGCAGCAGAATGCTGACTATGCATTGGCTCTCAATGGTGATGCAAATGCTCCCGGGTTCGCAGCCGTTGCCGAGCAGTATGCAAATACTCCCGCAGGTAACTTGGCACAACTCTATGCTGCCGCTTGCGCATTGCGTCTTGGCGAATACGACCAGGCTGAAGTTTACATCTCAAAATACTCAAAGGTGAAGGGCCTTGCTGGTGCTATGATTAACGCTATGGCTGAGGGTATTAAGGGCGATATCGCAGTTGAGAAGGGCGATTATGCTGCCGCTGCAAAGTATTTCGAGGTTGCTGCCAATGCGAGCGAGAACGATTTCACAACACCTATGTACTTGCGTAAGGCTGCTCAGGCATACCGCAAGGTTGGTGATAACGCTTCATCGGAGAAGTGCTTGAACGTTATCAAGAACAAGTATCCCGGTTCAAGCGATGCTCGCGAGGCTGAGAAGTTTATCAACTAATACATTCCACACCCTACACAACGATAGGCTATGGAGCGACTCAAGATAGGTATCGTCATTGTTGATGAGCAAACAGAGTTTGCCCAACGCAATTTGGCTGCCACGATTGAGACTCTAAAGGCCATAGGTTGTACAGAGCAAAATATTCTGTTGCGTCACGCGCCGCGCCTATTTGGAGTTGCACTGACCACTCAATTTTTTGCTGAATATACCGATGTCGATGCCGTTGTAGTTTTGGCTGAGAACGATAACTCGCCTGAATATGCGGCTATGTTGTATGGGGTTACCAAATTGCAGATTTCGTGGAATATGCCCGTTTTGATTGGTGACTGCATAGTTGCCAGCGAAGTAGCCGATATGGTTGCAATGCAAAACGAGATGGAGGCCGCAGCCCCCGAACACATATCTCCAGACCGTAAATCGATAAATTAAGACGTATATCCTCTTCGATGAGGGTGTCGTGCAAACAGAAAGGCCGCCTGACGATTGTCTGGCGGCCTAATTCTTTACATTACGACGTGATTAGAACGGGAGGTCATCGACCTCAGCCATAGGCTGTTGTGGCGCAGCATAGGCTGGCTCATCTCCAAACGGTGGCATATCGGGCATAGCAGCCGCTTCGGGCGCAGCCGCAGCCTGCTTGGGCTGCACTCGCCACGCACGCACATCGGTATACCACTTGCCATTATACTCTCGTGACTCAATATTCACCGAAACGATATAGGTCTCACCCTCCTTCAAACTCTCGGCATCGGTGGGCTTATTGAAGAATGTCACGCATACCTTACGCGAAAACTCACTCGGCAGCTCAAACACGATATCCTGACGCTGCCACTCTCCACGTGCCGACACACCCTTTGTCACGGGTAACTTCTTATAAACAATTCCTTCGAACTCCATAACTAAACTTATTGATTTTATTGCCAAAGATACAAAAAACACTTTTTTTCAGCAAATTTATATTATGGAACGAAATTAGTAATGCACACCATTGAAGGGTGTCTGGCACAAAATATTCACATAGGGTATATGCAGTCGCCCCTCAAGCAACAGGATTTTCACATAAAACATTACGACAATGAAAAGAGTATTTGTTTCTTTGACCTCCATCCTACTTATAGCGGCAACCGCTATCGGTATTATCTCCTGCTCGGACGATGACAACGACATCTACCGCAACCTCTATCCCAACGCGTTGGTGACGGTAAAACCCGTCGATGCCAACTCGTTCTATATGCAATTAGATGACAACATTACACTCAAGCCTACAAATATGACCTCTTCGCCATATGGTAACCGTGAGGTGCGAGCATTGGTAAACTTCGACTATGTCAATCAAGACGCCTCGCCATACAACCGCGCGGTATGGGTAAATTGGATAGATAGTATTTTGACAAAACCTGCTGTCCCAATCACCGATTTACAGCCATCGGTAGAGTACGGTGACGACGCAGTCGAGATAGTGCGCGACTGGGTTACGATTGCAGAAGATGGCTATCTGACTCTACGCTTTCGCACTCTATGGGGCCTGCGAGGTCGTCCGCACTCGGTAAATCTCGCCACAGGGGTAAATCCCGATGATGCCTACGAGGTAGAGTTCTTTCACGATGCAAACGGCGACACACCCACACATTACGGCGATGCCATCGTTGCATTCCGCCTCGACGGACTACCCGACACCGACGGAAAGACCGTAAAACTAAAACTCAAATGGAAATCTTTCTCCGGTTATCGTTGGGCCGAGTTCGACTATTGCACAGGAGATGCAACAATCGCTCCGAATAACGATATGCTAAAAATGCGCCCCGCCATAGAGATAGAATAAAACTCACCAACGTCTATCGAACACATAATACAAAAAAAAGGCTGTCCTCAAACCATAAGTCGGGACAGCCTTCATCTTTATCGTGTAATATGATTCTCTATTACATCATACCACCCATTCCGCCCTGTGGCATAGGAGGCATTGCGGGAGCATCAACCTTCTTGTCAGCCAACACACACTCTGTTGTAAGGAACATTGAAGCGATAGAAGCAGCATTCTCCAAGGCTACGCGTGATACCTTTGTCGGGTCGATGATACCGGCAGTAAACATATCCTCGTACTTATCGTCACGAGCATTGTAACCGATATTACCTGCACTCTCCTTAACCTTGTTTACAACAACTGAACCCTCGCCACCAGCGTTAGCAACAATCTGACGCAAAGGCTCCTCAATAGCACGCTTTACAATCTGGATACCTGTTGTCTGGTCCTCGTTCTCGCCCTTGAGGTTTTCCAAAGCAGCAACGGCACGGATGTAGGCAACACCACCACCCGGAACGATACCCTCCTCAACGGCAGCACGTGTAGCAGCCAAAGCGTCATCTACGCGGTCCTTCTTCTCCTTCATCTCTACCTCAGTAGCAGCACCTACGTACAATACGGCAACACCACCAGAGAGTTTAGCCAAACGCTCCTGCAACTTCTCGCGGTCATAGTCAGACTTAGCACCCTCGATACCTGCGCGAATCTGTGCGATACGGCTTGCGATAGCGTCCTTATTACCAGCACCATCAACGATAGTTGTATTCTCCTTATTCATAGATACCTTCTCGGCAGAACCCAACATCTCGATTGTAGCATCCTCCAACTTCATACCCTTATCGGCAGAAATTACAGTACCACCTGTGAGGATTGCGATATCCTCCAACATATCCTTACGACGGTCACCAAAGCCCGGAGCCTTGCAGGCTGCAATCTTCAATGCACCACGCAACTTATTAACAACCAATGCTGAAAGTGCCTCACCATCAACATCCTCGGCGATGATAACGAGTGAACGACCATTCTGTGCTACGGGCTCCAATACACCCATAATCTCCTTCATAGTCGAAATCTTCTTATCTGTAATCAAGATAAGAGGTTTCTCCATCTCAGCCTCCATCTTCTCGGTGTCGGTCATAAAGTAAGCCGAGATATAACCACGGTCAAACTGCATACCCTCAACAACATCAACGTGAGTCTCAGTACCCTTAGCCTCCTCAACGGTAATAACACCCTCGTTATTTACCTTTGCCATAGCCTCAGCGATGAGTTTACCGATGTTTGTATCGTTGTTAGCAGAGATTGTAGCAACCTGCTCAATCTTTGAGATGTCGTTACCTACCTGCTGGCTCTGCTTCTGCAACTCCTCGATAACGATAGCAACAGCCTTGTCCATACCGCGCTTGAGGTCCATAGGATTAGCACCTGCAGTTACGTTCTTCAAACCTACACCGATAAGCGCCTGTGCCAAAACGGTAGCAGTAGTTGTACCATCACCGGCGTCATCGTTAGTCTTTGAAGCAACCTCCTTAACCATCTGCGCACCCATATTTGCGAAGGGGTCCTCCAACTCAATCTCCTTTGCTACAGTAACACCGTCCTTTGTAATCTGAGGTGCACCGAACTTCTTGTCGATAATAACGTTACGACCTTTGGGGCCGAGTGTAACCTTAACAGCATTTGCCAAAGCATCAACGCCCTCCTTCAAAAGGTCGCGTGCCTCTACATTATATTTAATCTCTTTTGCCATAATTTTCTAAAGTTTATTAAATACTCCTAAAAAAGAATACTCTGTTATCAGTTGATTAATAGATAGCCAAGATATCGCTCTGCTTCATAATGAGGTAATCTACGCCCTCGATGTTGAGTTCTGTACCAGCGTACTTGCCATAGAGTACAGTATCGCCCTCTTTAACCTCCATCTTTACATCTGCAGTGCCAGGGCCTACGGCTACTACCTTACCCATCAAGGGCTTCTCCTTTGCTGTGTCGGGGATAAACAGACCACCTGCGGTCTTCTCTTCTGCCGGATTGGGCAATACCAATACGCGGTCTGAAAGCGGTTTAATTGTCATAATTGTATAATGTTTTAAGTTAAAATTTGTTTACACATTTGGGGTAGTCATCGCGACTACGCTTTTTATATGAACAACAGATGTGCCAAACCGTTTTAGGACCTAAAAATCTGTCATATTGCGCCACGTAGGTGACAAAATGTCAGTCACAGAGTCAAAACTCTGCCCTCAAAACAATAATCTGCCATTCAAAGTGCGAAGTTTGCAAAATTATTTTTAATTTTGAGCATAAAATCGGAAATTGTTATGAAAAAATATTTTTTAATTCTACTCTCTACCATTCTTTTTGCATCAGTATCGGCCTCTGCGCAGGCTCTCGACTACGATAAATTGGCTCCGCACCCACGTCTATTGCTCAAGAATGGCGACATTGCGGCAATGAAGGAGTTTCGTGACCGCTCGGATAATGCCCGCGAAGTGCACAATCGCATAATCTCGACGGCTGACGGCTACCTCTCGGCTATGCCTCTTACCCGCAAAATGACGGGGCGCCGTCTACTCTCGACATCTCGAGAGGCACTTAAAAGAATATTTTATCTCTCATACGCATATCTAATGACCGATGATGTGCGTTATGCGGCTCGTGCCGAGCGCGAGATGCTGGCAATATGCGAATTTGAGGATTGGAATCCTGCGCACTTCTTGGATGTCGGCGAGATGACTATGGCATTAGCCATCGGTTATGATTGGCTGTATCGTTACCTGCCCGTACACTCTCGCAGCATAATCGGCACCACAATTTACGAAAAAGGCCTACGAGCATCCGAGAACGATAAACAGGCTTGGTTCTTTACCGCCAACAATAATTGGAATCAGGTCTGCAATGCAGGTATGATTTATGGTGCATTGGCCACTATGGAGCGCTCGCCCGAATACTGCAAGGCTCTTATCGCCAAATGTCTCGAGTCAAACCCCATAGCACAAAAGTGTTATGAGCCCGATGGCGGATATCCCGAGGGCTTCGGTTATTGGGACTATGGCACAGGCTTCGAGGTGATGCTGGTGGCGGCTTTGCAGTCGGCTTTGGGAACTGATGCGGGTATCGCTTCTCAGCAGAGTTTCCTCCGCTCGGCAACCTTTATGACCTATATGACAACCCCGTCAGGCAAATGCTACAACTACTACGATTCAGGCTCTGGTATGTCTTGCATATCATCAAAATATTGGTTTGCCCGTCAGTTAAACGACCCGTCGATTGTTGCAGTGGATGAGTTGTTGATTAAGCAGGGTAAAGTTCCTGGCGACAGATTGTTGCCTATTTATATGGTATTCGGTTCGGCGCTCGACTTGAGCAAGACACAACTACCCAAGAGCAAGACGTGGTTCAATAAGGGTGAGGCGCCCATATTTGCATATCGTAGCGGCTGGGAGAACGCCGATGATACATATTTCGCCATCAAGGGAGGTAAGGCGAGCAGTAACCACGCCCATATGGACGTAGGCTCGTTCATCTACGAGAAAGATGGAGTGCGCTGGGCTGTCGATTTGGGTATGCACGACTACAACCGCTTGGAGCAGGCGGGCGTCGACCTCTGGAACAGAAGCCAGGACAGCGAGCGCTGGAGTATCTTCCGTATTGGCGCAGAGTCGCACAATACACTTATCTTCAACGGCAAACGCCACAAAGTCGATGGTATGGCCGAGATTATCGAGACCTTCGATACTCCTCGTCGCAAGGGCGCTGTTGTCGATATGTCGGCAGCATTTGAGGGCGAGGCCACCGAGGTAAAACGTACTGCCGAGTTAGATAAGAACGACAATTTGAAGATTACCGACCATATCGTTTGTGGCGAAAATCCCGCCATCGTTGAGTGGCGTATGGCTACAAATGCCGAAGCGCAAATTGTCGCACCTAATATCATTATGCTGACACAGGATGGCAAAACAATGTACCTCAGACTCAAGTGCCGAGGCACGGTAGAGGCTAAGATATGGCCCGACCATAAGTATCAGGAGTTTGAGATTGTCGATAAGGACCTTCGTCGCGTAGGATTCGTTCTTCAACTCAAGGCAGGCCAGACTGCAGATATGGAGGTTACGTTGTCCGACGAGCGCGGTAAAAGCATCTCTTTACCCAAATTGAATCTCGGTCTAAAACGTAAATAATCCGATATTTTTTAAGTTTTTTCCGATTTTATTTGGAAAAGAACGCAAAACCCTCTATATTTGCACACCGATTCGGGAAATCGAGTCAAAATGGTGGATGTAGCTCAGTTGGTTAGAGTGACGGATTGTGGTTCCGAAGGTCGTGGGTTCGAATCCCATCTTCCACCCATAGAACAAGCAAGAAGGTGTTGATTATTCAACACCTTTTGTTTTTATTGTCTCTCCGCAAATTTATTTGCAGAGAGATGCGATGAAGACAAAAGATTGTGTAACAACTTCTTGCGCAGTGATATGGCAGTGCCCGCGCGGCGAGCGCTAGGGAGAGGCGTTAAGCGGAGCGAACACAAGTTCGCGCAGTAGCCAATCCCATCTTCCACCCAAAACATCAAAAAAACATCTGAAAATGAGGGTTATCACTACAGTGATGACCCTTTTTTTGTGTCCGTATTTGTAGCCCAATGGCAATACAGACTCTATATTATCGGTCAATCTGCCAATAAAATCTCTCGCCTATTTTGCAAGTTCCCGATTATTGAGTATCTTTGATAAAAATTAACTTTTCACTATGGCTATTTTCAAAGTAGAAGGAGGCCACCGTCTTCACGGCTGTGTGACGCCTCAGGGTGCAAAAAATGAAGCATTACAGATATTGTGTGCCACACTCCTAACCAAGGAGCGCGTGGTTGCGAGCAATATACCTCAGATACTGGATGTTATGCAACTCATCGACCTTCTGCGACAGATGGGCGTCGAGGTGGAGTGCTTGAGCGAGGATACCTATTCATTCCGTGCTGCAAATATCAACATCGACTACCTCCGTAGCGACGATTATCACAACCGTTGCCGCCGTCTGCGTGGCTCGGTGATGATGATTGGTCCGTTGTTGGCGCGTTTTGGCGTAGGCTACATCCCCAAGCCCGGAGGTGACAAGATTGGCCGCCGCCGTTTGGATACCCACTTCTTGGGTTTCCAGAAGTTGGGCGCAACATTCAACTTCGACCAAGCCGAAGAGTTTTATTCTGTAGAGGGCAAAAATCTCAAAGGTTGCTATATGCTTTTGGACGAGGCTTCGGTTACGGGTACTGCCAACATTATTATGGCCGCCGTTATGGCTGAAGGTACGACAACCATCTATAATGCCGCCTGCGAGCCCTACATCCAACAGTTGTGCCGTATGCTCAACCGTATGGGAGCAAAGATTTCGGGTTTGGCATCCAACCTGCTGACAATCGAGGGTGTAAAGGAGTTGGGCGGTACAGAGCATCGTCTGTTACCCGATATGATTGAGGTAGGTAGTTTTATAGGTATGGCCGCTATGACGCAGTCGGAACTCACCATCAAGGATGTATCGTACGACAATCTCGGTATCATACCGTCACAATTCTCACGTATGGGTATTCGTTTCGAGCAACGAGGTGACGACATCTACATCCCCCAGCAGGACCACTATGCGATAGAGAGTTTCATCGACGGTTCTATTATGACTATCGCCGACGCTCCGTGGCCGGGTCTGACACCCGACCTGCTCTCCATATTCCTGGTTGTAGCAACTCAGGCTAAAGGCTCTGTGCTGATTCATCAAAAGATGTTCGAGAGTCGTCTGTTTTTTGTCGATAAGTTGATTGATATGGGCGCACAGATTATTCTATGTGACCCGCACCGTGCAACCGTCATAGGCCACAACCATCGTATGCGTCTTCGCGCTACCAAGATGACTTCGCCCGACATTCGCGCAGGTGTGGCATTACTCATTGCGGCAATGAGTGCCGAGGGTGTAAGCACCATCCAGAACATCGAGCAGATTGACCGCGGTTACAAGGATATTGACGGACGTTTGAACGCCCTGGGTGCAAAGATTACACGCATCGAAGAGTAAACCGACTATAAACCACTTAAACAACACAGACAATGATTATTACAACGACAAGCAATATCGAAGGTTATCACATTACCCAATATGTGCAGTTGGTATCGGCCAATGTAGTTGTCGGCACAAACATATTCTCGGATTGGTTTGCTTCGCTGACCGATGTTTTTGGTGGCAAATCGAGAACCTACCAACGAAAGTTGGATGATGTCTATGAGGCGGCCATCAAGCAGGTGGAGCGTGAAGCACAACGACTTGGAGCCGATGCTATCGTAGGTCTCAAGATTGACTTTGGCGAGATTTCGGGCAAGGATAAGAGTATGTTTATGGTATCTGCCGTAGGCACAGCCGTGAAGATAAGCCGATAACATCCTATCTATCAGGCACAACAAGGACTAATGATGTAAAAATAATAGGTTGGCACTTATCTGAGTGACCAACCTATTTCGTTCTATTGTGTAGGCAACCCTACAACTCCTCTAATCCTGTAAGAAGGGTTATTGCCCGACGGCCTTGCTCGCCCAACGACAATGAGAAATCATTTACAAACAGAGCGATGTGCTTCTCTATGACATCATCCTCCATCTCTTGAGCGTGAGACTTTATATAATCACGCGACAACAACGGATTGTCAAACGCATACTCTATGCTACGCCTCAAAACTCGCTCAACCCTGCTACGCATATCATCACCCAACTCTCGCTTGATGACAATACCTCCCAACGGCAGTGGCAAGTCGGTCTGTCGCTCCCACTCTACGCCCAAATCGGCCACCAACTCCAGTTTGCGTCGTTCATAAACGAAACGTCCCTCGTGAATCAACACACCCGCATCGGCATCACCTCGCTCCACAGCCTCCGCTATCTTCGAGAAGAGCATCGGCTCGCGATACTCAATCTGCGGAAACAGACGCCCAACCAACGCATTGGCCGTAGTATGCACGCCTGGCACAAGCAGATGCTTTATCGCCCCCTTATCACCCTTACGACGCACCAGCAACGGACCATTGCCACGTCCCAGAGCCGCACCACTATCAAGCAGACGATAATGTTGCTTGATGGCAGGTAGTACGGCGCAACTTATTTTGCTGATATCGGGGCCCAACGCCTCGACACCGTGATTTAACTCCTCAATGTCGTGATACTCCACCTCAAACGAGAGCCCTTCACAATCAATCCGCCCATTAACAATGGCATCGAACATAAAGGTATCATTCGGGCAAGGCGATATCGATAGTCGCAGAGTCTTATCCAAAGCCACAATTACAATTTACTTGAGAATTTATAACTTCCCGATTTCACCTCATACAGAGCATAGCCATCACGCTTGCCTACGGACTTCACATAGTCGCTCTCCTTAACCTTCGGAGCATCGGCACCACAAGGCACCCAGATTGTTGCAGTTGCACCCACAGGTACATCGCACTCCAACGTAAAGCGGCCCTTGCGGCACTGCCACTTGATGTCAATAGTTCCGTAGGTCGTGTCGTGTGAATAATTAACACACTCCAAGCCTTCGGGAATAACGGGCTTAACATCAAATGTGCGGAATCCAGCCTCGCCACAACGCAAGCCTGCCAAATCGCGGTAGAACCAGCCTATACCTCCACCAAACATCGGGTGGTTACGCGAGTTACCGCCATCCCACTGCTCCCAAGTAGTGGTTGCACCCTGCTCAATCCACCAACCGAATGATGGGAAATCGCGCTGGTTGATAATCTTATAAGCCAAATCCTTCAAGCCATTATCACACAACACCTCAAAGAGATAACGTGTGCCACCAATACCTGTATCCAGATGGTCATTCACCTCGGCAATATTACTCTTTAATGCTGCAACTACCTTATCACGATACTCTGTCGGAACACCCATCTTGAGTGCATACACATTACTTCCGTGCTTGCCATAAGAGCCCGTTGCAGGGTCGTAGAACGCCTTATGGAATGCGGTTGCCGTCTTATCGCGCAACGCAGCAAACTCCTCAGCCTCAGCCTCGTGGCCCAACTTCTTTGCTACTGTAGATGCGATGTCGGCACTCATCCAAAGATAGAATGTATGTACCAACTCTCCGCGAGGGAACTCTCTGGGAGGACACCAATCGCCCAAGTTCTTCCACTGACATACATCGTGCGAATGCATAATTCCAGTTTCGTCATCAACCCAAGTGGTCATCCAACGTACGTGCTTGCACATAGCCTCAAAGTTCTGCTCCAACATACGCTCATCGCCATAGTGGGTGTAGAACTCCCACGGCATAATCTCCATAGCGGCACCCCAAGCCACACCACCGCCACAACCGGGCTGCCAAGGTGCACCATTAGGAATGTATCCGCTAATAGACTGCGAGCCACGAATATCGCGAATCCACTTATTGTAGAATGCGGCGGCATCGAAGTTATGCATTACCGTAACACACGCAATCTGGCCATCACCCGTATATGCCGAGCGCTCACGATGCGGGCAGTCGCTGGCTATAGCACCGTGCATATTATCCAATTGGCTACGTTGCCATATTTTATTGATTGTATTGATAAGGTCGTTAGAGGTCTCAAACTTACCAGAGCGCTCAACATCGGAATTTACGGCGTGAGCCTCAACCTGTGCCGACGAAAGATTATCAATACCCGAAATCTCAACCTCAGAGAATACAAACCACGTAAAACGCGCGTGATATGACTCATCGCCTGAGCCCTTGGCAATATAGATGTTATCACCATTACCTGGCGACTCGCTCAAATACTTTATCGAAATCTTCTGGCCCTCTTCGGCTACAATATTTTTCAATGCAACCCATCCTGAAATCTCTTCGGGGAATTTTACCTTAATTGTACCGTTCTCCTGCTTATCAATGCTGATGGAGGCATAGCGCTGTGTGATACGGTCAGCAGGGCCATTCTGCGGAATAAGTTTTCCGATAGGTGTACGCTTTACGGCAGCCTTCGCCCACGCAGAATCATCATAATCGGCGGTACTCCAACCCTCGTGCTCCAGACGGGCATCGTAGCACTCTCCATAATAGATTTGGTTGCTGGTAATAGCACTTTTCTCTGCCGTCCAACTCTCATCCGATGCTATAATCTCCGTTGTTCCATCCTCATACTCGAGTTCTATCTGACCGATGAAACGCGGTGTACCATAACCCTGCACCCAATTACGAGTGGTATTATAAAAACCATCACCCAATATTACACCAAAGGCATTATCGCCCTCATTGAGCATCGACGTAAAATCGTGCGACAGATACATAATGGTGTATTCGGCAAACGGGTCGGTAACAACAATGCCCTTATCTTTCAACTCTGGACGCGATGAATAGTTTGTCTGGTTGGGAGATAGATAATCCTCGCCTATACGCTCGCCATTCAAATATATTTCGTGATAACCCACACCCGTTCCATAGTAACGTGCCGACTTTAAGCCCGCTTTCACCTTAAACTCCTTACGCAGGAGTGGCGCAGCGTCAAATTCCAACGTACCACGACTATCGTATGACTGTTCTCCCTGCCAGGGCGCACCAATCCATTTACCCTGCCACTCATCTTGCGACAAAAGGCCCATATGCCACATTGCAGGCGCACTCCACTCCGAAGCATTGCCCTGCTCATCCCACACCTGCACTTGCCACCAATACGATGTGCGCGACTTGAGTGCAGGGCCTTGATAGGTTATAAAAGCCGAATCATCGGATTCCACCTTGCCGCTATCCCATACGGGATTATCAAAGCCATCGGCAGAGTCGGCAACACGAATACGATATGCCGTCTGGGCCGCACCCTTACGCGATGCTATGTTAGTATTTACCCACGCAAAACGCGGATTCTGAATATCTAGCAAAGGGGTTGCTTGGTACTCACAAGTCAAATCGGCAGGCTGAATCGAGGGCTTACCCCCCTTAGCCTCTACTTGAAACGATGTAAGAGCCATTGCACACAACAGCACCACCGCCAATAAGTTCTTTAGGTTTTTCATTTATCTATGTTTTTTATATCTTTATGTTCTTTCTATTACTTCCAACTCTTGCTATTTATTAATTATGCTCCGTCTGCGCATCATACAGTTCGCACAGCACTTCGGCCAGATGTTCTACAGCCTCATCTGCTCGCCACAACTGCCTCTCATCGCCCACTCGGTTCGAAATAGTGCGCAGGTGTGAATACTCCACGCCCCACGCCCGACATACTGCGCCTATGGCAGCACCCTCCATCTGTTCAACTACGGGCAACGCTTCAGCATCACTCACGCTATCCTCGCCCAACGACTCTCCGCAACGACTGACCGTCGCAGCCTTCACCTCTGGCAACGAAGTACATCTTCTCGGCTCATATTGCTCGGCATATCGTGCAGGCAGGCCCTGCTCGTAATCGGTTACAACCTCTACAGTTGTACCCACATCAAGCCTCTCGTCACACGCCCCAGCAATCCCACACAGCACCACCCGCACAGGTTGCTCTTTGGCTATGATGCGCGATAGTGTAGCGGCTGCCTGCGACATACCGACACCCACAATGCGCACCTCGGCTTGAGGTCGCAGGATTCTAAAGCGTGCAGCCTCAAACTCTGTAGGGAAGAGGTATAACGTGATAGGCATACTCTCGCTACAGTTACTCCTGACCTACAATGGCCTCAACATCCTCAACCGTAATAGGTATCTGCTTCGAACCAATCTGCTTTGAACCTGTCTCGGTAACAATGAGGTCATCCTCCAGACGTATGCCACCAAAGTCGCGATAATCACGCAACTTGTCATAATTTACAATACCCTTGAACTTACCCTCCGACTCAAATTTGTCGATAAGAGCAGGCACGAAATATATGCCCGGCTCGTCCGAGAGTACCGTACCCGGCATCAAGCGCCACCACTGACGTGTAATACAGCAAGCCGAAGCCTTGGCGCGCTCCTCAACATCGGCAAACGAGAATGAACGCTCACCAATATTTTCGCAGTCGTGAACATCCAAACCAATACCGTGTCCCAAGCCGTGAGGCATAAACAGATATGCCGCACCCGCTGCCATAGCATCATCAACCGAGCCTCGCACCAAATCGAGCGATTTCAAGCCCTCAAGGATTGTGCGCGATGCCACATCCGAATACTCCATATACATCATACCCGGACGCAATGCCGCTGCAGCATCATCGTGAGCCTTCAAGACTATATTGTAAATATCCTTCTGCTTTTGCGTAAACTTACCACTGACGGGGAACGTACGCGTATGGTCCGAAACATAACCATTCAAATGCTCACCACCCGCATCACACAACAGCAAGCGGCCATCGGTCATTATACCTGAATGGTCGTGATTATGCAACACCTCGCCGTGTTGTGAAAGGATAGTCGTAAACGACACTCCCGTACCATAACGCAACGCTGCGCCATCTACGGCACCTGCCACTTCGTGCTCCGAGCGGCCTGCACGCGTCAATCGCATAGCGGTTGTGTGCATCTGATATCCAATCTCGAAAGCCTCCTCCAAAGCAGCAATCTCCTCTGCCGATTTTCTCTCTCGCATCTCGGCTACGGCAAACAACAAATCGAGTGATTTACGGGCGTGCAACATCGAGGGCTGGATTCCCAACAAGTCGCTCATCATAAGTTTTGTCTCACCACGATATGGCGGCAGATAGTGAACCTCGCGACCCAATGCTATGGCTCGCTGGATATCTTGAGCAAGCGAAGCCATAGGCTTGGCCTGCGCCACACCCACCTGCTCAGCAAAATCACGGATAGTAGGCTGCGGGCCCATCCAGATAATATCATCTACCGTAAAATCATCGCCATAGAGAGTCTCCTCACCCGATTCAACATCAATCACACCCACCAACGAAGGCACGCTATGACCGAAATAATAAAGGAAAGTAGAATCCTGACGGAAATTATAGGTATTGTTGGGATAATTAAACGGTGACTCCACATTACCGGGCAACAAAATCACGCCTTTACCCACGCGGCGGCACAACTCCCTGCGACGCGCTACATAAATATCTTTTGCAAACATAATTTTATATTTTTTTTTAACATTACTTATCTCAAAAACTGAAGCATATATCAATTAAAATCCTCTCAATCGTACATTCTCGGCCACATCGAACCTTAAACCACATCCGCAATAAAAGCGCCATTACCACCCTTTTTGCAGAGGATACATCCTAAAGTTTTCATCATCCACAAAGATATAATAAATTCCGTAAGATATAAATATCTTATCTTCTATTTTTTCATAATTACTGCTCGGCAACAGAAAATATGAATCTCAGAGGCATAATTTTGAATTTATATTCGTATATTTGCACGATATATACCTCTTTATAAAGAGTGGGGCGAAGAAGATTATTTGATAATTGGCCCAAAACATCGCAGAAAAATAGAGAAAAATAAAATAGAGCAGTTATGAAGTTCAATGAGTACAAAGGTCTCGATTTGGCAAAAGTTGCCGACGAGATATTGAAGAAATGGGATGCCGATGACACATTCCACAAGAGTATCACCACACGTGAAGGTCACCCCTCATTTGTATTCTACGAAGGCCCCCCTTCGGCAAACGGTATGCCGGGTATCCACCACGTTATGGCGCGTACCTTGAAGGATGTTATCTGCCGTTATAAGACACAGCAGGGTTACTTGGTACACCGCAAGGCTGGCTGGGATACACACGGTCTGCCCGTCGAGTTGGGTGTCGAGAAGAAGTTGGGTATCACCAAAGAGGATATCGGCAAAAACATATCTATCGAGGAGTACAACCGTACTTGCCGTGAGGCTGTGATGGAGTTTACCGATGTTTGGGAGAATCTGACAAAGCAGATGGGTTATTGGGTAAATATGGACGACCCCTACATCACATACGACAACAAATACATCGAATCATTGTGGTGGCTTTTGCGCCAACTCTACGACAAGGGACTTTTGTATAAGGGTTACACTATTCAGCCCTACTCTCCCGCAGCAGGTACAGGACTCTCGACACACGAATTGAATCAGCCCGGTTGCTACCGCGATGTCAAGGATACTACAATGGTTGCACAGTTCCGCATCGTCGAGCCAAAGCCCGAGATGGAGGGTTGGGGTACACCCGTATTCCTTGCGTGGACCACAACTCCTTGGACTCTACCGTCAAATACTGCGCTCTGCGTCGGCCCGAAGATTGACTACGTTGCAGTTCGCTCTTACAACGGCTACACAGGCGAGAAGATTACGGCAGTGTTGGCCGAGCCATTGCTCTACACTCACTTCAACAAGAAGGCCGAGGGCTTGGCATTGGACTCTTACAAGGCGGGCGACAAACTCATCCCCTTTGAGGTTGTAGGTCGCTGGACAGGCCCCGAATTGGAGGGTATGCACTACGAGCAGTTGATTCAGTGGGTTAAGCCCGTTGAGTTGGATGAGAATGGCGAGTGGCAAAACGCTGCCGACAAAGCCTTCCGTGTGATTTTGGGAGACTATGTTACCGTAGAGGACGGTACAGGTATCGTACACATTGCTCCTACATTCGGTGCCGATGACGCATTTGTTGCACGTCAGGCCGGCATCCCCTCACTCTTTATGATTAACAAGCGCGGTGAGACTCGCCCGATGGTTGATTTGCAGGGTAAGTTCTACTTGATGGAGGAGTTGGACGAGAAGTTCGTAGCAGAGTGTGTCGATGTAGAGGCATACAAGGAATATGAGGGCCGCTGGGTTAAGAATGCTTACGACCCGCAGTTTACCGTAGATGGCAAGTATGACGAGGCCGCTGCTCAAGTTGCCGAGTCGCTTGACGTATATATCGCTATCAACCTCAAGGGTGTGAACAAGGCCTTCAAGATTGAGAAGCACGTTCACAACTATCCCCACTGCTGGCGTACCGACAAACCCGTTTTGTACTATCCGCTTGACTCGTGGTTTATCCGCACAACAGCCCTTAAGGAGCGTATGATGGAACTCAACACCACAATCCACTGGAAGCCCGAATCGACAGGTACAGGCCGTTTCGGCAAGTGGTTGGAGAACCTGAACGACTGGAACCTTTCACGTTCTCGTTTCTGGGGTACACCGCTACCTATCTGGGCTACCGAAGACCGCTCGGAGTTGAAGTGCATAGGCTCAATTGAGGAGTTGATGGCCGAAATTGAGAAGAGTATCGCTGCGGGCAATATGACCGAGAACCCATACAAAAACTTCAAGGTAGGCGATATGTCTAAGGAGAACTACTCTGTAGAGAACATCGACCTGCACCGCCCCTACGTTGATTCTATCATCCTCACCTCATCGAAGGGTGAGCCTATGAAGCGCGAAAGCGACCTTATCGACGTATGGTTTGACTCAGGTGCTATGCCCTATGCGCAAATCCACTATCCGTTTGAGAATGGTGGTGCCGACTTCAAAGAGGTATTCCCCGCTGATTTCATCGCCGAGGGTGTGGACCAGACTCGTGGTTGGTTCTTTACTTTGCACGCCATAGCATCTATGTTGTTTGATTCTGTAGCATTTAAGAATATCATCTCCAACGGTCTGGTATTGGACAAGAACGGCAACAAGATGTCGAAGCGTCTGGGTAATGCCGTAGACCCGTTTGAGGTATTATCGACCTACGGTGCTGATGCTACTCGCTGGTATATGATTTCTAACTCTCAGCCTTGGGACAACCTCAAGTTCGACAAGGATGGTGTTGATGAGGTACGTCGTAAGTTCTTCGGTACACTATATAACACATATTCATTCTTCGCACTCTACGCCAACGTCGATGGTTTCACAGGCAAGGAGGCCGAGATTCCCGTTGCAGAGCGTCCCGAGATTGACCGCTGGATTATATCTCTACTCAACAGTCTGGTCAAGGAGGTCACAACATACCTCAACGACTACGACCCCACACCTGCGGCACGTGCTATTCAGGAGTTTGTGGGCGAGAACCTCTCTAACTGGTATGTACGTCTCAACCGTAAGCGCTATTGGGGTGGCGGTATGAGTGACGATAAGTTGGCAGCCTACCAGACACTCTACACCTGCTTGGAGACCGTAGCGAAGTTGGCAGCGCCATTTGCGCCATTCATCTCGGAGCGTATCTTCTGCGACCTGAATGCTATGAGTGGCCGTCACGTAGAGTCTTCGGTACACTTGTCTCAATTCCCCGTAGCCGACGAAACGCTCATCAACAGCGAGTTGGAGCAGACAATGGATATCGCTCAACGCCTCTCATCAATGGTGTTGGCTCTGCGTCGCAAGGTGAACATCAAGGTGCGACAGCCCCTTACCAAGATACTTATACCCGTACTTGACCCCGATATGGCTCGCCACATTGAGGCCGTAAAGAGCCTTGTAATGGGTGAGGTAAACGTAAAGGATATAGAGTTGCTGAGCGACACAACAGGTGTTATCACAAAACGCATAAAACTAAACTTCAAGAACTTCTGCCAGCGTTACGCAAAGTATGCCAAGCAGATGGCAGCCCTCGCGGCAACATTCTCGCAGGAGCAGATAGCGCAAATCGAAAATCAGGCCGAGACCACTATCGACATCGCTGGCGAGCAGATTATTGTTACGGCAGCCGACTTTGAGATTACATCAGAGGATATGCCGGGTTGGTTGGTTGCATCAGAGGGTAAACTGACCGTTGCTCTCGATATTACAGTAACTGACGAGTTGCGCCGTGAAGGTGTGGCACGCGAGTTGATTAATCGCATCCAAAACATCCGTAAGGATTCAGGCTTTGAGGTTACCGACAAGATTCGTGTCGAGATTGAGGCTAAGGAGATTGTTGCAGGTGCAATAGAGCATTTTGCGGCATACATCGCATCACAGACTCTCGCGACTGAGGTTAAGGCGGCAACACAGCCTATGGGTGATGTGATGGTTGATTCCGAAATCGACGAAGAATCGCTCAAGATAGCCGTAACACGCCTCTAAAGCCGATTGCTAATATTTTTAGTGTAAAGATTTGGTAATTGTAAAAAATTACCTTATCTTTACATTAAACCTAAAACTTTTACAACTATGGCAGAAGAGAGAGTAAGATATGGAGACGCCGATTTGGCAGAATTTAAGCAAATAATTCTAAAAAAATTGGAACAGGCGAAAGCCGACTATGAATTGTTGCGTGCCAACATCACTCATTCGGCAGACAACGATACGCAAGATACATCTCCCACATTCAAAGTATTGGAGGAGGGTGCAACAACTCTCTCAAAGGAGGAGACTGGTCGTTTGGCTGCTCACCAGATGAAGTTCATCCGTAACTTGGAGATGGCTTTGGTTCGTGTTGAGAACAAGACCTACGGCATCTGCAAAACGACAGGCAAACTCATTCCCAAAGAGCGTCTGATGCGTGTACCCCACGCCACAGAGTGCATCGAGGCCAAAGAGGGCCGCAAGTAAAGAGGTGCGCAAAGGGCCGAGAGAGGGAGCCGAGAGAGGGAGCCGAGAGAGGGAGCCGAGAGAGGGAGCCGAGAGAGGGAGCCGAGAGAGGGAGCCGAGAGAGGGGGCCGAGAAGAGGGGGCCGAGAAGAGGAGCCGAGAAGAGGAAGAGAAGGTCAAAAGTAGCAAGAGGACCACAAGTAATTATTATGACATCGTAGATATAAAAAGTATTGCCATAAGCAATACTTTTTTTGTGTTAATGATGCCAAAAGTGGCGCTTTTAAGATTATTATATAAGACAAAAAATTTATATCTCTACAAATCCATTCCGAATGGCATACACCACAAGACTTGCCGTATTCTTGCATCCGCTCTTTTCCAGAATATTGGCTCGATGCTTATCCACCGTTCGTTTCGAGATAAACAACTTGTCGGCAATCTCCTGCGTAGACAATCCCTGACAAATAGCCAGCAACACCTCTAACTCACGTTCCGACAACCTGTCAGCATCTGCAATATCATCTGCGAAACCACCTGTTGTCCCAGCCGAGCGTATAGAGTGTGACAAAGACTCCAATAACGATGTGCTGAAATATGTTCCACCCTCAACGACAGTATCTACAGCCTCCACTACCTCCGCAAACTCCGAATCCTTCAACAAGAAACCCTTCGCACCGCTGGACATCATATCCGAGTAATAGGCATTATCGCCAAACATCGAGAGTGTAATGATTTTCAAATCCGGTAACATCTCCAATGCTCGACGTGTCGTCTCGGCACCATTCATCTGCGGCATCGAATAATCCATAAAAACGACATCTGGCTGCGCCTGCATAAGCACCGACAGAAACTCCTCTCCGCTCCCCGCGTCAGCCACAATACTAAAATCCTTGCGCGACGAGAGCAGTACCTTCAAACCCTTACGAAAGAGCGAATGGTCATCTACGAGTGCTATGCGTATCATTCTCTATCTGCGTTTTTTATCTTTGCGTTTATCTCTCTTGGACGAGGCATCAAATGCCGCAGGCGCAGCAACCATACGTACCGCACCACGCACATTGACCTTTACCGTAGCACGCATTCCCCGCCCCTTCGAAGAGTTTATATCAAACTCTCCATTCAACGAGTTCACGCGTGAATTAATATTCGACAGACCCATACCGCAATCCATCATTGACTGAGGATTAAAGCCTCGACCATTATCCGTATATTGCAACTCCAGCATATCACCACCCGATGTGAGCGACAATCGAATTTCGCTACAGCCCGAATGTTTTAGCGAATTGGTTATAAGTTCACACACCACGCGATACATAATAACCTCTATATCTGAATCATAACGCTCACCTCGCAGATTCGTAGCATACGAAATCTTCACATTGTGTAGCGTTTGCGAACGTTCGATAAAGTTTTGTATTCCTCGTGCCAGTCCAAAATCACTCAAGACGTGAGGCGACAGATTATTCGATATCTCACGCAACGAACGCAGAGCCTCATCCACGACATACAACGTATTATCAAATATCTCGCGTCGCTCGGCATCCAACTCCTCACGCTTTATTGCCGAAAGTGATATCTTGGCCGACGAAAGCAAAGGCCCCAAACCGTCGTGCAACTCCTTGGAGAATGTAGAGCGAGTCTTCTCTTCGGCTCGCAGTACGGCGGTTAGTATTCTCTTTTCGGTCAATTGGCGATGACGATTAAGTCGATTGATATACACAAACAGCCTGTCGAGCAACACAATACCTACCGAAATACATACCGAAACAACAATATCGCACCACACCATAGCAACGATGGATACCGAATTTCCGTAACTCATCCACAACTGCAACAGACGCTCTGCGGCAAGCACAACAAAACCTATGATAAACAAAAACCAAATGGCATTGTATTTAGTCAAACGAACTAAACGGATGGCATAATACATTGCAACAAACTGCACTATGATTGCCAAATAGAGCAAAACTCGAATCATCATAAGCCTATATACCTTTTATAATATTTATACCTCGCTTTCCTGCTACTTTACACCTTCTCCTGCGGGCTATTCAATACTTTTTCAAGAAAAGGCACTCTCTCGTAGGCCGTCATATCGACCTGCACGGGTACTACTGCCACATAACCGTTAGCCAGTGCCCACTCGTCGGTATCGTTGGCCTCCACTTCGCAATTGCAGAAGCCTCCTTTCAACCAGAAATATGCTCTGCCACGAGGGTCTTCGTGACGATAGAAATCTTCGTGCCACAAACCTCTGCACTGACGGCATAACTTCACACCCTTAATCTCCGACTGAGCAATATTCGGAACATTTACATTAAGGCACAACCCACGAGTCTGCTCCTCGGGACTCTCCAACACCGCTGCCACGATACTGCGAGCATACTCTTTGGCCGCCGCGAAATCGGCATCGGCAGCGTGGTCGGTGAGCGACAACCCTATTGATGGCACCCCATAGAAACTACCTTCTATGGCTGCACCCATCGTTCCCGAATATAGCACATTTACTCCAGCATTTGAGCCGTGATTGATGCCCGAGATAACCAAATCGACACGTTGCGAGGTGAGCATATAGTCAAATGCCAACTTCACACAATCGACAGGAGTACCCGACAATGAGTAGACCTCCAACCCCTCCTCGCGCTGTTGCTCCTCCAGAAACAGAGGGTCATACATCGTGATTGCCTGACTACGTCCGCTCTGCATCGTCGCAGGAGCAACGGCAACGACACGACCAAACTCGCGCGCCACATCGAGGGCTACTTGAAAGCCTTTTGCCGAAAAGCCATCGTCGTTGGTCACAAATATCAATCTATCTTTACTCTTCATCTTATCTAAATTCAGGCCGCCCACACAGCGGCAACATAATCTTGGATTTCTGTTATGCACAAAGATAAAAAAATATTCTGATTTTAACCGCCCCGTCAGATTTTTTCTGCCTCACTTCGCGCTTTGACATATAGTGAGGTTGCAAATTTCGAAAATATACGCTAATTTTGGGAGAGCATTAACCCATCTAACGATGCCTCCTATTGGGGATTTATGGATGCGATGATGCATTGATGCAGACAAACTAAAATACTAAGCAATATGGAACAGAAGACTTACAAGAAAAAGTACACTAATGCCGACTACTACACCGACGGCAAATTCAACGAGGATGTTGCCAAGAAAGCATTCCTGGATATGTTTGAGTTTTATGGAATCCCTTTCACCCCATTTTTGGAGGAGAACTTCTGGGTAAACGACTTTGGCTTGGGCGACTTTGAGCACGTAGGTATGGGTGGTGTATTCTGGATTAACAACCCCGACTACCGCTACTTTGGCCACGAGATTTACCTGCTTCCGGGCCAAATGATTGTAGAGCATTACCACGTCGCATCGGATTATGCTGCCAAGCACGAGAGTTGGCAGGTACGCAACGGCTGGGTATACAATTTCGGCATCGGCGAGCCTACTCCCAACGCTCCCGCATTGCCCGAGAGCCAGAAGGAGTTTATTACAGTGAGCAACTTCCACATTATGAAGGTGGGTGACATCAGCGCACTTCAAGAGTTGGAGAGTCGCCACTTCCTGATGGCTGGCGACGAGGGTGCAGTCGTTACCGAGTACGGTACATTCCACGACAATGCAGGCCTGCGCTTTACTAATCCCGATGCAAGTTTATAAAACCGCTAAACATAACTACTATGAGAACATTTAACCACGTAGGAATGGTCCTAAAGGAGAAGATGGAGGGGATGATTTATGTTGAGCCTTTGAAGGTCTATATCACCGACTGCTCACAAAGTCCCAACAAAATCGAGTTTTTATACTTTGAGCCCGATACTCCGCTACCACAACTAATGCAGCAACAGGCTCACATAGCCTATGCAGTACCTAATATCGAGGAGGCCATCAAGGATACAAAACTGCTCTTCGGGCCATTCGATATGGGCCATATGCTTCTCGCCTTTGTCGAGGAGGAGGGCGTAGCCATCGAGTTCAACGAGTTTAAGTAAGATTATTCTTATTCGAGGATAGACTGTCTAAAAACTTTTTAGGCAGTCTTTTTTGTTTTTAAGACAACGTATGTGAGGATTCTGACGACAAGGCAGACGCTAAAAAAGACCATTACCGCCCTGAAGAAAAGCCGTATAATGAGGCTATTTTGAGGATGGCGCAGGAGGAAAAACCGCAGCATACTTGACGTATGTGAGGATTTTGACGACAAGGCAGACGCCAAAAAAGACCATTATACGGCTTTTCAGAATAATTCTAATTGACCTTCTGTATGATTAAACGACAGACGATGATAGGGAGTAAGGCCATACTCACGAATAGCCATACGATGCTCTTTGGTGGGATAACCTTTATTCCTATCCCATCCATAATTGGGATACTCCTCGTGCAGACGCAACATATATTCATCACGATGAGTCTTCGCCAAGACGGATGCCGCCGCAATGTTGGCATACTTGCCATCGCCCTTCACGATACACTTATATGGCAAGCCATTGTGCGATATAAAACGATTACCATCAATAGCCAAAAATTGTGGTACGACCTTAAGGTTGGCAGCCGCTACGTTCATACCCTCGATTGATGCTCGCAGAATATTAATCTCATCTATTCGTGAGGCCGTAATCTCGGCTACGGCCCACGCTACAGCCTCGCGCTCGATTATCGGGCGCAACAAATCACGCTGACGCTCGGTCATCTGCTTTGAATCGTTGAGCAGAGGATGATAAAAATCGGGCGGCAAGATAACCGCCGCAGCAAAGACACTGCCTGCCAAACATCCGCGGCCTGCCTCATCACAGCCCGCCTCCAATAGTTCTGTCTGATAAGAATTTTCAAGCATAACGAAACAAAGTTACAAAAATTTTAGTCTCTTGCCTGCTTTTTTCGTATTTTTGCACAAATATCCTAAATAACGAGGTGCCCTCGCGGTAACAGCACCCAAAACAAAAAAATTATGGCTCGACGCGTTGCACAACATCGCATATTTGACCTTGCAGCGACACTACTGCTCATAGCAGTAGTCACCACGTTGCGCTCTTCGTTGTTGCCGCATAGCGACGAGGCGATAGCCAACGTTGCCACACCTCTAGGACAATGGTTGCAATTTACTGAGGACCGCATACCCATTCTATCGGTGATTATCTGGGCTTTATCGCTGGTAATAGCAGGACTGAATGTTGGTCGTTATGGCATCAGACTATCGCTTTACCCCGCATATACGCTGATGGCAATACCCGTCTTCGGCGTGGTGGCTGCGGCCATAATGTGTAGCAACGATTACTTGCTCACCACCGTCGCCGTAACTATTATGTTGCTGGCTACCAAATATATAATGCGTTGCATAATGCGTTCAGGTTCCTACGGTGACCTCTCGCTCTCGATGCTCTACTTCGGTCTGTTGCCGCTGATATATGCACCGACGGCAATCTTCTATGTCGCATTGCCTATTATTACGTTGGTCGCACGCTCTTCGTGGCGCGATTGGGTGGTCACACTTTCGAGCCTTGCCCTGCCTATTGCCGCTGTATGTTATTGGTCGTGGTGTGCCGGCGAGGAGTTCCTGAAACCCGCACAAGAGGTCTATACGGCCTTCCTCACGCAGAGCGAATTCCACTTCTTTAGCATCATAAATCCCGCGACAATCATATTGTTGGGCATATTGATTGTGATGATACTATGCTCCATATCGCTCATCTTTTCCGATAAATATTCGCTTAAGGTGAAGTCACGCGTGGTGATGCGATTCAACACCTTGATGTTCGCATTGCTCATCGGTTTGTTCTTCGCACCCTCAGCATCGGCTACACTTTTTGCATTGTTGGCCGTACCGACAGCGATACTCGTGCCGCTGATGTTTGTCCGTATGGGCGTAGGATTCACAGAGACACTCTACCGCCTTATGCTCCTTGCGGCAGCAGCCAATACGCTGCTTATGTGCTGGTAATGTTGTGGAAACGGGCTGGTAACAGGCGAGCCCACCCAAACATAAACCGAGCAAAGAAATCCTCAAACCTACCGTCGCAACACCCCAAATCTGGTTATTTTACACATTATCAACACTTTTTACTCCCCGAATTTTGCATTTTGAATTATTCGGCCTATCTTTGCAGTCCCGTATCAACCTCTTATATTGGGTGTAAGGTTAAATGATGGGCGGTTGCCGCGAGGTTTCCCCATCGGGATTACGAGCCAATTGGCAGTATGGTAAACCGACACAGCGATAATGTTGAACGGATTAATTTTAATTTTGTTGCAACAATGAACAAAGATGCAATCATTAAACTCGTAAACGAGCAGATGTGGCCGAAGACTGATGCTGACGTGCCTCAGTTTGGTGCAGGTGATACAATCACCGTAACTTATCGTATTGTCGAGGGTAACAAGGAGCGCTTGCAGAGTTTCCGTGGCGTAGTTATCCAGATTAAGGGTACAGGTAAGACCAAGATGTTTACTATCCGTAAGATTTCTAACGGTGTAGGCGTTGAGCGTATCTTCCCTCTCTACTCTCCTCACATCGACCACATCGAGGTAAACAAGTATGGTGTTGTACGTCGTGCACGCATCTACTACTTGCGTAACCTCACAGGTAAGAAGGCTCGTATCAAGGAGCGTCGCATTTCGAAGTAGTACGCGCTACTACTTGCGTTCAAAGCACAAGGCCACCCCACAAGGGTGGCCTTAGTTATTATTGGGTATGTATGTGGTAGTAAATGATAGATATAGACAAAACATAGGCGGGAGTTTCACAACTGCCGCCTACTGGCAAAAAAATATTTTGAAATTGGCACTAAAAGTGCTTTTATCTATCTGCTATGTTTTGAACGTAATAAAGATAATTCCGCACGAAAACTTTGGTTTTCATCAAATGGAACGCTTTTAAGATTCAGAGGTGGAGAATATGAACAAATCAATTTAGCCTCTTCTTCATCTATATTAGATAACATAGGGATATAATATACTATCAAATTTCTTTTCATCCATTCACTCAACTTAAATTCATCGGATCTTTCAAATGTTGTCTTACCATCATTGGGATTACGTTTGCTACGAGGTATAAGAGGAAATCCTAATAAGCAACCTATACTTTTACGTAATGTAGAATTTCCTCCTGTTCCATTAAAATGCTTTTTACCTATACGAGAATATAATCCATCTTTTGTCTGACCCACATATACAACCCTTAGATTATCATATAGTCGAAATATAGGCGAAGAAACTGTTTTAGGCAAATCGCAGCCTTCTCGCAAAACAATAATGTAAATCCCATTTTGTCCGCTAATACTATTAAACTGATGTATCGTTGGATCAAATTTGATAAAACGTAAATTATTCATACTTATTATTTTTTAATATTATCCACTCTACTGTCAAGTTACCACAATCTTTATACAGTTCCAACTCATCAAACATATCCATTGGCTTTGTAGATTGTGCTACAAAATTAATTGTATTATAGCCATCCGAGCGAGCCTTTTGAAGAGCATAGCGCATATAACTCTCACTATGCGTAAATTCCTCAATAAGAGTTACAAACAAAACCTTCTCACCATCTTTAACGGCTTCTAAATTCAAGTTAGTTATATTAGCCACCATAACATCCTTATACCCAATGGTGGCTAATGTGTTGTAAATTCTTTGTTTAAGTGTGTCCATAGTTTATAAATTTTAGTCGTGATAATATTCATATAAATCGTAGTAGTCCGATATATCGTACCAATCATAGTAACCCTTATCGTCAATAAAGACTTTTGGATTAATCCTATTTATCGCATCTTTATCGTCCGCTTGGAGATATACCCGATAACGAATCATTCTATTCTTATAATCCAACTCTGCAACGTCTTCCGCGCGTTTAGAGGAATCATAATTTATCCAATGTGACTCTTGTTTTAGCGACAACGGTTGAAGCCGAGCCCATTCATCATAGGCGATAGCAATAACAGCATATAACATCACTGCACAGAAAAAGGGCTTTACAAAATACCACGAAAAAGATATTAAATTCCATAATTCATTCTTCTTCTCCATACTCTACACTCTATTTCTTTCTATCGCATCGCATAAAGTTTTATATATACGTTGTCGCAAATACGTTGGCTTAATTATCTCTATTGAGCGACTACGTGCAAGGAGTGCCATAACAAAATCATTAGTAATTCGCAGTTGTAATCCAATAGTTACCGAGTCTTCATTCTCTTCCAAGACTCGCTGAGTGTGATGCAGGGGGAGACTTTTCACAAATGAGCCATCAAGTTTATCATATTTAATAACTATATCTTCAACCTCCTGCTTATTGTCAACCCATATTCCGTAACTTTCCGCAAACAATTGATTTATCTCCTCTATTGGCTTGGATTTGAATTTGCGATGCTCTAAGATATTAATACCCTTTATTCGCTCCAAAGCATATACTCTTAATTCGTCTGCATCATTATACCCAATAACATACCAGCGATGTTGCGATTCTTTCAATAGGCGAGGAGATAATATATGTACTCCCAATTTATTTACATTACGATAATGCTCGTAAGTAATTTCTATTATGCATCTATTCCGAATAGCACATAATATTTCATAGAATAAATCACCAATGGGAGGCAATCTATGTTCCGCCTGCACACAACTCAACAAAGCATTATCATCTATACGACTTAATAGTTCAAAACTTTGTAGTAACCTTTCATATTCGTGAGCCATTATACCTCTATCTATAACACAGTAGCCTTTACGAGTTCTGCTATATCCAATTCTAATCTGAAAAATATCATATATTACATCAAAATCTCGTTGTAATGTTCGAAGCGTGATACCAGCATTATTACCGCCAAAGCCTTGCGAAACAAATTTCAACAATTCATCCTTGCTCAATATGGTATTGGGGGAACTAAATTTATTAGTAATTCTAACAATCCTTTTAATTAATGCTACTGTATCCATTTCAATTATTTTTTACAAAGATAACACACCATCACGACAAAATATGTCGTCAAGATAGATAATATGATAAAATTAATATTGAAATTATGATTAAATGCAAACGGAATGTCGATATAAACGGCGGCCTGCCGCCTCTTAAAGCCGTTGGTTACCTACTTGGCAAACACAAATCCTCCCTCCTGTGAGGGAGGATTTAGGTGGGTGGGTAACATAAAAAGTGCGGCTCAAGCCGCCTCTTTAAGCCAGAACATTATCCACACAAAGACACAATCACGTCAATTAACACCAAAATTTATAGTCCCCCTTTGTCAACGTTGCGATTAAGGCGAGAGCAATGTGAACTTGTTTACATTGCCGAGCCGAAGCAACGAAAAGGAGCGAAGCGAACTTAAAGGGATTTTGGGGGAATGTCGATATAAGCGGCACCGCCGCCTCTTCAAGTGGGTGGATTCCCGACTCGTCTAAAACACAAGTCCTCCCTCACAGGAGGGAGGATTTAGGTGGGTGGGTAACATAAAAGTCGGCGGCTCCGCCGATTCAAGCCGAGCATCGAACACCAGACTCCAAAACCGAACACAATACATACATATACAAAAAAAACCGAGCCCTTATTAGGACTCGGCTTGAAGAGGCGGCTACCTACTCTCCCACCTAAATAGGCAGTACCATCGGCGTTAGTGAGCTTAACTTCTCTGTTCGGAATGGGAAGAGGTGGAACCTCACTGCTATAACCACCTAAAAGAACTCTGCGTTTCATTTTATCGAAACCTATGCGGTTGTGGCTTCTACCACTATGCGCCGCACGCGCTATATCTTTGACATACTCCAGAAGATGAGATAAAGATTATAGAAGAAAGCCTTTCGGGTAATTAGTACTGCTCGACTTTGATATTACTACCTTTACATCTGCAGCCTATCAACGTAGTAGTCTCCTACGCCCCTCAAGG
>JAFQCA010000007.1 GCA_017399485.1 Alistipes sp.
AATACTGTTTACTTCATAAGTATGAATCCAATGCCAACAAATGGAGTAGGTTGGGTGTATGTAGATTACGATGCCGAAATAGTAGGAGATAATCATATTAAGTTCTATGTTGAGGGAAAAGAGGTGTTCGAGTGGAAGATTGTTGCACACGATAACGATAAAATCATAATTGACACTTATTACAAAGGACAACAACAACCAGATGAAAAGTATGGCGAATTCTTATATTCAAGAAAATTATTTATTCGCAAAGTAGATAAAACAAAATGCTGGGAAAAGGCAGAACCATATAAATAGAATAAGACAAAAACGCGTATCTCAATTTTGGGATACGTATTTTTTTGCTGAAGATAGTGTGTTTTATGTTAGAAAAGTTTATCTTTGTGAAAATTAATCTAAACCTCTAATATTATGAAACGAATCTTATTAACTCTTTTTGCTCTCGTTTTCTCTCTGTCAGCATCTACGGTAGATGCCAAGCGCACGGTGTTGCGTATGGTCGATAAAGATGCTACGCCCAAGACCAAGGCTTTGTATGCTAATCTGTGGCTTATCCACGAGCGTGGTGCAATGTTTGGCCACCACGATTTCCCATCATACGGTATTGGTTGGCGTGGAGATAAGGGCCGTAGCGACGTAAAGGATGTCGTAGGCGACCATCCCGCAGTATATAGTCTCGATATGCACGGTATTAATGAGCGTAAAATCGAGTTCGTTAAGGAGGTCTATCGTGCTGGCGGCATAAGTATGTTGGTGTGGCATCAGAATAACCCTTTGACAGAGGGACAGGGTGGTTATCCCGTAGGTACGGCGTGGGATAATACGAAAGTCGTTGACCAGATTCTCACGGAGGGTAGCGCGATGAATATAAAATTCAAAAAGCGCCTGGACGATGTGGCTGCTGCGTTGAAGGCTATGGTCGATGAGTCGGGGGAGCCTATACCCGTAATTTTCCGCCCTCTGCACGAACATACACAAGTGTGGAATTGGTGGGGCAAGCAGGCGACTTCACACGAGGAGTTTGTGGCATTTTGGCAATTTATAATCAAGTATCTGCGCGATGAGAAGGATGTGCATAACGTAATTTATGCTATTTCGCCCCAGATGGATGAGGTATATGAGGATGCAGTCGGAAGATTATTGTTCCGCTGGCCCGGTGACGAGTGGGTAGATTTCGTGGGTATGGATTGTTATCACGGACGACATCGTGCTGCGTTTGTAGCCAATGTCGAGGCGCTGGATAAGGTGGCAGAGTTAAAGACGAAGCCCGTGGGAGTCACCGAGACAGGTTTGGAGAATAATCATACGGCTAATTATTGGACACACGATGTATTGTCGGCTATGCAAAATAGTCGGGCTGCATTTGTTGTTGCGTGGCGTAACGATAAACTCTCGCACGCCTATGGTCCATATCCCTCATCGCCTTGTGCAGCCGACTTCGTGAAGTATTATAACGATGCAAAGACTCTGTTCCAGAGAGATTTGCCCGATATGTATGCTATGCCTAAAGGCGTTAAGGTTAAATAGTGGCAATGTAATGATACTATTGCCGCGAGCCTAATGGTGGTCGTGGCAACAGTCGCCCGAATGGTGGGCGAGTACGGTGTGCGGAATGTGGCCGTGCGATAAGATTTGGATGGGGCAGTTGTAATTTAGCAACTGCTCCTCTGTTAATATATTAGAGTCGTGGCGGTGTACGCACCTGTTTACACATACAATACTCTTGACAACGCTGGTAATGGTGCCCAAGTCGTGCGACACGATGACGATAGCCATCTTATTGCTTAACCCCTTGACCATATTGTAAAACTCGTACTCAAAACGGTTGTCGACAAAGTTGGTAGGCTCATCCAATATTAGCAATTTAGGCTCGGCAATGATGGCCCGACATAACAAAGCACGTTGCATCTGGCCTCCCGACACTTCGCCTATGGGGCGTTTTGCAAGGTCGGCTATACCCATCTGCTCGAGTAGCGCGGTTGCTCGTTGGCGGTCAGAGTTTGTATAACGCGAGAAGAATCCTTTTTCGGTTTGAAGTCCTGACATCACTACCTCTTCGATTGAGATGGGGAAGCGGGTGTCAAATTCCGATACTTGAGGCATATAGCCAATCTTGTAGTGATTTTTTTGTTTCAGCGTATCGGCAAAACGGATTTCGCCAGCGTATGGCGTAGTTCCCATTATGGCCTTGATGAGTGAACTCTTGCCACCTCCGTTAGGGCCTATAATACCCAAGAAATCGTCGTTGTAAATATCCAGATTGACAGACTCAAGAGCAGTCAATCCATCGTATTTTACATCAAGGTTGCGTATCGATACAATTATGTCGTGCTGTGCCATAATACTGCTATTGGGTGATTAAACGTGTTGTCTGTCGTATAAATTCTATTGGGTTATCGGCCAGCGGATTTATCTCCTGAGGCCGTAGGTCGGTGTCTTCGGCCAATACCTCAACCACCGACTGCGGGTACTCCTTTTGGTAGAGTAGGCATTTTACCCCTTTTGCAGAGGCTTGTTCTATTATGTCGGCAATATGTTTTGCCGATGGTTCCTTGCCCTCATCCTCTACGGCAATCTGTTCGATGCCATAAGCGCGGGCATAATAGGTTAGGGCAGGGTGGTATATGATAAATGCGCGAGCCGTAGTCGTGGCAAGTTGCTGGCGACACTCCTCGTCTAACTGCTCTATCTGCTTTGCCAAACGGTTATATGCTGCGGTGTATTTTGTAGAGTCGGGATATTGCTCCATAATCGCATCGTAGGCATTGCGGGCTATTGTTTTTAGTTCGTGTGGCGAAGTCCAGATGTGAGGGTCCACGCCGTGCTGATGTTCTGTTGCAGAGTGGTGGTGATGTGAGCACGAGCCTGCAATGAGTGAAATATTGCGGCTTAAATCAATAATGCGGGTTTTATCTGCAAGTCGGCCTAATAGCGCTGTCTCAAATTCGATTAGTCCTGTCGAAAATATCATCCGCGCCTCATTAAGGGCTATATATTGCTTGGGTGTAGGCTCAAATGTCTCAGGACTTGCGCCGATAGGGACCAAAACCTCGATGCTGAAATCATCTCCCGTTATCTGCTCAACGATATATTTTAAGGGTGCGATAGTGACATAGATATCACACCCCGATTGTGAACCGTTTGCGCGATTGCACCCCGTCGATATGTTTAATACGACGAGTAGCGAAAAGAGTAGGGTAGCAAGCGATGTAAAGCGAATATTCATCTATACCTTATATTTATTCAGTTATTCATTCTGTCGGCAAAGATACAAATTTCTTCTGCTTATTGGTCGCGTGGGTGTAAAAAGTGCAAAAAAAGAGGCTCTCCACGTTATTGTGAAGAGCCTCCGTATCGTCTGTCAGATGATAGATTACAACTTAGTCAAGTTGAAGTTCTTCCACTTAACGATAATGTTGTTACCGTCGTGAATCTGCAACATAATACGACCAGTCTTTGAGCCGATGAGTTTATCCTCAATCTTAATCATCTCCTGACCATTCAACCAAGTCTCAACCTTGTCGCCCTCAACGCGAAGACGCAATGTGTTCCACTCGCCCTCCTTCAAGATAGTCTCCTTCTCGTCGGGAATCTGAATCAACCAGCCACGACCATAAGACTCGTAGATACCACCTGTATCGCAGTTCTTGGGAGCAACCTCACACTGCCAGCCGTTTACAACATTGCTCTTGTAACCGCCGTGAACGAATGAGTGGAAGAACAAACCTGCATTACCGTTAGACTCCTGCTTGAACTCTACAGTAAGGTCGAAATCCTTATAGTACTCGCGAGTACCGAGGTAGCCATACTGCAAATCCTCGCCGTTCTGTGTTACGAGGTTACCCTCATCGTCAACAGATAAGCGCATACTACCGAACAACTCCCAGCCTGTGAGGTCCTTGCCGTTGAAGAGGCTAACCTTATCACCAGCCTTCTTGGGCAACTCCTTAATCTTGATGTTACGGAATGATGCGGGGTCACCGTGGTCCTGCAAGCAGATAAGACCCTCGTGAGCCAAACCATACTCTGTAGCATCGCCCCACTTGCCGCTAGCCTTCTTTTCGAACCAGTCCTCAGTCCAAGCCTCGAACTCAAGAATCTTCTCGCCATTGAGCCAATGCTCAACGTGACCATTGTCGAAAACAATCTTTGAAGTGTTCCATTTGCCTACGGGATTAACCTTCATCTTGCTCTGGTCGGGAAGGTGCATAGCGTAGTCTACGCCAATCTTCTGCCACTCCTCCAACTTTGCGTTGTTAATCTCCTCCCAGCCCTCAACATCGATTAACTGATACTCAGGACCTGTAACATAAGGAACCTTGAAACGGGGGCCCTCCAAAACGTGGTACAACATACCGCTGTTGCCACCCTTTGTGAGTTTCCAATCCCACATCAACTCGAAGTTAGCGTACTGCTTGTCAGTTACGATGTAACCTGAAGCGTCGCCACCCTCACCTGATGCCTGGATGCAACCGTCAACAACTGTCCAACCGTTAGTGAGTTCCTTGCCGTTGAAGTCACGCCAACCGTTCAAAGTCTCACCGTCGAAAAGCAACTGCCAACCCTCGGCCTCCTCTGATGCAGAGAGGGTGTTGGGAGCCTGGCACGATGTAGCCATACCTGCTACCAAAGCAGATGCAGCCAAAATTGAAAATAGTTTCTTCATACGTGTTAAAAAAATTAATAAATATAAATTGTTTATCCTAAATGTTGCGCTATGTGTATGGCCTTCAACGAGTAAGAACCATCTGTATCGTATGCCTCCAATATCAGGCCTTCGTATAATTGGCTCGGCTGTGCCCCGACGGCGCAGTGGGGTAGTGCCAATGTGTAATATGCCTTATATTCCTCACCATCAATGCTTGTCGTTGCCGATTTACACTTCTGGTCGATTATTTGCTTCTGCTCACCTGTGGGTTGCCATTTGCGGTTATTATCCGCATAGACGAAGCAGGATGCAGCCATATCGCTACAATCAATATATGCTCCATCATAGGCCCGCAATGTTATCTCTCTGTCGCATATCATTTTATATTGAAATGCGTGGCGACCTATTGAGTGATAGGTTGTATCAACCTCAAGGTGCAGAAAGTCATTACGTTGCTCGACTTTGCGCTCGTATATGACTGCTAAATGTGACGGTTGGTAGTCGCTTTGTTTGGCCTGTTTTACGGCTCTTTCTGTGCGGCTGATGGCGTCGTATCCAAAACCATATCCGATGGTAAATATATGACCTATCGCGAATAACAATACTATCGTCGATAGAGTAAAAAATACCTTTTTCGTCATCATATATCTCTCAGTCTTAGCAAATGACCCATAATAACGGTCAAAGATAGTAAAAATTAGGCAAATATGGGCTAATTTTACTCAAATTATTTGATAAACCTGCTAAAGAACTTCCAAATCTCGTCGCCCGTATCAATATCATTGGTCGCCCAAGAGTGACCGCCGCCAACAATCTCATATAGCCAAACCTCTGTTCCGCGTCGGCCTGCGGTGTATTTATGAGCAATTACGGTGTGCGAATCTGTGTTTTTGTGGGGTAGGGTGACGCTCTCTGTTTCAGTGCATTTATTGCACTCAATCCATTTGTTTATAGCATCAGGTACCGCTATGTATGCACCCCAGCCACCTTTATTATCAAGGTCGCCTGTCCACTCCGATACGCGGTCTTCGGTCCCGTGAATCTCGAAGAGTGGGATAGGGCGGGTGCTCGTGTAGTGACGGGGCATCCACTCCATTGTGAGTCCTGCGACGGGCGCAACGGCAGCGAACGTATTCTGTTTGTCGTATGCCAATAGGTAACACATCTCGCCTCCGTTGGACATTCCCGTGCAGAATGTGTTATGACGGCTCAATGAGTGTTGCTTTTGAAGATGTTTGGCTAATGTGCATAGAAATGATATATCATCAACGGTCATATCGGCCTGGAATGGGTATCCGACATTCCAACAGTTATTGCCGCGACCATCCTTGGAGCCCTGTGGATAACAAAGCGCAAAGCCGTAACGGTCAGCCACTTCGTTTAGGCCTACATTGTCGAAGTTAAATGAACCCCCGTAGCCGTGTAAGGCAAATACAAGGGGTGCATTAGGCTTTATGTTTTTGGGAAGATAGAGTTTGTAAGTACGCTCTATGCCGTCGATAACGCATTCGTAAATATTGTACGTCGCCTGCGTCGTGGTTGAAAGTTGCTTTACAATATGATGATTAGCTGACTTGTAACTCTTGGATGGCATTATGGCTAATGCCTCGAATGCAAAGATTGCGTGTATAGCCAAAATGATAGTAACGGCTATAAATATTTTGTGCTGTCTCATTTTTAATAGGTTTATTGATTAAGTTGTTTGATGATACAAATATATTAATAATAATTTATAAATCCAATTTGATGTAATATTTATCTTATGTTAAATAAACGAGGGGGGGGTAGTGGAATTGGGAAGTAAACGTGAGCGGATAATGACACGAACAGTAATGAAGATAATGAATAACGGGATTATATAGTTTAGTGTTGTTGTGTCATTACGAGAAGGACTTTAGTCCGACGTGTTAAAATTGACTGTAGGAGATTAATCCGCCAAAGGCGTCTTTTCACTGCTGCGGCTCGGTATAGTTTGCACGCAACCTCTACTCTCGCCTTAATCGCAGCGTTGCCACACTCACTAACGTGAGTTCGCTCTGTATTTTGCACGATTG
This sequence comes from Alistipes sp., assembly GCA_017399485.1. Taxonomy (GTDB): domain Bacteria; phylum Bacteroidota; class Bacteroidia; order Bacteroidales; family Rikenellaceae; genus Alistipes. Next base: position 6,703 of record JAFQCA010000007.1, read on the forward strand.
ATGCTCCAACCGTTGGCGTACGCACGTGTTCAATCGTCTGACAAACTGTCGTTGCCCTACGTGGCGATTAAAAATTTTGGGGATAATTATGTTAAATTGTCGTAAGGTCTCTTCCTTATAATTAATGCGCGAAAATATTCCTCGCAAACGCAATCGTGGCCTCAACAATTAGCGCGAAATTTCGTAACTCTCAAAAGTGTGGTCATCGTAAAGAACGATTACACGCTTGACGCGTCCTCGTGAAATCGGCAACGGTTGTTGCGCGATGTTGCCAATCGCGGGCACAGGTTGTGGTGCCGACAAATCAGTAGAGACTCCTGATAATGGAGTTGTCGATTGCGAAAAATCGGAAGGCTGAGCAGTTGTCACGAACTCATCTGTGGGTGTGATGGTATCATCTTCGGTGGTCGCACTTGAGGCGTTACGATACATCTCGCCTTTGTCAATCAAAAGCCAATCGGGGTTGATATTCGGAAAGCGTCGCAGAATTTTCTGTACAAAATCGAAACTCGGCTTGTTTCGACCTCCGAGAATATGAGAGATGCTTGATGGTTGAATACCGAGTAATTCAGCAAGACGACTTGAGGTCAAACCCTCTTTTTTCATCAAAAGTAGCAATTTATCGCGCATAATCGTAATTTTTTACAAAGATAAAATATTTTTCTTTTGTAAACAAGTAAATTTATACAAATGTAATGTAAATTGCTTTGTTGATAAAGTTTACAATTGTAATAGATGGATTATGGTTAAAATGTGGTTTGATTTGAATATAAACCTTTACTTTATATAAAGTGTGTTAAAATACTGATAATACTATAGTTATGTATATTAAAAGTGTGAAATATAGATGTTATTTATTATTTGACACATACGCGCTTGCATTGTTAAATCTTTACTTTATATAAATAGCGTAATTCGCTGATTAAGGTGTAGTTATATTGTTAAATAAAGTTTTTTAACTTTGTATTTTAACCTCGAAAATCTCTAATTACCACAAAGTTTTGTTGATTTACAACCGTAAAAATTAGCAGAGATAAAGATGCGTTGTGCGTTTTACAAATGTACAAAATAAGTTAATGTTACAAATGTTTCCACTTTACAAATGTAATTACAAATGTAAAATCACTAAAATATTTGACAAAATTGAAGTCATCTTATCACTTATTAACATTAATTTTCTGGATTTCTAAAATTAGAGTATATTATGTTAAAAATATAAAAAACAAGGTAGCCGCTATATGCGACTACCCTATTATTATCAGGTATTTACAACGTTGTAAACAGCCTATCTACAATGCCAATGAAGATGCGATTTCGGCGAACTCTTCTGGGGATAATTTTAATTTTTCACGGCGAAAATCAACATCATTTTCGCTATTCATTGGAATTAAATGGATGTGTGCGTGCGCTACTTCGAGTCCCAAGACAACCATTGCAACCTTTTTACAACCTGTTTGCTCCTTAATTTTGTGCGCTACGCGTTTGGCGAATATTGTCATACCCGCCAATGTCTCATCGTCGAGGTCGAAATAATAGTCCACCTCTTGCTTGGGTATAACCAATGTGTGGCCCTTAGCCAATGGATTGATGTCTAAGAATGCGAAGTATTTGTCATCCTCCGCCACTTTATAGCAAGGTATCTCCCCTGCTACTATTCGAGAAAAAATTGATGCCATAACTTATAGTGTTTTGTTAATAGTCTATATTGTGGTTAAAACTCCTCAAATTTTGGCTTGAGTATTTCGGAGTATATGACAGCCTTCTGCATCGAAAAGTCGTCTATAATCTGCCCTATTTGCTCATTGCGGCCTTTTTGCTGAGCACTAACGGCTTTCTGCGGTATGGTGTTAACATCCATAGCGATTGCTTGAGTCCGCTTGGTCTGTGACCTGTATTGAGGTGTTGAGGTTGCAGACTTGACCGTTTGTTGTTTAGTTGTCATAGTTGGGCGTGCAACCGATGTGCGAAGTGTCGGGCGGTTGGCGCCTTGCTGTGATGATGTTGCACTCTCTGCATTGCGCGTAGGTTTATGCGTGGGCATAGGATTGCTTTTGGGGCTATCCTCGCCTAACAACTCGCGTACGCGACGTTCCAACATTTCGTGGGGATTGACCGTCTCTTCGCCTTTGCGTCCCTCGTCTGCTTCATCGCTACCCTGCTGTCGTTTGCCTTGATTCTTCTGGGCAAACGAGAATATGGCACCTATGATGACTAAAAATATCCAAATATTATCCATTATTGTCCACTATGTTTTTCGTTATATGCTTTAATAGAATCCTCGATACTTTGCCATTCGTTTAAGTAGATTTTATGCTTGCGAACAAACTCGAATACCCTATCGCGTGTACCGTCGGCTATTGCCTCTTTGGGTGTACGCATCATTCGAAGGTAATCAATTTGCAGACCAACCATATCAACACGCAGACGCATATCGTCATCGCACTCGGCAACAGCCTCTTTGGCTTGAGTGAGAAGATTATTGGCTTCTGTGACGAACTCATTGGTGTATAGTGGGTTGTTCTCGTCGATATAGATGCCCATAACCGTATCATCCTTAATCAATGAGTGGCAGAGGTCGAAATATTGCTGGATAAATGTTGCAGCGGGGCCATAATAGTCGTTGATAAATTGTGCTACAAGGGCCTTCGTGTCAAGATTCGGGTTCCAGAGTAATTTGGATAACACCCAAGATTTCATCTCGGAGAATTCGCCTCCTAAAGACTCATATTGCGCCTCCTCCTGAATACCTATAGCGTTGTATTTCTTGAATGTCTTGATATTTTCAGCCAATACTCCGAAGTTGGGGAATGGTGCCACATATTGGCGATAATTAACTACATAATCCCAAATAAAAAGGTGTGGGGCTATCTTCGACCAATCCTCAATGTCGGATATGAATGGGCGGTTATGCTCACACTCCTCAAGAGGATGCGCAAAGCAACACTCGATACTGCATAGGCGAATGACAACGTTGTCGCGTGGAGTGATGCCTGTGGGGGCCTTGCGTGTGTATTGATAGGCAAATGTGCCTATGTATTTGTCTGGATATAATGGTTTTATGGCGTCAGCCACCTGATTTACAAACCACACCATCAGTCCTGAATGACCTCCGTATTGCTCCTCTATGGCGCGGCACTTTTCGCACTCGCAAGGGAACTGATTGTCGCTCTGTGACATACTATATACCCAATAGAGAGGATTGGCGGCTATTGCCTGTTTCATCTTCTCGATGCAAATCTGCAAAACTTCGGGGTTTGACAAGCAAAGTTGTGTGTAAGGTGTACGTTTGCCGTCGCGCAACGAGAAATACTCGGGGTGTTTCTGGAAATATTCACCCGAAGGTATGAATTGCTCAAATGTGTGGGCATTCCAATATGCTACCAGTCCGCCGTATTCGTTGTCCTGTGCAGCCCAAACCGAGTTACATTTGTTGTGAGCCAACCAATCTTTGTGAGGTTCGACGTTGTAGTATTGGTCGAAACGATATTGTATAAAGGGCGTTTCGCTACAATATAAGTCCTTGAATTGCCACTTTTTGAGGGGCTTAAGGTGGGTGTAGTCTTTGGTGTACCATCTTATGCCTAATTCGTTCTCAAGGAACGAATATACGCCATACATTGTACCGCGCTGGCTGCCTCCGTAAATCCAGATATTGTCACCCACGTTGCGATATGTGAAACCTTCGTCGTTTTTGTCGGGGCGTTCAACGCCGCACTCTTCACCGTAATGTTTGTTATATCCAATGAATATATGTTTTTGCCCCTCTTCGAGTTGGTCGCGGTTGATTATGGGTAACACTACCCCGCCAATCTGCTCCAGATATTGCTGTAACTCCTTCGCCGCAGTCTGCTCCGAAATGGATGCGTTTTTGCATAATACTATCGAATAATCACTCTTGCCGTTATTAAACAACGTGGGTTTCTGCATAGCCACCGCAAAGGCGATGATTACTGCAAGCAGCATAATCAGCGGAAATCGCTTCATTAAACGATTTTTCAATACAGCATTTTTCATATTCGGAGTGTATGAAGGTTAGTAAAGTTTAAGTCTGTTTAGTTTAATTTAATTGTCGCTTGACGGTATCCATACCCTTTATGCGGCGCATACGGTCCAATACCGCGTTAAGGCTCTCGGCATCACGTACATATAGGCTCATTGTGCCTTCAAATATGCCGTCGTGAGTGTGTATGTTTATCTCACGCATATTGATGCTGAAGTCGTTGGTCACTACGTTTGCCAAATCGACAAGCAGTCCCATACGGTCAATACCCTTGATTTGGATAGTCGCAAGCGATGACTGAGTCTTGAGTTGCGACCACTTAATCTCCTCTTTAACAATACATTCGCCGTGTTGCGAAGCCAAACGGTTGAGTTCGTCGCAGGTGGCTTTGTGTACGATGATTTGATGAGTTATGGGGTCTTTGAATCCGACAACACTATCGCCCGGCAACGGATGGCAACACTCTGCAACAACAAGGTTGTGAGAGTCTTGGTTATCCTTGAGATGTCGTTTGTCATTGGTTATATCGTCATCTATATCCTCGTCTTGGTTTTTGATGAATAGAGTCCAGAACTTTAGAATCTTGAAGTTTGAATTGGTGCGGATAACCTTTTCGAGATTGTCCAAAGAGACAATGCCGGCTCCAATCTTTGTATATAGTTCATCTTTGTTTGAACTATCGTAAGCCTCTATTAATTTGCGTATTACGCGATTGTTTGGTGTTATACCTAGTGCTGACAGCCTCTCGTCAAGCATCTGCATACCTCGTTGTAGGTTATGCTCCTGCTCGCGTTTGAGGAAGTTTTTAATGGCCTGCTTGGCTTTGGTTGTAAAGGCGTGTTCCAGCCACTCGGCCTTTGGACGGGCTGATTCGGCTGTGATAATCTCTACCTGGTCACCACTATTCAAAGGAGTGGTGATGGGCATAATCTTATGGTTGATTTTGGCGCCTATGGCCGAATTGCCAATCTTGGTGTGTACGTCGTAAGCGAAATCGAGTGCTGTTGCTCCGTAAGGCAGGCGGCGTGACTCGCCTTTGGGGGTAAAGACTGGTATCTCGGATGTATATAACGATAGTTTGAAATTATCCAAAAAGTCCACAGCATTCTGTGTCGGGCTATCCAATGCCGTACGAATCATCTTCAGCCACTTGTCGAACTCATCCTCATCGTGCGATATTGTGGCGTGCTTGTACTTCCAGTGGGCGGCAAATCCTCGCTCGGCAATCTCATCCATTCTCTGGGTGCGAATCTGCACCTCTACCCATACTCCATCGGGACCCATTACAGTCGAGTGCAGAGCCTCGTAGCCGTTGGCTTTGGGCATACTAATCCAATCGCGCAGACGGTCAGGCTTTGGAGTATAGATATCTGTTATCGAAGAGTATATTTGCCAGCATTGAGTCTTTTCCGATGGAAAATCCAATGGTTGGAACACGATGCGGATGGCAAATAGGTCGTAAATCTCCGAGAAGGGAATCTGCTTTTGAATCATCTTGGTCCAAATCGAATATGCACTCTTTACCCTACCCGTAATCTCATATTTGATACCGTTTTTGTCTAATGCTTCGATGATTGGAGCATTGAATTTGCGGATATACTCCTCGCGGACAGCCGATGATTCCGATATTTGACGTGTAATCTCTTCGTACTCCTTCGGGAAACGATACTTCATACAGAGATTCTCAAGTTCGCTCTTGATGGCATAAAGGCCTAAACGATATGCCAGCGGTGCAAACAGATAGATTGTCTCGCCCGTAATCTTAATCTGTTTATTCTGAGGCATAGAGCCAAGCGTACGCATATTATGCAGACGGTCTGCAATCTTAATCAATATTACGCGTACGTCGTCCGACAGCGTGAGGAGAACCTTACGAAAGTATTCAGCCTGACGCGAAGTGTCGGCGTTGAATACACCCGACATCTTTGTCAGACCATCGACCATTGTGGCAATTTTGTGACCGAAGATATGTTCCATATCCTCTGTCGTATAGTCGGTATCCTCCACCACGTCGTGCAGCAATGAGGCTACGACTGATTTTACGCCCAGACCAATCTCGTCAACGACAATCTGGGCTACTGCAATAGGATGCAGGAAGTAAGGCTCGCCGGAGCGGCGCCTTACCCCCTGATGGGCCTCTTTAGCGAGGAAAAAGGCTCGTTTTATAAAATTCCAATCCTCCTCTTTCTTGCAAATCTTTGTACACGATTTGGCAAGTTTGTCCCACGCTTGTTGAATGAGTATTTCATCCTCTGCAGTATAGTTCATAGGCGTTATTTTTGCGTTTTCATCGCTTCGCGCAACTTCTCTTCAATCTCTTGGCGAAGTTCGTCATTGTTCTTAAGCAAATCCTTTACCGCATCACGACCTTGTCCGATTTTTTGCTCTCCATAAGAGAACCAAGAGCCCGCCTTGCGTATAATACCATAATCGACTCCCAAGTCTACGATTTCACCGATTTTTGAGATTCCCTCACCAAACATAATGTCGAACTCGGCGCGCTTGAATGGAGGCGCTACTTTGTTCTTTACAACTTTTACTTTGGTGCGGGTACCTAACTGCTCCTCGCCGTCCTTGATAACCGATGCACGACGAATGTCGATACGTACGCTGGCGTAGAACTTCAATGCGTTACCACCTGTTGTGGTCTCGGGGTTGCCGTAAACTACACCAATCTTGTCGCGCAACTGATTGATAAAGATACAAACAGTCTTAGTCTTTGAGATACTTGCTGTAAGTTTGCGCAAAGCCTGCGACATCAGGCGTGCCTGAAGTCCCATTTTCGAGTCGCCCATCTCGCCCTCTATCTCCGCTTTGGGAGTAAGAGCCGCTACAGAGTCGATTACAATGATATCGATGGCGCTTGAGCGGATGAGTGAGTCGGCAATTTCCAGTGCCTGCTCACCGTTGTCGGGCTGCGAAATCAAAAGATTATCAACATCAACGCCCAATTTTTGAGCATAGAATGAATCAAAGGCGTGCTCGGCATCGATAAAGGCTGCTATACCTCCTGCCTTTTGAGCCTCGGCGATGGCGTGGATAGCCAATGTTGTTTTACCTGATGATTCGGGGCCAAAAATCTCGATTACACGACCTTTGGGGTAGCCGCCTACTCCCAATGCCATATCCAATGTAACTGAACCCGATGGAATGACGGGAATATCGGTCACGGCATCGCTGCTCATACGCATAATAGAGCCTTTGCCAAAATCCTTCTCGATTTTATCCATAACCGCGTTCAAAACCTTCAGTTTCTCGGCGTTTACCTGTACTTTTTCTGTTGCCATAGTCTTTATTTTTTTACTTTTTATCCAATTCGTTTACAATCTGCTGATAGTGTTCAGCGGTCTTTACTTTGTTGAAAATGTGGGTTATACGGCCCTCTTCGTTAAGTAGGAATGTGGTGCGTACAACTCCCATATATTTCCGCCCGTACATCGACTTTTCGGCCCATACGCCAAAGGCTTCACATATAGAGTGGTCGGTGTCGGCCAGCAATGTGAAATTGAGGTCGTGCTTGGCGCAGAAGTTCTGGTGCGAACGTTCGCTGTCGGGGCTTACGCCAATGATGCGATAGCCTCTTTCGGCAAGTTCGGCCTTACCGTCGCGCAGACTCTTGGCTTCGAGCGTGCATCCCGAAGTGTTATCTTTCGGATAAAAGTAGAGCACAATGCGAGAGCCTTTCAAATCAGAGAGTGATAATGAGTTACCCTCTTGTGTAAGACCTGTAAAATCGGGGGCCATATCCCCTACTTTCAATTCTGCCATATTCCTTAATCGATAATAAAGGGTTATAATCATCCAAAGTTATGAATTTTTCTGCAAAGAATCGTGCCGTAGAGTCTATTTTTTCTTTTTAGAGCCTATTTTTTTTGTTATTTTCTCTGTCGGCTACCTCTTTTGTAGAAATATGATAGAGTCGATGAAACGACTAATCCCACATCATAACGGTTTGCACCTGCTCGTTGAATTCCTCTTGCGTGGGGTTAAGTCGTCGATAGCAGGCCGGGCAGCGTATCGGAGACTCGGTCTCTACATAACTCTCGCAACCTACGCAACGGGGTAACATTCCCATTGACTCGTCTTGGCTGTAGTTGAATTCAGTACCGCAGTGGCGGCATTTGATTTGATAAGCGATTCCCATAGTTGTAAAGTTTTAATTAATTGGTTTATTTACTTCGTAATTATCTATCTCGTTGTCCTGTAATAAGACAGAGTACCTCTGCCGTTATCCCTATGAATGCTAAAATTGCGAATAACATAATCCTCTTGTTTTTAGTTGGTTAAACCTCTTGTTCGCCAGAAATAATGTTGTAAATTCCTGCTGTCAATCCTACAAATACTAAAGTCGCAAATAACATAATCTTATCGGTTTTTTAATGTTTCACAGTGCAAAACTACGTGTGCTTTGTGACAACTTGTGACACATAAAATAAAAATTGCAAAAAAGTGATAAAAAATGTGAAAATCTATGAGAAATAGGAGTCGGACGCCGTGAAATTTAGGTATAAAATAGTATCTTTGTTCTGTTGATGAGGTTTAATATATATAACTATAAATAACTTATTAATATGAAGAGAATCCAAAATTTCTTGCAGCGCATACTTGGAGGGATGTCGCTTGCATTGGTTTTAATGCTGACATCGTGTCAGGCCGAGCCTCCTAAACCAATGAGTGTAGTTCCTGCAGAGCGTCAATTGGCGTGGCACGCAATGGAGCAGTATGCATTTGTACATTTTACTATAAATACCTTTACCGATAAGGAGTGGGGATATGGTGATGAGTCACCCGAACTATTCAACCCGACAGATTTTGATGCCGATGCATTGGTGAAGGTTGTCAAGGATGCCAATCTTAAAGGCTTGATTCTAACGGCAAAACATCACGATGGTTTCTGTTTGTGGCCGAGTGCATATACCGAGCACTCTATCAAGAATTCGCCATATAAAGATGGTAAGGGAGATATCGTTGGCGAAGTGGCTGAGGCGTGCCGTAAGGCGGGCGTGAAGTTTGGTATCTACCTGTCGCCTTGGGATAGAAATCACGCAGGTTATGGAAGTGACGAGTACTTGGTGTATTATCGTAATCAGTTGCGCGAGTTGCTGACTAACTATGGGCCTGTATTCGAAATGTGGTTCGATGGCGCCAATGGTGGTGATGGATATTATGGCGGTGCTAATGAGGTGCGCCGAGTGGAATCAGGATACCTCTATTATGATTGGCCGAAGGTTGTGGAGATTATTCGTGAATTATCGCCTGAAACAGTTGTTTGGAGCAGTTCGTTGCCCGATGCAAGATGGTGTAGTAATGAGCGTGGTGTTATAGCCGAGACTTGCTGGGCTATGGCATCCCCCGAAGACTTGTACCCTCAAGGCCGTGATAATATCGAGGTGTTGGCGCACGGACAGGAGAATGGTAATCGTTGGGCGCCTGCTGAGGCCGATGTGTCGATTCGTCCAGGATGGTTCTATCACGAGGAGCAGCAACCCAAGACTCCCGAAAAACTCTTCGATATCTATCTCACATCGGTTGGTCGTGGCGGTACGTTGTTGTTGAATCTTGCTCCCGATAAGCGAGGCCGTGTTCCAGAACAGGATATAGAGTCTTTGATGGCTTGGCGAAAGATGGTGGATGATACGTTTGCGACTGATTTGGCTGCGAAGGCCAAAGTGAAGGCTTCATCGACTCGTGGCTGTGGCTATGGCGCAAAGTGTATCGTTGGTGAGGATGATGCATATTGGGCTACGGAGGATGGTGTAACAACGGGTGATATTACGCTTGAGTGGGATGAGCCTCAAGATGTTGAGTATGTTACTATTCAGGAGCATATTGCATTGGGACAGCGTGTTCGTAGTTTTGAAATCGACGTTATGCGCGATGGTGAGTGGCAGAATGCTGTTGTGAAGGCAACGACTGTCGGATATAAGCGCATATTGCCCATCGAGGGTGCTGGCGTATCTGCGGTTAGAGTACGATTCACGGATTCTCGCGGAGAGTTGGCTATTGCGCGTGTGGCGGTATATTAATACGAGAATTATTTATACGCTTTTATAGAAAAGTGGCTACTCGGCTTGTTTGTCGGGTAGCCACTTGTTTTATTTATGTCTGTTTATGAAAGATATTTTGCTACATAGTTGGCAATGTAGGCCTCCAATTCGGGGGTGTCGATAATGCCGATATCCTCCTTCAGGCCGATGACAAAGCGGGCGATACCTGCGTAGTTGGCAACTTCGGTGTCGAGGAGCCAATGCTCATCATCGGCTTTGGCAATATATTTTTCGGCTAACGGGTACTCCTCTATAAGCAAATTGTGTGACCTTAAACCTAAACGTAGCCTTACACGATGGCGATTTTGCCCCGTCATTCTGAAAATGTCGATAAAGCCTTGCGAGTGCTGGTTGGCGTGTTGCCACTCCGAGTCAAGCACCTCTACGGATTTTATGCGCGAAGTCTTGAATAGTTTGCAAGTGTTGCTCTCTGTGTCGTAACACCACACCTGTACATAGTTGGTCGTGAAGGCAAAAGGCTCTACCCTACGGTCTCTGACAACCGAGCCGTGCGCCGAGTGATAATCGTGTAGAATGGCCTGTCGTCGCTCCTCGATGGCCTCAATCAACGCGTGAACATTTGAGGAATTACTACCTCGGACTATCGTATCTGCCAGAATCTTATTATCGTATACTGAGTATAGTTTGCGTTTTAGATTCTGTTTCAGCAGATTTGTATCGTCTATGTTTTCAATAGCGCGTTTGAGGATTATAGCCTCCTCCTCGGTGAAGTGTACGAGTTGTGAAATATCCTTGAAATGTTGCGATTCCTTGTCCAGACGGATATATTTATCGCTTTTCTTGATTACAAAGCCGGCTTCACGGAAGGTGTCTATGTAGCGATAAATGGTACGACGTGACATATCAAGACGCTCGGCCAAATCATCTACCGAGTAGGATGTGTTGGCTGTCAGCATCTTCATCAGACGTAACATTCGCTCTATTTTGGGCTGGTCCATAGTATAAATATAGAAAAAAAGGTTGCTGATGCAACCTTGTAATTCGTTTTTGTGAACTCCTTATCCTGCGATTATCATCTTCTCAATCTCCTCGATTTGGCTACGGAAGAGTTTGTCTGTATCAAGCATATTGGTAACCTGCTTGAACGAGTGCAGCACAGTGGCGTGGTTACGACCTCCGATAGCCGCTCCGATAGCCGCCAAAGGCAACTTGGTATGTTGCTTGGCCAGATACATTGCAACCTGACGTGCCTGCGCCAAATCGCGTGTGCGTTTCGATGAGTTGAGACTCTGTTCGTCAATATCGTAGTATTGGCATACAATCTCGGCAATACGGGCTACCGAAATCTCTTTCTGGGTAACCTGTACATAGGCTTTCAACACATCCTTTGCGAGCGATGTCGATATACGACGTCCCATAAAGTTGGCGTTAGCCTTGAGTGAGAGCAAAGCACCTTCAATCTCGCGGATATTGGCCGAGATATTGTCGGCAAGATAGTTTACAACCTCTTCCGTAAGCGAGATATCCATACTTTCGGCTTTGGCGCGGATGATTTTGAGTTTTGTCTCGTAGTCGGGAGTATCGATTTTTGCCGACAAACCCCACTTGAAACGTGTCAAAAGTCGTTGCTCGATATCGGCTAACTCTACGGGCGGCTTATCCGATGTGAGGATAAGTTGCTTGCCTGCCATCTGCAAGTGGTTGAAGATATTGAAGAATACGTTCTGTGTACCTGCACGGCCAGAAAGTTCCTGAATATCATCTATGATTAGCACGTCCACCATCTGGTAGAAGTGAACAAAGTCGTTGGTCTCCTTATTCTTTACGGCAGTTTGGTATTGCGCCATAAACTTGTTGGTCGATACATAAAGTACCTGCAACTCCGGATGACGCTCACACACTTCGTGGCCTATGGCCTGTACGATGTGAGTCTTGCCCAAGCCCGAACCTCCATATATATAAAGGGGGTTGAAAGGAGATGACCCAGGGGTGAGTGCTACCGTTCTACCCGCCGAGCGTGCCAGACGGTTGCACTCACCTTCGATATGGGTCGAGAAGGTGTATTTATTGTTTAGTTGTGGGTCAAACTTTATTCGTCGTTGGAGACCCGGGATAGTAAAAGGATTCTTAATGTTGCTTGTGTCGGTCTGATGCATATAGTTCGAGATGGCTGTGGTGTCGGCATTGACCGCTACCGATGCCTCGTCGGGTATAGCATAGATTACACGAGTCTGACGGCCAAAATATTGATAGATGATTTGGCCCAAGATATTCTGGTATTTATTCTCAATGTGGTCGATGTAACTCTGGCTGGGTACTTTCAGGCGCAGGTTTGTACCATCGAAGGTCAGGGCCTTGATAGGTGCAAACCAACGTGCAAACTCCTCCTGAGAGGTCTGTTGTTGGAGACGCTCCAAGCAGGTCTGCCACACTTCGCCGTATGTATGAGAGTTTGCCATTGAGTTAAAATACTTATAATCTTATTGTTGCATTTCTCAAAGAAAATCGTTATCTTTGGAGCGAATCTTGCCCTGCCGCCTTTGTGCATTTTGGGGGTTGTTGAACTTTGCCTATTTTTGTCAGTTTAATGCATCGCATAATCTGAGACATAAGGCCAACACCCATTTTATTAAAAAGGCGGTCAAAGCAGAAATCGACTTGTTGAGGATTCGTTTTCTTTGACACTGCAAAGTTGTGAATAAATTTGTTAAAATAAATCACAAAAGCACTTGTTTTTTCACTTTTTTTATATATAGAGCAACAAGGCTTTTTTTAGGCCGTTTTTTTAACTCGCTGATATTGAATAATTGAAAAAAAAGTCTTAACTTTGTGTATTGGAAAATAGAATAGAAGAGAATATTAATTATAACAAAATCTTATAGCAATTATTATGGAGAATTTGGAGCAAACAGTTTTGGCAAAAGCCCAAAAATGGTTAGATGGCGAGTATGATGTTGCCACAAAGGAGCGTGTTAAGTGGTTGATGGATAATGATATAAAGGAACTGACGGAGAGTTTTTACAAGGACCTTGAATTCGGTACAGGCGGCTTGCGCGGTATTATGGGCGTCGGTAGTAACCGTATGAATATCTACACAGTAGGTAGTGCGACACAGGGTTTGGCTAACTATTTGAAAAAGAATTTTGCGGGTGAGCAGGTGCGTGTTGCCGTAGCACACGATAGCCGTAACAATTCACGTATGTTTGCTGAGCGTGTTGCCGACATTTTTGCATCTAATGGCTTTCAGGTATATCTGTTCGATGCTTTGCGTCCTACGCCTGAGTTGAGTTTTGCTATTCGTGAGTTGAAACTGCACTCAGGAGTTGTGATTACAGCCAGCCATAATCCTAAAGAGTATAACGGCTATAAGGCGTATTGGACCGATGGCTCGCAGGTGACTGCTCCGCACGATACCAATATTATTGAGGAGGTTGGTAAGATTACCGATAACTCGCAAGTGATGACGGGCGCTAATCCTGAAAATATCATTATGCTCGGCGAGGAGTTTGATAAGATTTATCTTGACCGTATTAAGGCTGACGTACAACTATCGCCTGAGTGTGTTGCCAAGTATCACGATATGAAGATTGTCTATACACCTATTCACGGTTCGGGAGTGAAGTTGGTGCCTGCTTCGTTGAAGAACTTCGGCTTTACCAATATCATAATGGTAGATGAGCAATCGGTTGTCGATGGTAACTTCCCCACTGTCGAGTCTCCCAACCCGGAGGAGCGCAAGACTATGTCGATGGCTATCGACTTGGCTCGTGAGCAGGGTGCTGATTTGGTTTTGGCAACAGACCCCGATGCTGACCGTATTGGCGTGGCGTTGCGTAATGGCAAGGGCGAGTATGTGTTATTGAATGGTAATCAGACATTGGCTCTGTTGCTCAGTTATCAACTAACACGTTGGGCTGAGCGTGGCGAATTGGATGGTAATCAGTATGTTGTTAAGACTATCGTAACATCGCAGATGGCTAATGCTGTAGCGGCTCACTTTGGTGTTAAGTGCTACGATTGCTTGACGGGATTTAAGTATATCGCCAAGATTATCCGCGAGAACGAGGGCGTTGCTAAATATATAGGTGGCGGCGAGGAGAGTTTCGGCTACTTGGCTGGTGACTATGTTCGTGATAAGGATGCTGTGTCGGCTTGTGCGTTGGCAGCCGAGGCTGCTGCGTGGGCAAAGGATACTATGGGCCTGACGTTGTATGAGTGGTTGCAGCAGTTGTATGTTAAGTATGGTTTCTACCGCGAATCGTTGGTATCTGTAGTCCGCAAGGGCAAGGAGGGTGCCGAGGAGATTCAGCGTATGATGGTCGATTTCCGTGAGAATCCGCCCAAGGAGTTGGCTGGCTCGGAGGTTTTGACCGTGCGCGATTATAAGTCGTTGGAGGAGGTTAACCTTCGCAGTGGTGTTCGCACCCCTATCGACCAGGATTCGAGCAACGTATTGCAGTGGATTACGGCTGACGGTAGCATTATCTCTGTTCGTCCTTCGGGTACTGAGCCCAAAATCAAGTTCTACTTCGGTGTTAAGGAGCCCCTGCCCGCAGTTGAGCAGTACGACGAGGTGCTTGCGGCGTTGGATGCCAAGATTGAGCAGATTAAGGCTGATTTGAAGTTGTAATAAATTGAACGAGTATAATTATTTGGAGGTGTTCGGCAGTAGTCGGACACCTTTTTTACTCTCGTTAATTTTTTTTCATATACTTTAGTATATGAATTATTTTTATCGCAAATATAACTATAAAAATAGTTGTAAAACTAAAATATTCGTTATATATTTGTCGTAGGAAAATGAATGATTTGTAGTCGGTTGATGTAATCTATTGAATGGTAGTATGTTTTACTGCTACTTGTAGGGCTCTTCACCCTGTGAAGCCTGAAGCCAAACCCTACCCCGATTAAAAAATGATTAACTCAAAAACGAATATTAACATTAAAATAGCAAACTTTATGGGAGAACGATTAAGAGAACGCTCGCAAGAACTTACGCGAGCCGAGTTGGAGATTATGCAGATAATCTGGAGCAAGGGGGCCTGCTTTGTCAATGACATTCTGGAACAGTTGCCCGAGCCCAAGCCTGCATATAACACCGTATCGACGGTTGTGAGGATTCTGGAGAAGAAGGGTTATGTTGACCATAAGGCCTATGGTAAAACACACGAGTATTTTCCCCTTGTTGACCGCGATACCTATACTCAAAGTTTTATGTCGAATGTCTTGGATAATTTTTTCGGCGGCTCGGCAAGTCGTATGGTCTCGTTTCTATCCTCTAATAAGAATATTTCGGTAGAGGAGGCAAATGAGATTATGGAAATGCTTAAAAAGTAGGTAAGAATGTCTATTGTCTCGTATATTATCGAATTTCTGTTCTGCAGTGCGTTGTTTATGGCTCTCTATAAGTTGCTTTTAGAGGGACGTGTCAGTTATCGCCTTGCACGAATCTATTTGGTGTGGAGTATGGTGCTCGCAGCCGTTATACCCGTGTTGGAATTGCCGCTCTACCCTGCCGAAACCATCTATTATCAAATCCCCATTATGGAGTCCCACGAGGCCGATGCCTTCGACTTTGTTGAGGATGTGGCCTATGCTGATAATACTGAAAGATTGAGCGAAAAGAGCGCCAGCATTGATTGGGCGAGGTTTTTTGTCACGCTTTTTTGGATTATCTACGCTGTGGTGGTGATGATGAATTTGGCATTTGTTGCGTGGCGATTGTGGCAAATCAAGCGATTGCGCGACGGAGCAGAACTCGCAGTATATGAGAATTATGTGCTTGCAGTTAGCGACCAGGTTAAGAGCCCATTTGCTTTTTGGCGCACGATTTTCTTGAATCGGCTCTACGATGGGCGCAAGCGCGAGCAAGTCATTCTTCACGAGTTGAGTCACATTCGTCATAACCATACTGCCGAGCGAATGATGCTGGAATTTATGCGTTGCATATTCTGGTTTAATCCGTTTGTGTGGTATGCGGACTCGTCGCTTGAGCAGGTGCAGGAGTGGCAAGCCGATGGCGATGTAATAAGGGAGGGTTACGATGTTACCGAATACAGATTACTCATTTTCCAACAAATCTTCGGGTGTAGTATTGATATCACCAGTGGATTGTATAATAAAGTAACTAAAAAACGTTTCCTTATGATGACAAATTTCAAACGAGGGAGATTCTCCTTCATCCGCGTGTGCGCGGTTATACCTATATTAATAGGAATGGTTTTCGCCTTTGGCTCTGTGCGTGCCGAGTCCGAGATTAATGTTGTCGAGTCCGAGCAGGCAGATAATGTAGCGCAGACGGCTGCCAATGGCAAAGAGACGACTATCGAGAAACCTAATGAAGTTCACCATCCGAATCTATCTGCCCCTACTGTAAGTGACTCTGGTAAAGTTACCGAAAAGCCAGCTATCGGCGGTATTATCGAGCAAAATACGGGTAAGTCGGTGAGTGACCAAGATGCTACCCTGCATATTGCGGCTGATGGTAAAATATCGCTCAACGGCAAAACCGTAGCGTTGGCTGATTTGGAGTCTGCGTTGCGAGAGAATAAACCTGCGATGGTGGTAATCTCGGCAGATAAGGGTGTTAATATGGGGCAGTTGGCCGACGTAAGACAGATTCTGCGTAATGCCAATGTATTGCGTGTGAAATATATCAATGGCAATAACAACCAATCGAGTCCGATTGTGTTGCCGCCCGCCCCGCAGAATGTTCCTAATGGTATCAAACTCTTGGATGAAATTACTGACGCCCGAATCCCTGCACAAAATCTGTTCCGCGTGTTAATAAACAATAATGATAAGATTTTGTGCGTGTACAAGCAGGCCGATGATAAAAAGACTATTTTGGTCACGCACTCAGTAGAGATACCGCTCCATAGTATGCATATACTGACCGGTATTATTAAAGAGCATTTTATTGGTGATGCTGTAACTAAAGGAAGTGCCGATAGCGAGCCAGTGACCTATACCCTATCGGATGGTCGCAATGTTGAGTATCCTATGAGTGAAGGTATTGTGTCAATAGATTGTAGTGCGGAAGCCTCTTACGAGGTATATGCCGAGGTGGATAAGGCTGTCAAACAGGCGTTTGATGATTTGCGATTGGCATTGGCGAAGGATTGGTTTGGCTTTACCAAAACTCTTGAAGATTTGAGCGAGGCCGACCTGAATGTTGTTAAAAAAGCGATTCCGCTAAAGGTGATGATGGCAGAACCTCGCGGCGAAGAATATACACCCTCGCCCAAAATTCAAGTATCAAAAGGTAAATTATATGTCAATGACAAGGAGATGACTCTCGATGAGATGAGAAGGCAATATCCCGAATATGAAAGGGTCGGTCGCTTTAATCTCTCATCTATTGATAATTGGAAGAGTGCGTTAATCCTTACATCTCCCGATACCCCAAAAATTTATGTCAGAAAATCAGGTATAGGTATTAATGAGGATGAGGGTAACTTGACTATACAACAACTCTCAAAAGCCGGTTTGGATGCAGAGGTTGCAGTCTATTTGTGTGATAAAGAGTCAGTTGCCAACGAGAGCATCGATGCTATTGTCGAGGCATTGGTGGCAAACAAGAGAGTCAAAACATTCTGTTTCCACGTTATGGTAACGGATGAACGTGTTGGTGTATGTAATTATTTGGTTGAGAAGCAGGCAGACGGAAGCGTCAGAAAGGTGGGTTTCAAGCCCAATGATGTTGTGGCTTCGCAAACTTCAAAGCGGATAAGTGCAAGTATATCATCTTGTTTGACCGATATTTCTTCGTTTGAGGAGATTGAGGATGGTAAGATAGTGATTGTAAAGGTTGAGGATGGTAAAATTTACGAGAACGATGTGCTGACTACGCTGGAGGCGTTGGAGAAAAAGTACCCCAAGTCAATGCAACTTACTCGCGAGGAGGGTGGCTTGGAGTATAGAAAATTGTTCAAGTCGGAGTTGATTGCTACAAGCAGCAATATTAACCAAATATATATGAATGGCAATAAGTTAACATATAAGCGAACAAGTTCGGGTGGGAAGGCGTCTAACTACAATATAGTTTGCTCACTGCAACAAATAGCAACCGAAAGTTTGAGTAGCGAAGTCTCGGTATATGTTGAGTCGGCTACAGCGCAAGAGATTGAGGCGGTTATCAAGTCGTTGGAGGCAAACAAAAGCGTAAAGTGTTTTTGCATCGTGCCTCGTTCGACATCTAAAGCCATTTTGGTCGAGAAGCAGGCTGACGGTAGCATCAAGAGGTTTGCCCCCTCGCCCAAAGAGAGCAAGGCGGATAACCCTGCCACTTCGGATAAGGAGTCTGATTATAGGATACCATACGGAATGTATAGCCCCTCTGGTTATGATACACGCTGGGAGTGGACTAAACTTTCACAAGAGAAGATGGAAGAGGTATTTGAGCACGTTCCTGCGATTTCGATAATATCATCTGATGAACTTGAGGTCTATTTGAGACGTGAGGTTGATTTTATCAAGGCGGGAAAGTATAAATACAGAGTTGTTGGTGATGAACTCTTTTTGTCGAATGAAAGTGGCGAATCATATAAGTTCCCATTGACGCTGACGATAAAAGAGGGTTTGGTTGAAATGATACTTGGAATTAAAGCCAAAGTGGCTGGCGTAAAGTTGAAAGAGGTAACTATGCTTTCGGAACTGAAAAAATAATATAGTAAAAAAACTCTCGACTCTATTTATTTCGTTGTCCGATGGGAAATATTCCCGTCGGACTTCTTTGTGTGCGATTATTCCGAAAAAATAACTATCTTTGTAAGAGTGTTGCTTTGCAACTATCACTGCGTAGAGTGAGAAAATAGAGTAAGGAACAGATAAAAAAGTTATAAAAATATGAATATTCGACAGTTAATCGTGTTGTTGCTGGCTGTGACTATCACGGCTACAGGTTTTGCGCAACCCTCTCCCAAAGATAAGGGTTATGTTGTTGTGAAGGTCAAAAATAATGGTAAGGTCGATGTGAGCGATGCTATTCAGAAGATTATCGACGAGAATCCCAACCGCACGATTTATTTCCCCGACGGCACATATCTTATTTCAAAGCCTATCTGTACCCCTGCCGACCCCAGCAAGAGCGTTGCGTTGGAGTTGTCAAACTACGCTATTATAAAGGCCACAGAGGATTGGAACAACGAGGAGGCTATGGTGCGTTTGGGCGGTAAAGACCCCTTCAATAATATCACCACGCCGGGTAGCAATTATTACCTTGCGGGCGGCGTGATTGACGGTAGTGGCGTAGCAAAGGGTGTGTCGATTGATAGTGGCCGCGAGACTGTTATCCGCAATACATCAATTAAAGGCGTTTCGCTCGGTATTCACGTTAAGCACGGAGCCAATAGCGGCTCGTCGGATGCCGATATTCATAGCGTAAATATCGTAGGAAATTGCAAGCCCGATTGTGTAGGTGTATTGGTTGAGGGTTACGACAACACCTTCACTAATATGCGTATAGGTGGCGTTCACATTGGTTTTCTTATTCGTTCCGAGGCTAATTCGTTGCGCAATATTCACCCACTGTATTATAGCGGCAATGAGCACTACCAGACGAGTTGCGGCTTTAAGGATGAGCGTCAGAATAATTGGTACGACTTCTGTTATAGCGACGAGTTTGCAACGGCATTTGAAATCAATGGTGGTCGCAGTCTCTATAATAGTTGCTTTGCTTTCTGGTACTCAAATCGCGGCGAGAAACATACGCTCTTTAAGTCAAGCGGCAAGTTCAACTCCGATGTGATGAATGTCAATATTGGCTTTAACCGCAACAATGCAACTAAAGAGAATAAGGTATTGGAGGCAACGGAAGATGGTGGTACGGGTACGTTCTTCAATCTTCACGTTGGCGATGTGAGTGTTTTAACTGATAATTCACACCTTAAATATATGCGATAGTTTTTTGTAGAACAGAAAATAAGATTTACAGTAGTGCGTTATTTCATAACACTCTCATACGACGGTGCGGCTTACTGCGGGTGGCAGCGACAGCCCGATGCTCCTACGGTGCAACAGACTTTGGAGCAGGCGCTCTCTACCCTGCTGCGTGAGTCGATAGAGGTTGTGGGTGCGGGTCGAACCGATACGGGCGTCAATGCCTCGTATTATGTTGCTCATTTCGATTGCGAGAAGGGTGTTGAGGATTGTGCCAAGTTGGTGTATAAACTCAATTTAATCTTGCCGCACGATGTTGCTGTCGGGGCGGTGCGAGAGGTCAGAGAATCGGCGCACGCTCGTTTTGATGCCGTAGAGAGAGAATATACCTATTACATCTCGCAACGCAAGAATCCGTTTCGTCGTTACTCTGCGTGGCAATATTATGTGCCACTCGATGTGGAGCGTATGAACGAGGCGGCAAAGAGGTTGTTGGAGTGGGAAGATTTCACATCGTTTGCCAAACTGAACTCTAACAATAAAACTAATATCTGTCACGTTGTAAAGGCAGAGTGGCATCGCGCTGCAGATGATGAGGATTTATTGATATTTACGATTCGCGCTGACCGTTTTCTGCGTAATATGATTCGTGCCATTGTGGGTACGCTGGTCGATGTTGGACGAGGCCGTTATACGGTTGAGGAGTTTGAGCGAATATTGCACAGTTGTGATTTGTCATTGTCGAGTTCGGGAGCGCCTGCCGTAGGACTTTTTTTGAGCGATGTTAAGTATAACGACGAGGTGTATGTCGTAGAGGAGTGTGAGTAATCAACGATTGTATTACTATCGAGAGAGAAGAGACAGAAAATAAATAAAACTTATTGTTAAACTTAAATAAAAGGAGTATGTTAGTAACTTTAATTTGTTATGCCATTCAGATTATTTTGGCGATAACTGTATTCAAGAGAAAAGACCTTGATATGGTGGGAAAACTAATCGCGATTTTAATTATTATTTTACCACCTTATATGTTGGGTGCGGCATTCTATTATTTCTATGCTAGTGACAAACTGCCACAGTGGTTGAAGAAATAATGATGAAAATGTAAAAAAAAGAGCGTGCCTAACTTAAAATAGACACGCTCTTTTTGGGTATGGTACTTAGATTACAGATGTATCGCAGCATCCATAGCGGCCTCGGCGGCCTCCATCAAGCCCTCATACATCGTCGGGTGAGAATGTATTGTGCGGGCCAAAGTGTGAGCCGTAATACCCAAGCGCTTTGCCAAAGTAGGCTCGCCCAACATCTCTGTTACGTTTGCACCTACCAAGTGCGCACCGATGATGCGCTCCTCGCTATCGAAAATAAGTTTTACAAATCCGTCGCGGTCACCAGCAGCCGTCGCCTTGCCTGATGCGGTGAATGGGAAGCGGCCAACCTTGTAGTCGATACCCTTCTCGCGTGCGCGTTGCTCGGTAATACCCACCGATGCAACCTCAGGCGAAGTGAATACGCACGAAGGCACAGTCGAGTAATCAACGGCATCGGGTGTGAGCCCGCAGATATGCTCTACGCAGTGGATAGCCTCTGCCGATGCAACGTGTGCCAGAGCAGGTGTCGGGATGATATCGCCAATGGCATATACGCCCTCTACGGATGTCTGATAATGCTCGTCAACGATAATCTTATCGCGCTCAATAACGATTCCCAACTCCTCCAGACCGATATTTTCGATATTGGATTTGATGCCGACAGCCGACAGTACAACATCTGCTGTCAGGCTCTCTGCACCCTTCTTTCCTTCGATATCAACTATGCAACTGTCGCCCTCTACCCTAACTTCTTTTACCGTCGTTGAGGTCATCACCGTAGCGCGCAGTTTGCGGAATGTACGCTCCATAGTCTTGGCAACCTCCTCATCCTCCAGCGGCATCAACTGCGGCAGATACTCTATGATGGTAACCTTCACGCCCAACGAAGCGTAAAGATAGGCAAATTCGCTACCGATGGCGCCCGAACCTACCACTATCATAGATTGTGGCAATGAAGGTAATGTGAGGGCCTCCTTTGATGTTATTATGCGCTCGCCATCAACAGGGATGAAAGGCATCGTGCGGGGACGTGCTCCCGTAGAGAGGATGATTGCATCAGCCTCGTATATCGTGCCATCCACCTCGACCTTGCCCTTGTCAGCCACGCGACCAAAGCCGTTTATAACATCAATATTATTTTTCTTCATCAAGAATGCCACACCCTTACTCATCGTATCGGCTACGGTACGTGAGCGAGCGACTATCTTTTCCCAATCGGGCTTTACCTCGCCCTCGATTGCAATGCCGTAGTGTGCCGAATTTTTGCAATAGGTATATACCTGTGCACTCTTTAGCAGGGCTTTGGTTGGTATGCAGCCCCAATTAAGGCATACGCCACCCAATTCGGCCTTCTCTACGATGGCAACCTTTTTGCCCAACTGTGACGCGCGGATAGCGGCTACATAACCTCCCGGTCCGCTACCTATAACTATAATATCATATTTCATATCAAAACGTTTTTATTCCAAATAGTATTCCATTGTTTGCTCGTTGCCCTTTTTGTCGGTCCAAGTGATGCGGTAGTTGCCCTTGAAGCCCCTGAATGCAACTCTACCCTGCTTGTCTGCTTTGGTAGTGATGTTGGTCTTCCACTCGTTGTTAATCAGATTGTTGAGGGCGTGATATACAGGTTTTGGTTGCATATCTCGAGTATAGATTCCCGATGTTGCAGGCTCATTCTTAAGACCGCAGTTGTCAATTACGTTCCACCACGTTATACCCATCATATACTCCATACTGAACCATAGTCTGTAAAGATTCTGCGCTATGATGGCTTGAATCATAAATCCCTTTTCATCTGTGCTGGGGGCTGCAATGGTAATCTCGCTCAAGTGCAACGGAATCTTCAAATCCTTGAGGCTCTCGATGTAACCTCTCACCTGTTTGGGCGTTTGCAACTCTTTGCCTTCGGCAATGTCAATGCATTGTTTGGGGTTGAATAGATGCATCTGCATACCCATAATGTCGATTTTGCATCCTCGTTTTATCAAGCGCTCTACCTGCTCCTTGTAGGCGGGAGTGAGGTGGTAATCGTTGATGTTGAGTTTCACCTCTGCAGGGAAGTATTTCTCGGCACTCTTTAACGCAGTGTAGTCGTGGTCACCAGGCATAAGACCATAGCGAGTTTTGCTCACGGTGTGGTTGTCAATCAGTGCGCCGTTTTGATAATCTACAGCACTCTCGTTTACCACATCCCAACTCTCAATTTGGCCTTTATAGTGGTTAGCAATAAGTTCTATGCGCTTATCGTAAGTGTAACGAAGCGTGTCGATGTAATGCTCAAATACCTTTGCAACCTCATCGTGCGACATCTTCTTGTACTCCTCCGATTTCGCATCTTCATCATTGAATCTTCCGGGCTCATTTGGGAAGAAACGATTGTAAGCCTCCCGTTCTGCTGGAGTCATCATATCGAGCACCCAGTCGGGCTGATGCCATCTGCGGTTACCCCACACCAGAACGTGGCCGTGCGCACGAATCCCCTTTTCTTTGCAGAACTCTACGAGTTGGTCAGTCGAAGGGCGTCTCCAATGCGGCTGGTCGTAAGGGTTGGGGCAGTTGTTCCAGAACTCCTCACTATCCCAATACTCCGTAGCAAAACGCACACGTCCAGGCTCGGTCTCAAACTTACGCCAATAGAACGCTATTGTGCCCGAATTGAAGAGCGTGCCGTACAACTCCTTGTAGCGCTCGTTGTACTCTGTCTTGCCTAATTGATTGTAATTAAACAGATGCGCACCAAACTTGAATTCGTGCGACAACTGCTCAATCTTGACCTCCGAGTTCTTGGCAATGTTTTCCAGTATAACCTCGCCGTCAGCCTTGCGGAATCGCTCAATATCCTGCTCTATGCGCTTTAGTTCCTCATCATTCCACTTGGCCCAATAAGCCTCGCTCATATAACCTTTGGTGTCCTCCTTTTGAGAATGAGGTATTGAGGTCTGCGCATTGGATAGTTGCGAAATGGTTACAGCACAAAGTGCTAGCAAAACATATCTCTTCATATCGTATCGGTTGTAAGGGTTAAATGAAATTACTTCTGCTCCAGAATCTTGCCGTTGTCGGCTGCTACGGCTCTCTTCCACTTTTCGTTGTAGCCGGGGAACTGAATCTTGTCGGGAATCTGCTTGCCGTTTCCGTTATCTACGAAGTGCGTAGCATCGCCACCCTCGCCGATTACATATTTCAGTACGTCGTAGTTTTCGCTCTTAACATTACCATCAACATACTTTATGAGCAGATACTTGTCCAAGCGACTCCAATTTTCGAACATCTCGTTGGCGGTGTTTACGCTGAAAAGGGTGTAATACTTCTTCTGTTTTGCCTGTGAGAATCCCGATGCTGTTCTGTCGGTAAGTTCTACGGCCTCAAGCATAGAGTTCTCCCAGAAGTCGATAACCTTGCGTATGTCGGCTGAAATCATATCGTAACGCATATATGCGAAGTTGGTAACGCGGTTGAATAACCAGAATGCCGATGTCGGTGTGTACTCCAACATTGAGCCGTTGTCCTCAGCCAAGCACTCGGCCACCTCAGTTGAGTTGCAATAGATGGGTGTAAGACACGATGTTGCGGCATCATCGACACCAAACCACAGGATGCCTGTCTTCTCAGGGCGAGCCTGACCAACCATCCAGAATCCTGTCTGCTGTGTAGCCGTAGCGCGCTCGTTTACGTATGTCTTCTCATCAACCTTCCACGACATAGGACGCCAACGGTAAGGCAATGCGTGGCCTCCTGCGCCGAGGTCAGTGGTCATATCCATAGGTGTACCTTCGTAGTGGTCGCGCATAGCGTCAAATACCTGCTTTGGTGAAATCTTCTTCGAAGGCTTTACCCACAAAGGCATACGATTGTTTGCGTTGTGGCCCATTGCATAATCTACATATTTGTCCATATCGTCGGCAAACGTGCGGAAGAAAGCCCATACACGAGCCTCGCAAGCACGCATTGCGCTGAAATCAAGCGGAGCATAAGCATCACAGAATGAGAACTCCTCGTCCTTGCCTGAGAAGTAACCCTTCTCGCGTGCAAACGAAATAACATCGGGGGCATACATACAATTTTCGGGGTCGTTGAGTGGGAATGTAGTGATACGGGCCTGATTTGCGTGAGCCGCAATATATCCGTCGGGAATACGACGTGCTACCCAAACAATACCTTTGTTACCCGGACCTTTACCAATCAACTCCATAATCCAAGCTTCCTCTTGGTCGGCAATCGAGAAACTCTCGCCTTCAGAGTAATATCCGTAGGTGTTGGCCAACTCCACGATGGTGTTGATGGCCTCGCGAGCCGTCTTTGCGCGTTGCAAGGTGATGTAGATAAGTGAGCCGTAGTCGATTAATCCTTCAGGGTTGTGCAACTCGGCGCGGCCTCCGTAAGTAGTCTCGGTAATAATCAGCGAGTGTTCGTTCATATTGCTCAATGTAGAGTATGTCTGACTCACTTGAGGTATATCGCCAAGATATTTGCCGGTATCCCACTCATAGACGGGCATCATTGTGCCGGCCTTGTATTTTGCTGCGCGATTTTGATATAATTCACCATAGAGTTGGTGTGAATCAGCAGCGTAAGTAACCAATATAGAGCCGTCGGTTGAGGCCCCGCGTGTGATAATAAAGTTTGTGCAGGCGCGAGAGGGTGACCAAACCAAGCCCATTGCTGCGGCCATTACAATGAATAAAAATCTTTTCATATTCGTAAAATGTCTTATTTGTTTTCAAAATTCTTTATCGCCTCAGCAACGGAGCCGTGCAGAAGTAGCAGTTGTTGTGCTTGGTCGTAAGGTATACCTAACTCATCGACAATCATACGTGTGCCTCGGTCTACCAATTTGGCATTCGATAACTGCATATTAACCATACGGTTACCCTTGACTCTGCCCAAGCCAATCATTGCTCCCGTACTAATCATATTGAGCGTCATCTTCTGTGCTGTGCCGGCCTTCATTCTTGAACTGCCCGTCACGAACTCAGGGCCTACGATAACCTCGATGGCAATCTCGGCAGCCTCAGCCATAGGTGACGAGGGGTTGCACGAGATAGATGCCGTAAGCAATCCTTGCTTGCGGGCCTCTTTCAGCGCTGCCACAACGTAAGGAGTTGTACCTGATGCCGCTACACCGACCAATGTGTCGGTAGAGTTGATGTTGTGCATCATCAAATCTTTCCAACCCTGCTCAGTGTCATCTTCAGCGCCTTCGACGGGGTTGCGCAAAGCCGTTTCACCTCCTGCGATAACACCGATAACGGTTGTGGGTGGCATTCCGAATGTGGGAGGTATCTCCGAAGCATCCAACACACCCAAACGACCACTTGTGCCCGCTCCGATGTAGAACAAACGACCTCCTCGGCGCATACGCTCCGTAAGACGTTCTACGAGTTCTGTGATTTGAGGCAATGCCTTGCCTACAGCCTCAGCGACTTTTCTATCCTCTGTGTTGATTGATTGTACGATTTCGGCAACACTCATCTTGTCGAGGTTGTCATAGAGCGATGTGCGCTCGGTTATTTTCTCAAATGTCATAGTGTCGTGTGATATTTTACCATTCCACCTATTGGTGAACGCTCGATTTTACCTAATGTTAATGAATGACGGCTCAATGCCTCGGTTAATTCTTGCTCAAAGACGGCTGCTATGCTGCCGACGAAATTTATCGGCATCTGCTCGACGTTGGGGTATTGTAATAGGTTGCGTTCGATAAAATTATCGAATGCGCGGTCTATACAACTGCGTATCTCTGCCCTATCGCGATGACGTGCCATAAATGGAACAAACGAAGCAAGATAACGATTGGCATTGGGCTTGCGATAAACCGATTCAATGATTTGAGCATAAGATGTCTGACACTCGTCATACATTAAATCGACAATTTCCTTAGGCATTAGACCTTTCAGGGCGTCACTCACAAATGTTTTACCCAGATTGGCTCCACCGCCCTCATCTCCCAGTATGTAACCAAGTGGCGGAACATTCTTTGTGAGTTGTTCTCCGTCGTAGAATGCCGAGTTGGAGCCTGTACCGAGAATACAAACAATACCTTTGTCGTGTCCGCACAAAGCGTGTGCAGCACCCAGCATATCGGTGGCAACTACTACGGTTTTAGCCTCCGAGAATATATCCTGCAATGTGCGTTGTAACTCCAAGGTGGCAGGAGCATTGGCAATACATCCTGCGCCATAGAAATGTACCTCCTCGACCTGAGACGACTGAATATGTGGCAATAGCCCCTCTGCGATAATCTCCTTTACCTGCTCTGGCGAACAAGTTACAGGGTTAATGCCACGAGTCTCGATTATCTTTGGATTGTCGCTTGCGCCTTCGCCCTCGACCAATGCCCAATGGCATTTTGTAGAGCCTGAATCTGCTGTAAGTATCATTATTTTGTCTCTTTTTTAAGTGATAATAACCACATACCTATCGCTGTGAATGCGGCATTGAACAATAATATCTCGTAACTGAACTGGTATCCTCCGAACCAACGCTCCGAATTCATCTGCAATAGCAGGCTTAAGCCTACGCCTATGATGGCCGCAAAAGGAACGTATTTGTCGGCAGTGTGTCGGCGTGAGAAGATACCAAATGCAAACATACCGAGTATGGGGCCATAGGTGTAACTTGCCAACGTATATACCATATCTATAAGGCTGGTATTCTTGCAGGCGTTGAAGATAAGTATGAATATTCCCATCATTACAGCCATTGCAATGTGTATGCGTTTGCGAACGGTGGTCAATTGTTTCTCGTCGTATCGTTTTGTGCCGTGTAGAATATCTACTGTAAACGATGTTGTCAAGGCTGTCATTGCCGAGCCTGCAGCCGAATAAGTTGAAGAAATAAGTCCCAATACGAACAAGATACCTACAATCAAAGGCAGACCGCTCTTTGTGGCAATATATGAAAATACTTGGTCGCTATCTGCAATGATAGTATTGCCTGCGGCATCCACCATAGGGAAGAAACTCTCTGCTCCACCTGTGATACCCTTGCCTGCTAGATATATGTAGAATAGAACACCCAAGAATAGGAACATAAATATTACGGCAGCCTGCAAAAAGATTGAGATGACAAGATTCTTCTGCGAGTCGCGTGGGCTCTTGCAAGAGAGTGTACGTTGCATCATATCCTGGTCAAGGCCTGTTGTGGCGATTGACATAAATACACCTGCCAAGAATTGTTTCCAGAAGAAGCGTTTGTCGGCACCGTCTTCGAAGAAGAACAACTGCGAGTAGTCGTGTGATGATACCTGCGATACGGCTTCGCCAAATCCGAATCCCAACTCCTTAATCATAAATATGATACATAGTACAACGCTACCAATCAAACACGCTGTTTTCAGAAGGTCGGTACCAATAACCGAACTTACACCGCCGGCGCGAGTGTATAGCCATACAAGGGCCATCATTATTGCGACATTCGCCACAAACGGGATTCCATATGCGTCAAATACGAGTGTCTGCAATACTGCGCAGATAAGAAATGCTCGCAATGCCGCACCTGTCATCTTCGAAATGAAGAAAAACCACGCTCCCGTAGCGTAAGATTTTGCGCCGAAACGGTCATCGAGATATTGGTAGAGCGATATAACGTTGAGTTTATAGAAAAGCGGGATTAGGACAAACGCAATAAGGCAGTTACCGACGATAAATCCCATCACCATCTGCATATACGAGAATCCGCTCTGTGCTACCCAGCCCGGAACAGAGATAAACGTAACGCCCGAAATGGCCGCTCCGACCATAGCCATAGCGGCGATAACCCAAGAGTTGCTACGTCCTCCCGTGAAGAATGAAGAGTTGTCGCTGCCACGCGATGTGCGCCAGGCAACATAGAATAGTATGGCCAAATATACGGCCACTGTAATAAGTACAATTGTAGGTGTCATAGTTAGTTTTAATTATAATCGAACAAAGATAGGAAAAATGGGCAGAATTTGAAACTTTTTTGCCCATAATAATGCGTTTGGCGATTTTTGAACTCCTCTTTATAGTTTTCTTTTCTTATGATATGATTTTTTTGTTTGTTGTTTTTTTGCGGATGTGATACCTATACAACGAATTTTGCGTATATTTGTAAATAAAATTTTCATTATGGAGAAGATTAATAGACGAACATTCTTGCGTCGTACAGGCATTTCGACTGCTGCTTTGGCGGTTGGGGCTTACGGCAAGGCGTTGGCGACAGATATGACTTATTCGGCATCGGAGGGCGTGGCAAATGATGGTTCATCGGCTACGGTGGCTGATAAAGGTGCGCGATATGAGGCTTTGTTAGCCGACAATGGTCGTGCTCTGGTAAATCCTATGATGGGCTGGACTATGCACTTCTATTCTAATGTGTTGGCTAATTATGGGTCTAAACTTGCGCCATCGGATACATTGGATGATTTTCCGGGTTTATCAACCGTATATCTGCGGGTGCCTTGGGCTTTCGTCGAGCCTGAAGAGGGACGGTTTGTGTGGGAGTTGCTTGACACGCCTGCGCAGCGTTGGATTGAGAAGGGCAAATATGTCGCATTCCGCATAAGTGCGATGGAGAGTTGGTTATATTATGCTACTCCAAAATGGGTGTTTGATGCAGGTGCTGTGGGTTATGATGTTGAGGGGCATTATATCGAGCCTGAGTATGATGATGCCATTTTTATGGAGAAAGTTGAGAATTTTGTAAAGGCATTTGCTGCCCGATACGATAATAATCCAAATGTGGTGTTTGTCGATGTAGGTCATTTTGGTATGTGGGGCGAAGGTCATACCGTGATGACTACGCCCAAACACGGACACGCGTGGGGTGTCGAGACTCAAAAACGACATATAGATATATATCTTCGTCATTTCCGTTCGACGCAACTATGCATATCGGACGATTTTGCAGGTCACGACAATCGTGCGGCCCGATTTGAGATTACCGACTACGCCTTCTCTAAGGGTGTGACTCTGCGCGATGACAGCATTTTGGTGCAGCCCTACCCTAATTCGTGGTATCATAGTGAGTTGGCACAACAGTTCTGGCCGACATTGCCTGTTATTTTGGAGCACGAACACTACGGAGGTTCGGTTGATAGAGGTAGTTGGAATAAGGATTTATTCTTGAAGGCTGTTGAGGATTATCACTCATCATTTATGTCGATACATTGGTGGCCGAGAGTGCTTTTGGAGGAGAATAGAGATGTCATCGAAAAGATTAATCGCCGTATGGGTTATCGTCTATGTGCCGATAGTGTCGAGTGGCCAAAGAGTGTCAGTCGTGGTGAGAAATTTACTATCAAGTGTAAGATGCGTAATGCGGGTGTGGCTCCTTGCTATAAGGGTGGCCATCTGTGTTTTACGCTGAAGGATGATAAGGGTGGTGTGGTATCGGCTTTGGTGGTTGATAACTTCGATGTTAAGTCGTTGGAGGTTGCCGCTCCCGATAAGGCAAAAGCGGTTGTAGTCGAGCAGGAGTTCTGTATTGCACCCCGTTATGAGGATAAGGCGGGAGTGTTTTTCAGAAGTTGTGCTACTGGGGAGTATGATTTGTATATGTCGGTAGGTCAGCGCGATGGAACTCCTTTGTATGAACTACCCTATTATGGTTGTGATGGTCATAAACGATATAAAATTGGAAAAATTAAATTAACAGAATAGAGTTATGAGACGAGTTATTTCGATATTTTGCCTTGCATTTATGCTTTTTATGGCAGGCGATGTGATGGCGCAAAATTATGGTAACGGCTTGCCTGCTACTGATGCTCTGGGCCGCAAGTTACCTGACGCTGAAGAGGCTGGTGCGCCACGCAAAGGTAAGTATGTAGGTCTGTTTTATTGGACGTGGCACACTAATTTTTCGGACCTTGATGTGTGTATTCCGAGTCGTATAATTGAGAAACATCCCGATGCAGCATACAACTATGAGCATCCTGCTTGGGATAATACCGCGCATACCTGTTTCTGGGGAGAGCCTCTGTTCGGCTTTTACCGCGATACCGATAAGTGGGTTTTGCGTAAGCACGCCGAGATGTTGGCCGATGCGGGTGTCGATGTGTTGTTTTTTGACTGCACTAATGGTAATTTTACTTGGCAGGAATCGTATCAGGCTTTGTGTGAGGTCTTTGCCGAGGCGCGTCGGGATGGAGTTAATACCCCACAGATAGCCTTTATGTTGGCATTTGGCCCGATGGAGGGCAGTCGAGAGGCTATTATCAGCATATATAAAGACTTGTATAAGCCAGCCAAGTATGAGGAGTTGTTCTTCAAGTGGCACGGCAAGCCGCTGATTATGGCCTATCCCGAGATGTTGGGCGATGTTGAGGGAGATGCCGCGACTACAGCGTTGCACCGTGAGATTCGCGAGTACTTTACTTTCCGTCCCGGTCAGCCTGTCTATAATCAGGGCCCGCAACGAGATGACCATTGGGGATGGTTGGAGATTTATCCGCAGCACGGTTTTGTAAAGAAGGCTGATGGTGGTTTTGAGCAGGTGACCGTTGGCGTGTCGCAGAATTGGACAGCACATCAGGGGTTGAGTGCAATGAATACCAAAGGCGCATTTGGCCGCAGTTACACCGATGCAAAAGGTCACAATTATAGTGAGGGCGCAGTAAACGAGGGCCTTAATTTTCAGGAGCAATGGCAAAGAGCCTTGTCGCTTGACCCCGATTTCATCTTTATTACGGGTTGGAATGAGTGGATTATGGGCCGTCATAAGGAGTGGATGAATCAGACCAACGCCTTCCCTGACCAATTCGACCAGGAGCATAGCCGCGATATAGAGCCTATGCGAGGAGGTCACGGTGACAACTACTATTATCAGATGATAGCCAATATCCGTCGTTTTAAGGGTGTGCCTGCGGTTGTGCAGGAGCCTGCTATGCCTGTCAAGAAGATGAAGGTTGATGGCGCATTTGAGGATTGGCAGAGTGTTAAAGGCTATCAGGCAACACGTGGTAATACTCTTCATCGTGACAGTAAGGGCTGGGGTGATTTGGTCTATCAGAATAAGAGTGGACGTAACGATATCGTAGATGTGAGGGTTGCTCACGATAAGAAAAATATATATTTCTATGTTGCTTGTGCCGAGCCTATTACACCATCAACCGATAGGTCGTGGATGCGCCTGTATATCGACATTGACCGCAAGCGAGAGAGTGGTTGGGAAGGGTACGATTTTGTACTTAATCGTATTGCTCCATCAGCCGAAGAGATTGTTATCGAGCGAGCGACTTCGGGTGCTACGTGGCAACGTGCAGGCAAGGTGGCATATAGCGTGTCGGAGAACTATATGGAGTTGGCTATTCCGTTGGAGTTGATAGGTCTGACAAGCGAGGTGGCGTTTGAGTTGGAGTTTAAGTGGGCTGATAATATCCAGAGCGACAATGATGTTTATGAGTTCTACCTTAATGGCGACTCAGCACCTCAGGGCCGTTTCAATTATGTTTATAAAGCCCAATAATACTATATTAATTTACTAAAGATTATTATGTCGATTAGAACCGAAATAGAGCGTCTGCGCGAGGAACTGCCTGAAGGAGTTAGGCTGCTTGCAGTCTCTAAATTTCATCCTGTTGAGGCACTGAGTGAGGCCTATGATGCAGGTCAGCGGGCCTTTGGCGAGAGTCGCCCGCAGGAGTTGAGACTCAAAGCGGAAATCTTGCCACGCGATATAGAGTGGCATATGATAGGTCACCTGCAAACCAATAAGGTAAAATATATCGTGCCGTTTGTGACGCTTATTGAGTCGTTGGATAGCGAGCGTTTGGCTCAAGAGATTAATCGTCAAGCCGAGCGATGTGGCCGTGTGATAGATTGTCTGTTGGAGATTCATATAACCGACGAGGAGTCGAAGTCGGGTTGGGCGTATGATGAGTTGATGAGTTTTGTAAGTGGTGGAGGTTTTCAGGCCTACCCTAACATCCGAGTGCGAGGTGTTATGGGTATGGCGACATTTACCGATGATGAGGCTGTCGTACGTCGCGATTTTAAGCGTTTGGCAGAGTGTAAAGCCGAATTGTCGGAGTATTTTGGTGAGGAGTTCGATACGCTCTCTATGGGAATGTCTGATGATTATCGCATAGCGTTGGAGTATGGTACAACGGAAGTACGTATTGGCTCTACAATCTTCGGCGCACGTGAATATTAGAATATTAATAGATTGCTAACCTATAAATATATGGATAGAAAAGAATTTTTGGCATCGATGCTCACTTTGGGTGGCGCGGCCCTTGTGCCGAGTGTCGCCAAGGCCGATGTGCTGAAAAATATCGAAAGACTTGTTGCTGCGGCACCTCGTAAGAAGATGGATGAAAGATTGGCTGTGTTGCTCTCGGATATTCACATTTGCGGCGAGTTGAAGGAAGGCAAATCGCTCCATTATCCCTATAACCCTACATCGTTGCAGTTGCGTATCGAGGAGATTTTGTCGATGCGCCCTCTGCCTGCCAATGTGTTGGTGTTTGGTGATGTCGCGTGGGACTACGGTTTGGTCACTGATTACCGCTATGCTGCCGAGTTGTTGCGCCCTTTGGAGGATGCCGGGATAAAAGTTACTCTGGGTTTGGGTAATCACGACAGACGTACCGCATTTTTTAAGGTTTTTCCGCAGTATGCGCAGAATACTCCCGTTGAAGGCAGAGCGGTGTCGGTAGTCGCATTGCCTGACGTTGATGTGATTATGTTGGACTCTTTGGCTGAGAAACCGGTGTTGCAACCTCGTCAAGCAACAACCGTTAGTGGCGAGATAGACAAAGAGCAGATTGCGTGGCTCAAAGAGTTCTTGTCGCAGAGTAAACGTCCCGCCATATTGTGCGCTCACCATCCGTTGAAAGAGATGCCTTTGCTCGAAAAACAGATTTCGATATCACCTAACGTGGTCGGATATGTATATGGACACGTTCACTATTGGAGCAAGATGCCCTATATCATACGCTCACGTGAGCCGCAACGTATGATACAGACTGTGTCGTTGCCTGCTACATTCTACGGTGATATAGGTATGGCGGTTATGCATACCAGCGCGAAGGGAGCAAGGATAGAGTATTCGTCGAAGGGCTTCTGGTGGCCACAACCTGCCGACAATCCGCCTAAGGAGTGGCAACGACGTGTAGATGATATGCAGAATGAAGAGGTTAATCTTCTGTTTTAGCAGTATATTAAGATAAATAATAGCGGCGACTCTCTTTTGGGAATCGCCGTTATTTTATTCTATTTTCACCTTACTTTAAGGTATATATGGCTCGTCAAAGAGTTCGTTATTATCTGCCGTAAACATTCGTGTCGAAATGTTGTACGTTGCATCGGGTTTGCTGGGATGGCGATACTTTAGAATCACGACAAATGCCTTGTAACCGCTCTGCGGATAATCCACTCCGACCTTGAAACGCTTTGAGTGTGCTACCCCATCAACTTTGGTCGGCTTGAATTCACATTTGCGAAAATCCTTGTTCTCAGAGTTTGCCTCCCAAATCTCAACGCCTTCGAGGAGGTCTTTATTGGCCTTAAATTGTAGAGTTATACCCTCTGCTGACTCTTTGGCCTTGTAATCCATCTGCGGATACTTCAGTCCGTTGATGCTCTGGTGGAAAAATGCTTCCAGTGACGTTATAGCCTCATCGTCCAGACCGTGCCCCGCATTTACCGAATATGCAGTCCAACTCTTGCCGGGAATATCGTCTATGTAGTTTTTAACAGCATCTACAGTCCAATAAGGGTCGTTAGAGCCCAATAACACCATCTTGGGCATTGTGTGATTCTTGCGGTAGTAATATGGGTCAATCATTTTGGCTATTTCCAACCCTTCGGGCGTAACCAACTGCTCGGTAAGACCAATATTTACGTAGTCGCCAATCTGTGCGCTATAATCACCAAACATATGACGCTGATATGGCACATTGACCTGCATATTGAGAATGTCTATCACCGCAGGTGCTATGGCTGCAATACGCTTATCGCCCGAACCTGCCGTCATCCACGTTGTCCAACCACGTTTTGAGTAGCCGTTGAGCACAAATCTATTGACCCTCTTGTTGCGTTTCTCGCTTACAAACTCCTCTACTGCATCCATTGCCTTAACAGCACTCTTCACCATAGGGAACAATAGCGGCCAACTATAATCTTTTTCAGTCTGGAATCTATAAAGCGTATATGAGAGCAAATCATCCTCATATTTTCCTCCGAATAGAGGTTGACGAGGTACTTGCCACAAGATAGCAGTTACCGCCTTGCAGCGATGGGCAATATCGCTCATTGCCTTAATTGTCCTATCATCCCAACCGTGTAGATTAGGTTTCTCGGTTTCGGTATCTACGCTACCTCCCGATATGTGCAATAGCGCTTCGTCGTGTTCCACAACATTAGGAATTATCACGACCAACTCGTGACGCCAAACG
Organism: Alistipes sp.; assembly: GCA_017399485.1. GTDB lineage: Bacteria > Bacteroidota > Bacteroidia > Bacteroidales > Rikenellaceae > Alistipes. The sequence continues at coordinate 42,043 of JAFQCA010000007.1, forward strand.
ATATCCTGCCACTTCTGCGAAGTGAGTTCCAAGCGATAGGCCGTAACACCCTCGCCTCGCATTTGGTCTATTGACTCCCATTTATAGTTGTTGTCGCCGTTATTTATGTAATCAACAAGTGCCGTCTCGGCAGTCGTCTGTGCATAGATAACACACGATAGCGCTGACAAAATCAGTGTGCAGAGAAATCGTTTCATAATTTTAAGGTTTTATTTTATTGTAGGTCGTTCTGTATAGTTTTGCTGACTATCTTACCCTGATTCGTTGACCAATGCGCAGTGTCGAGGTCTTTTTGATGCCATTTAACTGACATAGTTTCGTAACAGTTGTGTGATTGTTGATAGCGATGCGGCCCAAAGTATCACCCTTCTTTACGATATGGTACTTAATGGCGGCAGCCTCAGCGGCAATCTTCTTATCCTCCTCGTCGCTCTGTATCTCCTCGTCAAAATCTTGCGTGAAACGAGAATATGGGCTAAAATATGTACGTTTCAATAGGAATGTCTCGCGACGCAAGGTTCCTGTTGTGAAATCAATCAAACGCTCGGGGTCAAAGGTGTGTCCCTTGTAACGAATCTCATAGTGGAGGTGTGAACCTGTACTACGTCCTGTATTACCACCTTTACCGATAACCTGACCTGCCGATACCCAGTCGTTAGGCTTAACGCTTATTTCAGAGAGGTGGCCGTAGTATGTCTCCAGACCATTGTCGTGACGCAGAACGATAAGATTACCATATCCACCGCTTACATATGTACATATACGTACACGTCCGTCAAAGGTAGCGTAAATCGGGTCACCCGTCTCAAGGTCGATATCTGTACCCTGATGTACACGACGACGGCGTGGTCCATACTTCGATGTAACGCGGCCCTTAGATGGGTAGTGATAACTCTTTAACGAATCGACCAAGTCGATAACCATCGAAATAGGCAAATCCTTCAACTCTACTTTGTGAGGCTGAATCTTTGTGGTATCCCAATCCTGAATAAAGACGGTTTCATCCAATACGTCGATGTCGCGGTTTCTCACAAAACGCCAGGTATTATCGTTGTAAAGAACAATGTTGAGTCCCTCGCTTGATGATGGTATGGTGTCAACCACCAATACATCTGTGGCATTGAATTCTGGACCTGATGCCAACGGTACACGCTTTACGATGATGGCATCAGCGGGTAACGAATCTTTTTTTAATGAATCAGCCTTTTCTTTCTCCTCTGTTGTCTGCTGCGCTGTGGCTGTAATTGCTACGGTGAGCGATAAAAATAATAGCAGTGTTCTGCGTAAATTCATTTTGGTTAGTTGTATTATGTGTTTTATTATTTTTGCTCTTTTAATAACTCTTCGGCGCACTCCAATGCCGTATAGAACTCCTCGCCAAAACGACGGATTATAGGCTCTCGCAGTGCTTTATAAACGGGTATGCCTAATTTCTTGCCACACTCTACAGCGTCGTGGCATACGGCCCAATGATGATAATTCAGTCCATAAGAGCCGTTCGAAAACTTCATAACTCTTATGGGATAGAGATGGCACGATATGGGCTTTATGAACGAGCATTCACCATTGCGGTAGGCTCGCTCGATAGCGCAGTAGGTAATACCGTTCTCGGTAAACGCAAAGGCGCACTCGGCATTGTTTACCAACGGAGTGGTATAATCGCCGTCGGTATCTACGACCATAAAACCCTGCTTCTCAACCTCTCGCTTACCCTCTTCGGTCATATATTTTGCATAGGATTCGTACTCCTCCTCCAAAATATCGACTTCGTCCAACTCCAGCGGTGCGCCCGCATCACCCTCTACGCAACATATACCCTTGCAACGGCTTATGTCGCAAGCGAAACACTCTTGCAGAAGGTCTGCGCTAACTATTTTATCATCAATTTCAATCATCGTTCTCTACTATTGTTGTTCGGCTTTCCACAACTTCTTCTCTCTTATGTAGTCCAGCACCTCGCCATCTACCATCCTGTTTATAGGCTCTCCGTGCTGCAAGGCCTCTCTAATCTGGGTTGAGGAGTAGTTGTATTGCGGAGCATCGGCCAGAAAAGTAGTACGTTCTGTGCTGAAGGTCATCTCTGCATCGGGGCGCGGATAGACGTAAATATCAAACTCCTTAATTATCGACTCGGCCTCTCTCCATTTGGGCAGAGTGTTGATTAAATCGCTACCCATCAAAATCGTAAAATCCATCATATCTCCATTGTTCTGTTGCAGATAGCGGAGTGTATTAATCGTATATGATGGTTTCTCCAATAAAAACTCTATGACCGATGGCTTGATTTGATTTGGGAAACGCGAATTTCGACACGCAATCTCCACCATCGTGTATCGGTCCATTTCAGCCGCTTGTATTATATCCTGTTTGAAAGGATTCTGGGGCGAGATAATCATAGCCACCTCGTCGCATAAACCCTTCTCGATGGCATATTCTGCAAGTGCCGTATGTCCTCGATGTACAGGGTTAAATGACCCGAAATACAACATCATTCTCTTCTTTGCCATCCCTCAGTGTCCCTATTTCGCCAAAAACTCCTCAATGATAACCTTTGTCTGAGCAACAGCGTCAGCCAATATGTCGTTGATGACGATATTGTCGAATTCGTCGGCCTTCGAAATCTCGAATGCTGCTTTGGCAACGCGTTTCTCGATGGTCTCCGCAGAGTCTGTGCCTCGTCCGATAAGTCTCTCTCGCAAAACCTCTACTGATGGCGGCATTATAAATATCGAGCAAGCATTATCGCCGAATATGCGCTTGAGGTTGATGCCACCCATTACATCGACATCGAAGATTATCACGTTACCTTTGCTCCATATTCGCTCCATTTCGCTCTTTAGTGTGCCATAGCAGGTGCCGTTGTAGACCTCCTCCCACTCTACAAATTCGTCAGCCTTGACTTTGGCTTGAAACTCCTCCTGTGAAAGGAAAAAATAGTCTACGCCATCTTGCTCCTGTCCTCGAGGAGCACGTGATGTGGCTGAAATCGAGAATTCGAATTGAGGAAAAATCTTCAATAACTCCTTTACGATTGTCGTTTTGCCCGAACCGCTTGGTGCTGAGAATATGATGAGTTTGCCTGTTGCCATACACTACAAAATGTTTAATACCTGCTCCTTGATTTTCTCCAATTCGTCTTTCATCTTAACGACCAGAATCTGAATGTTGGCCTCGTTAGCCTTTGAGCCAAGAGTGTTTATTTCGCGGCCCATCTCCTGCGCTATAAAGCCCAACTTACGACCTGCGGCATCCTCGTTTGCGGCCACTTCGCGGAAATAACGGCAGTGGTTCGACAAACGCACCTTCTCCTCGGTGATATCCAACTTCTCGATATAGAAAATCATCTCCTGCTCCAATCGGTTGCTGTCGACATCCACCTTGAGTTGTGATAAGTTTTCGCGTATGCGGTTCTTGATAGTCTCGCAACGACTCTGCTCGTAAGGTACGACCTCCGCCTTCAACTCCTCGATTTTATCGACTCTGCGTAATAAGTCGGCAATCAATGTTGCACCCTCCTGCTCGCGGAATGCATTAAACTGCTCCAATGCTGCATCCAGAGCCTGCATCAATGCCGCCTGCTCCTCTGCCGATACCTCTTCGGCCTGTGTCGATACCACCTCGGGCATACGCATAATGACGGGTACAATAGCATCGTATGCAGCATCTACGCCCGAAAATGCCAACGTATCATTCATCTGTCGTAGATATTCGCGGAACAACTCCTTGTTGATGGTGGCCGATGTATTTACTGCAGTATTCTCTACGGTGACGCTGATGTCTGCTTTTCCGCGAACGACAGCCGCAGCGACGCGAGAACGAATGTCGAATTCAAATGTGCGGTAAAGCGTAGGCAGTTTGACATTCATATCCAACTGCTTTGAGTTTAGCGAGCGTATTTCGACGGTAATTTTCTTATTCGACAACGAAGCCTCTCCCTTGCCGAATCCGGTCATCGATTTTATCATTTCGATTGGGTGTTAAATAAATTCCAAACTTAAATTGGGGTTTATGCGCTCACCCTTTAGGGTGAAGGGTTGGCATAATCTTGGCAAAGATAGTGATTTTTTATGAAAAAGATGTGTATGTGGTCCAATAAATGAATCCAAATATACAACAAGACCTCTTACATTGCTGCAAGAGGTCTTATGCTGGTGTTTTAATTATTTCAATTGTCGCTCAATATACGACTTGTAATCTTTTATTACAGGAGTGTACTCCTCATCGCCCATCAGAGGAGACGAAATCAAAAAATCTGCCGACGAGCGATTTATTGCTGTCGGGACATTGTACAACGTAGCCAGGCGCAATAGCGCTTTTACGTCCACATCGTGAGGCTGTGCCGACATCGGGTCCCAGAAGAATATCAACATATCGATGTCGCCATTTGCAATCATCGAGCCCAACTGCTGGTCGCCACCCAACGGTCCCGACTTGAGCATCGTAATGTCGAAGCGAGAGTGGGCTGAGTCTGTGCTACGGCGGGCCATCAGTGTCTCGGCTACGATACGGCCTGTTGTTCCCGTACAGATAAGTCGATGAGAGAGCAGTTTTTCCCAATTCCACGCTACCCACTCTGCAAGGTCGCGTTTCATATTGTCGTGTGCGACCAATGCTACAGTTAATCTTTTTGTCATAATCATCCAAATTTGAGCCTTCGGATTAAGGCTCGGTTATTTTTTTCTACAATTTATCACTGCAAAACTACAAATAATGAGCAAAAATAAAACAAAAAACGAGTAAAAAGATTGTTAAATCTCATTACTCGTTATCTGTTTTACCAACTTAAAGTCGGTAAGCCTTGTTAGCCGCTTATCTTACCAATTTCATACGTCCCAATGATGATGGAATGTGAAAATCCAACTTTTCGGGCTCAACCCAAGTTATCCAACGTATGCTGCTGATATTGCGTGGCTCTGTGGCATCACCACGATATAGACCTATGTACATCTCATTGTCGCTATTCAGATAGCCATCATCGCGTAACCACTTCAAAGGCAATGCCGCCTCTACGATGTAACCTGTAGATGTTGTTGTTGCTGCCGAGGTTAGCGCATCAAAATCCCAATCATATTCAAATTGACGATGATATTTGGCAGTATATCCCAACGCTTTGCCCGTCGGGTCTATCTCGGCACATACGTAATCGGTCATTTCTGCATCCTTGCTGATGAAAAATTCCACACGGTCACTATAGACTACCGACATCTCCGATGGCTCCTCGTCGCATACGGGGGTGTCGTCATCTACCGTATAGAGGAAATAGAGATTTTGCTTGTCGTGACAGATGTAGATTTTTGTGTTGTCCTTGACTCTGCCATTCCACGGTGCAAGCAATCCCTCCACGATAGGTGTTGTCTTACCCCAATCGTCGGCCTTGCCATCTATGGTGATATCAAGTTTTGTTCGTTTGGCCTCTAAGTAGTTGCCTTTATCGTTTTCGGTAGAACTACTATCGCACCCGATTAACATCGAGCAAGCAAAAACGACAGCAATGATATAAAATAAGTTCTTGTGCATAACTATGTGTTTGATTGTTATCGGCCACTACTTCTCAAAAGAGTGTATCACTACACCTGAACGTAATTTTGGCTCAAACCAAGTAGTCTTTGGTGGCATAATGTTTCCTGTGTCGGCAATGTCGATAAGTTGCTGCATAGATACAGGATAGAGTGCAAATGCAACCTTCATCTCGCCACTATCAACTCGGCGTTTAAGTTCGCCCAAGCCGCGAATGCCTCCGACGAAATCAATTCTCTTTGATGTGCGTAGGTCGCTGATACCTAAAATCTTGTCAAGCACGAGGTTTGATAATACGGTAACGTCTAATACGCCAATCGGGTCTTTGTCGTCGTATGTGCCCTGCTTTGCAGTCAGGCTATACCACTCCCCATCGATGTACATTGCGAAGTTGTGCAGAGCCGAAGGTGTGTATATATCACTACCCTTCTTCTCTACCTCAAACGATACCTCCAATGCTGCTAATAATTCCTCTTTTGTGAGTCCGTTAAGGTCACGTACGACACGGTTGTAGTCAATGATTCGCAACTGCGATGCGGGGAATGTAACAGCCAAGAAGTAGCAATACTCCTCCTCGCCCGTATGTGAAGGATTCTTCTGCATACACTCCTGTCCTACTCTCGCTGCGGCAGCCGTACGATGGTGTCCATCGGCAACATAAAGCGCAGGAACAGATGCGAATAACTCTGTTATGCGGTCATTCAGGGCCTTGTCGCGAATAACCCAGAAATGGTGTCCGAATCCATCCTCTGCTGTAAAGTCATAATCGGGCTCATTTGCCGCGACAACACTCTCGACAATAGCGTTAATCTCGTCATTGTCGGGATATGTGAAGAATACAGGCTCGATGTTGGCCTTTTGGTTACGTACGTGAATCATTCTATCCTCCTCTTTGTCGGGACGAGTGAGTTCGTGCTTCTTGATGGCGCCAGAGAGATAATCCTCAAAATGGCAACACATAGCAATACCATATTGTGTGCGTCCATTCATAGTTTGAGCATAGATGTAATAATGCTCCTCGTTATCTTGCACCAACCAGCCACGCTCTTTCCACGCCTTGAAGTTCTCCACAGCCTTGTCGTAGACCTCAGCAGAGTGTTCGTCGGCTATGGGCGTGAAATCTATCTCTGGCTTTATTATATGCAACAGAGAGCGCTCTGTAGCCTCGGCTTTTGCCTCTTCTGAGTTCAATACATCGTAAGGACGTGAAGCCACCTCGGCGGCATACTCTTTGGGCGGACGAATGCCGCAAAACGGTTTTATTTTAACCATTGTATCTACTTAATATAATTTATGGTTTATTTACAATCGCAAGGTTTTTTGTTGAGTTGGAATCTGTTCTCACCTCGCTCCAAATAGCCTACAATCTGGCGAGCCGCGGCTAATCCCGCATTGATGTTGGCCTCGGCTGTCTCTGCTCCCATTTTCTTGGGTGTTGCAAAGAAACGTTTGCCTGCCAATTCTGCCAACTCGCTGGTTGCGTCGGGTGCAATGTCTGTAATATATTTCAGGTCAGTGCGCTCTGTCAATGCCGCTTTCAGGCCATCCTCATCTATAACCTCTTTGCGAGCCGTATTAACCAATGTAGCACCCTGTGGCATCGACATCAAGAGTTTGTAATTAATCGATTTCTTGGTCTGCTCGGTTGCAGGAATGTGCAACGATAGGAAATCGGACGCGGCATATAACTCCTCGACGCTACCTACAGGCTCCACACCATCGTTATCAAATACTACTCTCTCTGTTATAAAGGGGTCGTATGCGATGACATTCAGACCCAAAGCCTTTGCTTTGCGGCCAACCAAGCGACCTACATTGCCGTATGCGTGAATACCAAGTGTCTTGCCCTGCAACTCAATGCCTGTGCCTGGTGTAAATTGGTTACGTGACATATAAATCATCATAGCCAAAGCCAACTCTGCTACGGCGTTTGAGTTTTGTCCCGGAGTATTCATCACTGCGACGTTGTTTGCCGATGCGGCCTGCAAATCCACATTGTCGTAACCGGCACCTGCGCGCACAACAATCTTTAGTTGCTTTGCGGCATCGATAACCTCTTTGGTTACCTTGTCGCTACGTACGATAAGTGCATCAACATCACCCACTGCGGCTAATAACTCGGCTTTGTCGGTATATTTTTCTAACAGAACGACTTCATAACCTGCCTCTGCAAATATATTCTTTATCCCATCTACCGCCTTTTTGGCAAAAGGCTTTTCGGTTGCTACAAGAACTTTCATATCTGTTTTTATCTCTTTATAGTCAATAACTTCTCCATTTTCCCATTCTAAAACATCACACCCAAAAGGGTTTGTTTTTGTGGGGATGTGATAGGTGTATCCCATCGCCTATTTATGCATCTGCTCAAACTCCTGCATACAAGCCACCAAAGCATCTACTGCCTCTACCGAGCAAGCATTGTAGCACGAAGCGCGGAATCCGCCTACCAAACGGTGGCCTTTTATGCCGACCATACCGCGTGATTTTGCAAATTCCATAAACTCTGCGGCCAGCGCCTCGTTACCCTCGCTCATAACGAAACAGATGTTCATCGATGAGCGGTCCTCTGTGGCTGCAGTACCTCTAAAGAGCGAGTTGCGGTCAATTTCGGCATACAACTTGGCAGCCTTCTCTTGATTGCGGCGATATATAACTTCCAATCCACCTTCGGCCTTCATCCACTTAAGCGTTTCGCGGAGAACATATATTGGGAATACGGGAGGTGTATTAAACATCGAATTATTATCGACGTGAGTATTTACATTTACCATCGAAGGTAACTCTCTTGCCACCTTGCCAAGCATATCGTCGCGAACGATAACAAATGAAACACCCGCAGGGGCCAGATTCTTTTGTGCGCCACCATAGATTACGGCGTACTTGCTCACGTCAATCGGACGGCTCAAGATATTTGAACTCATATCCGCGATAACGGGTACGGGAGAATCAATATCCTCCTTATACTCTGTACCGTAGATTGTATTGTTTGCGCAGATATATAGGTAGTCAAGGTCGGCAGGAATTTCAAATCCTTTGGGAATGTAAGTGAAATTCTTGTCTTCTGATGAAGCCAAAACATCTACTTCGCCGAATAACTTAGCCTCTTTGATTGCCTTTTTTGTCCAAACACCCGTATGTATGTATCCTGCTTTTTTGCCGAGGAAATTTGCGGGAATATGGAAGAACTGAGTGCTGGCACCACCGCCGACAAAATATATTTTGTAGTTGTCGGGAATGTTTAACAACTCTCTAAACAGACTCTGTGCTTCGCTCAAAACTGCCTCAAATTCGGGGGTACGGTGCGAAATTGATAGTAACGAGAGTCCTGTACCATCAAAATCTATAATAGCCTTTGCTGCTGCTTCCAATACTACGTCAGGTAGAACCGAAGGACCTGCGTTAAAATTATATTTTTTCATATATGTAAATTTGTTTTATTGTTATCTCTCTTGCTTATGTAATTTTCGTATTTTATACTACAAAGTAAACTCAAAAATATGATTATTCAAAATGTTTGCAGTTTGTTTTATTATCTTTTTATTGCAAGGTTTCGGCTAAAAACATAAAAACTGTAAATTAATCAGTTTTTTTAATAATGATATGATACTCTATTGGCGTTATTCCGTCAAAAAATAAATTTTTTTAAGATGTGATTTTTTTTCAAAAAAGGTTACAAAATATAAGCATCCCACCTTAATTTCATCTCAAAGATGAGAAAGTGATTACAAAATTGGTAGAAAAATGCCAAGATAGAGCCCTCTGTGCCGATTTATTCGTACCTTTGTGTAATAGAAAACGTAATAAAATCAAAAACATATAATTCTTATGAGTAATAACCAACTTGTAGCCAAAGCGTTGGCTGCGGCTACCGATACGGTGGCGATGGAGATTGGAGTTGATATCCTTGACAAAGTTCCCGTTATGTTTAAGGAACAGTTCCCCGAAAAACGAGCCTTGATTGTCGCCGACGAGAATACTTGGCGAGTGGCGGGTGAAGCGGTGTATGCTCACTTGCAAACCGTAGGTGTTGAGTGCGAGGAGCCTTATATCTTTACCGACCCTCATCTGCACGCCGAGTGGCGATTTGTCGAGATGCTGGATGAGCGTTTGGCGGCAACCGATGCCATTGCTGTTGCAGTGGGTTCGGGAACGATTAACGACCTGTGTAAACTCTGTTCATATCATCAGTCGCGGCCCTATATGTGTGTTGCTACGGCGGCTTCGGTTGATGGTTATTCATCATTTGGGGCCTCTATCACCTATAAAAATATGAAGCAGACCTTCACCTGCCCTGCCCCAAAGGCTATTTTGGCCGATGTGGGTGTTATGGCCCGTGCCCCCAAAGAGATGACGGCTGCTGGTTATGCTGACCTTGCTGCAAAAATCCCTGCGGGAGCAGAGTGGATTATTGCCGACTTCGTAGGCTCTGAGCCTATCCACGATGAGGCGTGGCATATCGTGCAGGATGGTCTAAAGGAGGCTCTGGCCGACCCTGAGGGTGTTGCGGCATTGCGCCCTGAGGCGATTGCTCCTCTGGTCGAGGGTTTGATGTTGAGTGGTTTTGCTATGCAGGCGGCCCGCTCGTCGCGTCCTGCTTCGTGTACCGACCATCTGTTCAGCCATTTGTGGAATATGCGCAATCATACCTATAATGGCGTAACTCCCTCGCACGGTTTTCAGGTGAGTGTCGGAACATTGTGTATGTGTGCGATGTTTGATGAGGCTTATAAGAGCGATTTCACGACACTCGATGTTGAACGTTGCGTGGCTGCGTGGCCGAGCCTTGAGGAGGTACGCGCTGCCGCCGAGAGATTGTTTGCCAATGAGTCATTTGCCGAATTGGGTGTGACAGAGATAACGGCCAAATATGATGATAAAGAGGAGGTGCGTCGCCAGATGCAACTACTGAAGAGTAATTGGCCTGATTTGAAGGCCCGCCTTCAGGCTCAATGTTATACCTATGATGAGATGTATCGCTATTTGTCGATTGTAGGTGCGCCGACCAAACCTGAGGATGTAGGTATAACGAAAGCACAGATGTTGGCCGATGTACCGTTTGTTCGCCACATACGTCGTCGTTATAACTTGCTGGATTTGGGCTTGCGCGCAGGTACTCTCGATACGTGGGTAAACGGCGTCTTTGGCAAAGGCGGAATCTGGGAGGTTAAGTAGTTATTAATGATGCCAAGTAGCGCTATATATAATTAGAATGAGTGCGAGAAATGAGAATTTCTCGCACTATTTTTTGTTACATCACTCCACCGAGTCGTTAGGCGAGGATTGGAGTCTCTATATTAAAAACTATTGTAGTATAGAGATTCCATTCATCACTCACTTAAGTGAGTGATGTGGAATGACGTTTTTTTTGTCTGACAGTTTTGCTTTTATTCTGTTATGAGATTGTTTAAGATATATTCTACAGCCGTATCTTTGTCGTTGAAGAAGTCTGCGACAGTCTGCTTTACCTTATAATGCGGCTCTATGCCTACACCCTCCATAGGATGACCTTCGGGCGATAGACGAGGTTCTCTTGTCGGAATTCTAAACCAGATGCCATATTTGGAAACAAAATTCTGGGGCCTGCAACCCGTATCTCCTGCAGTTGCCTCACCTACTAATGTGGCATTGCCACTCTCTTTCAAGTCAATCGCAAAACTCTCTGCGGCAGAAAAGGTATAGTTACTTGTCAATAAAAACAGTTTGCCTTTATATGCGTCAGGCTGTGGCGTAATATCTTCTCCATTAACACAATGTTTTTGCGTATTACGCACAAGATATTCGGCTATCAATCGTCCATTGCCGCTATTGCCTCCACCATTTTTGCGAATATCTATAATCAAATATGGTAAATTACAAACTTGTTGGTATGCCTGTTTGAAATCATCCACTACCCCATTGCTCATTGACTCAATGCTGATATATCCAACCTTGTTATTGATTATTTCGGTACTTGCCAAAGGCTTGTTGTCTGTGGTCATTATAGGAGATTTTAATGGTAAATCAAGTGCTAATCTCTCTCCATTGCGGAACACGTCGCAGGTTAAAAGAGTATCAGTATAGGATATAAATGAAGTCAGTTGTGTTAGTAATATTCGGGCCTCATTTGTTGATGCCGAAACATACTTTTTATGATTGTCTACATATTCCTTAATGGGTGTCCCGTTTATAGATATTATTTCGTCCTTATCGCGAAATCCATAATTTACAATATGTTCTTCGGGTGTACTGATAAATAATCTATCATCAACTGCCGTTGGAATATATGCACAATGATGTTTCTTGAAAAATAATCCGGCGTGACCAATATTCAAAGATGCAAAATACTCACAAAGCATTAATCCGTAATCTGCTTTTGTCCTCACATCTTTCCCGATGCGGTTTGCCAATGATGTGTAAATAGAATCTATATTGTAGTCTTTCTGCTTGTAGAGAGAACAATTTTTTACGACTTGTTCGTGGATGCTCTTAAAATCCTCTGCAAAATTTTCAGGTTCGACGGGCAGTCCTGATACAAAGTATGCTTTTATGTTACTTTGTTCTTGTTTCTCCTGTTCGATTAAGCACTCTATTAGTTCGTCTTTGAAGACAGTAGCAGAGAGTAAAATGGTTAAACCTAACAACCCTACGATGGATAGGATTGCGATTGCAATGAACTTTAGTGTTTTCATAATTGTAATAGTTGTAATAGTTGTAATAGTTGTTTGTTATAAAATATAGATGATATATGCTTAAAACAGGCTCTCCGAAGATAGCCTTTTTGTTACATCGTATAATCCTCAATATTTCTGAATCCCAACAAAAGGTCTTTGTTGCTCATTCGTTTCTTGCCAGCCATCTGCATCGAGCGAATCTCTATTAATCCGTCACTGCAAACAACGGCTATCTGCTCCTTGCCGTCGGAAATAATCTCTCCTACGTTGCCATTGCCCTTGTCGGGAGAGAATCTAACCTCGAAAATCTTTGCCGAGCCTTTCTCTTCGCCATTCAGGTACATAGGAGCCCACGCTGCAGGATAAGGCGACAGACCGCGTACGAAATTAACTATACGCTCGCCCTCCCACGACCAATCAATTTTGCAATCCTCTTTGAAGATTTTTGGTGCAGGTTTTAGCGTAGCCTCGTCTATGTGCATCTGCTCGATGGGCGTAAAATCTTGTGTGGCAATCTTCTCTACAGTTTCTACGACCAAATCACATCCCTCTGTCATCAGTTTGTCGTACATCGTACCAATGTTGTCCTCTGCCAGAATGGGCATTTTGCGTTGGCCGATTATAGCACCCTTGTCAATCTCGTGGTTGAGCAGGAATGTGGTTATACCCGTCTCTTTCTCGCCGTTGATAATCGCCCAATTTATGGGTGCGGCACCTCTATATTGCGGCAAAAGTGATGCGTGAAGATTGAATGTGCCATAGCGTGGCATTGCCCAAATTACCTCAGGCAACATTCGGAATGCTATCACGATACCCAAGTCGGGGCGTAACTCCTCCATCGCTTGCACAAATTCGGGGTCTCGCAACTTTTCGGGCTGAAGTATCGGCAGGCCCAACTCTCGTGCTGCAACCTTTACATCACTCTCGTGCATACGCTGACCGCGACCTGCGGGCTTATCGGGAGTCGTGACTACTGCTACTATATTATAACCCTCCTCCACCAAGCGTTTGAGTGACGCTACAGCAAATTCAGGTGTTCCCATAAATACTATTCTTAAATCTTTTCCGCTCATTTCTTACTTGTTCTTTTTGCGTTTTGCAACCCACTCTTGTGCGGTGCGCCATACCTTTGTTGAGGTGATACGTGCGCGTATAGGATTCCAATAAGGTGCAATTTTCTCTTTGAATTGTTGCATCTTGGCGTAATACCACTCTGTGTCGAGCAACGACGAGTCGTTAGTAGCCTTTATTATAAGATATACGGCAATAGGTGCTAAGACAAAGGAGGAGAGCCACATTCCCGAGAAGGAACTCCATACACCCTCTTTGGCGGCCTTTTCGCCGTTGAGACTTATGATATAATAGAATACAAAGAATGCTACCGATATAACGATTGGGGTACCCAATCCGCCTTTGCGGATAATGGCTCCCAACGGCGCTCCGATAAGGAAGAAAATAAGTACCGAGACGGGTAACGATAACTTCTTGTGCCAATCGTTCTTACTGCGATAGAGTTGTGTCAATGCATCTTTTGCCGAAGTCTCGTCGAATGAGAAGGCGTTTCGTGAATTCAGGGCCACCGTACGAGCCGACTGCCATACTTCGCTGCGTTTGCGAATATCCAGATTCTGCAATGAGTCCAATAGATTGGCGGTACTAAAACCTGTCTTGTCGCGACGTAACGAATCCGGTAGGCTTAATACTTGTATATCCTTTGAAAATATCGTCTCTTGCAATAGCGGGCCGTAGGAACTTGTTGTGTGTTCGGCAACTGCCCTATCGAGCGAGTCTATGGCGTGCTGCAACTCTACGATATTCATTGACTGTGAACCTGATATCAAATCATTCTCATCGGTGCGCTGGAAATCGAATCCCGTCATCGCAATGCGCATATCCTGCACTTCAAATTTATCGTGCCGCAGAGCATTTTTGTTGTACCACTCGTTGTTGCGGGTTTGCTCGTAGTTCTCTCCGTTGTAGAGCGTTATGAGTAGGAATTTTTTGTCGTCGGTAAGTCGGATGTATCCCGATTCGGCGATTGTAGTTCGCATATTGCCTGCAATTTGACGGTTGTCGTATATTAGGACATTGTGCAGGAGACCTGTTTCGGGGTCCTGATGCTCGACACGGATACTAAGATTCTCGTCAATGCCGTTAAAGAATAATCCGTCTTGAAACTCCAGTACTTGTTTCTGGCGGTTAATGTCATATAGGATACTCCTCGATTTTTTATAGGCGTATGGTACCAGATTGTTTATGACAAAGAAACTCGCAATAGACATCACGATGGCAACGCCGATTAGTGGTCGCATTATACGCATCAGCGACATACCTGCCGATTTCATCGCTTGTAACTCGAAGTTCTCGCCCAAGTTACCCATTGTCATAATTGCCGCCAGAAGCATTGCAAGTGGCAGGCCCAACGGAATCATATTGATTGTTGCATAGAACAGAAGTTCGATAATGACGGCGGCATCCAATCCTTTACCCGTCAATTCGTCGATATAACGCCATATAAAGTTCATCATCAACACGAAGAAGACGATGAAAAATGTTACTACCAACGGCCCTAAAAAGGATTTTAGGACTAATTTATGTATCGTTTTAAGCATCTAAAGTCAATTTTTGCTTTGCAAAGATATAAAGTTTTGCGGCAAAAAGCACTATTGTGAGTGTAAATATTATACTTGTCCCTGGCGGAATCTCCCAGTTGTAACTTGCGACAAGTCCTACAACTGCACTAAAAGTGGCTATTATGGCAGCCCAAAATGATATTGAAGCGTAGGATTTTGTCAATGAATTGGCTGCAACTGCGGGTATTGTAAATAGCGAGAGCAGCAACACAATTCCCATTATGCGTATTGCCATTACAATGGCGATGGCAACCACAATCATAAGCGCATACGAGGCGGTGCGGGTGGCTATTCCTTGACTCGATGAGAAGTCGCGGTCAAAGGCCGTGTACATAATGCTGCGCCACAAAAGCATCGTGCCGATGATGCAGAAGATGGCTAATATGCCCATAGCCATTACGTCTGATGATGTGACGGTTATTATGCTGCCGAACATATAACTCGATAAATCACCCGATGTATAGCCCGGTGTAAGACTCATAAATAGCGCTCCGATGGCCATTCCGATTGACCAAACAATGCCGATGGCTGAATCTTCGCGGATTTTGCCGTTTGTTGAGGCCCATTCGATGCCCAATGCTGACAGTATGGCAAAAATCAATGCACCGCCTAATGGGTTTACGCCCGTGTAGAGTGCTATGCCCAATCCTCCGAATGATGCGTGAGTTATTCCTCCGCATAGAAATACAAGACGGCGCGTTACAATGTATGTGCCTATTATACCGCCTATTATGCCTGCGAAAATTGCTGCCAATAATGCGTTGGCCAGATAACGATATTCGAATATGTCGTAAAAAAACTCCATTCCTGATTTGAGTATAAAAACCTTGCAAATTTACTCTATTTATCGGATTGAGTCAAAACTTTTTTCTTTATAAGCCAAAGTTTTTATAAATTCGCACACAAATTAAACCAAAACAATATATGAAACGTCGAGTGAGTTTTCATACGTTGGGCTGTAAACTCAACTTCTCGGAGAGTTCTACTTTGGCGCGCGAATTTGAGGCTTGTGGCTATGAGCGTGTGGGTGCGAATGAGGTGGCCGATGTATGTGTTATAAATAGTTGCTCGGTGACCGAACACGCCGATAAGAAATGTCGTAATATTATACGAAAACTGCATCGTCGAAATCCTGATGCCATAATTGCTGTGACGGGATGTTATGCACAGTTGAAACCTGCCGAAATAGCAGAGATAGAGGGTGTACGTATCGTATTGGGTAACAATTATAAAGGCGATTTGGTTAAAGCGATACTTGAAGTCGAAAATAACCCTCGTCAGATAGTCCAGAGTTGCTCTTGTGAAGATATAACACGTTTCTTTGCGTCGTACTCTTCGGGCGATAGGTCTCGCTCGTTTTTGAAGGTGCAGGATGGCTGTGATTATAAGTGCGCATATTGTACGATACATTACGCTCGTGGTGCAAGTCGTAATATGCCTATTGCCGACTTGGTGAAGCAGGCCGAAAAGGTGGCTGCCACAGGATTGAAAGAGATTGTAATTACGGGAATCAATACAGGTGATTTTGGTCGTACAACGGGTGAAAAATTTATTGATTTGTTGCGTGCGCTGAACGATGTTGAGGGTATTGAGCGTTATCGCATATCTTCCATCGAGCCTAATCTTTTAACCGACGAGATAATCGAATTTTGCGCCTCGTCGCCAAAATTCCAGCATCATTTCCATATTCCGTTGCAGAGCGGTTCGAATCATATTTTGGGACTTATGCGACGTCGCTATACTGCCGAAAAGTTTGCTGACCGCATTGAGAAGGTGCGTTCGCTGATGCCCGATGTGTTTATCGGCATAGATGTAATTACGGGTTTCCCAAGTGAGAGTGCCGAAGATTTTGAACAGACATATTCGTTGTTGGCGCGTTTGCGCCCTGCGTTTTTGCATATATTCCCATTCTCTGAGCGCCCAAATACTCCTGCTGTTGATATGCCTGATAAAGTGCCAGCATCGGTCTCTACGGCACGTGCGGCACGGTTGGATGAGTTGTGTCGGGAGTTGCACTCGGAGTTCTGTCAGCGAACGGTTGGTAGCGAGGCTGAGGTGTTGTTCGAGAGTACGATGCGTGGCGGAATGATGTATGGTTATACGGGTAATTACGTGAGGGTAAAAGCCCCCTATCAACGCAATTTGATTAATACGGTGAGCCGCGTCAAGTTGCTTTCGATTGAGGATAATGATGACGTAATGGCCGAAATTTTAGCATAAAATGCAACTCTATGCGCAAAATTTGCCGAGTGTAAGATAATTTTATTATCTTTGCATAATTGGCAAAATGTGTTTTGTTATGAAAGGAATCCGTAAGCGAGTGACGATAGGTTTTTTGAGTATTGTAATATTACTCTTTTTCTCGGGCCTTGTGTCGCTGTTTGAACTTAACAATATGAGTGGCGATATTGATGCTATACTTGGCAGCAGTCGTCGTAGTATTGCCGTTTCTGAGGGCTTGCTTGATGCTATTCACGCCCACGATAGAGCGGTTTTGCGATATGCCGTATTGCGGGATAGTCTTTACGCCGACAGTTGTAACAGTTGTTATGATGAGTTGGTCGAAAAGGTACGGTTGGCTCGAGAGGAGTCGTCAGCATCTGCTGTTACCCTGTTCGATTCGTTGGATATGTTGGCGCAGAGTATGCAGAATGTGGTGGCCAAGTTGCAGGCAAGTCGTGTTGTAGAGTATGTTCCTCCTGTGCAGGTCGATTCTCTTGCCCCGCCAGCCCCTTCGGTGTTTGATGGCTGGAATTGGTATAACAAAAATTATCTCCCCGAATACAATGCTTTGAGTGATGGTGTTTTGAGAGTTATGACTTCGTCGCAGAGTTCACTCTCGCCGCGAGCCGAGTTGTTGAGCCGCAATGCTTATCGAGCCGTTACTCCGGTGTTTATTTCGTTGGTGGTGATGATTGCAATTCTTTTGATGTTCTACTATTTTGTGATGATATATATTGCCAAACCTATCGTCGATATGAACAAGAGTTTGGGCGATTCGCTCAAATACAAAATACCGTTTGTGGTTAAGAGCGAGTGTCGTGACGAAATGGCAGAACTGAAAGAGAGAATAGAGGCGGTTGTAAATAACAAACCGATAAGGTCGTAAGTTATGCGCATCAGTGTTGTAATAAGATATATCGGCATTATTTTGTTGGTGTTGGCGGCATTTATGTTGATGTCGGCAGGCATCGCCTATGTCAGCAATGTCGATAGTTCTTATTACCCTCTTGTGATGTCATCGCTTTTGACGTTGTTGCTTGGTTGTTTTCCTCTTATTTTTGTGCCGAGTTCAGATAGTATTTCGACCAAAGAGGGCTATTGTATTGTTGTAGGCTCGTGGCTGGTTGCGAGTGTCGTTGGAATGTTCCCCTACTTGATGTGGGGCGGTGAGTTTACTGTTATCAACGCTTGGTTTGAGAGTGTGTCGGGCTTTACAACTACGGGAGCATCTATCTTGAATAATATCGAGGCCCTGCCTCGCGGTTTGCTCTTCTGGCGAATGGCTACTTGTTGGATTGGTGGCGTTGGTGTAGTGATGTTTGCACTCATTATTCTGCCATCTATAGGCCGAAGCAAGAGGATGTTGTCGAGTGTGGAGTTGTCATCGCTGGCAAAGGATAATTTTAATTATCGTACGCAAACTATCGTGCGAATTATTTTGATTACCTATTTTTTGGTGACTGCCGTTACGACTATTGGGTTGAAATTGGCGGGTATGTGTTGGTTCGATGCTCTGTGTCACGCAATGTCGGCTTGCTCAACTTGCGGTTTTAGTACAAAAAATACAAGTATAGCATTTTTTAATTCAGGACTCATAGAGTTTGTGCTAATCGTGGCTATGTGTATTGCTGGTCTGCATTTCGGTTTGATATATGCGACGGTTACGGGTAAGCATAATAATGTCTTCCGTTCGGAGGTCTCTCGTGTATATTTTACGATAATAGGCGTTTCGTCGGTGCTGATTGCCATTAGCCTTTGGTTGTCGGATATTTATCCTACATTGTGGTTATCGTTACGCTCGGCGCTGTTCCATACCGTGTCGTTATTTACGACAACGGGATTTGCTACTGTTGATTGTAACACTTGGACGTCGTTTGCTATTCTGATACTCATATTCTGCTCGATTGTATGCGGATGTGCAGGCTCGACGTCGGGAGGTCTTAAGGTTGATAGATTTTTGGTGGCGGCAAAGATGATACGTACACGCCTGCGTGCGCAACGTCACCCCGATGCTATCTTCCGCACGAAGATTGATGGCGTAGTACAGGATGAGGATATGATGGGTGTGGTGATGGTGTATATTGTCGCTTATATGTTGCTTATACTTATCGGTACGTTCCTCAATACGCTTTTTGGTGCCGATTTGATGACGGGTTTTTCGGCAGCGGTATCTTGTGTTAGTAATGTTGGGCCCGGATTTGGAGAGATAGGTACGATGTCTAATTATTCGCTAATGCCTATTGTTACGAAGTTTAATTTGACGCTCCTGATGTTGTTGGGACGTTTAGAGATATTTGGATTGATTCAACTCTTTTTTATAAGATGGTGGAGATAATGAAACGAAAGTTGGTATTGGTCGGTTTGGCGACTCTGTTTTTAGGAGTATGTGATGTCGTTGCTCAAGATGTGGTAGCGCGTGTAGCAGGATTGGAGGACAATAAAGAGTATATGGATTTGTTGCGTAGCGATGATAAACTACGTCAGCAGACCGACTCTCTGATGGCTGTTGTCCGCGAGGTGCGTAGCGCAATGCGAGCCAATGTCGAGTCGCGGGACTCGTTGGTGCAGGTACGTACGGATTCGATGTTGCTTATCCTGTCAGATGCCGAGAGTGCAATTTTCGCTATGCGGTCACAGAAAATCAAACTTATAGACCGTATAAACACTATTGAGCAGAAGTTTGTGTTGGAAGGTTTGGGTAATATTGGCGGTGCGCAAAATGCGCAGGCCGCAGGCTCTATCTTTAAGAATGAGTATTTCACAAAGAGTCTTGAACCCGATGATTTGAAGTTGTTGATTCAGTTGCAGGGTAAAGAGGCTGCGGTGAGAGAATATGCCACCACTTATGTGAAAAACTATAACAACATAAAGACTCTGTACGATAAATATCTGCAAGCCACCACAGAGGCTGATGCAGAGGCGTTGTATGCCGAGATGGCAACCTCGATGGATGAGAATTTTGTGCTGGAGCGTCAGTTGGCAAAGGCTTGGAGTGAGATATATGACCATAAGATATATGTTTATTCATACTTCTTGGAGAAGGAGAATCGTGAGGATATATTGGAGATTACCGAGAGTATGATGATGGAGGCTCGTCAGCAGAAGTTGTTGTCGGTGGATAATTGCGCTTCGGAATCGTTGGCCGATTATTGCCTGCAGAAACCTGTGGCGTTGAATTATGAGATGTATGTGGCCAAATTGCTCAATCTGACCTCATCTATCGACTCCTTGTCGTCGGCATCGCGCGCTGTTCGCCAAATTGATTATCGCTTGCCGATGATTGATATTGAGCGTCGCTCGTTTGTCGATTATGAGGCTATTGAATTTCATTCTCGTAGCCCTTATAATTCGTCTAATCCTATACCCGAATGTGTTGTGTACGAATATGGTACAATATATCGCATATTGCTCGGAACATATAAGGTAAAGCAGTCACCTTCAATCTTTAGAGGTGCTGCCCCGCTGTTTGTTGAGGCTTTAGAGGATGGTCGTTTTGCCTATTATGCAGGTGGCCTACACTCAAGCGCTGAGGCTGAGGCTGCCGTTGAGGTTATGAAGAAAAAGGGATTCCGTAATCCGCAGGTTGTGGAGTGGTGTGATGGCCGTAAGACAAATCTTGATGAGCAAGGCGAGGGCGAACAGATTTCGTTCCGTGTTGTAATCAAGGGTGGCGTATTGGATGATACGGTCAAGGAGATTATTTCAACTATGGCTTCGGAGGCGCAATTGTCGAAGGTGGCGGATGATGAGTTCTTGTTGGGTATGTTTACGAGTCGAGCAACGGCGGACCGTGTGGCACAAGCCATAATGAAGTGCGATGAGAATCTGTCGGTAGAGGTTGTGGAGATACGTCCTGAGCCGGAGGAGGATGAGTCGGACGATGAAGATGAGTAGTAAAATGAATAACCTTGAAATAAATTTATTGCTATGGGCTTGACGATTTTTCTTGTTTTATTAGGCGTCTTTTTCCTTGTGGCAGAGTTGGTTTTCTTGCCGGGTGTGACGCTGGGTGCAATTCTTGCTGTGGCGAGTTATGGTGCTGCGATATACTTTGCTTTTGCGCGATTGGGTGTTGTTGGAGGCGTATTGACCGTCGTCGCTGTTGTGGCAGTCTCGTTGATTGCTGTCGTTGTATCGTTGCGAGCAAAAACGTGGCAGCGTTTGGCGTTGAAGGATAAGGTTGAGGGTACGAGTATGGACTCTCCTTCTTGGGCGTTAAAGGTTGGTGATAAGGGTGTTGCGGTGTCGCGCCTATCGCCTATGGGTAAGGTGAATATTGGCGGCAAGGTGTATGAGGCCAAGTCGGTGGATGCATATATCGACCAGCGTTGCGAGGTGGAAGTGGTTGATTTTGAGAATTTTAATGTAGTGGTTAAAAAGTCGGAGTAAGGTTGACTTAAAGTAATACTTTAACTACGACTTAAACCTCTGCTTGAGATGAATCGTGTAATATATTAAAATAAAGTTAGTTATGGAAGAAGTACAGTTTGGTATTTTTGCAGTTGCGGGCGTATTGGGCTTCGTGGCTATTTGGCTTTTCTTCTATTTTATCCCTGTGGGATTGTGGTTCTCGGCGTTGGTTTCAGGCGTGAATATCAGTCTGTTGCAACTATTCTTAATGCGTTGGCGTCGTGTGCCGCCATCAGTTATCGTGTCGTCGATGATTGAGGGTACAAAGGCAGGCCTTAAGTTGGACCCCAACGAATTGGAGGCTCACTATTTGGCGGGCGGTAATGTAACCAATGTCGTACACGCTTTGGTGTCGGCGCAAAAGGCTAACATTAATCTCGATTTCAAGATGGCTACGGCTATTGATTTGGCGGGTCGTGATGTGTTTGAGGCCGTGCAGATGTCGGTGAATCCTAAGGTTATAAACACTCCTCCTGTTGCTGCCGTTGCGAAGGATGGTATCCAGTTGATTGCAAAGGCTCGTGTTACAGTGCGTGCCAACATCAAGCAGTTGGTCGGAGGTGCTGGCGAGGAGACTGTGTTGGCGCGTGTCGGTGAGGGTATCGTGTCGTCAATCGGTTCGGCTATGTCGCATAAGATTGTATTGGAGAATCCCGATTCTATCTCTCGCGTAGTATTGGAGAAGGGTTTGGATGCTGGTACAGCATTTGAGATTTTGTCGATTGATATTGCCGATATAGATGTCGGTAAGAATATCGGTGCGCAGTTGCAGATGGACCAGGCGGATGCCGATAAGAATATCGCGCAGGCTAAAGCCGAGGAGCGTCGTGCTATGGCGGTTGCCTTGGAGCAGGAGAATCTTGCAAAGGCACAGGATGCTCGCGCAAAGGTTATTCTGGCCGAGGCAGAGGTGCCGTTGGCTATGGCTGAGGCATTCCGTAGTGGTAATCTGGGTATAATGGATTACTACAAGATGAAGAATATTATGGCTGATACGCAGATGCGTGATGCTATATCGAAGAACGACAAGAAATAGGTTGTTGTCGTAATAAAATGATGAGGCTGTTCAATCAAAGTTGGACAGCCTCATTGTTTATATGGTATAATCAATAGTCTATTTCGTCGCTTCGGCCAAAAGGTCAATGCCCTTTATTACCTTTTGGAAGTTCTCCTCCTTTTCGATATGTCGCTCCCACGTGGCTATCATAAAGCCCATCAAGTGCTCTTTGGAGATGTTCTTGCGGCCAAATTCTACCAACTTGCCAATAACATCGTCGGCTCCGATGCCTAATTGGCGACGTTTCCAGCCAACCCAATTTGAGCCACAAGGAATCTGGTCGAAACCAGCCTCCTCCAACTTGAGGTATGCCTTTACGATTCGGGCGTCAGATGTGGTGTTGGTCTCGACATCAAAGCCTCCGTACGACTCGTCGTAGAACCAATTCTGTTGTATTACGCTCTTGGGGCAACGCTCGAAGAACTCCTCGTTAGACCACCCGTAATCGCTCCACATCCAAGCACGTGCGCCGTGCTTCTCGACTTCACGCACGATGTGTAGAAAATCTTTCCACCAATATTCGCCTTTTCGTGCGCAGATGTATTGATATTTTCCCTCATCCTGAAATGTTGCTCGCTCCTCGTCGAGACCAATGTGGAAGAATCGCGGATAGCCGAAAATCTCGACAACATCGCGGATAACATCCTCGCACATACGGTAATAAGGTTTAGACGACACCATATGGGAGTAGTCGCCCATCCAGCCATTGTGTGTGGTCGAGAAATTCAACTTTGGAATGACATCGATACCTAACTCGTTAAGGTACTTAATCTCGGCGCGCATTTTCTCGACGCTCCACGAGCCTTCGATAGCCAATTCGGGATGGCTTGGATAGAACAAGCCTTCGCCCAAATCGAGGACAATCATATTGATGCCGGCTTCTGCAGCGTGTCCGGTTATGGCACGCCATTTTTCGTCGGTCCAAATCATATTGTATTCGGGCTTTCGGCTTAATGATTCGGCGCTCTCAGGTGCTGGGGCTCCCATCAGTTCGGTGGGATAGTCGCACCACATATTGTTTCCCAGATGGAGCAAAATAGCGCGGATGTCTCCTATTGGCGCAGTCGCAGTTTGCGGTTTGGCTTTGGGGATGCGCTTTGTCTTTTGTTTTGCATAACTTGTGCCTACGCTCAAAGTTGCCAGCCCAATGGCCGAACTGTAAATAAACTCTTTTCGGTTCATATTACGATGGTTTGATGTTTTGCTATAGTCGGTTTATTGTTTCATTGCTTCGGCCATAAGGTCGATGCCTTCTAATATCTTTTGGTGGTATTCGTTTTTGTCTATACCCTGCCAAGCGTAGATTTCCCACGTGGTCATCATAAAGCCCATAAGGTGCTCTTTAGAGATGTTTTCACGCCCGAATTTGACGAGTTTGCCAATTACGTCATCGGCACCTACGCCAAGTTCTCGACGTTTCCAGCCAATCCAATTTGTACCGCAGGGCACTTGGTCGAATCCCGCTTTGTCTAACTTGTAGAATGCGTCCAGAATTTTGGCGTCGGATGTGGTGTTGGTATTGATATCGAAACCACCGTACGACTCGTCGTAGAACCAATTCTGTTGAATAACACTCTTGGGGCAACGCTCATAGAAGTCTTCTGACCTCCAAGCATAGTCACTCCACATCCAAGCGCGTGCGCCATATTGCTCAACGGTCTTTACGATGTGAAGAAAATCCTGCCACCAATATTCGCCTTTGCGTACGCAAATATATTGGAACTTCTCGCTCTCCTGGAATGAGGCTCGCTCCTCGTCGAAGCCGATGTGGAAAAATCTGGGATTGCCGAAGATTTCGACAACGTCGCGGATGACATCCTCGCACATACGATAGTAAGGTTTGGATGATACCATATGGGAGTAGTCGCCCATCCAGCCGTTGTGGGTGGTCGAAAAATTTAATTTAGGTACTACTTCGATGCCTTGTTCGTTAAGGTGTTTTATCTCGGCGCGCATCTTCTCGACGCTCCAAGTCCCTTCGATGGCTAATTCGGGGTGGCTGGGATAGAATAATCCCTCGCCTAAGTCGATGACAATCATATTGATGCCTGCCTTTGCTGCGCGGTCAGTAACCTCGCGCCATCTCTCATCGGTCCAAACAAGTTTGAACTCGGGTTTTACGTCTAATGTTTGTGCGCTTTCGGGGGCAGGTGCGCCCATTTGCTCGGTGGGATAGTCGCACCACATATTGCTACCTAAATGTAGTAATAAAGAGCGAATGTCGCCAATCTCGGCTGCTGCCGTTTGTGGTCCGATTTTGGAGATTTGGCGACTCTTCTGTTTGGAGCAACTAACGCCAACACTCAAAGCCGCCAAGCCGATGGCGGTCTGGTAGATAAAGTCTTTTCGGTTCATATATTTTAAGTTTATGGTTTTGTGCTGACAATGTTGAATTTATGAGCGGTAGTTGTTATGATATGTTCTCTCTATTAGTTGGTGGTTTTGCCTCCTGATTTTACCCACCCGTCGTAGCCTGTAGAGAGTTCTACTACTTTGTAGCCGTGGGCGGCAAGTTGCGAGGCGGCAGTTTTACTGCGTACGCCACCTTTGCAATAGACGGCTATTATCCCTTTGTTGGGGAGGATTTTTTTTGCATCGTCAATGAAGGTGGATTTGCGCACGTCGATATTATGTTTTGCGCCTTCGATATGGCCCGCTGCAAACTCCTCGGAGGTGCGTACATCGACAAGTGTAACGTTGTCTTTTTGAATAAGTTTGCTAAAGTGTTCAGCGTCGAGAGAGCCGAATGATATGCGGTTGCTGCGTAGAGGTGAACAAGCGGCAAAGGTAATAAGCAAAAATAGGATGATGGTTTTTAGTAAAGATGTTGTTTTCATAGTCTGTTATTATCGTTGTTTGGTGTAAAGTTAAGAAAATTTTTCGAATTGCCGTTGAAAGGTGGAATTTTTGTAAAAAACGAGAATATTTTGATTATCTTTGCAAGATAATACACGCGTAATGCGCGTGTGAGCGCGAACAGCGAAGAGGTTTTAGGATAAAAGCCTTTGTTCGCATTGTGTGGTATAGTGCAAAATAATATAATCGAAATATGAAAGCAGCAATTATCGGTTACGGTAAAATGGGCCGTGAGATAGAGAAAATATTAAAACAGAGAGGTCACGAAGTAGGCTTGATAATAGATGTTGATAATGCCGCAGATTTGACAGCGGAGAATTTGGCGAAGGTGGATGTCGCGATAGAGTTCACTACCCCATCGACGGCTTATGGTAATATCCGCAAGTGCTTGGAATGTGGAGCGGCTGTTGTGAGTGGTACGACGGGGTGGACCGATAAGTTGGCCGAGTTGCAAGAGTTGTGCAAGCAGACGGGCGGTGCGATGTTTTATGCGTCGAACTATTCGTTGGGTGTAAATTTGATGTTTAGACTAAATCGCGAGTTAGCCCAGATGATGAACAGATTCAAGGGTTATGAGGTGTCTCTCACAGAGACTCACCACACCGAGAAGAAGGATTCGCCGAGTGGTACGGCGGTTACGTTGGCTGAGGATATTATTGCGAGATTGGATGACAAGAGTGGTTGGGTGAATGAGCCTACGACTGATGAGAGTCTTGTGGGTATTGAGTCGTTCCGCGTGGGAATGACGCCAGGTGACCACTCGGTGACCTATACGTCGGAGGATGATGTATTGGAGATTCGCCATTCGATAAAGAATCGTCGTACGTTGGCTTTGGGCGCTGTGGTGGCTGCGGAGTTCCTCTGTGGTAAGAAGGGCGTATATACGATGGATGATTTGTTTTAAGGGTAAGATAAATATAACCATAATGAAAATGAAGAAATCACTATCAGAATTATTTATCCAATTGGCTTCTCCAAATGAAAATGGAGTAAGTAGATGGGTATATGTTGATGAATTTGTGGGAGAATATGAATCTCTAAAATTAGGAAATGGTGGTAGTTGGTGTCGTCGAGAGTCTCCTTTGGCTAAAAGATATAATATTGAATTAAACAAATCAATTAGTAAAGGAGTTTCTATAGATGCAATAAGATTAAATGGATATAAAACAGAAGAAACTTTCAACCAAACAATACGCAAGGATATTAGAGATTTCTATAAGACACAAAAATGTGTGATGTTAGGAATTAATGGCAAATCGGAAAATACTAAAATAGAAATAGACCATAAGGATGGTCGAAAGAATGATTCTAGAGTTGCGGATTTATCTCAACAGACATTGAATGATTTTCAACCATTGTGTAAGGCTGCTAATGATGTTAAGCGTCAAATCTGTAAACGATGTAAGGAAACGGATAAAAGGTGGGATGCGAAAAATATAAAAGGAAATCCTTATTCGTTTTATGAGGGTGATGAAAATTATACAGAAGGGTTAGGTTGTGTTGGTTGTTATCAATATGACCCAGTGGCTTATAGAATGGAATGCGCAAAGAAGATAAGTCAGGAGGCATCAGAATATATAATGCGTAGATTGTATCCAGAAGAATAAATAAGTAAAATAGATTATGAATTATATCGGGTCAAAATTATCTCTTATACCGTTTATTACAACCACAGTCGAGAATGTGGTTGGAGGTGATTTGTCTGCATATGTGTTTTGTGATATATTTGCAGGAACCGGTATTGTGGGTCGCTCATTCAAAACATTGGTAAATAAAATAATTTCGAATGATATTGAATATTATAGTTATGTCTTGAATAAAAATTATATTTGGAATCATCGAGAAATAGAAAGGAAGGATGAGTATATTTGTAAATTAAATAACTTATCTCCAATTGTAGATGGCTTTATTTATAAAAATTACTGTTTGGGAGGTAATAGTGGTCGTCAATATTTTTCAGACTATAATGGAATGATGATTGATGCGATGCGTACCCAAATAGAGAAATGGAAATATATAGGAGAAATAGATGACAATTTATACTATTTCTTGTTGTGTAGTCTATTGGAATCGGCAGATAAAGTAGCAAATACAGCGTCTGTATATGGAGCATATCTTAAAAGTCTAAAAAAAGCAGCGCAGAAACCACTCGTTGTAACTCCAGCAAACTATCAACTTAATAGCAATGAGCACGAAGTGTATAATGCAGATGCCAATGAATTGATAAAATTAGTTAGTGGCGATATATTGTATTTAGACCCTCCATATAATGCAAGGCAATATGGGGCTAATTATCATATGTTAAATACTATTGCCGAGTATAGACCTTTTCAACCTAAAGGTAAAACGGGTTTGCGAGAATATACACGTTCAAAGTATTGCAGTCGGACAACTGTTAAAAGTAAGTTTGAACAATTAATATCTGATGCTAATTTTAGATTTATATTTTTATCATATAATAATGAAGGTTTGATGTCGTTTAATGAGATATCCGATATAATGAAAAAATATGGTCGTTATGATGTGGTTAATACGAAATATCATCGTTTTAAGGCCGATAAAAGTGAGAATAGAAATCACAAATCTACTTCGACTGTGGAATATCTACATATTCTAGAGAAATATTAATTAGAATTTTTAGAAAAATGGAAAAGATAAAGAAATTTCTTGGCAATAAATGGGTGGGGTTTGCTTTGGCTACGTTGCTCTATGTATTGTGGTTTGTGGTGTGGACCGGTAACTTGTGGTTGCTGTTGGGCGTAGTGGTGATTTACGACCTCTATATCACGAAGTATATGTACCGTTATGTGGGTAGTAAAAATGAGGCTCTGTGTGAGAAGTATTCGACGTATCGTAACATATATGAGTGGGTAAATGCGATAGTGTTTGCTACGGTTGTGGCTTCGCTGATTCATATATTTTTCTTTCAGATGTATGTGATTCCGTCGTCGTCGATGGAGAAGACATTGTTGGTTGGGGATTACCTCTATGTGAGTAAGGTGACCTATGGCCCCAAGATGCCCAATACCCCACTATCGTTTCCGTTTGTTCATCATACAATGCCGTTGTCGGCTACCAAAAAGTCGTTCAGTGAGGCTATAAAATGGCCATATAAACGATTGAAGGGTTTGCAAGACATAGAGCGCAACGATGTAGTGGTGTTTAACTTCCCTGCGGGCGATACTGTATTGTTGGAGAATCAGGCTGTGACATATTACGATGTTTTGCGTGAGTATGAGGCTGAGTTCGGTCCTGTGGCTGGACGCAAGGCTTTGGAGCGTGATTATACGATTATCAGTCGTCCTGTCGATAAACGTGAGAATTACATCAAACGATGTGTAGCCTTGCCGGGTGATGAGGTGCGTATCGTTGATGGCGAACTATTCGTAAATGATAAGCCACAGGAGAAGGTTGGGGATGTGCAGTATTGTTATACGATTCGTACATCGTCGCCGTTGAGCGCTTATGCCGTAGAAAATATGGGCATTACGGAGATGTCGGGTAACGGCGCAAGTTATTTTACACCCCTGACGGAGAGTATGGTTGAGCAGATGCTCAAGATGGATAATGTAATCAGTGTAGAGCGTTTCACAGCCGAAGATGAGGCCTTCCCACATAATGAGGCATATAATTGGACGGCAGATAATTTTGGACCGCTGTGGATACCCAAGAAGGGTGAGTCGATTGAGTTGAATGAGAAGACGTGGCCTCTGTATGAGCGCGTGATTGATGTTTATGAGGATAACGATGTAGAGGTGCGTGGCGGTGAGTATTATATAAACGGCGAGAAGTGTGATAAATACACCTTTAAGATGGATTACTATTGGATGATGGGTGATAATCGCCATAACTCGGCAGATTCACGCTATTGGGGATTTGTGCCAGAGGACCATATCGTAGGTAAAGCATCGTTTATATGGTTGTCGTTGGATGCTAATAAGAGTTTCCCCGCTAATATACGTTGGGAGCGATTGTTTAACAAAGTACGATAGATTGCATAGAGGTGGAGCAGACCAAAGATAGTTATTTGACCGTTGAGGGTAATGCTGAGGCTATCTTCAAAGAGAAGAGCAGCAAGTTCCTCTGCTACGCTTTCCACGTCGAGAGCGAAGAGGAGATTGTGTCTCATTTGGAGCGTCTGCGCAAACAATACTACGATGCAACCCACCACTGCTATGCTTGGCGTCTGGGCCCGTTTGGTGAGAGATTTCGTGCAAACGACGACGGTGAGCCTTCGAGTACGGCAGGAAAACCGATTTTGGGGCAGATGTTGTCGCGTGAGGTGACTAATTGCCTTATTGTGGTTGTGCGGTATTTTGGAGGTACGAAGTTGGGTGTGCCGGGATTGATTGCAGCATATAAAGAGTCGGCAGCAGCAGCGCTGGATGCATCGGAGGTCGTGGAGCGTACGGTGGATACGCGAATAAGAGTAGAGTTCTCGTATGTCGTTATGAATGACGTGATGCGAATAATCAAGGAGGAGCAACCTGTTGTAGAGTCGCAGACGTTTGATAACCTATGCTCGATAATGCTTGCCGTGAGAAATAGCAAGGCTGATGTGGTGCTGGGCCGTCTGCGTAAGGTAGAGGGAGCAATAGTGGAGATTGTAGAGTAATGTAGAAAACGAAGAGATGTCACAAGACAAAACCATATATATCAAGGGGGCGAGAGTTCATAACCTGAAGAGTGTTGATTTGGAGATTCCGCATAATACACTAACCGTGATTACGGGTTTGTCGGGGTCGGGAAAATCGACACTTGCATTTGATACTATATATGCCGAAGGCCAGCGTCGTTATGTGGAGAGCCTGTCGGCTTATGCTCGTCAGTTCTTGGGGCGTATTACCAAACCTGATGTAGATTTGATTGCGGGAATAGCGCCCGCTATTGCCATCGAGCAGAAGGTAAATACGCGTAATCCTCGCTCGACGGTAGGTACAACAACAGAGATATACGACTACCTGAAACTGCTTTTTGCGCGTGTGGGGCACACTTTCTCGCCTGTGTCGGGGCAAGAGGTCAAATGTTATGGCGTGGATGATGTGGTGGCCTATATGGTTGAGAAAGGGCTGGGTGAGAGAGCCGTTATTACGACTCCTCTGAGATTAAGAGGGGGCGAGACACTTATAGAGAGGCTGTTGCAACTGCTTTCGGACGGATTTATGCGTCTGTGGGTTGCGGGTGAGGCTATCACTATAGAGGAGTTTATGCCGACAATATCGTTGGAGAGTAGAGCCGATGATGTGGCTCTGGTCGTGGACCGTCTGCGAGTGGCGGATGATGACGAGACTTTGTTGCGTATGCGTGATTCGGTAGCCAGAGCATATAGTTATGGCGATGATGAGTGTACGGTAATAATTGGAGGTGTTGAGCGAGATTTCTCGGCTCGATTTGAGGCTGATGGTATAGAGTTCGAACAACCGACAGAGCATCTGTTTAGTTTCAATAACCCGATTGGTGCTTGCCCTGTGTGTGAGGGTTATGGTAAGATTGTCGGTATTGATGAGGACTTGGTCGTGCCGGATAAGAGTAAGACCATATACGAAGATGCTGTGGCGTGTTGGCGAGGTGCCACGATGCGAAAGTGGAAAGAGCAGTTGATAAATAATGCATATCTGTTTAACTTCCCGATTCACGAGCCATACTATAAACTGAGCGAAGAGCAGCGACATCTGTTATGGAGTGGAAATGAGTATTTTCACGGGCTGGATGAGTTCTTCCAATATATTGACAGTGAGCGTCGCAAGATTCAGTTCCGTGTGATGAAGGCTCGCTATACGGGTAAAACGACGTGCCATACCTGTGGCGGTAGCCGTCTGCGCAAGGAGGCTCTCTATGTCAAGGTCGGAGGCCGTAATATCGCGGAGTTGGTGAAAATGACCGTCGATGAGTTGATAAAGTTTTTCTCGGACATAGAACTCGATGCCTACGACAAGAAGACCGCAAAACGAATATTGATTGAGATAAAGAATAGACTCTCATATCTGTCGGACGTAGGGCTTGGTTATTTGACTTTGGACCGTTTGTCTTCGACTCTTTCGGGCGGTGAAAGCCAGCGTATTAATCTATCGACATCGTTGGGTAGTAGCCTTGTGGGTTCGTTATATATTCTTGACGAGCCAAGTATAGGATTGCATCCGCGTGATACACATCGCCTGATAAAGGTGTTGAAGCAGTTGCGTGATTTGGGCAATACGGTAATCGTCGTTGAACACGAGGAGGAGGTTATTCGTGCTGCGGATTATGTGGTGGATGTAGGTCCTCGTGCAGGCGAAAAAGGTGGCGAGATTGTTTTTAGTGGTCCGCTAAAGAGTCTGTTGAAGTCGAATAATAGTTTGACGGCAGATTATCTAACCCGTAGGCGTGAGATTGAGCGCCCTGCATCGGTGAGAGGTTGGAGCAATAGCATTGTGCTGAAAGGAGCAAGGGAGAATAATTTGCAGAACGTGGATGTGCGTGTGCCGTTGGGCGTTATGACCTGCATAACGGGTGTGAGCGGTAGCGGTAAATCGTCGCTGGCAAAGGGAATACTATACCCTGCGCTGCGTCGCCATCTGTTTGACTCGGGACTGAAACCCGGTGATTTTGACTCGTTGGAGGGTGATGTGGCTATGCTGTCGTCGGTGGAGATTGTGGACCAAAATCCTATAGGAAAGTCGTCACGCTCAAACCCCGTGACATATCTCAAGGCGTATGACGAGATAAGAAAACTATTTGCAGACCAGCCGCAGGCCGTGCATACGGGATTGTCGGCAGCCTCGTTCTCGTTTAATGTGGCGGGAGGTCGTTGTGAGGAGTGTCAGGGCGAGGGAACAATCAAGGTCAGTATGCAGTTTATGGCCGATGTGGAGTTGGTGTGCGATGCGTGTCACGGTAAACGATTCAAAGATGAAGTGTTGGAGATAAAATATCGTGGCAAGACGATTTATGATGTGTTGGAGATGACCGTTGATGATGCCATAGAATTCTTTGACGAAGATAAAAGTGACTCGACGTGCCGTCGTATAGTAGAGCGTCTGCAACCGTTGCAGGATGTTGGTTTGGGGTATATTCGTTTGGGTCAGTCGTCATCTACCCTTTCGGGTGGCGAGAGCCAGCGTGTTAAGTTGGCATCGTTCCTTGCGAAGGATAGCGTGCAGCGACAGATTATGTTTATATTTGATGAGCCGACAACGGGTTTGCACTTCCACGATATAAATAGATTGTTGAGGGCTTTTGATGCATTGATAGCAAATGGGCATACGATAGTCGTTGTGGAGCATAATATGGAGGTGATAAAGTGCGCTGACTGGGTGATAGACCTTGGCCCTGAAGCGGGCGATAAGGGTGGACAGGTGGTGTTTGAAGGAACTCCTAAAGATTTGGAAGAGTGTAAGGAGAGTTATACGGGCCGCTTTTTAAGAGAGCATAATAAGGCATAAAGGCGCAAGGCAAAGAGATAACGACGATGAAGGAATTTGAAACATATACACTACCCAACGGAATAAGAGGCATACATCGCAGAGTTAAAAGCGGTGTGACGCACTGCGCGTTGGTGGTAAATGCCGGTACGCGCGACGAGAGACCTGATGAATATGGTTTGGCGCATTTTGCCGAACACGCCATATTTAAGGGAACAAAGCACCGTAAGGCTTATCAGGTTAATTGCCGTTTGGAGAATCTGGGTGGAGAACTTAATGCATATACGACAAAAGAGGATACGACAATTCACGCCACTACCCTACGCGGTGATTTCGCAAAGGCCGTAGAGTTGATTTCGGATGTGGCGTTTAACTCCACTTTCCCCGAAAAAGAGTTGGCGAAAGAGCGTGAGGTGATTATTGATGAAATCAATACATATAAGGACTCGCCTGCCGATATGATTTTCGATTCGTATGAGGATATGTTGTTTGCGGGCTCGGAACTGGGACACAATATATTGGGAACAAAGGCGGCTCTTGCCAGATACAATGGTGATTCGATAAGAGGATTTATTGCTCGCACTCATACTACCGACCAGATGGTATTTTCGTCAATAGGCTCGATGTCGGTTAGCGCGGTGCAGAGAGTGGTGGGCAAATATTTAGAAAATACCGCTAAGACACAGCGCGAGTTTGTACGAGTGAAGCCGCAAGAGGTTGAGCCCTTTGAAAAAGTGGTAAATAAGCATACGCATCAGACTCATTGTATCGTTGGTGCGCGGGCTTATGATATTAATTCGGAAAAACGATTACCTCTGTCGTTGTTGATAAATATTTTGGGCGGGCCGTCGGCAAATTCTCGTCTGAATGTGGTTTTGCGCGAGAAAAACGGCCTGTCGTATAATATTGAAGCGGCATATACGCCCTATAACGATTGTGGCGCGGTAGCGATATACTTCAGTTGCGACCATCATAATAGAGACTATTGCCGCGAGTTGATTGATAAAGAGTTGCAAGCGTTGCGTGATGAGCCACTGTCGGCTCGTCGATTGTCGATGATAAAACGCCAATTTTTGGCGCAGATGGCTATCTCGATGGAGAACAATGAGGGTTATATGCTTGGTGCTGGCAAGAGCCTGTTGGTGCATAATGAGATAGATACTCTGGAAGAGGTTTATAAAAAAGTGCAGGCTGTAACTGCCGAGCAGATAATGGAGGTGGCAGAGGAGATTTTTGCGCAGACCTCGACGTTGATTTATCATTAATTGAGATTGAAGCAGCGGGATTGGTTATGATATATTGAAAATGGTTGCTGCAAATGATGAGACAGTTATGGATTTATTAGAGAAATATATACACGAGCACTCGTCGGCAGAGGATAGTCTGTTGCACGAATTGGACCGTCAGACGCATCTTCGAGTGCTGAATCCGAGAATGATATCGGGGCATATTCAAGGTAAGTTGCTGGAACTGATAGTTAAGATGTTTCGCCCGAAAAACGTGCTGGAGATAGGCACATTTACAGGCTATTCCGCTTTGTGTATGGCTGCAGGATTGGAGAATGATGCTGTGATTGATACGTGTGAAGTGGATGACGAATTGGAGTCGTTGGCGCAGACATTCTTTGACCGCTCGCCGTATGGGCACAAGATTCATCTGCACGTTGGCTCGGCGTTGGATGTTGCTCCAAAGTTGGGTAAGCAGTTTGATTTGGTATTTATGGATGGCGACAAGAGGGAGTATCCTGCATATTACGATATGTTGATGGATGGTGGATTGTTGCATAGCGGTTCGGTTATATTGGCGGATAATATTTTGTGGTATGGCAAGGTCGTACAACCCGTTGCCCATAATGACCATCACACACAGGCGTTGATAGAGTTTAATCGACGAGTGAGAGAGGATGAGCGCGTAGAGAGTGTGATTCTGCCTTTGAGGGATGGAATAAATATTATTCGGGTGAAATAAATTTGTAGCCGCATAAATAATAAATTGAATCGAAATACGTTTGCAAAGTGAGGATTTTGGGCGTAGATGAGAAATAATTAATTATTTCGTTGCGCAATCTCGTAGGTTTTTGATATATTTGCGGATGTTTTGAACGTGATTAAAGATAAAAAACAAAATATGAAGACTCTTTTTCGAGGTGTTTTGACAACAGTGGTGGCAATGATGATAGCATCGGTTGCTTTTGTGTCTTGTAAGACAGAGGAGGTTTACGATTTCGAATTTAAGTTGCCGGGTAGTGTTGTGACGGAATTTGAAGAGACTATTGTTTTGCCTTTCAAGGCACGCAATATTGTCAGTGTGTCGGTGTCGGCGCGTCCCAAAGGCTGGACGATTGATGATATCGACTTGATTAATAGTACCATTACTATCACCGCCCCAAAGTCATATACTGCCGACGATAGTTCGGTTGAGGAGAATGGTACGTTGCGTTTGACCGGTTACACCGCTGCGGGTACATCGGTGCAGACATCTTCTTATCTGTCGTTGTTGAATCAGAATATTGACCTGTCGGATAAATATTCAAACTGCTATGTGTTGTTGCAGAAAGATACACGCTATTATATTGATGTGACACATAAGGGTGAGAGTAATGAGAGAATTAAGCCCGATAATGTTGTGATATTGTGGCAGAGCGATAGAAATGTATTTAACTACGATAGTTATGATGCTGCAACGGGTAAATATACATTCTTTTTGGGGCACGAAGATGTTGAGGATGAGGATGGAAATGTGACTTCAACCCGTATTCCCGATTGTAATGCCGTTGTGGCTGCATTGGATGCCAATGGCGAAGTGCTGTGGAGTTGGCATTTGTGGGCTACAGGCTCGGATATTGAGACTACGGCAATAGCGACATCGGTGGGTACGTTTATGGATAGAAACTTGGGCGCATATCACAATAGCGACGGCTCGGTAAAGCAGGATGATGTATATCGTTCTTATGGTATGTATTATCAGTGGGGACGTAAGGACCCGTTCGTTCGTCCGGAGGATTATAAGTTCTCGGCAAATGAAGACAAAATTATATATGGTACTAACACATTGACTACATCATATAAGTATGTGAATGCTGAGGATGGTGATGATGTGGGTACTATGGAGTATGCCGTAAAGAATCCTATGTCCTATATTTTGGGCTCATCGACAGATGGTTACGATTGGTTGTATGGTGCGCATAAATCTGATTTGTGGAGCAAAGAGCAGAAGAGTGTCAATGACCCGTGTCCGCGCGGATGGCGTGTGCCTGAGAGTGATGTGTTTGAGGCGTTTGATATTGATGAGAATGAGGATGCTGCAGCGTGGGGCGATGTGAGCAATATGTATGGCTGGCATCTTGTAGATAAGGCAACAGGCGTTAAGATGTTTATGCCGGCGGCTGGTCGTCGCAGTTTTGAGACAGGAGCGCTGACCAATGTAAATGATTATGGTTATGATAATGTGCCAAGACCTTGGATAGGCTATTATTGGACGGCAACGGCAGGTGAAGATAATAAGGCAAATTCGTTGTTCTTTGACTTGAATACTACTCGCGCCGTTAATAATCGTTATGAGGCCGTTAAGGCAATGTATCGTGCAAATGGAATGCAGGTGCGTTGTGTGAGAGATAATTAGTAGGCTTCGGTTTAGAATGAAAATATGGAAAGAGGTTGTCTGCTTTTTAGGCGGACAACCTCTTTGCTTTGTGAGAGATTTATGTTACTCTTTGGCGGCCATAAGTTGCTTTAGTAGATTGATGTTGTATGTAGCCTCGCTCACTCCAGCCTTTGCAGCACCCTCGAAGAGAGTCATAGCCTGCGTGTAATTGCCTTGTGACATAGCAAGTATACCGCGTGAATTCATCGCCTCAGGCATTGTGGCGGGTAGGCCTTGCAGATATGTTGCGGCTTGTGCATAGTTGCCGTTGGCCATCGCTACATTGGCAGCGTTTACTCTCGCTTCGGGCGATTGAGGATAGGTCTGAACAGCCAATATTATAATGTCGTTCCACTCCTTGCTTCCCTTATCGAATGTGAGAGCCACAAGATATATATCCTCAAGGGATAGTTGCGACGGATTCTCGTTCAACAACTTCTTGGCAGTCGCTACGTCCATCTTTGCAGGTGTGTGCTCGATGCTGATGTCGGTTGTACGCAACTTGGGGTACCATTGACGGAACATAAAATTGTAGGCAACGGGGAACTGCTTGCGGATAGCGGCATTTTTGTCGGCTTCGGCTATCGAGTTGTCGTCAATAATAGCGATAATCTTTAAGTAATTCTCGATGCGCGACGAGTTGAGCCAATCCTTGATTGCATTCCAATCGGTGGTTGCCGAATCAACAGTAATAGGTACCGATGTGCCAATGTTGTTCTTTGTCATATAATCCTTGATGACAGCGGCACGTTTGGCTGCCAATGCCTTGTTGAATGGCAGCGGACCTTCGGGAGAGGCATATCCCATCAGTTTAACAGATTTGATGTCTTTGCTGTTGGCAAAGAGCGTGCGCAGAGAGTCGATGGTGTGTTGATTGCCCATATATGACGGCTCGATGTTGCTCTTGTTTATATGAAAATATATGGCTGCATCATAATGCGTGGGGCTTGGAGCGTCACCAGCGGCAGGCATCGCATAAGCCATACGAGGCTTGATGTCTGTAACGAGAGCCTGCTGGTGGGCGATGTCACTACCCTGCTGGGCTGTTTTGCTCGGCATAGATGCAACGGCTAATAAATCTTCGGTATAAGGAGCGTCGTGACAGGCGCACCACTCTTCGCGTAATATCAATTCGGCGTTAGCCATCCACGGCTGATAGGTGACGTTGGCATCGTAATCCAAAACCTGTTCGCTGCGATTTTTACGACGAACATAGGTGTCTGCTGACGGGAAAATCTCGTCAGAACGACGCTCGTGAATGATGCTACGACGACGTCCGTCAATTATGACAGCAGGGAGTTGCAGCATCTCACGACCATCGGATAACAACGGAGTGATGCGCAATGAACGATTGGAACGTACGTGAAGATTACTCATATCGAATGTCATAGCAATGTCCAGACGTTCGTTTGTTTGTTGCATTGTAATATCATTTACGCTCACACCGTTGGCCGTTACGTTGTTTTGTGCCTGCGTAGATGATATCGCCAACAGTAGCGTACAGCAGGCAAGAAATAGATATTTGGTAATATGTTTCATAATCGGCTGATTTTAGAATAGATATACGAATGAAATGGAGAGTTTTGTTATGCCCCAATAGTTTTTGTTAAGGTCGGAGGCTATCTTTGCTCCGCCGTCTTGATATTCGTATTGGTCATACCAGGCGTGTACATAGCCTACGCCAATCTCGGCTTCGAGATTCCAGCGTTTGCCTATCATCCACGCATAACCGTAACCTATACCTCCTCCGAAGGCGTGGCCTTTCAGTCGGTTGTTCTCCAATGCGTCCCACATACTGAATGGGAAAAATGATACGTTACCGACATTGAAGCCGCCGCCAATAAGATGGCCCGCCAAAAAGTGACCGCCAAATCGTTCACACGTCCACCAACGAAATTCGGGTTGAACGAGCCAATGGCGCCACTGGCGGTTGTGAGAGAATTTGAAGGGATTGAAACCTGCCGAGATGTCGAGGGTCGTTTGCGGACCCATACCAATCTCAACACCCAAGTTGGGTGATGCGGTAGCCGAATAGAGCAGATTGCTCTTAAGACCGACAACCTGTGCATCACTCTGTCCGATAAATGCTGTAAGTGACAGCAGTAAAAGTAGAAATTTTCTCATAGTTTGAAGTTTGCCTATTAATTCAAAAGGCTAATATTCAAACTTTGCACCAAAACGCTATTTCGTTGAGGAAAAATGAAAATGAGATAGGATTACCTATAATTAAAATAAGGAGTTGATACCCTGAAGGGCATACAATAATAAAAGATAGCGGACAAATTTGCCGATAAACATAGTGATGGTTGTAATATAGATGTTGGCCCGCATAAGTCCCAATAGAACTATGATGGCCTCGCCAACCCACGGTAGAACGCCGAAGATACCCATCCACGCTCCTCTGCGTTGTACGAATCCCGATACCTTGTCTATCTTTTGTTTGTCGATTTTGAGCCAACGTTCAATCCACTCTAAATTACCCAGATATCCCAGCCAATAGCATATCAAGCCGCCGATGGTGTTGCCTATGGATGCAGAAAGCAGACTTAATGTCGGGTCGGCTCCCATTTGCACCAATACGGTTAGGACCACTTCGGAAGAGAATGGCAATATACTGCCAGCGATGAGCGCCGACAAGAAAAGGCCGATATAACCCCACTCGATGAAAAAATCAATTAAAGCATCCATTGTGAATCGTTGTGGGTGCAAAATTAAGAAATTTTATTGCTCTTTGCTATAACGGGAAGAGTGTTTTTGTGCATAAAAATGTGCGCAAGGATGCAAAAAAGGGTGTAAGATGTTGGGGGAATGGCTTTTTTTATTATATTTGCAACGATACTCTGCGATGTACGTCGGTTGGCAAAGGTTGGCTTAAAGGGTATAGAGCAGGGAATATGTGTAAAATTTGCACCGTAAATAGGTGCCCAAACAAATCGAAATGAAGAAATTACTTTCTCTTTTAATGGTATTATTGTGCCTTGAGGTGTCGGCACAGATTACTACAGCATCGTTGAGAGGTGCGGTGACAGATTCGGCTAATAAGCCACTTGCAGGAGCAGCAGTCTTGCTCCAACAATCAAAAACGGGTGTTGAATATTATGCTATCGTCAATCGTGACGGCAGGTACTCTATACACGGCATTAAGCCTGATGATGGCTATGTGCTGACGGTAGAGTTTATAGGATATGAGTCTTATAAAGTATCGAATGTTGTATTGCGTTTGGGTGAGACTCTGAATGAGAATGTTGTATTGAAAGAGAGCGCCGTTTCGCTTGACGAGGTTGTGGTGGCTTCGCAAGCGGTAAAATCGGCAGGAGTGACAGAGAACTTCGATAAGCAACAGATAGAGAAGTTGCCTACAGTATCGCGTTCACTATATGATGTGGTGCGATTGATGCCGCAGGCCAATGCGGTAAGAGGTGGCGGAATGTCGTTTGGCGGCGTGTCGAATCGCTATAATGCGTTTATGGTAAATGGCGTGGCAAATAATGATATGTATGGTTTGTCATCGTCGGGAACTCACGGAGGCTTGTCAAATGCCAATCCTGTAGCATTAGATGCCATTGAGCAGATAGAGGTGGCTGTGGCATCGTATGATGTGCGACGTAGCGGTTTTGGAGGTGGAATGATAAATGCCATTACAAAATCGGGAACTAATAGTTTTACGGGTAGCGCATACACGTATTATAATAATCAGGATTTTTATGGTACTACGGCTGGACGTGATGTTGAGCATAGAGAGAAATTGGAACAGCAGTCGTCGCGTATTCACGGTGTGACGTTTGGTGGCCCGATAGTTAAGGATAAGTTGTTTTTCTTTGTTAGTGGAGAGTATAATATAAACTCTTCGCCATCGTCACACTATCTGGGTTTTGACGGTGTGGCTTTGCAACAGAGCGAGTTGGACCGTGTGTCAGCCCGATATAAAGCACTTACGGGATATGATGGCGGTGGTTACTCGCGTCGTGATGTGGAGCGAATGTCGTTATCGTTGCTGGCTAATGTGGATTGGTATATAAATAAGGAAAATCGTTTGTCGGCAAGTTATAGTTTCTTGGATGCGCAGGCTGAGGAGTATGCCAATTCGTTGTCGTCGTTTACGTTTGTAGGCTCGGGATATGCTAATTATAGTTCGGCGCACCATTTGTCGTTGTCGTTGGAGTCTCGCCTGGCGGATGATTTGCACAATACGTTGAAGGTGGGCCTGTCGCGTGTGGAAGATGGGCGCAAACCCGATGTTGAGGGTAGTATGCCGAGTGTGATAATAAAGAATACGGGTACTACGGGTGGTGTGACGCTAAATATTGGCAATAATCGCTATGCGGGCGTTAATTCGTTGAAGCAGAATGTTTTGACGTTG
Source organism: Alistipes sp. (assembly GCA_017399485.1). GTDB lineage: Bacteria > Bacteroidota > Bacteroidia > Bacteroidales > Rikenellaceae > Alistipes. The sequence continues at coordinate 82,791 of JAFQCA010000007.1, forward strand.
ACGGATAATCTTATTTGGGAGCGAGGTGCGCACTCTGTCGTTTTTGGAATGCATCACGAATTGTATAATATACATAATAAGTATCTTGCCAACTCTCTGGGTACATATACCTATAATTCGATTGAGGATTTTGAGCGAGATATGGCCGCGATGTATGAATATAATTATACCGACCCTGCGGTGACAGGAACAACTACTTGGGGGCCTCGATTTAAGGCCGCAGAATTTAATGTATATGCACAAGATAGTTGGGATTTGGGCAGAGGCTTTCAACTGACCTATGGTGTGCGTGCTACCCTGCCCGTAATATTCAATACGCCAACACCTAACAGTAGTTTTAATGGCGGAGATATTGCATCGAAGTATGGCGTGCGTATAGGTGATGTTCCCGAAACGCAACTGTTGCTCTCGCCGCGTGTGGGATTGATGTGGCGCAAGTATTACGATGAAGGTGTTATCTCTGTTGAGGGCGGTGCCGGCATATTTACAGGGCAAGTGCCATTTGTGTGGATTGTGAATAATTACTCGAATACGGGCGTTGAACAAAAGGGACTGCGATTGACGGCCCCTATGCAGGATGGTAAGGTTGTGGAGTCGGCTGCCGAATTTACGACAGAGCCATCGCCGACGTCACTTTCGAATACGAGTTTTATGCTTAATGCGATGAACCGCAAGTTTAGATATCCACAGAATTTCAAGGCAAATGCCGTTGTGGAGTATTCTACACGTGATGGTTGGGTGTTGAGGGCTGAGGCTCTGTATACCAAAGTGTTGCAGGGTGCAGTATTTAGAAATCTGGCGGTTGAAAATACGGGCGATGTGGTTTATGCAGCGCCTGCGGCGGGCGCAATGCCTATGATGAAACGAGTACAGTCGGATTATTCGGCAATATATTATATGGATAATACGTCGAAGGGGTATTCGTATTCGCTGTCAGGCAGTGTGTCAAAGCGATTTGCTATGGGGTTGGATGTGGCCCTGTCGTATATATTTGGACACTCATATGCTGTGTGTGATGTGCCGTCTACATCGTCGTCATCGAATTGGAATCGTACCTATGCGCTCGACTTGAATAGTCCTGCGTTGAGTTTTTCATCGTATGATGTGCCGCATAAGTTGTCGGTGTCGGCAGCATATCATAAGCGATATGCAAGGTTGTTTGATGTGACGGCTGGTGCTGTATATCAACTGTCGTCAGGCCAGCGATATTCGCTTACGTTTGGTGAGTCGGTGGATTTTAATGGTGATGGCGTTTATGGCTCTACTTTGATGTATATCCCGACTGAGGAGGAACTCTCGCGTATGCGATTTGCGGATGATGAGTCACAGCAGAAATGGAATGACTTTATTGAGTCGGATAATTATCTGCGAAAGCATAGAGGTGAGTTCTCGGAGCGTAATGCAATGCAGGCGCCTGCCGAGGGTCGCGTGGATGTACATCTGGCTCACGGTTTCTATTTCGGACGAGAGACTTCGCGTAAGGTGGAGTTAACGCTCGATATTATGAACTTCGGTAATATGCTGTGTCGCCATTGGGGTAGTTATTACAATGTGGGTAATGTGCGTCTGCAACCCGTAAACATTGTGTCGGAGCAAGATGGTGAGGCGGTGTATCGTTTTACAAATAGCGCCCTTACTCCTAATGACCTGATGTCGCGTTGGCGTATGCAATTGGGCGTAAGAGTTAAGTTCTAAAACCACTAATGCTGGTGGTGATGGCGTATAGGTGCTTATGGCGAGAAAATATTGCAGAAAAATTGGACTTTTTTGCACGAAGATTGAAATATTTTTCTTAACTTTGCACCAATCAAATAGTGAGGTATGTCTAAACAAATGAAGATAGTCGTTTCTGCTGCGAATCAATGTGCGGTTTGGCAGTCAAGAGATTATTTTTCAATTTGTGAAGTTGATACCAATCAGGTAGTTACAACTGTTTATTGTTATTAATATAGGGCGACTGTTTAGTCGCCTTTTTTGTGATATATGGCAAGTGATAGAGTGATACTGAAATCGGGACGTATAGTACGTGGCGGAACGTCGGAGATGGCCGATGTGGTTGTTTGTGATGGTAAGATTGTGCAGATTGCACCTGAAGTAACAGTTGCTGAAGGTGATAAGGTCGTAGATTGTGAGGGTAAGGTTGTGATGAGCGGCTTGGTTGATTTGCACGTTCATTTGCGCGAGCCCGGTTTTGAAGCAAAGGAGACTATTGCGACTGGTACGGCTGCTGCGGCTCACGGAGGATTTACAACAGTATGCTCTATGCCAAACCTTAACCCTGCACCCGATACGGTGGAGCATCTGCAAGTGCAGTTGGATGCAATAAAGCGCGATGCAGTGGTGAAGGTACTACCCTACGCAACAATCACTCGCGAGAGATATGGCCGCGAATTGGTGGATTTTGCAGCGTTAAAACCTATGGTGGCAGGATTCTCGGATGACGGTAGCGGTGTGCAGAGTGATGGTGTTATGCGTGCGGCTATGGCTGAGGCTGTGAAAGCAGATGCCATTATTGCAGCGCATTGCGAAGTTAATGAGTTGCTGAAAGGCGGTTATATTCACGATGGAGAGTATGCTGCAAAGCACGGCCATAAGGGTATTTGCTCTGAAAGCGAGTGGCAGCAGATTGAGCGAGATATAGAGTTGGCTGGCGAGTGCGGTTGTCGTTATCACGTATGCCATATCTCGACCAAAGAGAGTGTGGAGTTGATTCGTCAGGCTAAAAAACGTGGTGTGAAGATTACTTGCGAGACGGGACCCCACTATTTGACGATGTGTGATATGGATTTGCAGGAGGAGGGCCGATTCAAGATGAATCCCCCTATTCGCTCAGCCGCAGATAGAGATGCTCTGGTCGAGGGATTGAAAGATGGAACAATCGATGTTGTGGCTACAGACCACGCACCACATACTGCCGAGGAGAAGTCACGCGGATTGGCGGGTAGTGCAATGGGTGTTGTAGGTTTGGAGACATCGTTTGCTGTGATTTATACGAAATTGGTGCGCGAAGGTGTTATTTCGCTCGAAAAGGCTATTGAGGTGTTGAGTGAGGCTCCGCGTAAGATATTTAACATAGGCGGTGGTTTGAATGCTGGGCAGGCTGCAGATATTGCAGTGTTTGATTTGGAGGCCGAGTTTGATGTAAACCCCGAAGATTTCCACTCGAAGGGTCGCAGTACTCCGTTTGCGGGATGGCACCTGTGGGGAGAGTGCTGTTTGACTATGGTCGATGGCAAAATAGTATGGCAGAAATAAGAAATAAACAATAGAATAATAATAAAAAAGTCTAAATCGAAAGACAATGAAACCATTTACAAAAAAATTAGTTCTTGAGAACGGACGCGAGTTCCTCGGTTATGGCTATGGGGCCAACGTGGAGCGTGTATGCGAAATCGTTTTCAATACTTCGGTGGTAGGTTATCAGGAGATTATCTCAGACCCCTCGTACCTCGACCAAATCGTGGTAATGGCCTATCCGTTGATTGGTAATTACGGTATTACGGACGAGGATTTCGAATCAAAGCAGCCTGTTGTAGGCGGTATGGTGGTTCGTGAGTGTAATGAGAATCCGAGTAATTTCCGTTATACAAAGACATTCTCGGAGACACTCGAAGAGCAAGGTATTCCTTGTATTGCAGGTGTTGATACACGTATGATTGTACGTATTATTCGTGATGAGGGTAGCCAGCGTGCTGCTATCGTGAATGTGGATACACCAACGGAGAAGGCTATCGAGATGATTAAGAATACTCCGAAGCCAGAGAATCAGGTGGCGCAGGTAAGTTCGCGTAAGCGCTGGTTTTCGCGTACACCCAACCACAAGTATGATATTGTGGCAGTGGATTGTGGTATCAAGCATAATATCATTCGTGAGTTTATCAGCCGCGAGTGCAATGTGACAGTGGTACCTTACAATACAACATTGGATGAGATTTTGGCTTTCAACCCCGATGGAATATTTATCTCAAACGGTCCCGGTAGTCCGGAAGTTCTTCCCGAAGTGGTAGATATTATTAAGGCGGTAAGTGGTCGTATACCTCTGTTTGGCATCTCGCTCGGTATGCAACTCATATCGTTGGCTTATGGTGCGAAGGTGTATAAGATGAAGTGCGGTCACCACGGTTGCCCCGCAGTACGTGATATCGAGACAGGTCGCATAGATATGACCTCACAGAGTCACGATTATGCTGTGGATGCCGAGTCGTTGAAGGCAACACGCCTTGAGGCTACACATCTGAATGTATTAGATGGTACTATCGAGGGTATAGAGTGTAAGGCTGATAAAGTATATGCCGTACAGTTCTACCCCGAAAGCGCACCCGGTCCGCAGGATTGTGCATATCTTATTGATAAATTCATTAAACTGATGGAGGAGAAACAAAATGCCTAAAAGAACAGATATAAAGAAGGTTATGGTAATCGGCTCAGGTCCGATTGTCATTGGTCAGGCCGCAGAGTTCGACTATGCAGGTACACAGGCGTGCTTGGCACTTAAGGAGGAGGGTTATGAGGTTATACTTGTGAACTCAAACCCCGCAACAATTATGACCGATACCAACATCGCCGATAAGGTTTATATGGAGCCTTTGACGTTGGAGTATGTAGCAAAGATTGTACGCTATGAGCGTCCTGATGCTATCGTGCCGGGTTTGGGCGGTCAGACAGGTCTTAATTTGGCCGTGCAGTTGGCTAAAAAGGGTGTTTTGGATGAGTGTCACGTTGAGATTCTCGGAACATCATTTACAAGTATTGAGGAGGCTGAGGATAGAGAACTCTTCAAAGAGTTGTGTTTGAGAATCGGTGAGCCTGTGTTGCCCTCGATTGTGGTAAATACAATGGAGGACGGTGTTAAGGCTGCTGAGGAGATTGGCTATCCTGTTGTGTTGCGTCCTGCATTTACACTTGGTGGAACAGGTGGCGGTTTTGCCGATAACGAGGAGGAGTTACGTGAGATTATGCGCAATGCTCTTGTCCTTTCACCCGTACATCAGGTACTGGTGGAGAAGAGTATCAAGGGCTACAAGGAGATAGAGTTTGAGGTGATGCGTGATAAGAACGATACCGCTATCGCTATCTGTAGTATGGAGAATATTGACCCCGTGGGAATACATACGGGAGACTCAATGGTTATTGCTCCTGCGCAGACTTTGACCGATAAGGAGTATCAGTTGTTGCGTGGTAGCGCATTGAAGATTATCCGTGCATTGAAGATTGAGGGCGGATGTAACGTACAGTTCGCTTTGGACCCCTTGTCGTTCAATTACTATATTATTGAGGTTAATCCGCGTGTATCGCGTTCATCGGCTTTGGCATCAAAGGCGAGTGGTTTCCCGATTGCCCGTGTGACAGCAAAGATTGCTGTTGGTCTTACTCTGGACGAGATTATGCTTTCAGGTCGTCCTGCTTGCTTCGAGCCGGCTTTGGACTATGTGGTGTTGAAGGTTGCCCGTTTCCCGTTTGACAAGTTTAGCGATGCTTCGAATGAGTTGGGTACTCAGATGAAGGCTACGGGCGAGGTTATGAGTATAGGCCGCACTATCGAGGAGGGTATATTAAAGGCGTTACGCTCTTTGGAGACAGGTGTTTGCCATATTCATAATAAGAAGTTTGATGATTGGCAGAATGACGCTCTGTTGGAGTATATCCGTAAGGGTACCGATGATAGAGTGTATGCTATTGCACAGTTAATCCGTAATGGTGTCGATTTGTTGATTATATACAACCATACCAAGATTGATATGTTGTTCTTGGAGAAGTTCAAGAATATTGTCGAGATGGAGAAGGTTGTGGCAGCCAATGTAGGTGATGTGAATGTTCTGCGCGAGGCAAAGCGTATGGGCTTCAGCGATAAGTTTATCGGACAGTTGTGGAATAAGTCGGAGGCCGAGATGTTCCAGATGCGTAAGGCTGAGAAGATATTCCCCGTATATAAGATTATCGACTCTTGCGCAGGTGAGATAGATACCTATGTACCCTACTTCTACTCAACTTATGAGCAGGAGAACGAGTCGTTGCGTAGTGAGCGCAAGAAGATTCTTGTGTTGGGTTCTGGCCCGATTCGTATCGGTCAGGGTGTGGAGTTCGACTATTCGACAGTACACGCTATATGGACTATCAAGGATGCAGGTTATGAGGCTATAATTATCAATAACAACCCCGAAACAGTATCTACGGATTATACTATCAGTGATAAACTCTATTTCGAGCCATTGACAGTGGAGGATGTTATGAACGTTGTAGAGTTGGAGCAGCCCGAAGGCATTGTGGTGTCGTTGGGTGGCCAGACTGCTATTAACTTGGCAGAGCCTTTGGCTGATTTGGGTGTAAACATCATTGGTACAGGTATTCAGGCTATTAACAATGCTGAGGACCGTAAGTGCTTTGAGCGTATTATGAATGAGGTTGGTATTCCTCAGCCCGAAGCAGAGGCTGTTACGGATATTGAGGCAGGAGTTCGTGCTGCTGCACGTATCGGTTATCCCGTATTGGTGCGCCCGAGTTTCGTGTTGGGAGGTCGCGCAATGCAGATTGTAGCAAACGAGGAGACTCTGCGCCACTATTTGCGCTCGGCGGTAGAGATTAACGAGAAGTCGCCTGTATTGGTTGATAAGTATATTCAGGGTAAGGAGTTGGAGGTTGATGCTATCTGCGACGGTAAAGATGTATATATCCCGGGTATTATGGAGCACGTAGAGCGTACAGGTATCCACTCTGGAGACTCTATAAGCGTCTACCCCACTTTCAGCGTGAGTCAGCAGGTGAAGGATACTATCATCGGTTATACTCAGCGCCTGGGATTGGCTATTGGTATTGTAGGTTTGTTTAATATCCAATTTATTGTAGATGAGGATGATAAGGTGTATGTGATTGAGGTTAATCCTCGTTCTTCACGTACCGTGCCGTTCCTCTCTAAATCTACGGGCGTGCCTATGGCCAAGATTGCAACTATGGTTATTCTCGGTCATTCACTTAAGGAGCAAGGCATTACTGAGGTGTATGGTAAGGAGAAGGGTCGTTGGTATGTTAAGTCGCCCGCGTTCTCATTTGCCAAGATTCGTGGTGTAGATTCATACCTCTCACCTGAGATGAAGTCTACGGGTGAGGCTATCGGTTACGACAAGAGTCTTAATAGAGCGTTGTACAAGTCATTGCGCTCGTCGGGTGTGGCAGTGGCAAACTATGGTACAATCTTCGTGACTATTGCAGATGCTGATAAGGAGCGAGCATTGCCTCTGATTCGTCGTTTCTACGATTTGGGCTTCAATATCGAGGCTACGAAGGGTACTTGTGAGTTCTTGCGTAATAATGGTGTACGTACACGTCACTTGCGTAAATTGAGCGAGGGTAGTTCGGAGATTTATGACGAGTTGCGTAAGGGCCACGTTACCTATGTTATCAATACTATCGATGTGAATCAGCATAGCACACGTCGTGACGGATATGATATTCGTCGCGCCGCAGCCGAGAACAATGTAACTCTGTTTACAGCGTTGGAGACAGTGAGCGTATTGCTTGATGTATTGGAGGAGATAACTCTCGGGGTATCAACTATTGATGCTGAATAGTTATGTATAAAAAAGGGATATATAAAGTTGTTGCAAATGCACCTTTGACACGCGATGTGTATCGTATGGTCTTGGAGGGCAATACGCAATGGATTATACGTCCGGGACAATTTGTAAATATTGAGTTGGACGGCCTGTATTTGCGCCGTCCAATCTCTATTTGCGATTGGGACGAACATACTATAACGATAATCTACAAGGTCGTAGGTCGCGGCACCGAGCAGATGAGTAAAATGTCTGTAGGTAAGGAGTTGGATGTGCTTACAGGGCTTGGCAATGGCTTTAATGCCGAGGCTGAGTGCAGTGAGGCTTTGCTCGTCGGAGGTGGTGTTGGAGTGCCCCCACTCTATCGTTTGGCTAAGGAGTTGTTGGCTCAAGGCAAGAAGGTGAGTGTAGTGTTGGGTTTCAATACCGCAGCAGAGGTTTTTTATGCTGAAGAGTTTCGTCAGTTGGGTGCAGAGGTATATGTATCTACCGCAGATGGCTCTGTCGGTGTAAAGGGTTTTGTTACAGATGCTATACGTGAGTCGGGAGTTACATTTGATTATTTCTATGCCTGCGGTCCGCTGCCGATGCTAAAAGCCTTGTGTGATAACTGTACACAACGTGGTGAGTTGTCGTTTGAGGAGCGTATGGGTTGCGGATTTGGTGCTTGTATGGGCTGTAGTTGCAAGACATTGACGGGAAATAAACGAATCTGCAAGGAGGGGCCCGTGATGCGTCGAGAGGAGATAATTTGGTAAATCGGAATGAGTATGGCAAAGTGTTTAGATATGTCGGTGGAGTTGTGCGGCGTGAAGTTGGACAACCCTGTAATCCCTGCAAGCGGAACATTTGGTTTTGGCAGGGAACATAATGATTTTTACGATATTAATATTCTCGGCTCAATCTCAATAAAAGGTACTACCCGCGAGGCTCGTTTCGGTAATCCTACACCCCGTATTGCAGAGTGCCGTGCAGGCTTGATTAACTCTGTGGGCTTGCAGAATCCCGGAGTGGATGCTGTCGTAGCGCAGGAGTTGCCACGCTTGAGAAAGATTTTCCGCAAGCCTATTATAGCCAATATCAGCGGATTCTCGATTGATGAATATGTGGAGTGTTGCTCGAAGATTGATAAGGAGGAGCAAGTGGCTATCATTGAGGTTAATGTATCGTGCCCCAACGTGCATAATGGCGGTATGAGTTTTGGTACGCAACCCGAAATGGCTGCGGAGGTAACACGTGCCGTTAAGGCTGTAACAATGAAGCCCGTGTTTGTTAAGTTGAGTCCTAATGTTACCGATATTGTAGCGATTGCAAAGGCGTGTGAGGAGGCTGGTGCTGATGGTATATGCTTGATTAATACGTTGCTCGGTATGCGAATCGATATCAAGCGTCGTCGTCCCGTTATCGCCAATAAGATGGGCGGATTCTCGGGCCCTGCGGTATTCCCTGTTGCAGTGCGTATGGTGTATCAGGTGGCTAAGGCTTGTAATATTCCCGTTATGGGATGCGGTGGCGTAGAGTCGGCAGAGGATGTTATCGAGATGATGATGGCTGGTGCTACGGCGGTGCAGGTTGGCGCCGCGAATCTGAAAAACCCTTATGCTTGCAAGCAGATAATAGAGGATTTGCCTGTTGTGATGGAGCAGTTGGGTATTGAGCGCTTGAGCGATATCATAGGTATTGTAGAGTAATTGATACAAGAGGATTGATAGGCTGCACAATCAGTAAATGGTTGTGCAGCCTTTTTTTGTGCAATAATGTGGTGTAAATTGACGTTTATTGAGTAACTTTGTTAAAAATACTCTTCTATGCGACTCTGGTTGATTGCTCTGTTATTAGTGTTGTGTGTTGTTCCCGATGCGGGGGCGCAACGCACACGAGGTGCTATACGTCAGGGGCTTGTGAAAGATGGTAATGAGGAGATTTTACAAGTGGATATTCTCTCTGTGCCGGTGTTTAGTCGCCCGATAGATATGCGTCGATATCAGAAGTTGGTTGCGGCAGTAAGGAAGGTATATCCGTTGGCGCAGACGGCAAAGAATATGATGCGTGAAATGGAGGATACCCTACTGACGATGAGTAAGGCTGAACAGAATAAATATATCAAGCAGTGTTATAAGCAGGTGCTTGATGAATATACTCCCGTAGTGAAGCGAATGACACGCACGCAGGGCAAGGTGTTAGTAAAATTGATTGACCGCGAGACTGAATATACGGCCTACGGTGTTATCAAGGAGTTTCGAGGTGGCTTTGTTGCAAGTTTCTGGCAGGGAATAGGTAAGATTTTTGGCCAAAACCTTAAAGCGCAATACGATAAAGAGGTCGAAGACAGAGTGCTGGAACAGATTGTAGTCTATTACGAAGCAGGCTTGCTGTGATTTTGTGCTTACCCTACCCTGCTTGTAAATGTATGTATGATAGATATTTTGTCGTCTGTTATTCTGATACAGGCTCCGTGGTCTCACCCGCCTTTGGTCGCTTGGCTAAAATGGCGGCGTTGCAACTATCGATTTTCTCGATTAGATTCTTAAAATAACTCTTCGATACGGGAATGGGTTTTATGCTATTGTTTGTAAGAACAATATAACGCGCCTTGCCCTCCTTGCGAATGTGATTAATATTTACAACATTGACCATATATGAACGGTGGCATCGTACCATACTCGTGTCGGCGAGACTCTCCTCGATGGTTTTGGTGCGACAACGTAGCATATAGGATTGTAGTTTGCCTTGATTCTCATAATATATCTTGACGTAGTTGTCTTGTGACTCCATATAATATAAAGAATCAGAGTTGATGGTTAGTTTGAGCGTACCGTTGTAATCATAAAGATTGACCAGCGAAGGATATGCTACCGAAGGCTCGTTGGCCAATGCTAATTCGTATTGTAACATCTGCAACTCCTCGTTTTTTGCCTTGTACGCAGCGTATAGCGTTATTATGGTATATGGAATTACCATAATAAGCAGAATACATCCAAAAGCCTTAAAGAGTATGTGCCACATATTATCCTCTATGGGGGTGATGAAGACGTATGTGAAATAGGTATAAAATAGAGATATGATTATAATCTCGGCAATAACCCATAATACATATTGTATCAATGTTAGGTTACGGCGGCTTTGGATGGCATAGATGGCTAATTTGCTGATGAAGAGAAATGCCACGGCAACCAAATAGAATGCTATGGTCATACCCAAATGCTCAGCGTTCTTGAAACTGAACCACGCCGTCATCGAAAAAGGCGTATAGATGAGCATAAAGAGTATAGAAAAGGTCAATATGAATACAACAGACCCTAATAAGTATCGTCTGTCGAGTAGAAACTTGGGAATATCGTAGTTTTTATATAATTTTGCCATATAAGTTTTCGGTTAAATTCCGTTGCAAAGATTGTAAAATTACTTCAAAAAACATAATTTTTACCACAGATAATGGCATTTTCGTCACAAAAGCAGAGTATCTACCGCACGTAAGAGGTGTTTGAGAGTGGTTTGAATATTTTTGCATCGTGTTCTTGTGAGACGCTTTTTGAGGGGACGTAAAGAACAAAAAAAAGTATTTACCGTAAAACATTTTTTTTGAAGATGAAAATTATTGGAACAGGTAGGGCGCATCCTGCTAAAGTGGTTACCAATGCTATGCTTGAAGAGTTTCTCGATACGAGCAATAAGTGGATTGTCGAGAGAACAGGAATATCGGAGCGAAAACTCATCACCAACGAGCGGTTGGAGGAGTTGGCTGTTAAGGCGTCGCTTTTAGCGATTGAGGATGCAGGGCTTAAACCTAAGGATATTGACTATATAATATGTTCAAATGTGGTGAATGAATATATCACCCCATCTTTGAGTTGTATAGTGCAAGGTGCTATCGGCGCGAAGTGCGCTTGTGTCGATGTCAATGTTGCTTGTGCCGGCTTTGTTTATGCACTCGATATGGCAGATGATAGGATTAAGTGTGGTAAGGCAAAAAATATTCTTGTTCTGGCTGCCGAAGAGCCTACAAGAATGGTTGATTGGTCAGACCGTGCAACGTGTGTGCTCTTTGGAGATGGTGCGGGCGCAGTGGTAGTTACCGAGGGCGAAGGATATATGGGTTCTCGCCTATCGGCTGTAAGTATGACCGATAGTTTACATTATATGCGTTGTTTAGAGCCTACTCCATATATTACAAAGGAGGAGTTGAGCGCCCCGATGTATATGAATGGTCGTCAGGTATTCAAGACGGCAGTGATGTTGTCGTCGCGTGATATAAAGGCTCTGCTTGCCGACGAGGGATTAGCCCCAGAGGATATAAAATATTATATACTTCATCAGGCTAATATGCGAATCATAGAGGCTGTTGCCAACCATATGGAGTTGGATATGTCATACTTTCCGCATAATGTGGAGTATTGTGGTAATACATCATCGGCAAGTGTGGCTCTATTGTTGGATGAGTTGCATCGTGCAGGTAAATTACAACGTGGCGATAAGTTGATATTAAGTGCTTTTGGAGCAGGATTCACTACGGGTACCTGCCTGATAGAGTGGACAAAATAGTAGGAAATAGAAAAGAACGATAGATATAAATGGAACGTAGAGTTGTTATTACGGGTTTGGGCGTTATTACACCCGTAGGAAATTGTGTTGCGGATTTTTGGAACAATTTGGTTGCCGGTCATTGCGGAATAGATAAGATTAAGGGTTATGAGGAGTATGAGTTGCCAATTCACGTGGCAGGGCAAGTGAAGGATTTTGACCCTGCGGCAAATGGTTTGGATGCAGGCAATGTGCGACGTAGTGATGTATATTGTCAGTTTGCTATGGCGGCAGCATATCAGGCGATGATGGATAGCGGTTTGGTGAGTGGCGAGAATATCGCGCCTGAGCGATTGGGTACATATATAGGCTCTGGTATCGGAGGTATGCAGACATTTGTCGCCGAGACCAAGAAATTGCTTGAGGAGGGTGTACACCGTATCTCTCCCCTATTTGTGCCGATGATGATTGGTAATATTGCTTCGGGTAATGTGGCAATTAAGTATAATGCGCAGGGTGTGTGCTTGCCCGTTGTGACGGCTTGTGCTACGGGTACTCACGCCATAGGTGAGGCGTATCGCGCAATCAAGCACGGTTATGCCGATGCAATTATTGCAGGTGGCGCTGAGGCGTCGGTGCATCCGTTGGCTATTGGAGGTTTTGCCAATAGTAAGGCTTTGTCACGTTCGGAGGACCCAAAGAAGGCGTCGTTGCCGTTTAACTTGAATCGTGGAGGTTTTGTGATGGCCGAAGGTGCAGGTGTAATGGTCATAGAGTCGTTGGAGAATGCTCAAAAGCGTGGCGCGAAGATTTATGCCGAGGTTGTCGGTTATGGTAATAGTTGTGATGCTCATCACTACACTGCCCCACGTCCTGATGGATTGGCCGCATCGCGTGCGATAAAGCAGTCGCTTGATGAGGCTGGCTTTGATGCCGAGAAGAATTTGTTGTATATAAATGCACACGGAACGGGTACACCGCTGAATGATAAATCGGAGACGGTGGCCATAAAACTCGCTTTGGGTGAGGAGGCGGCCCGCAAGGCAATGATTAGTTCTACGAAGTCGATGACAGGTCATATGTTGGGTGCTACGGGCGCTGTGGAGTTGGTGGCGTCGACATTGACACTCCAGAATGGCATCGTGACACCGACTATCGGTTTGGATACACCCGACCCGGAGTGTGATTTGGATTATGTGCCCAACGTGGCTCGCAAGGCCGATGTGACAATTGCTATCTCTAACTCGTTGGGATTCGGAGGTCACAATGGATGCGTGGCCTTGCGTAAATGGAGCGAATAGTAACTTAAAACTTAATATAGATAGTATGAAACTTTTGCAAGGAAAGGTGGCTCTTGTAACGGGTGCTGCCAGAGGTATAGGTAAGGCTATTGCACTGCGTTTTGCTGAACAGGGTGCCGATGTGGCTTTTACCGATTTGGAGATAAATGAGGCTGCCGAGCAGACTCTCGCAGAGTTGGAGGCATTGGGCGTTAAGGCGAAGGCTTATGCATCGAATGCAGCATCATTTGAGGAGTCGCACGAGGTGGTGAAGCAGATTGTGGAGGATTTTGGTCGTATCGATGTGTTGGTTAATAATGCGGGTATTACGAAGGATGGCTTGATGATGCGTATGTCGGAGGCACAATGGGACGCCGTAATCAATGTAAATCTGAAGTCGGCTTTCAACTTTATACACGCTGTAACGCCCATTATGGCAAAGCAACGCGGTGGCTCAATTATCAATATGTCATCCGTTGTGGGTGTTTCGGGTAATGCAGGCCAGTGCAATTATTCGGCATCGAAGGCAGGTATGATTGGCTTGGCGAAGTCTATCGCCAAGGAGATGGGACCGCGTGGTATTCGTGCAAACGCTATTGCTCCAGGATTTATCATTACCGAGATGACCAATAAATTGCCGCAGGAGGTGCGTGATGCTTGGAATCAGCAGATACCTTTGCGACGTGGTGGTACGCCTGAAGATGTGGCCAATGTGGCGTTATTTTTGGCGAGCGACCTTTCGTCATACGTCAGCGGACAGGTTATCCACTGCTGTGGTGCAATGAATTGCTAAGCGAAGCGTACATAAGACTATTTTGGTATCTGCCTTGTTCGTAAACTCCTCACATACGCATAGTATGCTGCGGGTTTGCTCACTGCGAGCATCTTCAAAATAGCCTCATTATCTACACTTCGATAAAAATAAACGATGTCGAATTTTCTCGGCATCGTTTTTTTGTTGCGTCATAATGAGTTTTATTATTGATTTATCGGAGGATTTTGAATCCGTGATTTTGAATTTTGAATTAGAATTGCTAAATTAGCACTTTGAAAGAGAATATATAAATCAAAATACTATAATAGAACTATGAGCCAGAGAGATGTAATTATTGCGTGTGATTTCGACAGCGCTGAAACCACACTCGCTTTCCTTGACAAATTTACCGATTGCAAACCTTTCGTGAAGATTGGTATGGAGTTGTATTATGCGGCTGGCCCCGCTATCGTGAAGGCTATCAAAGAACGTGGTCACAAGATTTTCCTCGACCTTAAGTTGCACGATATCCCCAATACGGTAAAGAAAGCAATGGCTGTTTTGTCGAAGATGGATGTCGATATGTGTAATCTGCACGCCGCAGGTACTGTCGAGATGATGAAAGCTGCTTTGGAGGGCCTTACTCGCGAGGATGGTACGCGTCCGCTGTTGATTGCCGTAACGCAACTTACATCAACCAGCGAGGAGCGTATGCAGAAGGATTTGTTGATTAACGCTACGATTAATGATACAATTGTACATTATGCCAAAAATGCGCAGGTAGCAGGCTTGGACGGTGTGGTATGTTCTCCGCTGGAGGCTGGTATGGTTAAGGAGGCTTGCGGTGCAGGTTTCGTAACTGTAACGCCTGGTGTGCGTTTTGCTGACGGTGAGGTTGGTGACCAGGTGCGTGTGACTACACCTGCTCGTGCTAAAGAGATTGGTACAGATTACATCGTAGTGGGCCGTCCTATTACACAGGCCGCAGACCCCGTTGCAGCGTATAAGCGTTGTGTGGCAGAATTTGTTGGATAATATTAAAACTATAAAGAGATATGGAAAAGAGTATTGCTAAAGATTTGCTTTCGATTGGTGCTGTATTTTTGCGTCCCGAGCAGCCGTTTACTTGGGCAAGTGGTATCAAGAGCCCGATATATTGCGACAACCGTTTGACCTTGACTGCACCTCGTGTGCGTGACAACGTTGAGAAGGGTTTGGCTGAGTTGGTCAAGAAATATTATCCCGAATGTGAGGTGCTGATGGGTACAAGTACTGCCGGTATTGCTCACGCAGCCATTGTGGCTACAATTATGGATTTGCCTATGGGTTATGTGCGTAGCGGCGCAAAGGACCACGGACGCACAAACCAGATTGAGGGTAAATTGGAGAAGGGCCAGAAGGTTGTTGTAGTAGAGGATTTGATTTCTACGGCTGGTAGTTGCATCGAGGTGGTGAAGGTCTTGCGAGAGGCTGGTGCTGATGTGCTGGGTGTTGTGAGCATCTTTACCTATGGTATGCAGAAGGGCTTGGACCGTATGGCAGAGGCTGAGGTGGAGAATCACTCGCTCTCAAATCTCGATGCTTTGGTAGAGGCTGCTGCCGAAGAGGGGTACATTAAGCAGGAGGATTGCGCTCGCATTATCGCTTTCCGTAACAATCCTTCAGACGAGAGTTGGATTAATAAATAAAAGCATTATGCGACACTTGATTGATACAACCGATATTTCGGTTGCTGAAGTTGATAAGATTATCAATACGGCACTCGATATTATAGCCAACCGCGAAAAATATAGTACAGTATGTAAAGGCAAAAAACTTGCTACATTGTTCTATGAGCCAAGTACACGTACTCGATTGAGTTTTACGTCGGCTATGATGGAGTTGGGTGGCAACGTGTTGGGTTTCTCGGATGCAGCGTCGTCATCGGTAAGCAAAGGTGAGACCGTAGCCGATACAGTGCGCGTTATTGGTTGCTTTGCCGATATTATCGCTATGCGTCACAGCAAGGAGGGCGCACCTCTGGTTGCGTCACATTACTCGGATGTGCCTATTATTAACGCAGGAGATGGTAGCCACGCCCACCCTACTCAAACATTGACCGACCTTTTGACTATTCGTCGTGAGAAGGGCCGTTTGGATAATCTGACAATCGGTTTTTGTGGCGATTTGAAGTTTGGTCGTACTGTTCACTCGCTTATCAAGGCTTTGTCACGTTATGAGGGTATTAACGTTGTGCTGATTGCTCCTGAGGAGTTGCGATTGCCATCGTATATTCGTCGTGAGGTCTGCGATAAAAACAATGTTCCTACGCGTGAGGTGGCAACTATGGAGGAGGTATTGCCGGAGTTGGATATCCTATATATGACTCGCGTACAGAAGGAGCGTTTCTTGGATGAGGAAGAGTTTGAGCGCTTGAAGGATAGTTTTATTCTCAATCCTGAGAGAATGAAATTGGCAAAGGAGGATATGATTGTCCTGCATCCGTTGCCTCGTGTGAACGAGATTACACGCGATGTGGATAACGACCCCCGAGCCGCATATTTCCGTCAGGTGGAGAATGGAAAATTTGTGCGTATGGCTTTGATTTACACTCTGCTTCAGTGGGCAAATGAGCAACCTGCAGAGGGCCAGACTCCTCGCTTGGATGAGGCGCAGGTGCATAATGATTGGCGATGCAGCAACCGTCAATGTATATCGAATTGGGAGGATGTGGATAAATTATTCCACCAGACTGAAGACGGCTATCGTTGCTCATATTGCGAGGCTCGCAAGAAATAGAATTTGTAATTTAGGTAATAGAAATAGATTATGGTAAAAATAGGTACTCCTATGACTCCCGTAGGCAAGAAGGCTATCTTGTGTGGCTCGGGAGAGTTGGGTAAAGAGGTTGCTATCGAGTTGCAGCGTTATGGTGTGGAGGTGATTGCTCTTGACAAATACCCCAATGCA
This sequence comes from Alistipes sp., assembly GCA_017399485.1. GTDB lineage: Bacteria > Bacteroidota > Bacteroidia > Bacteroidales > Rikenellaceae > Alistipes. The sequence continues at coordinate 99,845 of JAFQCA010000007.1, forward strand.
CCCGCTATGCAGGTTGCACATCGCTCGTATGTGTTGTCGATGCTTGATGGTGAGCGTCTGCGTGAAATTATCGAAAAGGAGAAACCTGATTATATTATCCCCGAGGTGGAGGCTATTGCTACACCTACGTTGGTGGCTTTGGAGAAGGAGGGTTATAATGTGATTCCTACAGCCAACGCTACCCTACTGACGATGAATCGTAAGGGAATACGTCAGTTGGCAGCCGAGGAGTTGGGTATCCCTACATCACCCTATTGCTTTGCCGCTACGCGTGAGGAGTTTGATGCAGCAGTAGCAAAGGTTGGTACGCCTTGCGTTGTGAAGCCTATTATGTCATCGTCAGGTCACGGTCAGAGCGTAATGCGTAGCGCGGCTGATGCTGATGCATCGTGGAAAATTGCGCAAGAGGGAGGCCGTGCAGGTGGCGGTGAGGTTATTGTCGAGGGCTTTGTGAAGTTCGACTATGAGATTACATTGCTTACTGTTCGTCACTCTGGTGGTACATCGTTCCTTAACCCTATCGGTCACCATCAGGTAGATGGCGACTACCGTGAGTCTTGGCAACCACAGCCTATGAGCGAGGTGGCTTTGGCGCAGGCGCAAGATATTGCAAAGAAGGTTACTGACGCACTTGGCGGTTATGGTATCTTTGGTGTGGAGTTGTTCGTATGTGGTGATAAAGTGTTATTCAGCGAGGTGTCGCCGCGTCCACACGATACGGGTATGGTAACGATGATTTCGCAGGATTTGTCGGAGTTTGCATTGCACGCGCGTGCGGTGTTGGGCCTGCCCATTCCATCAATTAACTTCTATGGCCCCAGCGCATCGAAGGCTGTTGTTGTGGAGGGCGATACCGATAAGGTCGTTTTTGGTAACTTGGATAAGGTATTGGCCGAGCCTAATGTGCAGGTGCGTATCTTTGGTAAGCCCGAAGTCAAGGGACATCGCCGTATGGGTGTGATTCTGGCTCGTGGCGAGAGTGTCGAGGATGCTTTGGCAAAGGCCGAGAAGGCTTATGCAACCTTGGAGGTAGAGGCATTGCCGAGATAAAAGTTTTCTAACAAGGCTCTTTTGGCATCTTGCTTGCCATCGAAATCCTCATTTACGCTTAAGTAAATTGTGGTTTTCGGGCTGCCGAATCAAAATGCCTCTTATTATTCACATTTTAAGCAAATTAAAGGTGTTTCAAGATTATTTGAAACACCTTTTTTGTTACTCTTCAAATTGCTTGAGAGCCATTATACGTTGTTTGATTTCAGCAATGTGTTCTTTTTCTTGCAGATAACGCCAGCAGCCTAATATGAGACTTGCAATGATTGTAAGAATCATCCATAGCCACCACTCGGATGATGGTGCAGAATGACGATTAATAGCATCTATTATAACATAGGCAAAAATTGATGCGAGGAAACAAGCCTCTACTATATTGTTGCGAACAAATAATCGCTCGAATTTTAATATCATCTGTTCTTGCTCGACGATATTAGCATCGAATTTAGCCAGACGCTTGATTATTCTCCACATAGGCGAGAATAGGAAAATATCCATAACAACAACGCTTCCGATAACAATCCAGCCAAATGGGTCGTTTTGAATATTTTGTACGAAGAGTATTCCGATTGCACATATTAGCACTATCCATCCTAAATATTGGTTCATTCGGATTCTGCTCCAATAAGATTTTACTCTATTTTCAGCAACCATCTGTAACTCCTGCTTGTGTAGTATCTCATTATGTTCTAATTGCTCGGATAGCCTGTCCCACGATTGTTTTAATTGTTCAAGTTCCATAGTTCTACTAATTAAGCATTAAACATCTCTTTGATTTTATTTTTAGCGCGCATAAGTTTTACAGCAACATTCGATTCCGTGAGACCTGTAATCTCGGCTATTTCGTTGTATGCATAGCCATCGAGCCATAAGATTATCAAGGCTCGGTCGATGTGGCCCAAACGATTGATTACAGAGTGCAGTTCTTCCAATCGCTCCTTTAGGGCAGGGTCCTCATCTGTAGAAATATCGAATGATAATGATATGAGGGCGGGTTGCTTACGTCGGATAAACGATATGCAGGTGTAAAGAGCAATGCGATATATCCAGGTTGTAGGTTTACTTTTACCCTCAAATCTATCGTAACTTTGCCATAAATTACACAATACCTCCTGATAGTAATCCTCTATCATCCCTTTGGGTGCGTATATGTAGCATACCTTATATATAATATTTCGGTTGGCGTATACTGCGTCTAAAAATCGTTGTTTTTTTGTTTGGGTTTCCATTTGATTAATGTTTTGTTTGCCTTATTAGTCGCAAAAGCAATGGAAAAATTACAAACAGGGTGATTTTTTTTCGTGATATTATAAAACAACCTGTCTAATCATCAGTTAGACAGGTTGTTGAAATTCTTATGTCTTAATTCTAATTTTGAATTTTGAATTCTCCTCTCCTATTTCTGCATCTTGCGCAAGAAGCACTCAATGGTATTCTCCATCAAACAAGTGATAGTCATAGGGCCTACACCTCCAGGAACGGGAGTGATAGCCGAAGCCTTAGGTTCGATGGCTGCAAAATCGACGTCACCACACAACTTGTTGGTCTCGGGGTCACGATTAACACCTACATCAATAACAACAGCGCCCTCCTTAACCATATCTGCTGTTACGAACTTCGCACGACCTATGGCTACAACCAATATGTCGGCACGACGTGTTACCTCAGCCAAATCCTTTGTGCGGCTGTGAGCGATTGTGACTGTCGCATTTTCGTTCAACAACAACTTCGATACGGGAAGACCTACGATGTTACTGCGACCAATAACTACAACCTCCTTGCCTGCAATCTCTACGTTTGCACGCTTCAACAACTTTATAATACCCTTTGGTGTGCAAGGAAGTGTGCAGGGCTGCTTGAGCCACAAGTTGGCTACGTTCATCGGGTGGAAACCGTCAACGTCCTTCTCCGCGCTGATAGCCGCGATAACTTTGTCGGAGTCAATGTGTTTTGGCAATGGCAACTGTACCAAGATGCCGTCAACGCTATCGTCGGCGTTAAGTTCGTCAATGATGCCTAACAATTCGGCCTCCGAGATAGTGTCGGGCTTGCGGATTGTAGTGTTCTTTAGGCCAACCTCCTCGGATGCTTTCGCCTTGCCTGTAACGTATGATACGCTACCAGGGTCCTCGCCTACAAGTATTACAACCAAGTGAGGTACACGTCCGTACTTCTCTGTGAAAGTGGCAACATCAGCCGCCATCTCCTGCTTCAAAGAGAGTGCTAACTCTTTACCGCTTATAATCATAATTCGATAAGTTTTAAGTTAATATTTGAATGCTTTGTCACCGATGTCTGTGCGGTGGAACAGGTTGTCGCACTTGATTTTTGCAACCTCTGCAACGGCTTTCTGCTGGGCCTCACGCAGTGTGGGGGCTTGGCATACGACAATCATTACGCGGCCTCCAGATGTTACATATTTGCCATCCTTCAAGGCTGTACCCATATGATAGATTGAGCCATCTACATCCTCTGTACCCTCGATAACGAATCCCTTCTCATAAGGGCCCGGGTAACCCTTCGATGCCAAGACAATGCCCAATGTTGCAAAGTCGTGCCACTCAATTGTCGGTTGCTTGCCATCGGCTACATCGCAGAATACTTGACAAATGTCGCTCTTGATACGGGGAAGTATAACCTCTGTTTCGGGGTCGCCAAAACGAGCGTTAAATTCGATGACCTTTATACCCTGCTTTGTCTTCATCAATCCACCGTACAATACACCGCAGAAGGCGCAACCCTCCTCGACCATAGCCGAAGCGGTACGACGCATAATATTCTGCATAGCGTAATCCAAATCCTCATCGGTGATAAAGGGCAACTCTGTGTATGCTCCCATACCGCCTGTGTTGGGGCCTTTGTCGCCATCGTATGCGCGTTTGTGGTCCTGCGATACGGGCATAGGATATACGTCGTGACCATTAACGAAGCAGAGCAATGAGAACTCTGGGCCTTCAAGATACTCCTCGATGACAACTTTCCCCTTGCCAAACTTCGAGTCAAGCAACATATCGCGCAGAGCCTCCTCGGCCTGCTCCATAGTCTCGGCAATAACAACACCCTTACCTGCAGCCAGACCATCGTACTTGAGAACTGTGGGCAATGAGCCGCTCTTAACATACGCCAATGCAGCATCGAAATCCTCGAATGTCTCGTATGCCGCAGTCGGAACGTCATATTTCTTCATCAAATCTTTGGCGAACTGCTTGCTGGTCTCGATTTGAGCCGCAGCCTTTGTCGGGCCAAAGATGCGAAGACCGTTCTGCTTGAATGTGTCGGCGATGCCTGCCTCCAATGCAACTTCGGGGCCTACGACAGTAAGTTCGATATTATTCTCCTTTGCAAAATCGCAAAGAGCATCGACCTGTGTCTCTTTGATGGCCACGCACTCGGCCAATGCGGCAATACCCGCATTACCCGGTGCGCAAAAAATCTTATCTACTTGAGGTGACTTGCTCAACGCCTCGACAATGGCGTGACAACGTCCACCTGAACCTACTACAAGAACTCTCATAGACCTATTATATTAATGCTTGAAGTGACGCATACCTGTGCAGACCATAGTAATGCCGCACTCGTTGGCTTTCTTAACAGAATCTTCGTCGCGTACGCTACCGCCCGGCTGAACGATAGCCGTTACACCGTACTGCGCTGCCAAAGTGACTGTATCATCGAAGGGGAAGAATCCGTCAGATGCCAAAACCAACCCCTCGGTAAAGCCTGCGGCCTGTGCCTGCTTGAGTGCAATCTCGGCAGAGCCTACGCGGTTCATCTGGCCAGCACCAACACCTACTGTATGACCATCCTTAACGACAACAATGGCGTTAGATTTAACGTGCTTAACGACTCTCCAACCGAAGTTAAGGTCTGTTACCTGCTCCTCTGTCGGCTTAACATCTGTAACGCACATATCGGCTGTAACGGTAGCCGTAGTCTTGTCCAAATCCTGAACAAGCAAACCGCCGTTTACGCTTACATATTGATTTACTACGCTGTCATCCTTGCTCATATCAACCTGCAACAGACGCAAGTTCTTCTTTGTAGAGAGTACCTCCAAAGCCTCGTCAGAGAACGATGGAGCCATAATAATCTCCAAGAAGATGGGCTTCATAAGTTCGGCTGCCTCACGATTAACCTCGCGGTTTACGGCTACGATACCGCCGAAGATACTAACCTTGTCGGCCTCGTACGCTTTAGTCCAAGCATCTACTACATCCTTGCCGATTGCAGCACCGCAAGGATTCATATGCTTAAGGCCTACGCAGAATGGCTCTTCAAACTCGCGAACGATAGAGAGGGCTGCATTGGCATCCTGGATATTGTTGTATGAGAGTTCCTTGCCATTCAACTGCTTTGCATTGGCCAATGAGAATGAGCCAGCCTCGGCGCTGCCATAGAACTTAGCCTGCTGGTGGGGGTTCTCACCATAACGTAAGCCCTGAACCAAGTCGAACTCCAAGAAAAGTTTTTCGTTTAGACCGGCAGCCTTGCGCATATATGTAGCAATCATTGAGTCGTACTCTGCTGTGTGAGTATATGCCTTAGCCGAAAGTTGCAAGCGAGTCTCAACGGTTGTGTTGCCTGTAGCCTTAATCTCCTCGATAATCTGTGCATAGTCTGCAGGGTCGCAAACTACGGTTACGTCCTTATAGTTCTTGGCTGCCGAACGCAACATTGATGGACCACCGATGTCGATGTTCTCGATAGCGTCTTCCATAGTTACATCGGGCTTTGCGATTGTCTGGCGGAAAGGATAGAGGTTTACGCAAACCATATCGATAAACTCAATCGAGTTATCCTTCAAAGCCTTTAGATGGCTCTCGTCATCACGGCGTGCCAGCAAGCCTCCGTGAACTTTGGGGTGCAATGTCTTAACACGGCCGTCGCAGATTTCGGGGAAACCTGTAACGTCGCTGATGTTGATAACCTCCAAACCGCTATCGCGAAGGAGTTTCATCGTGCCTCCTGTGGCGATAATCTCCCAGCCTAAAGAACGCAGTTGTTGAGCAAATTCCACAACGCCGTTCTTGTCGCTTACACTGATTAATGCTCTCATATTTTCTGTTATTTTAATAATTTTTGTAACGTTTTAATGTATAATTTATACTCTGCTGCGTGAATTAATGCAGTCAGTTCTTCAATATTGTCGCCTTCGTATTCTATGGCTTGCTGTGCGATAATCTTACCTCCGTCGAGCGTTTCATCAACATAATGTATGGTCGCACCATAGACTTTAACGCCATACTCCATAGCCTGCTCTATAGCCCTTGCTCCGGCAAATGCAGGAAGTAGAGATGGGTGTATGTTGATAATACGTCCTTTGTAGGCATTGAGCAACTCTTCACCCACGATGCGCATATATCCTGCGAGACAGATTAACTCTATCCCACATTCGCGGCAGCGTCGTACTATCTCGCGCTCATAGTCGCTCTTGGTCGGATAATCTTTAGCCGAGAAGACAAACTTCTCGACACCCATAGCATCGGCTAATGAGCAGACTCTTGCCGAAGGTTTGTCGCATACCATCAGCACCACATCGGCAGGAATCTCTCCCGACTGTGCTGCTCGTGTGATAACCTCGAAGTTTGAGCCGTAACCGCTGGCAAAGACAGCAATCTTATGTCTGGATTGCGTAGCCATTATTTAATGGTAACGCCCTCGCCCTCTACGATACGACCGATAACCGATGCCTTCTCGCCTGCGGCAGTAAGAATCTCGATAGCCTTCTCAGCCTCTGACTCGTCGAGTGCGATAACCATACCTACACCCATATTGAAGATGTTGAACATCTCGCGGTGTGCTACGCCACCCCACTTCTCCAAGAAGCGGAATACGGGAAGAATCTCCCAACTACCCTCTTGAACTTCAACACCCTGGCCATCCTGCAAGATGCGGGGGATGTTCTCGTCGAAACCACCACCTGTAATGTGGCTGATACCGTGAACGTTGCACTGATGGATAACCTCTAATACCTGCTTAACGTAGATGCGTGTCGGTGTAAGCAATACCTCGCCCAATGGCTTCTCGCCCAAGTCGGCGTGAGGCTGGTGCAAATCGAAGTTGTTGTCGCTTACAATCTTACGAACGAGGCTGAAACCGTTAGAGTGAACACCGCTTGATGCGATACCAATCAAAATATCGCCAACCTTGACCTTTGAGCCGTCGATTAACTTCGCACGCTCTACAACGCCGCAAGTGAAACCTGCGATATCGTACTCGCCACCGCCGTACATTCCCGGCATCTCGGCTGTCTCACCACCGATGAGTGCGCAACCTGCCTGACGGCAACCCTCTGCTACACTTGCTACGATAGCCTCAATCTTGGCGGGCTCGTTGTGACCAACGGCTACATAATCCAAGAAGAACAAAGGCTCGGCGCCCTGTGCCAAAACATCATTTACACACATTGCAACAGCATCGATACCGATTGTGTCGTGCTTGTCCATCTCGAATGCGAGCTTGAGCTTTGTACCTACGCCATCGGTACCACTAACCAAGATAGGCTCCTTGATGTTGAGTGATGCCAAGTCGAACATACCGCCGAAGGCTCCAATATTACCCATCACGCCTGTGCGTGCAGTAGATTTAACGTGTGATTTGATTCTGCGAACCACCTCGTAGCCGGCCTCAAGATTTACACCGGCATTTTCATAACTTTTTGCCATATACTTTATTTGTTTATTGTTTTATTCTTGATTCTCTCTTCTCTACTCTATCTCAAAATCAACCAATATGGGCAGATGGTCTGACGGGAAATAGAAGTTTGTTGCTTCGTCAAGTCGTGCATTCGTCGATGTGTAGTCATCGCGTACGACATAGGCATCAACGATACGCTCGTAGAGCGGTTGTGTGCAATATACAAAGTCAATACGCGCATTGCCCTGTGTCGTTGTGTGGAACTCCCCTTTATAACGCTCACCTATTATATCTATATAAGGAGTGTTTTGCAAAATATAGTCGTGGACTAAAAATGCAGTCGAGTTCTCGTCGTATTTATAGAAGTGATTATCCTTGCGAGTACGAGAGTTGAAATCTCCCGCCATAAGCCACATCCCATTTTCGGCATTTTCTTGCTCAATGATTGTGTGCTTGCAGATGTATTCCATCTCCATACGGCGATAGTGGTCACCTCCATTCTCTGCCCTACTTGCCTCAATGTCTTTCGCGCGAAAAGCGTGGCGTTGTGGCCAAGTGTGCAGAGTGACGATGTTTACCTTCTTGCCGTTGAATTCTACACGGAAATGTCCTGCTCCGTGTGTCACAACATTGTCAGGTTCCTCGCCAATAATCTGCTCAACGGTTTCGATAGGTAGTTTCGAAGTTATGACTTGTGGATAATTGTCGCGGTGGCCTCCTTTCGCCCAATATTGATGACCAAAACGTGCAGCAAGTTCACCCCAATTATCTACCAAGTAACGCTCCTCTGCTTTGCAACCTTTATTGGTGCCCGTCTCATAGATGGTCTGGGCCTCGCACCATATACATACATCGGGGTCGTACTGCTTAACCCACTCAACAAAGTTGTCGTAGTTGTTAGGCTCGTCGGCCCACATTCCGTTTTGGAAATTCCAATATAGCACACGTAACGATGTGTCGCGTTTGCATCCGCACAATGTGACTACGGCGACCATAAAGGCCGCGGTAGTCAATGTGCGTATAAAGCGTTTGATAGTCATTGAAAATTGATTTTAATCTATTTGCCTCTAAAGTAATTTACGGCGTTAGCAAAGATGCCCTGTGCCTTGTTCCCGTGGATATTCTTAAAGAGATTCTCCTCATAACGTTCCGTATGGCCCATCTTACCCAAGATTTGACCATCGGCACTGATGATGCCCTCGATGCCGAAACTTGAGCCGTTGGGGTTGTATGGCGCACAGAGAGTTGCCTCGCCTGCGGGGTCAACATATTGGAATGCAACCTGTCCGTTTGCAAACAACTCTTCGGCCATCTCGTCGCTAACGACGAACTTACCCTCACCGTGACTCACGGCGATAGAGTGCAACTCACCCAACTCGAATGATGACAACCAAGGTGAGTTGGTTGTCGCAACACGAGTCGATACAATCTGCGAGATGTGACGGTTGATGTCGTTACGGAACAATGTGGGTGACTCCTTCACAACCTGTCCCAAGCGACCATAAGGCAGCAATCCTGACTTAACCAAAGCCTGGAAGCCGTTGCAGATACCCAAAATCAAACCACCTCTATCGAGAAGAGCGTGTATGGCATCGGTGATAATCTTGTTATTCAAGACATTTGCGATAAACTTACCACTTCCGTCGGGCTCATCACCTGCAGAGAAACCACCGCTCAAAACAAAGATGTTACACTCGTCAATCTTCTGTTTCATAGTCTCGATAGACTTGAAGATGTCGTCAGCCGTCAAGTCGCAGAATACGCTTGTCGTAACCTTTGCACCTGCACGCTCAAATGCCTTGCCTGTATCGTAGTCGCAGTTTGTACCGGCAAATACGGGCAAATATGCGATAGGCTGCTCGACGGGAGTACCTGCATATTTAATCTCTCTCTTTGTGGGTTCGCTCTTGCGAGTAGAGCCACCTTCGATTCCTCTGTCGGGATATACCTTGCAGAATTTCTGTGAGTTGATTTTCTGCAATTCGTCGATGCAGAATGCTGTGCCGTTGAATACAACCTCTGCCTTGTCGATTGTCTGACCGATAACCTCAGCAGCAGCAAAGTCCAAATCCTCGGCAGCCTCGACAACAAATGAGCCGTAAGCATAGTCAAACAATGCCTGCTCGTCCATAGTAATTGTTGCACCAATCTTATTGCCAAATGACATCTTCGATACAGCCTCGACTATACCTCCAAAGCCAACAGCGTAGGCTGAAATAATCTTACCCTGCTCGATGGCTGAACTTACGAATGAGAAGTTCTCTTTCAAAGCCTCCGTGTCGGGCATATAGTTGTTCAGCGGTGTATGCTTTATAAGGTAGAGTTTGTTTCCAGCCTTCTTGAATTCGGGACTGATAACAGTACGGGCATCAACTGTAGTGATACCAAATGCCATAAGCATAGGTGGTACGTTGATGTCCTGGAATGTTCCGCTCATTGAGTCCTTACCTCCGATTGATGGCAAGCCCAATTCAATCTGCATCTTCAATGCGCCGAGCAGTGCCGACAAAGGCTTACCCCACGACTCCTCGCTGTTCATACGCTCGAAGTACTCCTGATATGAGTAGCGCATTTTGTCGTAACGAGCACCTGCAGCAACAACTTTTGATGCTGCCTCGATTACTGCGTAAGCGGCGCCGTGATACGGACTCCACGAAGCGATGAAGGGGTTGTAGCCGAATGCCATAATGCTGGCGGTGTTGGTTGTAGCATTGCCAACGGGTAACTTTTGAACAGAAACCTGCGTCTCTGTATTTTGTGTGCGACCACCAAACGGCATCAAAACGGTAGATGCGCCGATTGTAGAGTCAAACATCTCAATCATACCACGCTGTGAAACAACATTATCATCTTCAAGATTAGCCTTAACCTTCTCTACAAGTGTTGCTCCCTCTATCTTGCGCTCAAAAGGATTTTTGTCTTCAACGGCAGCGATACGAATCTTTGTGTAGTGCTTTGCACCAGCCGAATCGATAAACTCGCGAGAGAGATTAACCAACATTTCACCATTGTAGAACATCTTCAAACGGTTGGTGTCGGTAACATCGGCAACGTGAGTAACTTCGATGCTCTCCGAATGGCAATACTCAATAAATGCATCCATATCCTTGCGCTCGATAACAACGGCCATACGCTCCTGCGACTCGCTGATAGCAAGTTCTGTCGAATTAAGTCCACTATATTTTGTAGGTACGCGGTCAAGATATATATCCAAACCTGGAGCCAACTCTCCGATAGCAACGCTCACACCACCTGCACCAAAGTCGTTCGATTTCTTGATAAGGCGTGTAACTTCGGGACGACGGAACAAACGCTCCAACTTGCGCTCCTCGGGAGCATTACCCTTTTGTACTTCAGAACTACACTCTTCGATAGATTTTACATTATGCTCCTTTGATGAACCTGTCGCTCCGCCGATACCGTCGCGGCCTGTGCGACCTCCCAACATAAGGATGATATCTCCAGCCGCAGGTGATTCACGACGTACATCCTCGGCTCGAACCGCTCCTACAACAGCACCGACCTCCAGTCGCTTGGCAACGTAGTCGGGGTGGTAAATCTCGCGTACGTGTGTAGTGGCAAGACCAATCTGGTTACCGTAACTTGAATAACCTGCAGCAGCCTTTGTCGAGATGATACGCTGCGGTAACTTACCCTCCATAGTCTCAGCAACACTCTTGTATATGTCGCCTGCACCTGTTACGCGCATAGCCTGATATACATAACTGCGGCCTGACAATGGGTCACGAATGGCACCACCAAGACAAGTTGATGCTCCTCCGAAAGGCTCAATCTCTGTAGGGTGATTATGTGTTTCGTTCTTGAACTGCAAGAGCCACTTCTCCATCTTGCCATCAACATCAACATTGACATAGATACTGCAAGCATTATTCTCCTCGCTCTGCTCCAAATTGTCCAGAACGCCAGTCTTCTTCAAATAACGTGCGCCGATTGTAGCCAATTCCATCAGGCATAGGCTCTTGTTTTCGCGGCCCAACTCCTCGCGTATCTGTTTGAGTGTTTCGAGTGAAGAGTCCAACTCTGCCGAGAGGAAAGAGTCGTCGATGGTAATCTCCTCAATCTCGGTAGTAAATGTTGTGTGACGGCAGTGGTCACTCCAATATGTATCCAAGATACGCAACTCAGTCTCTGAAGGGTCGCGGCCTTCGGCCTTATAGTAATTTACGACTTCGCGTAAATCGTCGGCATTCATAGCCAGCCCATACTGCTTGCAGTAGTCGGCCAACTCCTCATCCTTCAAGGCTGTCAAACCGTGCAAAATGGCTACGGGCTTAACTTCGGCATTCTCCATATCTGTAAGTACGCTCAAATCCTTGCGGCGAGACTCAACGGCGTTGATGTAATAACGCTCGACACGAGCCAACTCCTCGTCGGTAATGGCATTGTCGAAAATCAACAACTTTGAACTCTTGATGCGTACGTTAGCCGTAGGCTCAATCAAACGTACGCAGTCCACAGCCGAACTTGCACGTTGGTCAAACTGACCGGGCAGATACTCGACGGCCAAATATTTGCAACCCGTGAGGTCGCACTCATCGCTAACGCAGTCGGTCACAATCTCACCGAATACGGCGTAGCGGCTCTTCTCCAATAACTCCTCCGAGAAACCAAACAAGTCATAGACGTTCAGCAGTCGCAATGAAGCCAACTTGAGCCCTAAGTTGTTATTCAACTCCTTACGCAGAGTCTCTGCCTCGACTTGGAATCGCGGATATTTCTCTACAAAAATGCGGTAATTTTTCATATCTGTTTACTTTGTTTTTTGCGATAAAACGGTAGGTGGGTTTGCCGAATATTACAATTCTGCCTCTAATACCTTCTCGGTTTGTGCTTTGCGGAATGCCTCCAGCCGAGCCTCCAAATCCTTGTCGGTCAAGGCGAAGATTGAAGCGGCAATCAAAGCGGCATTCTTTGCTCCGTTAATGGCTGTGGTTGATACGGGTATGCCACCGGGCATCTGTACGATTGAAAGCAATGAGTCCAAGCCTCCGAGAGCCGAAGTCTTGATGGGCACACCAATTACAGGAACAGTAGTCAATGCAGCCGTTACACCTGCAACGTGAGCCGCACCGCCTGCTCCGGCGATAATTGCACCAATGCCGCGCTCCTTGGCTGTTGTGGCATATTCGACCATCAAATGAGGTGTGCGGTGTGCGCTGATAACTCGCTTCTCGTATTCGATTCCCAATTCCTCCAATGTCTCACAAGCGGCTGACATAACGCCCCAATCGCTTGTCGAGCCCATAATAACTGCAACTTTCATATTGTGTGTAATGTTAAAATGCAGCCGCTGTAGCAAAACTACAACGGCCCGTTTTGTTATTTAATTAATTATTTGTTTGTCTTGTTTGTCCTCAAAAGAGTGGCTGCCCGTTGCTGAACGGTCATCGCATAATGTCTGTTCTGTGCAATTTGGCATTGGGCTATATATAGACTCAAGAAGACCATTAACCGACTTTGTGCCGTACTCTGGAACGGCGAAAATGCGTAAAAACGGCCTGCTGAATGAGTTATGTATCCACGTGTAGTTCATACGTGCAAAAATACATTATTTTTATTAGAAAAAGAAATAATAATAGCACAAAAGTTTCAACAATTTTCCCACTTTTGTAAAGGTTTGTTTCCCATCTTTCGAAAATGAGATTTCGGTTGTATAATTTCTGTAGAAAATTAATCATTGAAATGGGAGATTTGGGTGGTGAAAAATAGTCCGAAATTGTTGGCTGTTAAATGCGAAATATGGACAAATAATAATCTGAATCGCCTGTTTACTAAAGGCGTTTGATTCAGGTAAAATGATGTGCAAAAAATCTCCTTTGAAAAAGTAGATTGGGATATGTCGAAAAAATGTGTATTTTTGCAAGCAAAAATAGAGAACAAACATAACGTATGCTGTTGTCAGAACTTAAAACAGGCTCTTCTGCCGTTGTGGTTAAAGTGTTGGGACACGGAGGTTTCCGCCGTAGAATTCTTGAAATGGGATTTGTGCGAGGGCAACGTGTGGTCTCGGTACTCAACGCTCCGCTGCGTGACCCTATAAAGTATAGAATTATGGGGTACGAAGTCTCTTTACGACGTAGTGAGGCCGCTATGGTTGAGGTACTTACTCCTGAAGAGGCACGCGAATATCAACTACAGAGTGGTAAGGTGACAACCGCACAGAACGAAGATATTGTTCAAAATGTCTTCAATGAAAAGGTACGTCATATAAAAATCGCTTTGGTAGGTAACCCGAATAGTGGCAAAACCTCGTTGTTCAATGCCTTGTCGGGAGGTCACGAACACGTTGGTAATTATAGTGGAGTGACGGTTGATGCAAAGAGTGGCTCGCTGGAATATAAGGGATATAAAATCAATATTACCGATTTGCCGGGAACCTATGCATTGTCGGCTTATACCCCTGAAGAGTTGTATGTTCGTCGCCACTTGATGGATGAGTTGCCCGATGTGGTGGTGAATGCAGTTGTGGCGTCAAATCTTGAGCGAAATCTATATCTTACTACCGAACTTATCGACATAAGCCCAAAGATGGTCGTGGCGTTGAATATGTATGATGAGTTGGAGCGTAGCGGTGCCACACTTGATTACGAACAGTTGGGACGAATGATTGGAGTCCCTGTGGTGCCTGTGGTGGCACGTGATGGGCGAGGTCTGGAGAATCTATTGGATGAGGTAATCTTGACTTATGAGAATCAGAATCCCAAAGTGCGTCATATTCATATCAACTATTCGTCATCCATAGAGACCGAAATAGCGTCGTTGTCGAAGTTGATGAAGCGTAATGTCGAGGAGTTGCCAAAGTCATTCCCGCCGAGATATTGGGCTATTAAGATGTTGGAGGGTGATAGTAGCGTTCAAGAGTTGCTGCGTCAAAGTCCCCATTTCAAGGAGTGGAAAACGCAAAGTGTTAAGGGTGCCGCGCGTATCATTACTGCATTGAATGAGGATGTAGAGAGCGCCATAACTAACGAGAAATATGGTTTTATCGAAGGCGCTTTGGCTGAAACATATACCCCATCGGAGAAGCAGAGCGATGTGCCTACATCTTACATTGACCGTGTGGTGACTCACAAATATCTGGGTATTCCTATATTCTTGACCCTTATGTTTGTGATGTTCTGGTCGACGTTTACTCTGGGCGCATATCCTCAGGAGTGGATTGAGAGTGGATTTCAATGGCTGGGAGATTTCGTGCTGAGTATTATGGCTGAAGGCGAATTACGCGACTTGATAGTAGATGGTGTTATCGGAGGCGTTGGCTCGGTGGCGGTATTCTTGCCTAATATTTTGATTCTCTATCTGTTTATTTCACTGATGGAGGATTCGGGTTATATGGCGAGAGCAGCCTTCATTATGGATAGACTGATGCACTTGGCGGGCCTTCACGGAAAATCGTTTATCCCGCTTGTAATGGGCTTCGGATGCAACGTGCCTGCTATTATGGCGACACGTACAATCGAGAGCCGTAGTAGCCGTTTGATAACAATCCTGATTAACCCCTTTATGTCGTGTAGTGCGCGACTGCCTGTGTTTGTATTCCTTGCGGGTACATTCTTCCCCGAATGCGCGGGTGTGATGTTGTTTGCCATATATCTGTTTGGTTGTCTGGCGGCTATTGTGACGGCGCGTATATTGCGTAGATTTAAGTTTGGCCCTGACGAAACGCCATTTGTTATGGAGTTGCCACCATATCGAGTGCCGACGCTGAATGCTACGTTGCGACATATGTGGGAGCGTAGCGAGCAGTATCTGCGTAAAATAGGAGGCCTGATTTTGGTGGCGGCAGTCGTTATATGGTTTTTGAGTTATTATCCTCACGTTGAGCCGTCGGCATACGCTACAGATGTTGTTGAGCAGGTTGCTGCTGGTTCTTCGGAGCAGGAGATTGAGGTGATGCATATTTCACAGGCCGAGAACTCATATCTGGGGCGTATAGGTAAGGTGTGTGAGCCGATAATGCAACCCTTGGGCTTGGATTGGAAAGCGAGCGTGGCGTTGTTGTCCGGAGCGGTGGCCAAAGAGATTATTCTCTCTACATTGAGTGTGTTGTACTCGGTTGACGATAGCGAGAGTGGCTCGGCTACCCTATCGAATTTGATGCTTCAGTCGGGTACTTATTCGCGAGCATCGGCTTTGGCATTTATAATTTTTATATTGCTATATTTCCCTTGTATGGCAACCGTTGCGACCATAGCACGTGAGACGGGAGGCTGGAAATGGGCCGTATTTTCTGTCGTATATAATACCCTGCTTGCTTGGGTGTTGGCGTTCGCAGCATATCAGATTGGAATGATGGTTGGATTGTAAACCGTTGGTTATTAAACAGAACATTTTGAGTTGTAGAGATGTCACTCCACCGAGCCTGCAGGGCGAGGATTGGAGCCTCTAAATAACAACCGTTAGAGATTCCATTCATCACTCGCATTCGCTCGTGATGTGGAATGACGTTAATATGATAGCAATGCTAATGTAGGTAATTCTGCCTAAAAAAGTCTGCTAATCTTCGATAGATTAGCAGACTTTTTTCTATTGTTTACTGTCGAATGGCCCATAGACGGTTTGTATTTTCATATTCTCGTCATCGGCGGATAGACGGTAAATTTTATACTTCTTTCCTTTGTTGTAAACTTTTACTACGATATGTCCATTGTGAGGCCCTACGCGCTTCAGCCACTCCGCTGTGCTATGTTGTTTGCGGGCTGATTCGACTATATATTGCGTTAGTACCATCGTTGGCTGGGCGTTCTTTTCGCCTGAATATTGCTCCTGTGAGAGCATTCGCTCGATGATTGCTGGCTGTGTGTGGAATTGGTCCCAAACGGGATTGATATATGCTTGTGCATTTATGTGTTTCAAAAAGTCGGGATGCATAGCATCTTTGTATGCGTGATGATTACATTTGCAGACATCAACCTCACCACACGCCTCGCCTGCTTTGGCTTCGAGGTTTATGTTGTTGCCATTGGTATCTTTGACGCCGAGGGTTAAATCTCCTCCTGCAAAATATGAGAATGGTCCGTAGTCAATTCTGAAGGCAATGCTCTTTGTGTTTTCGTTACCATTGTTTTTTGTATTGTCGGGGTGTAGGTCGTAGTAGCGTGTTGTGCTACCCTGCTCGTCGCCATTCCATATTTCTCCACTTGCGGCTATGTTGCGAATAGAGAATGTTTTGGCATATTTTGCAGGTTTCTTCTGCAATTTTATCTGATTTACTGCACCAACCTTGAATGCCTCCTGCTTTGCTCCGTATTGTTGTTTGTGCCAGCGGACAAAGTTTTTGTAGTTCGATATGTGAGAGTCGTTAATTGCCGTTGGGTAGTTGTAATTGGGAAAACCTCGGTCAATGAAATTGCCGAAAATAATGCTCTCGCCAACGTCGGCAATGCCGACAAGTTTATAGTCGGGGGTGCGTCCTTCGGTTTTGGGAACGTTGAGTGATGCAGAGCCTGAATGGTCGCTGTGGAAGTGCGATAACATCATATAATCTACCTCGCGCCCAGCGGGGTTTACCCTCTCGATGTAGCGGGCTACCCACTCACCACCTCGTCGTGAGAGGTCGGGTTTGGGGTCTGTCATAGGTACTGAGGCCTGATGGTCACCAGCATCTACCAACATCGACGTGCCATCGGGAAAAATATAGAATACAGCCTCTCCTCTACCTGTGTAGATGAAATGAATATCTAATTCACCCTTCTTCCAGCCTTTATATGTGTCGTCTGTTTGGGAATGTGCGACACTCGATAACATAAGTGTTATTGCTAAAAAAAGAAATTGTTTCATATCGGTTTTGTGTTATTTGTTTATGCGTTTCTCTACCTCTGCAGTCAATTGCTCTATGGTTGGGTCAAATGCTATGATTTTACCTTGAGCGTCAAACAAAATACGACGACCTGCGGCATTGTTGCAACCATATTTGGCCCAGATATTCGCGCGGTCATCCAACTCAACGAGTTGCGGCCATTTGTAACCATCTTGTTTAACGGCCTTTTCCATTGCTTTGGTAGAGCCTGATTCTCGTGCTACGCCAATGATTTGGAAGCCTTTGTTGTGGTATTTATCGTATAGAGGAATCATTTCGATTGATGCCGTGCGGCACGGACCGCACCACGAAGCCCACAAGTCGAGCAAGACTAACTCTGCGTCTTTAATCATATCAGACAGTTTGTGCATCTGCCCATCGAGGTCGGGTGCCTCGAAATCGATATATTGCGCCCCGATTTGTAATTGAAAACCCTCTATTTGGCGCAGACAAAATTTGGTAATTGCATTGTCGGGCATTTTGACAGCATAGATGTTGTTGAATGCATCAACGAGTTCTTGAGGTGGTAGTTTGTATTTCATCTGTTTGGCCAGCATAGCAAGTCGAGCCGTTGATGGCTCGCCTGTAACAATTTCGAGCATTTTAGCCAAACGCTCGGCTTGATAACGTTTGCGCTCGGCCAAAGTCTCGGGGGCATACGTCTGCTCTTCAGTCATTGCTTGTATCTGCTCGATTAATTGCTTCTGTTTTGGCGAATTGTTCTCCAATGCCTCGATTTGTGTAATTAAAGACGAGTACTCCTCTGTGTAGGTTTTGCCTTCTGCTTTGAGTTTGTTACGCACCTCGTTCGTAGCGTCTTGTAATTTACGCAATTCAACTTTATATGATTGATATTCATTGGTTGAAGCAGGACCTTCGATGTCGGTTTTGCCGACCTCCTCTGTTGGGTAAAGATTCATATTTATGGTGCCGTCATCGGCGATGAAATCAATGGCTTGCCAATAGCCGTTTTTGAATTCATCCTCAAATACGAGTTCACAATATTGAGGTTCATCGAGGTAGAGGTCGTATGAGAATTGGCTGTCGCTAATTTTTATCTCGCAGTATGGCTGCGATGATCCTGCAATGTTTCCATCAACCCCGATATATAGAAGTAATTTGCTTGATTCGGGCCTGTCGTGAACTACACCATTGATATGACAATGAATAGTAGCGTCGGTTTGCTGATTTTTTGTTTGGTTGCCAGAGCAGGCACAAATAATCAGCGCAATCATAATAGTGGATAATCGTTTCATCGTAAATGTATATTTGTTTGTTTCGCAAATATACGGAAAATATTACTTTTTTCGGCGTTACTTTAATATAATAAGAAAATAATAGTTATATTTGCACATAATAATAACGTGTACAAATGAGAAGACTCTGCAACATATTGTCGATGGTCACTATCCCTATGCACTCGATGCGAATGTGCCGATAGGCACTTCTTTAATCATAGGCGACTACGAGTTGCCGTGTGTCAATGGACACAAAAATCCCTTAACAATTATTAATTTGAGTTTTTATAAGTGTTCGGCTTGCGAGAGTAGCCGAATAATAAATATTTCAGAACTATGGCAGATAATAAATTGCGTTTTGAAACCAAGCAGATTCACGGTGGTTATCACGTGGACCATACAGGCTCGCGTGGCGTGGCAATATACCCTACTGCGGCCTATCATTTCAAGAGTTGCGACTATGCGGCTCGCTTGTTTGAGTTGAGCGAGGGCGGTAATATATATACCCGTTTGCAGAATCCTACATCTTCGGCTTATGAGGAGCGTGTGGCTGCATTGTATAATGGTGTTGGTGCGTTGGCTTTGTCGTCGGGAATGTCGGCTATACTTATCACGGTTACGGCGTTGGCTTCGGCAGGTGATAATATTGTTGCATCGCCCTATCTTTATGGTGGTACATACAACCAATTCCGAATATCGTTGCGTAAGTTGGGCGTTGATTGCCGTATTGCCAAAAGCGAGCGAGTGGAGGATTTTGAGGCGCTTATTGATGATAAGACGAAGATGATATTTGCCGAGAGTATGGGTAATCCGACCTGCTATGTTCCCGATTTGGAGGCGTTGGGTGAGTTGGCAAAACGTAAGGATGTGCCTTTTGTGGTTGATAACACTTTCGGTGCAGCAGGTTTCCTCTGCAATCCGTTTGATTGGGGCGCAAATATCGTAGTAGATTCTGCAACGAAGTGGATTAACGGTCACGGAACGGCTATGGGTGGCATCATCGTCGATGGCGGTAACTATAATTGGGCAAACGGCAAATTCCCGCAGATTGATGGCCCATCGGAGGGTTATCACGGATTGAATCTCTATGAGGCGTTTGGTGCTGCGGCCTTTGTCGTGAAGTGTCGAGTAGATGGTTTGCGCGATTTTGGTTGTTGCCCCTCGTCGTTTGATTCATATTTGATGTTGTTGGGCCTTGAGACTCTGTCGTTGCGTGTTAAGCATCAGGTGGAATCTACTTGGCGTTTGGCCGAGTATTGCCGCAACCATCCGAAAGTGGAGCGTGTAAGTTTCGTAGGTTTTGAGGACCACGCAGGATATGAGAATGCCAAGAAGTATTATCGCTATGGCTCGTCGGGTGTCTTCGCAATCGAACTGAAAGGCTCGCTGGATAGCACCGTACGTTTTGTTGAGGCGTTGAAGTTGGCAGCCAATATGACGATGATTGGAGATTCGATAACAGTTGTTACTCATCCCGCATCGACTACACACAAGCAGTTGAACGAGGCCGATTTGAAGGCCGCAGGAGTTACGCCTACTCTGTTGCGTATCTCTTTGGGCTTGGAGAATGTTGAAGATATAATTGAAGATTTCGAGCAGGCATTTGCCGCAGCAGAATAAGCGAAAAACGAATGGCTCAATTCTATAGATACGATAAACCTTTTGAGTTGGAGAGCGGAGGTGTGCTACCCTCGCTTACGATTGCTTACGATACGTTTGGAGAATTGAATGCCGAGCGTAGTAATGTCGTTTGGGTTTGTCACGCATTGACGGCTAACTCGGATGTTGCTGATTGGTGGCCGCATACTGTCGAGCAGGGGTGTTTTTTGGACCCAGCGAAATATTTTACGGTATGTGCCAACTTCCTTGGTTCGCATTATGGTACGACAGGCCCATTGAGCGTGAATCCCGCAACGGGTGAGCCGTGGTATGGCGATTTCCCTCTGGTAACGGTGCGCGATATGGTACGTGCCCATCAACTTTTGGCAGAGCATTTGGGCATTAGTCGCGTGAAGTTGCTCATTGGTAGTTCTATCGGCGGTTTTCAATGTTTGGAGTGGTGTGTTATGCAACCAGATTTTGCCGAAAAGGCAGCGTTCATTGCTACTACGCCGCGTACAAAACCTTGGGCTTCGGCGTTTAATGAGTCGCAACGTATGGCTATCGAGTGTGACCCGACATTTGGTGAGCGGAGTGCCGAGGCAGGTCTGCAAGGTATGGCTACTGCTCGCAGTATAGCGCTTATGAGTTATCGTGGCGGTATGGCGTATGATAAAACGCAGGAGGATGAGAATCCTGATGAAGTGGGCTTCCAGCGTCGGGTCCTCTCGTATCAGCGTTATCAAGGTGAGAAGTTGCGTCGCAGATTCAACGCCTACTCATATTATCGTCTGTCGCAGGCTGTAGATTCTCACAATTTAGGTCGTGGCCGAGGTCGTGTAGAGGATGTGTTGCGTCAGATTAAAGCAAAGAGTTTGGTTGTTGCAATCACGTCGGATATTTTGTTCCCACCCTCTGACCACGCTATACTTGTCGATAATATAGCAGATGTGCGCTATCATTTGATTGATTCGGATTTCGGTCACGATGGTTTCTTGGTTGAGCATAAACAACTCAATGATATTATCATTAATTTTTTGAACGAATAAAATAGAAAAACATATTATTATGAATGGTAAAAAATTAAATATCGGTCTTTTTGGTTTTGGAACCGTAGGTAGCGGTTTGTATGATGTGCTGAAACGTATCGGCTCGAAGAATGTGGAAATCAAACGAATCTGCGTGCGTGATTTGAATAAGCAACGAGGTGTGGATGCAGAATTCACAAATAACGCCGATGATATTTTCAATGACCCGGATATTAACTTTATTGTTGAGTTGATTGATGATGCCGATGCCGCATATACTATCGTTAAGCGAGCATTGCAAATGAGCCTGCCCGTAGTGTCGGGTAATAAGAAGATGCTTGCCCACCATATCGAGGAGTTGATAGAGTTGCAGGCTCGTTATAATGTGGCTCTGTTGTACGATGCTTCGGCTTGTGGTAGTATTCCTGTAATTCGTAACTTGGAGGAGTATTACGATAACGACCTTTTGACTTCGGTTAAGGGTATCTTGAACGGCTCGTCGAATTTCATTCTGTCGAAGATTTTTAACGAGAAGATGTCGTATGCCGATGCACTGAAGTTGGCACAGGATTTGGGCTTTGCCGAGAGTAATCCTACGCTCGATATTGACGGTTGGGATTCGTTGTTCAAACTTATCATCATCACCATCCACGCCTTCGGTTTGTATGTTGCACCAGAGGAGATTTTTACCTACGGTATATCTAATATGAATGACGATGATATCCGTTTTGCAAACGAGAAGGAGCGTCGATTCAAGTTGGTTGCTCACGTTGAGAAGATTCAGGGTAATAGACTTATTATGAGCGTTATGCCTCAACTTATTTCGCGTAATAAGTATATCTACAGCGTAGAGGATGAATTTAATGGTGTAGTTATCAAGGGCTTGTTCTACGATAAGCAATTTATGTTTGGTCGTGGAGCGGGTGGCTATCCTACAGGCTCTGCTGTGTTGAGTGATATTACGGCTTGCTTGTATGATTATAAGTATGAATATAAGAAACGTAATGATTCGCAACTGCCGACATATACTACAGACCACTCATTCCGTGTATATTACCGCTATTCGGATTATGCCGACCTCGATTTGGTGAAGTTTGAGTCAGTTAGCGAAAATTATATCTCGGACGAGTATAAGTATGTTGTTGGTAAGGTGTCGTTGCGCGAGTTGCATAAGATTCAGGATGAGTTGCGCCGTCGCAATGTATTCATTGCGGCCTACCCTAACGACTAATCCATTTGCCTAACAAGGTGATTTTTGCGTTATGCTTGTGCTCAAAATGCTCATTTACGTTTAAGTAAACTCCGCTTTTTCGCATTTCGCAAGCCTTAAACTCCCTCTTGTTATACAAATGAATATAAAAAGACTGTCATAACCATCGTGTTTGACAGTTTTTTTTGTATCTTGCGAAAGTAAACTTGTTAAACCTTATTTAGTTATGAAAATCTTAAGAGTAATTATTATTGCGTGTGTGAGTGCGTGTGTTGCTTCGTGTGCGCCACAACAGGGTGCAGTTATCCGAAAAAAAAGTAACGGATTTGAACTGCGAGTGGATGGAGAAGTATCGTATATCAAGGGCGTGGGAGGAACAAACCGTTTGGATGTTGCTTCGGCATCGGGTGCAAATGCGTGTCGTACTTGGGGCGGTGATGTGAAGAGTGTTCGTCGCACTTCGGAATTGGCTGCGAAGAATGGTATGCGTGTTATGCAGGGTATCTGGTTGCCTAAGGAGGTTGAGAAGTACTCTGACGAGAAGTTTAAGAACGAGATGCGCGAGACCTGCCGCGAATTGGCCGAGACATTTAAGGATGACCCCAATATTCTCTGCTGGGGCATTGGCAACGAGATTGAGTTGAGTGGCGCTAATAACGGTGTAGTATGGGGCTTTGTCGAGGAGTTGGCTGCAATGATGAAGTCAATCGATAAGCGCCATCTTGTTGCTACTGTTATTGCGCATAATAAGAGTGCGTTGGATTCTATTGCTCGTTATGCACCGTCGCTTGATATCGTAGGTATCAATAGTTATGGCCCAATTTTGGAGGTTAAGGATATGGTCGCCGAGTCAGATTATAAAGGCCCATATATGATTACCGAGTGGGGCCCGACAGGTTGGTGGGAGACCTCATCTACAGAGTGGAAGGCTCCAATCGAGCAGACAAGTGAGCAGAAGCGTATAGTTTACGAGGAGCGTTATAATAATGCTATCTTAGGCGATAAGCGTTGCCTTGGCTCTTTCGTATTCCTCTGGGGACAGAAGGAGGAGCGTACACCTACGTGGTTTAGTATGTTTGTCGAGGGTAATGTCGAGGGCCTGCCGTTGAAGGGCGAGAAGACTCCTATGGTGGAGGCTATGCAGCGCGTTTGGTCGGGCGAAGAGCCTGAGCAGACAGCCCCTGTTGTTACGGGTATAAAGGTTGAAGGAAAGACTCCGAAGGAGAGCCCTACCTTGCAGAAAGGTAAGCCGTTCCGTGTTGAGGTGGCTGCTACAGACCGCGAAGGCGACAAGATGACTTATATCTGGGAGGTATTGCGCGAGGCTACTGTATTGGGTTTTGGTGGCTCGTATGAACCGCGTCCGGAGCGTTATGGCGAGGTGATTACTACAAATGAGCCCGTAGCCGAGATAACAATTAACGAGGAGGGTAACTTCCGCGTATATGCCTATGTGGCTGACGGTACGGGATTCGTTTCTACCGTAAATTCTCCCATTCAGGTGCAGAAATAGATATTATTATAGTGAGGAGTTTTAGTGTCGAGAGTTGTTATGAAAAAATATCTTTTAACTATAATTTCAGTTGCTCTTTTTGTGTCGGTATCGGCATTTGCGCAGGATGTTGATTACAGTAAATTGGCTCCGCATCCGCGTTTGTTAATCAACAAGGGCGATATTGCCGCGATGAGAGCATTTCGTGACCGTTCGGAGAATGCGCAGTATGTGAACGATATGATAGTAAATGAGGCTACCCGATTCCTATCAACGTCGTCTGCTGTTCGTAAGTTGGAGGGACGTCGCTTGTTGCAGGTGTCGGGTGAGGTGCTGAAACGTGTGTTTTATCTCTCGTACGCCTATGTTATGACCGATGATGTACGCTATGCCGAACGTGCCGAGCGTGAGATGTTGGCCGCCAGCGAATTTATTGATTGGAATCCTTCTCATTTCTTGGATGTGAGTGAGATGACTATGGCTTTGGCTATAGGCTACGATTGGCTGTATCATTTTCTGTCGGAAGAGTCGCGTAATAAAATCGCTACGGCAATTTATGAAAAAGGCTTGCGCCCGTCCGAGAATGATAAACACGCGTGGTTTTTCAAGGCTGACCATAATTGGAATCAGGTCTGCAATGCAGGTATGATTTATGGTGCTTTGGCGATTATGGACCGCTCGCCTGAATATTGCCAAGCGTTAATCGAAAAATGTCTCAAATCAAATCCTATAGCACAAAAATGTTATGAGCCCGATGGTGGTTACCCCGAAGGGGCAGGCTATTGGGACTATGGTACAAGTTTCGAGGTTATGTTGGTTGCGGCTTTGCAATCGGCATTGGGAACAGATGCGGGGATTGCGTCGCAGAAGAGTTTTATGCAGACGGCATCATATATGACCTATATGGCAACTCCGTCGGGTAAAAGTTATAATTTTGCCGATTCGGGCTCTGCAATGTCTTGCATATCTTCTAAGTATTGGTTTGCCCGCCAACTCAACGATGCTTCGATTGTTGCGGTGGATGAGTTATTTGTAAAAAATAAGAAAGTACTAAATGTGAGATTGTTGCCTACCTATATGGTATTTGGCTCGGCGCTCGATTTCAGTAAATCACAACTGCCCGATAATACTTGGGTTAATCACGGCGAAACACCTGTGTTTGTCTATCGCAGCGGCTGGGAGAGTAGCGACGATACCTATTTTGCCATTAAAGGCGGCAGGGCAAGTACCAATCACGCCCATATGGATGTAGGCTCATTCATCTATGAACGCGATGGCATACGTTGGGCTATCGATTTGGGCTCGCATAACTATCACGTCTTGGAGGAGGCAGGCCTCGACCACGGAAATACAAAACAGGAGAGTGTGCGCTGGGATATTTTCCGAACAGGGCCAGAGTCGCACAATATACTAATGTTTAATGGTCATCGTCATAATGTCAAGGGGCTGGCTGAGATTGTTAAGACCTTTGCTACTCCGCGCCGTAAGGGCGCTGTCGTTGATTTGAGCGCTGCTTTTGAAGGCGATGCTAAAGAGGTTATTCGTACTGCCGAATTGGATAAGAACGATGATTTGACAATCACAGACCATATAGAGTGTGGCGAAACACCCTCTGTTGTCGAGTGGCGTATGGCGACCAATGCCGAGGCACAAATTGTGGCTCCAAATACGATTATGCTAAGGCAGGATGGCAAGACACTCTATCTTAAGTTCAAAGGAAAGGTCAAGGCTGAGGCAAAAATTTGGCCCGACCACAAATATCGAGAGTACGAGATAGTGGATAAGAACTTGCGTCGTGTGGGCTTTGTAATGCAACTGAAGGCTAATCAGACGGTAGATATCGAAGTTTCGATGTTGAGCGAGATAGATTAAGAAATGTCGTTATCCAAATTGACTCTCGGGCATAATTGGAAATAGATTCCGATAATTTTAGCGATACAGAAGAGAGGTTGCCTAAACAAAATAGGCAACCTCTCACTGTTTTTATATCTCTTTAAGTCGTGGATGAAGGTTATTTACGTAGTAGGTAATTTATAAAGGCATAACCGCCTAAAATCTGCAATGCCATACCTGCTACGCCAAGGCGGAAATCTTGAAGTGCTGCGGCCAAACTGCCTGTCCACGCCCACTCAAAAGCACCGCCAATTATCTGATAAGTCAATACCACAATAGCCAATAAAGCGATAGATGTCTTCTTAACACTATGTGCCACATACCCTGCTATCAAAGCCAAAATAGTAGATTTTACAAGTATGGGAGCCAACATCGAGGCCGCAGGCATACCAAATAGCAGATGGTTGATGACAGGTGACAAAACGGCAGTCAAAAGGCCAACTCTCCATCCATACTTATACGCCCCAATCAGTGTAAAAAAGTAGATTGGCAACAAAATCATACCACCTTGCGGTACGAGGTGGCAAAGTTGCGGCAGGACAATATTGCCTAAGATAAATAGCGCTGCGACAAAATATGTTTTTGCCTGCGAAAAACTGAGCGCATAGAGTTTAATACTTGTTGTTTGCATATTTTTAGTGTTTGATTAATATTTAATCGTTTTTGTTTATTAGTGGCAGTATCTCCTGCTCGAAAATGCTTCTCTCAATTATGCGATAATGCGGAGCGTAATGTTGGTTGAATTGCTGGCTATGGTGCATAACGAATTTGTTTTCGTTGAGCAGACGATTAATCTCCTGACAGTCTGTTTCTGCATTATCAAGTGTGATTCCCATCTCCATTATAACCGAATCAATCCTCGCCCATTCTCTTTGCCACTCCTCAATTGATGGAGGTGTCAATGAACTTGCGCTACGTAAAAAGGCATCGAAATAGGTGTCGTATGGAACTCTGCCGTCGGCTATGACTTTAAGGCTTACTCTAACCATATTGCCACGATATCCTGCAAATTCGTAGTCTGCCCCTTCGTACTCTGCGACTGATGATAGTTCCTGGCGTAGATATTTATCAGCAGCCTCGTCGTTTGCGATAATATGGCCAGGCCCAAAATAGTCTTGAAAGAAATTTTTGTATAAATCTCTTAATGTTGATTTTGGATACATCTCCATCTGGTACGTTACAGCCTGCATTATTGCCTTATCTGTTTGGTCCGATTGGCAAGACGTTGTCCATATTGATATACATAAAATAAATATGTGAAACCAATTTCTCATCTACATTATACTTTTCACAAAATCATCAATCTCTTGCAGACACTCCTCAATCGTGTCACACTTTGTACATCGCTCCTCAACGGGACAGATGCCGTCGCCTCGTCGATTTATTATGTTGACAACCTTTTTGTCATATTCCACATTTATTGAATATTGGTCAAATAACTCGACTGCAGGCTCACTCATCACGTCAGCATAAACAGTCTTGACGCCTCCTGCTATCATTAATGCGGCAGCACCTTTGCCGACGACCTTGTCGGCTATTGTTGCACCTTCGAGCAGAGAACGGTTGCTACGAAGTAATTCGTACAAATCTTTTATTCCTCGTTGATAGAATGATTCTATCTTGTCGCCATTGGCGATGATACACGAGCAATTTGAGGTGTGCAATATATGCTGTAACTGCTTCAGCATAGTTGTGTGGTTAAAACTCCTTACCTTGTTTTAGGTTTTCGATATATTGGTCTATGCGACGCATCTCACGCGGAATATCAATCCTTTGAGGACAATGCGGGTTACATTGCTTACAACCTGTGCAGTATGCTGCTTGACGCTCCTTTTCAACTGCGCGGTCATACCCTATCAGGAATGCACGACGGGCTTTGCGATAGTTCTCGTCTTGCGATGATTTCGATAGGTTTCCTTCGTTTACACATCGGTTATAATGCAGCAAAATGGCCGGTATATCCAATCCGTAAGGGCAAGGCATACAATATTTGCAATCATTGCACGGTATTGTAGGATATTGCAACATCAACTCAGCAGTTTCGAATAAAAACTCCTTCTCGTCATCAGTCAGCGGCGTGAATGGCGAAAATGAGAGTATGTTATCTTGCAGATGTTCTTCATAAACCATACCGCTTAACATACACAATATGTTGGGGTATGAACCGTTGAAGCGGAACGACCACGATGCAACCGAGCGGTCAGGCTCTTGCATCTTCAGTCGAGCCTCGATGTGTGCAGGAACATTTGACAGACGACCACCCAACAATGGCTCCATAATAAGGGCGGGTATGCCTCTTTTCTCTAATTCGGTATATAGATATTCGGCATTCACATTTCTGCCACGCGCATTACGCCAATCCGAGTAGTTCATTTGAATCAATACAAAATCCCAATGCACCTTCTCGTGATAAGCCAATATGTGGTCAAAGACATCTGCTGAGCCGTGGAACGACCATCCGAGGTTTTTGATTCTACCCTTCTCGCGCTCCTCAATAAGGAAATCCAGCATTCCGTTATCTATAAAACGGCGATTGAAATCGCCCACGCTGCCGCCAATGTTGTGCAACAGATAGTAGTCAAAGTAATCGACCTGCAGATTCTTGAATGAGTTCTCGTACATCATAATAGAGTTCTCGCGCGAGGCATTCGAGAAATTCGACATTTTGGTCGATAGGAAATAACTCTCACGCGGATGGCGTTGTAGCGCTATGCCCGTAGCCGTTTCTGACATTCCCTGTACATAGACGGGTGCTGTGTCGAAGAAATTAACACCGTGCGCAATAGCATAATCGACCAACGAATTGACTTTCTCCTGGTCTATTACGGTCTTTCCATCTTGCTCGATTGTCGGCCAACGCATACATCCATAACCCAGAAGCGATACTTTGTCGCCTGTCTTTGGGTTGGTGCGATACTCCATCTTGTCGGTTGGTATCTCGTCATCGGAGAGTGTGCTACCACCCTTTTTATTTACGTTACATCCCGAAAGAGCCGCTACAGTGAGCATTGACCCTGCGCCGATACGTTTGATAAATTCGCGGCGGTCTATATTGTTTTTATTCTCTGCTTTCATCTCTTTACGGTATTAGATTGTGCGGTGTTCTTTATAACTCTTTACATATATGGCGCTGAATGGGCGTGAAGGACAAAGATGTTCGCACGCACCACATCCAATACAACGCTCCTTGTTGATTACAGGAATTTTACGCGATTTTTTGTCCTTGTAATCTGACAAAACCATATTAATTGCACCTGTCGGGCAATGTTCGGCGCAGTTGCCACAATCGACATCGTCGGATATTACGATGCAGTTACGTTTTACCCACACGGCGTGTCCAATCTGAATAGATGATTTTTCGATAACGCTTATCGGCTTAATTGCGCCTGTCGGGCATACCTCCCCACACTTGGTACATTCGGGACGGCAATATCCCTTCTCGTATGACATTGCAGGCTGCATAAAGTTCTCAAGATATGGTGAGGGGTGAAGTACGTTGTTGGGGCACACCGAAACACACAACTGACAACCTGTACAATGTGCGGCCATATTGCTTGCACTCAGTGAGCCTGCGGGCGTGAGAGTACGGAACTTGGCTCGTGGCTCCTTCTTTACGATTGTTGCATATCCTCCGTCCAATTTCATCTCTTGAGCCTTTGCTGCTGATGCGGCCAACAGTCCTGCCCCTACAAGGAAGTTTTTACGAGAGTTATCTACTTTCTCTTCGCTCTTCTGAGTCGTTGTTGAGCCTTTGCGCATTGTGTATGATATGGCACCTTTATTACAAGACTCCAGGCAATCCATACATACTACGCAACGGCTATAATCAATCTTGTGGTTCTTTGTGTCGATGCACGATGCTTTGCATTTTTTTGCGCACAGACCACAGTCTATACACTTCGATGTGTCGATTACGGGCTTTAGAAGTGAAAAGCGCGATAAGAACCCCAATACAGTACCTACAGGACATATCGTATTACAATATGTTCGGCCACCTCTCCACGCCAAATAACCTACTATGCCAAGTGTGGCAACTGCTACGGCAAACGTAACCCAACTGCGAATCCATACCTCCGTAGAGTAGAATGCATAACTGTCAATACGTTCTGCAATAAAGGCTAATATGTTATTTCCAAATCCCCAAATGGGAGCCAATAAGTTTTGAGCAATGCGTCCATACGCGCTATAAGGGGCAATCAGCAACGCGATAGAGTTAAGCCCTACCACAAATAATACTACAAAAACTATCAATACGCCGTAACGCAACCATCTCTTCTCAGCCGAGTATGAGAAACGATTTCTTTTGCGTTTGCCGCCAAACCACGATATAAGGTCCTGCATTACTCCCAACGGGCAAATGACAGAACAATATATACGCCCGAAAAGCAGTGTCAAGACAACCAATAATACGATGACACCTACATTTAGAGCCAATACGGCAGGGAGAAATTGGATTTTAGCCATCCAGCCCAACCACGCGTGAATAGTTCCTGTGAAATCGAGGAATAATAGCGTGATGCAAATGAAAAATATTGCGGCTATTGAGATTCTTATTTTTCGCAACATCTCGGTAATTTTAATTCGTTAATAAGTTTTCTACAAATAAAATAAATTTTTTGATATAAAACAAGTTGTTTGTATCTCAAAGTGACGTGCGATACTCGATTTGGGCTATAAAGTCGTTAAAACAAGCCTATTTTAATGTTTGGCATTTTCACCTTCTTATTTGGCACGTCAATTGTAATATTTTATATCAACTGCGGCATTTAGCAGTGCCGTAGCGAGGTTTCTTCATTTATTTAAGTTTGGGTTAGTAGTTTAAGGGATTTCTAATGTCCCGAAGGTAGGCGGCAATCGTGAGATTCCCGCCTATTTTTTTAGGTGCTTACATACAATATTACACTACTTATTAAGGCGTCTTGCTTCTTTAAGCCTACGTTGCGGACTTTGTCCGCATTTACAGGTCTGACCTACCCCCAATCCCCGCCTCAGGCAGGGGCTTTGGTCGCCTTTACAAGGCTCCAAATGAGGTACAACCTGTGGTTGTGTAATTTGGTAAATCCCCCTTTTTTGCTCTCAAAAATCATACAACCCGTCGTTTGGGACGGGTTGTAGGTGATGTTATTTGATGTGGGATTAAAACTTATCACGCATCAGCCAACGCATAGCGTTGTAAACGAGATAATTCTGTGTCGGGTCTACAAAGATTCGTGTACCGTGCCCCATATTCATATAAATCATATTGTAATCGGTGTTAGACCATACAACAGGGAAGTCACCGTCGGTTACCGTATCCTTGAAGCCAATGGGATAGTTGTCTTTTGACAGTGTAACCAATACCTTCACATTCTCCTTTTCGCGTGGGCTGGGGCGGAACTGATACCACTCGTTCTGTGGTGAGATATATGTGCGAGGCATACCCTTAGTTACGGGGTGACGCGGGTCGTCAATCTCAAGTTTAGCCGATTGTGGCGGCCAGTTATTGCGGTTGAAGATTGCTCCGCCGAGGAAATCTACAAACCACGGCCAATTGGTGTTGCGGTCATTGTAACCAGCCGAGTGGAAGCCAAACCACGCACCTCCGTTTTTCATATATCGTTCAAATGCTGCGCGCTGTTCTGGGGAGTGACCGGGGTTGTCGTTTAGCGAGATTACCAAGTGATATGAACGCAACTTCTCGTCGTTGAAATCGTTTATATCGTCGGTTACATCCACAACCAAACCGTCACCGATGGTCATATCGCGGAAGAATCGAACTCCATCTTCGGCAAATTGGCGGTGAGCCTCCTCTACATACTTGTTATAGTGAATCAATACTCGGAATCGGGGGAACCAATTTGCAGGTCCTGCGGCCCACTTGATGGCATTAGAGAACATTGTTGTGAAGTCTTTGTTCTCCATTAATTCCTTGTCGTGTCCCATCAAGAAATATACGTTGCGAGCCTTCATTCTTGGATTGGTCCAAACTACGGGGTGGTCGCCCATTGTAACATTTGATTTGGGCGAGTATGTTGCCTCATCAACGTGAGCCAATATATCTACCTTGCCACGAGGAGTCTTGTCGAAAGTATACCACTCCTCTTTTGTGACTTTGAATTTGGGGCTTACGCCTTGCATTACAGGATGATTCTTGCGCTCAACGACAACTTCTCCGTCAGCCAATGGGGCGATGTAGTTCTTGAATTTAATGCCTCCCATATAATCCGAGAACCACTCCCACATCTTGAAACCGTCAAAATCGCCTAATAGAGTTGCGTGATGGAATCCCACCCAGCCTATCGAGCCGTCGAAAATGGCCTGCTCGAATGCTGCTTTTGCGGTGTCGGTCCAATTATAGGGAACGTAGTCAAGTTGGATAAATACCTTATGTTGAGCCAGAAATTCTTTGTTTATCTTCTCGGTGTTGTTAATCTCTGTAATCTCATAGCCATTCTCTTTAGCAAAATTGTTCAACCAAGCCATAGCAGCATCGGTAAAACCTCCGTGATTGCCACCGCGTTCGGTCAAGACCAACAGACGAGGTGTCGTGGGCTCGGCGGGAACAATCTTTTGAGGGGTTGTAGTGAGTGTCTGCTCCAATAACTCCTCATCGGGGATAGGTGTGCCTAATATACCTTGATATACAGTGTTGCGCAAATCGCCAGCCTCGTTATCTCCGTCATAATCCCAATACATTGCACCCTTCAGTCCGTTCTCCAATACGTAGCGGCATTTGCCAGCCAAAGAACGAGGGTTTTCGAATCCGAATACAAAGTTGCCTTGTAGGTCTGTCAAATAAGGGGCTTTGGCCTCATCATCCCAACGCTCGATATATTTGTCCGATGTTGCGGGTATATCCTTGTAATCTTGGAAATTGGGATAATTCTTACCGCCGCGACCATAAAATGCCATACCCATAACCAACTTATGCATCGGAACGCCAGCCTCGACGTGAGCCTTCACAGCGTCGGTAGAACTCATATTGGTATTCTTTGAGGGATATAGAGCCGTGTGGTGCTTGGGCGCGCCTCCCATATCGTAAGCCATAATGTTTACGAAGTTTATGTACTTATCGATAGCCTTGAAATCGATATATCTTGCGCTACCCACCGACGCCAATGTGAGCAGATATTTTTTACCTAACGCCTTGCGTAAATCGCGCATCAAGAGCGTAAAGTTCTCTGTGTCGTTTTCTGATGAAGATATGCCTGCAGCGTTGCTTGTCGGATACTCCCAATCAATATCTATGCCATCCAGCCCGAAATCCTCTACCACACGTCGGCAATCTTCAGCAAAAGCCATACGGCGTCTGTCATCGGCAGCCATCTCGCTGAAACGACCACTACCCCAGCCTCCTACCGAAAGCATAACTTTTAGTTGGGGGTTATCTTTTTTGAGGGCTACAATACTCTTAAGACGCTCCTCGTTATCTATACGTACACCGTCAAATGTATTGGTGACGTGGCCAAATGCATAGTTAATATGAGTCATCGTTTTGGGGTCGGGCATTATCCTGCTCCACGATGTGACGTATGCGACAATCACTCTCTCGTTGGCTGCAACCGTCTTCTCTGCCGCAAACAGGTTGTTTGCTATTGCCGACAATGCGATAAACGCCATCGTGGCAATTAGTGTTGTGTAAAATAATCTTTTCATAAATTTATTGAGGTTTAGGAAATAAATCTTCTGCAAGATACGAATATTTAATGAGAAATTGTTTGTCGCATAATTAAAATATGGGCGATAGGTGGATTTTTTACGTTCCTTAGGTGGCTATCGTGCAGATTAGCAGGTGGGTAACAATAATCGCCATCCATTTTTATGTGGACGGCGATTGTCGTGTGTTGTGCTGATATGTTATGGTTTTGCAGCCGATTTTATGGTTATAATAGCCAACTCGCTATTTGTCCCGATGCGGAAAGGTGGCCCCCATAACGATAATCCGCTTGATACATATATGTGCGTGTTCTGCCATTTGCGGTAGCCGTGACTCTGTTCGTAGATGTAATCGGTCAGCAGACTTAATGGCCAAACCTGTCCTCGATGGGTATGACCACTCAACTGCATATCGACACCTGTCGCATCTGTTTCTGCGAGTTTATATGGCTGGTGGTCTAATACGATAATAGGTTTATTGCTCTCTACCCTACCGAGTAACTCCTCCAATGACTTGCGACGGCGATTTGATAAATCATCTCGCCCCACAATCTGTATGCCGCACGGTAATGTGACAACACTGTCGCGTAGCAATATTATGGGGGTATTCTGTAAAAACTCTTCGCACTGCTCGATGCGACTGATATATTCGTGGTTGCCTGCTGCCATATATATACCCATTGGGGCCTGCAATTCGCTCAACTCCTCCTCCATCCGTTGTTGCTTGACGGGCGTTATGCTGTTGTCAATCAAATCGCCACTAATGAGAATTAAATCGGGCTTTTGGGCGTTAATCATATCAACATAGCGTTGTAAAGCCTGCTTGTCAGTCCCGTTTCCCAAATGCACGTCGCTAATTGCTGCAATCCGCACCTCTCCTTTATCAAACGCTTTGTCGAGGGTGATGTCTATATGTTCGATTTTTGGGTGACGGTAGTTGTAATATCCGTATGATAATAACAATGCTGTTAATCCGAATGCATACAGAAAGCCCCATTGCATCGAAGGAATGAATATCTTGGCGATATCGAAAACCAATAACAGAAGCACCATATAGAGTGTGAAAACCATCCATATAGAGCCAAGATTAAACATCGCTTTGGCAATGGCTGTAGGCAACGGAATATCGCGCAAAAACATCGAAATTATCAATAACAAGGCCAACGCCCAAAATAGACACGAAATCACAATCTTCCACCCCAATGCAAACCCGGAAACCAGTTGCATCAAACGTGCAAATATATATATGTTTCCAGCCAGATAGGCTCCCATTATAATCAGAAAAAACATCTTCATCAGTCTATGTTTTGTTCGGTTATCTTGTCTATCTGCTTTTCGTCAATCTTGCCCATTAACTCCAAGAGTTTATCTTTTGCCTGTTGTTTTATTTCGGGCGTAAGGTTGTTTATTACAGTATGCAACGCCCATAATAAGGCGGCCATATCATCTGTATATCCCATCATCGGGATAAAATCCAATACAAGGTCTGTGGGTAATATGAAATACCCTAATGCTCCGTATATCTTGCTCTTGTCGGCAGCCGAGATTGTAGGACTCCTCAATACATAATATAATAACAGTACAGCATATACGACTTTTGCCCCCGCCCACTTTGCGGCGGACGAGAGTTTGCGCAATAATTTGTTCTCGGAGTAATTTACTTGATACTTCTCTACATCTTTAGGTTTTCTCATAATAGTTGATTTTATTGCCACTCTTTATAAACTATAACGCAAATATACAGATAATTATTTTTTGCATTTATAAGTTTGGCTAATATTTCGTTAATCCCGCTTTGAAATAAATAAGGGGCATCCTGATTTTTGTATCAGATACCCCATTATCTATATCAATATTTTTACCAATCTTAAATATCGAATCCACATTCAGTGTACATACGCTTGCAGGCCTCGATATCCAAACCTCTGTGGCCAAGAGTCTCGCTCTCTGTATCGCGAGGGTTGGCTCCTGTCTCGGCATAGATGGCGTTCGCACCCGACATAAGTCCCAACTTATTTGGCTCGTGTACACCAATTGAACATATCTGCGGGCTGTGGATAGCAACAAGAGTAACGACAGCGGTAATTTGCGCTAAGCGAGATTCTGTAATCTGTCCGTATTTGCCAAGTGGCGATGCGGGCAATGGTACGCGACGCATAGCACCGTGCTGGAAACACTCGTAATCCAGACCTTTCATAATAATTTCAGCCATTTGAGTCGGAGTGTGCTCTGGGCCGATTGGCTCACAACAATAGTAAAGGTCCAATCCTGCAGCCTTGATGTTATCGATTGTAGCGAGTCGCTGAGATGCAGGGAACTGAGTGTCGCTACCTTCGCCTAAACGCCAAACGTGGTATGCGCCGTTAGCACCTACGGCCTTCAATTCTTCGGCTTGAGTGCGACTGAAGTCGCCCAAGTTGGCAACAATCTGAGTCTTCGCAGGTATGCGAGCACGTACCTTACGAATCACGTCAAGAGTTCTCTCAAATGGCGTATGATGCATTACCATCAATGCCAGAGCGAACAATTCTCCACTTGCAGTGAAATTGTCTGCCGCATTGTATAACGCCTCATCATCCATAGAGAATGATTGAAATGATGTGAAATCTTCAGAGAATGAGCAGAACTTGCATTTGCCCGGACAAGGTGCAATCTCTACACCAATCTGGCCGAAAACGAGACCTTTGTTATTGAACAATTCTCGAGATAAAGAGTCTGCAACACTTCGAGTGATGCCGGCTTCTAAAGATTTTTCGTCGAAACCAAGTAAGAACTCGCACTCCTCACGCGTCATAACGTGTCCCTCCTGAATGCGCTCTATTAATTGTAAGAATTTGCTGTTTGCCTTCATATATTTTTTTGAATTTTATTCTTCTACAAATTTACTCAAAAAAAATAAAATACAATATTTTCAAGTGTGAAAACGAAAAATTAATGTGTGATAACGAATTTTATATTTTTGTGCCCAATTTTTACATTGGTGGGTGTTACTTAAAGTTTTACTTTAGATGGATTTTGTATTGTTTTGATATTTAGAATGGTATGGTGTAGTGTAGTTTGTTTTTGGGTTTGCCACTTTGGGCAGATTTCTTGCTTATATGTCAGTTCTATTATCAAAAGTGGGCTTAACAAAAAAGGGTATTCGATATAATTGTCGCTAAGCCCAAGATTAAAATCTTTCTAAGAATCAATAGTTGTGAAGATATACTTCATTTAAGTAATGATAAAAATGCAATGAAAAAAGGTGTAAAAAATTTGCAGATTCGAATTTTTGTGCTACCTTTGCAATCGCAATCAGCAAATGGTGCGTTAGTTCAGCTGGTTAGAATACGTGCCTGTCACGCACGGGGTCAGGGGTTCGAGTCCCCTACGCACCGCAAGACTTTGATAGCAAGCGACTGAATATCAGTCGCTTTTTTTTGTGTCAGATAGTCTGTTTGAGCAGGCTCGACAGCCTATCGTTCACAAAAAGCGCGCTTTGCTTACTTGCTATCAAAGGAGTGGGCACTACTCACAAAATATGGGGTTGCGGGAATAATTAGATATTTAATTTTAGAGGTATTCCCGCTTCACCTTCGCTTCGCTTGGCGTTCGAGTCCCCTACGCACCGCAAGACTTTGATAGCAAGCGACTGAATATCAGTCGCTTTTTTTTGTGCTTGATAGTCTGTTTGAGCAGGCTTAATAGGATTCAGTAGCCCATTAAAACACAAAAGGAGTTCACTAATGAACTCCTTTTGCTTTATTATCCTACGCAACCCACCGTCTGTCACTTTCATAAATCTGGTCGAGCAATGACTTGGGGCATAATGCATTCATATCGGCTAACTGTCGCTCATAGAGCCACAAATCGGTTATTCTATGACAACTCTTTGCGGTCTCTATGTTCATATTAATACGTCGGAATTCTCGTCGTAGTGTGGTTATAGCCTCTTTTGTAAGGCATCGCGCCAACTCCTTCATAAATCGTCGGTTCCCTGAATAATTCCCGACGTGTTCCATAATGAATTTTGCCCATTGATATCGCAGAATAGCCTGCTTTGTGGGTGATTCGCTTTGGTCTATTTGCCGTTTGTAATCGGTACAAACCTTTTCGAATGCGTAGCGGTAGATTTTTACTCCATCGCCTGAAGTTGATGCAGCGGGTGCATAATAGACGGGCACACCCGACTCGCTCACCAATGTGGTGAGCAACTTTGCTTTTTTGTTTTCCATTGATTAGATACATTAAAGTTAAACATATAATAAACTCTAAATCAGGCGTATAACTCACCCGATTTTAGGCTCAAAAACGTCAAAGAACCTCCTTGCAACTCAACTTTCGTAGAGTAACAAAATGTCGTTTTTGAGTATGTTTAACTGCGTGCCATCACTCTTGTGGCAACCTTTAATGTATATCATAATAAGAACCGATAAACTTATATGGCGAGAGCATAATTGCCCACTCCAAAGTTCATTGAAAAAATACGTTTGTTGATTTTATAGTCCTAATTCTCTGCAAATATAATGTAAACTTTCGAAAAGTCAAATATTTATATCGTAAAATTAAGAATTAATTTGCAGATTAAAACAATAGGCAGCCTTCGTCGGGGCTGCCTATTATAATACTCGTGATGTTGTTATTACTTAATCTTGTAGGCTATAAGTGTTGAGCCGTGACGTATGTAAAGTACTCCGTTTGCGATGACGGGGTGAGCCCAATGAGGACCTTCGCCCGATGTAATGCGAAACTCCGATACAATCTCAAACTTCTCGCGTGAAGGTTTTACGAGTGCCACAGTGCCTCGGCGTTCCTCGTAGCAATAGAGCATATTGTCTGCGGCGATTATCGCACCTTTGCTCTTACCCGTCCACGCCTCATTATAGAGAACGTCGCCTGTCTCCCAATCCAAAGCATACCAATTACCCATTCCGTTATTGATATGGGTGGTACTATAGATAGTATTGCCTAACTCAACATAACCACCCATATGGGTGTCAATCTGGTCGTTGCTCCATAGCAGGGTCGCACTTTTGAGGTCATCCGACAACTGCAACATATAAGAGCCAATGTCGTATCCCTGACTGAAGAAAACCTTCCCATCCTTAAATATTGGAGAGTTAATCGTCGGGTTACCAACATCGCCGTGGTGGCCCTTCTTGATTGTGAAATCCCACTCTATTTCGCCGTTTTTGGCATTTACACCAAATATCTTTGATGCTGTAGCACCGATAATCTGTTTTTTGCCTTTGTGCTTGATTACGATGGGTGATGCGTATGAATTGTAATCGTCCAGCGAGTTGCTACGCCAAATCTCTTTGCCGTTTTTCTTATCCAATGCAACCATCGTCGCCTCTTCGCCTGCGGGGCTATAAATCACCTTGTCGTCAAACACCAACGGGCTCTCGCAAGGGCCGTATGTGTTAATCTTACGCTTGTACGCCTCGCTACCTGCAACTCGCCAAACCTCCTTGCCATCAGTGGCATTCAAACAAACAATATCGCCACAACCACCTATCGCATATACTTTACCATCGGAATATGCTGGTGTAGTACGCGTTTCGGGATAAGTGTTGTGCCAGGGCTTACTATACTCAACCGTATATATCTTTTTGCCATCGAGCGTGTAGGCCGAAAGAGTCTCCATCGAGGCATCTTCATTCATACCCGTAACAAATATATACTTGTCGGTTACCGTAGGACTTGAGTTGCCCTTGCCCACATCCGACGTCTCCCACAACTTTTGAGGACCTTCTGCTGGCCACTCTTTCAGCAGCCCACTCTCGTTATATATGCCGTTGCGCTGTGGTCCTCGCCAGCCGTGTAGCGGAAATTGCGCCATAGCCGACTGAATATTTATACATAGTAACAGTAAGAGTGTACTTTTGATTGTTGCTGAAATAGTCTTCATAGGGATTGGGTTTTGGTTAAATATCTTTTTGGGGAATTATTTTCTGCCTATTTTACCTTATAGGCCATCAATGCCGAGCCGTGACGGATATACATCACTCCGTTTACGATTACCGGGTGTGCCCAATGCGGGCCTTCGCCTTTGGTAATATTGAATGATGATACAATGTCAAACTTCTCACGTGAAGGTCTTACAAGGGCTACTGTACCACGACGCTCGTCGTAACAATAGAGCATATTGTCGGCTGAGATAATTGAGCCTTTACCCTTGCCTGTCCAAGCATAGTCGTAAAGGGTTTCGCCATTACCCCAATCTACTGCACACCAATTACCTGCTCCGTTGTTGATGTGGTTAGAGCCATAGATTACACCATTCACCTCGACATAACCGCCGTGGTGAGTATCCAAAGTTGTATTCTTCCAAAGCAATGTAGCGCTCTTCAAATCGTCAGAGAGTTGCAACATATAGGCAAAGATATCATAGCCGTGGCTGAAGAAAATCTTACCATCCTTGAAAAGAGGCGAGTTAGGCGCGATGTTTGACCAACCTCCTCGTTCTCCACCCCAGCCTTTGTATGACCACTCGATTTCTCCATTGTCGGGATTAACACCAAAGATATGTACGGCTGAAGAGCCTACGATTTGCTTCTTACCCTTGTACTCGATAAGCAATGGAGAAACATAGGCTCCGACGTCACCAAAAGATGTAGTCTTCCAAATTTCCTTGCCGTTCTTGCGATTCAAAGCCACCATTGTAGTCTGTGAGCCAGAGGGGGTGTAGATAACCTTGTCGTCATATACCAATGGGCTCTCGGCAGTACCCCAATTACCCGTTTTGTGGGCGTAGGTCGTACCTCCATCGACATACCAGACCTGCTTTCCATCCTTAGCATTGAGGCATACAATCTCGCCAGCACCGCTGATGACATATAGTTTGCCATCCATATATGATGGAGTAGTACGTGTTTCGGGGTAAGAGTCCTTCCACGGCTTACCATACTCAACTGTATATATCTTCTTGCCATCGAGGGTATATGCCGACAAAATCTCTCTCGTGCCATCGGCATTCATTCCTGTGATGTAGAGTGTATTTTCGACAATCAGCGGGCTTGAATATCCTTTGCCTGCATCTGCAACCTCCCATAAAAGTTGCGGTCCTTCAGCGGGCCACTCCTTCAAAAGGCCCTTTTCGGGATATACACCGTTACGATTGGGTCCACGCCAGCCGTAAGGTGTTGTTTGTGCCATTACAGATGATGCAAGAGCACACAAGAGGCAACATATAGTTGCTTTGCGGATGTTTGAAATAATGTTAGTTTTCATAATTAAAGTGTTGTTTAGAATCTTTGTGTGTCTAAAAATCTTTGTTGTTTAAGGTTTTTTCTGCAAAAGCGATAGCCTTTGCTACCTCATTATTAATGAATTTGCTTGTCAAATATAGTAATATTATTGCAATAAGCAGTGCGCTCAGCCAAATAATTATGGTTACATTGGCATATTGCTCTCCAATACCTATAATTGCGCCTATAAATCCCGTAGATATTGCATAGATGGGAGCAACAACATTTTCGCGATATAAGATACGTCGTAATGACGATTTATTGAATCCCATCAGTAGCATATTCTGGATGTTTGCTCTATCTCGTGTAAGACTTTTACGAACAACAATCACCAGACTAAATATGCCTAACAACAATCCGATACTTCCCAATGTCATAAAGATACTTAAATAGGTATCAGTGACTTCATTATACATCGCCAAACGCTCTGAGGTGCGGGATGCGAGCAAACCATATTCGTAAAGACTCTGTGAGAGCGTCTGCTTGGCCGATATGAGTTGTTGTTCGTCAAAGCCTGTGCCGACAAGGAACAAATCGCATCCGTTGTTTTCGGGCCACGCCTGCTTAAATAGGTCTTTGTCGATGAGTATGCTTCCTTGAAACAATCCGCCGGATAATGTTGCCGACAGAACGATGGCCAATTCTCGTCCATCGTGTTGTTTGTAATATAACGTGTCGCCCAACTCCTTGACAATGCTCCATTGCAGTACCGTAGCATCAACAAGTGCAGGATATACCCCATCACTTAGAGGTTTTGCCAGATATTCGTAAATCTCTTTTGGATTAGAGGCGTTGTATATATTTTTACCTAATGCAAATCTGTCATCTGCCATTCTTTCGAAATCTACACCCAATACAGTTGGCTCCGACACTTTGTTAAGATTCAAGCAACTTGCATCGTCGGCCCGATAACGGAAGCAGGGCAAAACCTTAAATTCATCGCTCCACTCTGCATCAATACCCAACTTTGAGCGACCTTCCGAAGTCGAAGGGTCGTGTTGTAATTCGACACTACTCTCGCACCATAATGTATATCCTCCTGTTGCAGTATCAATCTCTACCCTATTGTCAAAACTACGACGGTTTAGGCCTACCACAAAGACGATAAACACGCCAAAAGCCAAAACGGCCAGCGTGAACCCTATCTGATTACGCGAAGCATATAGTTTGCTATGGTTAAATCTTAAGGTGCTAAGTTTCGATGTATATATCTCTCGATGTCGCTTCCAAACGACTACTGCTCGGAATGAGATTATGGCGGTCAGCATTGCACAACATCCCGCCACTACAGATAGCAAGACCGAGCCTTTACCACTCAAACTTTGTATATATATGGCAATAGTTATAACGAATGCAATGATGGCATAACCTATAAGTCTTGATAAAGAGTCCTGTTTTTCACGTTTTTTGACGTTGTTGTCTTTTGCGAATACCTGCTTGATGGCTATCCATACCACTCCTAACGCCAATATTAGACCGACAATTGTACCTATGATTATTGTCGGAGGTTGCAACGTAAGTCTAAACGTAGCCGTATGCGTAGCCCCCTGCCATACTCCTTCAAGGAGCCATAAAATAATTTGGGTATATAAAACACCGCATATCGCACCTGATATAGTTGCAAAAAAAACTATCGGAAATGTCTCAATAAATAGTTTCCGTCGGATTCGTTGTTGTGTGAATCCGGTGATACACATAACCTCTATCTCGCCACTACGCTCTGTGTACATCTCCAGCAAAGGCGTGTACATCAGAAGCAATGCTGCAGCAATGATGAAAAATCCCAGTGCAAGAAAAAGTGACGAGAAGTCCACGCCATTGTTTGCGGCATAGAGGGCATCCTCGCGAGGGTGAAGTAACTGCAGACCGAACATCTGTGGCTGTAAATCGTTTAAGCGTATATCCTCTGCCGAAACATCACTACGTAATGCTGTAGCAGTACCATAGTCGCTTGCCCAATCTTCGGCAACAGCACTATATGCTATAAGTGCTTTTGGAGTCTGTTTGTATTTGTACCAATAATCCTCGTCCTCATCGGTTATCAAATCCATATCAATAGGCAGGTCGCTATCCCACTCCGAGCATCGCTCGACATCGCTCAGGCCTGGGAATTCTGCGCTCAAACCCTTGTCCTGATGCAATTTGTCCAATGGTAATATAGCCTTGACGCGTAATGTAAGGCTATCTGTCGAGAGTGATTTCAAATCTTCGGCAACAAAATAACTCACCGTTATATCATCCCCTATTGTAACACCAAGTCGGTTGGCCGAATAGTCCGATAAAATAACCTCGTCGGGCTCTAATTTATAACCTTCATACTCCTCTACTGCCGTTACAAACGAGTATGGAATATCTCCTCCATTATCGCTGCGTAGATGGTTTGCCAGATAAGAGTGAAGTCGTTTTAGCGATGGGTTTTTGCGGCATAGCGTTTCGACCACATCAGCCTGAAGAAACACTCGTGATGATGTTATCTCCGAGCCTTCTGCGTGAGGTGATATGTCAAGTCCTGAGTAACGACTTTGCCACGTCGCCAGCCATTGCTCATTAGATATCACCTTGTCGGAAAATATAATGTTTATTTTACCGTCGGCACCTAATTCCTCGGCCAACTCTTTGCGCGATAGGAATATATTAAACGGCTCCGTCTGCTCGTTACGAAGATTTATATTTCCACCCTCTTCGGCTGATTTTGTACCTGAAATCTTCAGCCTTATGCTTGTAGTATAGTTTTTTGTGACAAAAAGACTGCCCGATGGAATCAACCCCTTGGCTGGTAGTCGGAGTACAATATCCTCTGCGTTGTCATCGCCCAACTCCTCGGCAAGGGCCGAATTAATTTTTGCAACTCCGTAATCCAAATCCTCGTCATCACATCCCCAAACCATTACGGGTATCATCCTACCGTTGTGAGAAATGAATCCTTGCGAGAGCAGATAGCCACGACAATTATCCCTCAACAACTCCTCTTGTAGAATCTCATCTGATATATATGACTGATTCGCAAAAATGATACTCTCGGCATTTCCCAAACGCTCATCTACCTGATGACGTAGTGTTCCGCGCACTGAATCTCCAACAACAAGACTTCCGACAATGACCATAACGGCTACCATAACCGATAATGCGACCAATCGGTAGTAACGTGCAAAGTAGCGTATATTTCGACTGTATATGACTTGACTATATCTCATTTATCTTACCCTCTTGTAAATAGAATTGTCGTTGCGCTTTGCGGGCTAACTCTTCAGAGTGAGTTACAATGATGATTGTAGTGCCAAGTTTACGATTAATATCGAGCAATAGGTTGGCTACTTGTTGCGATAACTCCTCATCCAACTGCCCTGTGGGCTCGTCGGCCAGCAGTAGTTG
Source organism: Alistipes sp. (assembly GCA_017399485.1). Lineage (GTDB taxonomy): Bacteria > Bacteroidota > Bacteroidia > Bacteroidales > Rikenellaceae > Alistipes. The sequence goes on from JAFQCA010000007.1 coordinate 144,047, forward strand.
TGGCTTGCGAATCAATGCTCGACAGAGAGCCACCCGACACGCCTCACCGCCCGATAATGTGGCGGGTAATTGGTTTCTTAAATGACTAACATTTAGCATCTCCATCAACTCTTCGGCATACTTCTCTTCCTCGCTTGTCGTGGTATCAGCCGCAGCAAGTATGGGCAATAGAATGTTCTCATAAGCCGATAGTTGTGGTAACAATCTGTGGTCTTGAAACAAGAAACCTATCTTGCGGTTGCGTATTGAGGCGATATTTGCGTTTTGATGTGTTATATCTTCGCCTTGCAATCTATATATACCTTTGTCGGGCGATAAGATTGTGCCGAGTATCGATAAAAGTGTCGTTTTGCCAGAGCCGCTGACACCTCTTATAGAGATAACCTCACCCTGCTCAATCCTCAGATTAATATCGCACAAAACCTGACGCAGATTGTTTTCTCCGTCATTGAACGATTTCGATATGTTTGATAATTCTATAAGCGCCATAAACCTATTTTTTATTCTCTCCGAAACAGAAGAGAGTTCCTTTTGCCGTTAATATATAAAATCTATTGCGAACAACGGCGGGTGACGATACAATCTGCTCGCCTGTGTCGTACTCCCACAAAAGTTCACCATTGTCAGCACTCAATATGGTGATAATACCTGTCTTTGTGCAGACAATAATCTTGTCGCGACATACTACAGGTGAGGACTCACCAACATTGCCCTTAAGCAGATAGCGCCACGTCGTTGAACCATCTGTGCGATTTATTGCCGACAGATATTTATCGTTTGAAATGACATACAACGTTGTCGGGCTCACAGCAGGCACCGATACCAGAGAGGCATTCTCTTCGGATGCGGAAACGACAGTACGATGGTCTGTAAATCGCCCATCGGAGAGTAGTACCTCATAAATATTTCCTGCATAATCGCCTATATAGACCTTCTCGTTAGCAATGGCGGGAGATGATGGGATATAGCCCTCTAATTGCAGGGAGTCACACATCACGCCTTGCTTGCAGTCGATTAAGCGTAACCAGCCGTCGCAACCGCCAAACACCGCATAATTATCTTTGACGGCAACCGCACCGTTTATGTAATAACCCGACTCGAATCGGTTGATAAGACTACCCTGCTCCTTGTCGATACAATACATATAATTGTCGTAACTTCCGAATATTATAGCAGTGCGCTCGCCTATCTTTACGCTGTTGGGAGAGGCTGATACCTGCCCTTCGCATCTAAAACACCACGTCGTATCGCGTTTTGAAAGTGATATGGCAGCCAGCGAGCCATCAATACACCCTATATATAACGTAGAATCGTGTAGCAGAGGGGTTGCCTCTACGGGTTGTTGTAAGTCGTAGGTAAAGGCCTCGTTACCCTCAGCATCGACACCTCGTACCACACCTTTGGTGTCACACCAATAAGTCGTACCCTGCAAAACTACGGGCGATGATACACTTCGTTGGTTACTTTTGTAACTCCACAACAATGAGGGTTTTTCGCATATCTTCTCCTTCGTGTAACCACTCAAATCGCTTGATGCACGAAATATAGGCCAACTATCGGCAGAGGCTGCTGCATTGTCGTTGCCTTTGGTCGCACATCCCCAAAGCGCGGTTATGAGTAATATGTAGAAAATGTTTCTTGCCATAATCCTATTTCAAATAAATTGCTCCCGTCGGGCATATCTGTGCCAACTCATCGTATGCATTACACTTATTCTCTTCGGGTATTACGACTTTCATATCAAAACCTCGCCCAATGAAGGTAAATCCGTTGTCGGTATTATAGACACACAATCCGCAACGAATACATTTTGACGGCTCGAAACGCAGGTGCTCGTTTACATCGATAGTGAGTTTTACACTCTGCTTGGTGGATATGCCGTATCGTGAGCGCTTAACGCCCAACTCTTTGGAGTATGCTCTTAAACGACAATCTACCCTGCCGTCGCAGGCGCAATGCAGGCAACGTGACGGAGTATTTACACTCTCCTTCAGTCGGGCCTTTTCGTCGTTTGAGAATATACCTATACGCGAAAAGAACTCATCTTTTCCGATTTTAGCCTTCGAGGGAGCGGCCTCGACATCCGATAACGATTCCATTGCCGCTACTTCGTGGATAATATCCCGTATTGCAACAGATTTATCAATCGAGCCTCGTCGGCACGCCTTTTCGCAAGGGGCTTTACACTCGTCGCACGCAATGGTGGGCAGTGATGTAAATGCGCGTTTCAGTATGGCGCGAGCCTCCTCAAAAGCCCCATTATCATAAGCCGCCAAGAACTGCTCTACATCAAGCCCGTGAGGGCAAACCAATGTACACGGAGCCTCACAATCGGCGCGGTGGTCGCTTAGTAGCAGTTCTAATGCAATACGTCGCTGCCCTAATACCTCATTCGATGAGGCATCAATCTGCATACCCTCCTTTGCCGTAGTTACGCACGAAGGAACTATCTGCCCCGATGCCAAGTCTTTTACAACGCACACCATACAACCCTCTTTATGCTTTCTGCCATCAGAATAGCACATCGATGGAATCGAGATGCCGGCACGTGTTGCAGCCTGTAATATGGTTTCGCCTTCAAGAACAGTAATCTCTCTATTATCTATGGTTATCTTCATACCTATTCAGATTTAAGCGATATTTTTTTTATCGCGTCAAATTCACACTCATCTATACACAAACCGCACATCGTACACTTCTCGATGTCGATATGATGTTGTTCGTAAGGCTTATAATCGATGGCCTCGACGGGACATACCTTTGAACATTTGGTACAACCGATACACTTGTCTGTTACAACATATTTCACCATATCCTTACAAGTTCCCGTACGGCATATACCTCTGACGTGCTCTTCATACTCCTCGCGGAAATATCTCAATGTCGCAAGTACGGGATTTGGGGCAGTACGTCCTAAGCCACATAGAGCCGAAGAGCGTACCGTGTGGGCCAACTCCTCCAGACGGTCAATATCCTCCATCGTGCCACGCCCCGTACACAACTTGTCCAAAATATCCAACATACGTCGTATTCCTACGCGACAGAATGTACATTTTCCGCACGACTCTTCGCTTGTAAAACGTAAAAAGTAACGCGCCACATCGACCATACAATCGCTTTCGCTCAACACGACCATTCCTCCCGAGCCCATAATGGCTCCCAAGCGAGTTAGTGCATCGAAATCAATTTCGGCATCACATAACTCTGCGGGAATACATCCACCCGAAGGGCCTCCTATCTGTACGGCCTTGAGTTTTTCGCCACCCTCAATTCCTCCTCCGATATCCTCCACTATTTGGCGAATAGTAGTACCCATAGGGACCTCAATCAGGCCTCCGTGACGTACCTTGCCCGCCAAAGCAAATACCTTTGTACCACGACTGTTGGGTGTGCCTACTTCTGTATATTGCTCGGCTCCGTAGTTTACAATATATGTTATTTGACTCAATGTCTCGACGTTATTGATTAGCGTGGGTTTGCCGAACAGACCTCTCTCGGCAGGATAAGGTGGACGACGCGAAGGGAATCCTCTTCTGCCTTCGATAGAGGCAATCAGTGCGGTCTCCTCGCCACACACAAATGCTCCTGCACCCTTGAATATCTCGATGTCAAACGAGAATCCACTCTGCAAAATATTATCTCCAAGTAAGCCTTGGCGACGACACATATCCAACGCTTTGGTTACACGAATCACAGCCTGCGGATATTCGGCTCTGATGTAGAATATTCCTTTGCTTGCTCCGACTGTATAGGCCGCAATGAGCATACCCTCGATTACACGTAACGGATAAGACTCCAAAAGAATACGGTCCATAAAGGCTCCGGGGTCACCCTCGTCGCCATTACATATTATATATTTCTCTTCGCTTTCGGCATCGGCAACCATTCTCCACTTTCGGCCAGTCAGGAAGCCTCCTCCTCCTTTACCACGCAAACCGCTCTGTAGAATGCTCTCGATGATTGCATCCCGATTACCATCGTGCAGAGCCTTTTTCAGGGCTTCAAATCCTCCATTCGCTCGATATTCATCAATGTCAAGCGGAGAAATGATACCATAGCCTTCGGTAGATATTCTCTTTTGAATGTTTAGGAAATTGTTAATCTCGCCTGTTCGCTCCTTCTCTGGCTTCCAGAGTATATTATCCCACGTCTCATCGGTGTGAAACATATCTACTTGATTCAAGAAGGCATTCTTGAGCCTGCGAAGCGGACTTGCCGATGGGAAATGATGCAACAAAATCTCCTTAACCTCTTTGGGGCGGATGTTGGGATAACGCGTAATAGTTCCGTTCTTATCCACTACATCAATCATCGGTATCTGATTGCAGGCACCAACGCACGAAATGGGCTTAATCTTTATGGCAACGCCCAACTCCTCTTGTGCCTTTAGCAATGCTTTGTAGACTTCGGCATTACCGCTCACCTGACAGCAATTCTCCATACCCAATCGCACCTCTCCGACATACTCTTCGCCGCGAGCATTGTGTTGCTCGTCGTTCTTGGGTTTTGTCTTTATATATTCGTCGTGTTGTTGCAATACTTCGCGCACCTTGCCTGGTTGTACATAACTGTAAATCTTGTCGTCAATCTGTACAACGGGAGCAAGTGCACAACAACCCAAGCAGGCAATCTTCTCTAAAGAATATTTGCCGTCGGGCGTTGTTATGCTATCCTCATTGAGTTGTAGTTCGCGCTTGAAGGCCTCATATACCAGATTTGCACCCTTGACGTGGCACGCCGTACCGATGCACACCTTAATGATATGCTTACCGTAGGGCACCATCTTGAATTGGGCGTAGAATGTTGCTACACTCAATAAATGTGCACGATTGATTTCGGTCTTTTCGTAGACTCTGTTCAAAGCATCGGAAGGTAGATAACTAAACTCCTCCTGTAATGCTTGCAATAAAGGTATAGTCATCTGCCGAGTCGAGCCTATACGTTCAATAATGGCATCAACGCGTTGAATCAATCTCTGTCTATCTAATTCGTGGTTTGAATTACAATTTTCGCACCCCATATCTTCTTCTGTTTTATTCTATTTATCGGCTACGCAATAAAGGCTCTGCTCTGTGCGTATAACAATCATTCCATCGAGGAATGCAGGTGTAGCGTAGGTGGCCTCGCCTGTTGCAAATGAATTAATCTGTGTTACAGCATCGTCGGTTGAGAAGATAAATACCTGCCCATCTTTAGAGATAAGATAAATCTTACCCTCGACAACCATAGGTGACGAGTATAACTCCACGTTCAACTCCTTCTCGGCTATCATCTCGCCGGTCTTTGCATTATAAACAGCCAGAACACCGTAACTTGTGGCGATATATATCTTGCCATTGGCAACCACAGGACTTGATACTTCAGGCAGATAGTCAGCAGCCTCCCATACAACCGAGCCATCTTTGCCGTTTATAGCCATCAACTTAGCATACTCGTTGGCGGCATATATTATTCCGTCGGCACTGCACGGGCTTGGACATACCTCGCCGGCCATACCCTCCACACTCCATAATACTTCTCCATTTGAGGGATTGTAAGCCGTAACATTTGGGTTACCCATCAATATAAGTTGGGCATTTCCGTCTACCGTAGCGATTATGGGCGAACTCCAACTAACCTTCCCATCTCGCTCCTTCTGCCAGCGTACATTACCTGTTGCGATATCCAATGCTACAACCTTGCGCATATTGTTATTGTCGAATTGTACGAACACTGAACTTCCCCACACTACAAGTGACGACACAAAACCATATTGGTTTTCAGGAACGCCCAAATTTTTGGCCCAAATGCGCTTGCCGTCAAAATCCGAACATATAATATCGCCTGTGGCAAATATTGCGCATACGTGTTTGCCATCTGTTGCCGCCGTTGCCGATGCATATCCTGTGTTGCCCGCTACCTGTGGAGGTGTTGCGGGAGAGCCTGCAATGTTGTCGGCCTTCAGCGACCATAATTGCTTGCCCGAAGCGAGGTCGTGACAATATATCTCACGAGAAGAGGCATCTCCGCCTGTGAAGAATATGCGGTTATTATGTACGATTGGAGATGAGAAACCCTGCTTTGATGACAAAGCCTCTTTCCACTTGATTGAGCCTCCCGATGCCAAATCCCACTTCGACGGAATGCTCTTGGCAGAAGAGTGTCCGTTAGAGTTACGTCCTCTAAACATTTGGTGATTAACTCTTTGTTGTGTGGCAGAGGGTGCCGTAGCAGACGCAGAGGCATCATTAGGCGTTGCAGGTGATGCCTCTGCGGGTTTTGCAGGTTCGGTGGTCGGCACATTGTCGGCACTGTTTGTTGTTGCCTCTGTTGATGTTGTGGTAGACTCAGGTGCGGTTTCCTCACTCTGTCCAACAACCTTTTGTGGCTCAATAGGTGTTTCTGTGGCAGATGCAGTATCCTCATTTGGAGTCTCGGAAGGCGTTACGACTGTCAATGTCTCAGATTCTGAGGGTTGCCCTGATGATACCTCTGAGGTCGTGGCTTCTGCCTGCTCGGCCAATGCCACCTCGTCGGCTACGGCATCTGCATCCGTAGAGCCGGAATCTTTACGATTAGCATCAATGATTATAAATAACGCTATTGCAGCCAATGCACCTGTCAGGATACGGATATATTTTCGTGAACGGCTCTGTATAAGCCACTCGTCGAAGACGTCAATCTGCTTGGGTGCAATATGCTTTACATCGGCATAGTAGCCTCTTATGCAAACGATGAATACTATCGACATTGCAATCAACAGATAGACTCCCATCTTTTGATGCTCCTCCTGAACGAAATAGGCCTTGCGTGCCAATAAATCCAATTGGCGAATCTGCTCCTGCAAAGTTGTATTATCACCGTAGGTCTCGTTAAGGCTCTTAAGCGTCTCCATCACCTCAGTCTGCAGTGGCGATATGTTACGCACCTGAAAATAGTTAGTCGTAAGCATAATCGTAACGGTGAGCATAAAAATGCCCGTTACGATAGCAATAGTTCTGTAAATATCTTTTTTCATATATTCAGTATTTTCTTCTCTTAATTTTTGCTATCTCCAACTTTGTTTTGCGGACAATAACTGAAACATTGTCCGCAAGCAACACACGCCGCTTGGTCAATTTCATAAGTCTCGCGGCGTCGCTTAACCGAGAAACGAATTAATGCTATCGCCAATACCAGACCCATCATCGCGCCTATCCACGTAGAATATAAGCGATAATCGGCTTGTGCCTTTTCTGCTGAAGCCTGCAACTCTTCCATTGTGCGACCTCTCATATAAAATGCCTCAACCTCCAATGGTATGATTTCGGGATTCTCCTCAGCCTCGTATGCCGTAACCAAGTCGTAGAGTCTTACCTCTTTATGTGCACGACTCATTACGTCTGACGACATACGCATCAACATTGCACCCGCCACAATCAATAATGGCATAAGCAAAGCGTAGCCCAAAATTCTCTTTACACCCTCCTTGCGCTCCTCTTGTGGAGTATTGGCATAAGGGGGCTGTATAGCATCTACGGGGCAAGAACTATAACACAAATCACAGTTGATACATTTCTTGTCGGTAATTTTGATTCGTTTTACGGCAACCGATGAGAATAGACTCAATAATGCTCCATAGGGGCATAGGAAACGACAGAATGGTCGCCCCGTAAATACCGAAATTATCAATAACAATATACCAAATGCCAGCAATTCGATGTCGCCACCTAACCTGAAAATTCCAATAAATGGGTCGAATTGGCAGACAATAAAGCGGCTACGTGTAGCGGCATAGAGAATTGTCAATGCCAGATATAGCCACGGCAAAAGCCCCAGCACCATAGTGATAGGCTTGCTTATGCGGCCATTTTTTACATTCACCAACTCTTGCAAGGCTCCCATTGGGCAAACTCCCGCGCAGAATACTCGGCCAAATAAGAAGGCAAATATTATAGGCAACAGAAAGAAACACAATACCACCCAAGGCAGATGATAAGTTTCATCTACCATAGCCAATACAATATTCTGTATCGAGCCTACGCTGCATACACAACCTTCGCGGAAGAATCCGAAATATAGAACTGATATGAGGCTAATCCATATCATCGGTTTGCGGCGTCGAGTGATAGCCCACGCTGCCGAAATGAGCAGAGCCAGCAATAATACGACGTCAAGCACATCCCACATTAACTCATTGGGTACGGCATATTGCAAATCGGGATATTCATATCCCGACTCAAAATCAGGCTTTGGGAAACGATTCTGGGCCTTTGCGCCGATTGCTGCCGTCGCCGTCAATATCGTAGCGAAAAATCTCTTCATCTCTTTACTCTTTAAGTTTGTATGCCGTAGCATAGTCTACGCGACTTATGGCGTCTGATACACATACCTGTGCAATTTGACACTCGTTACAATTAACACATATATCCTGCTTGATTTGCAGGTAGAGCGAACCATTTCCAAATGATGTACAACCCTTCACGCACTTGCCGCAACCCGTACATAAATCTTCGTTGATGGTGTATTCAAAATATGGGTCTTCGATAAATTTTCGTTCGATGGCACCTGTCGGACACATCATATTTTCAGCCGCAGTATTGAGTTCTTTAACATTGGAACGGTAATAACCACCGCACAAATCGCAGTAGCCACACACCCTATTGGCGTGAATACACTTAACCGCCGATACGGGCAATACACAATCTGTTTCGCATCGTCCGCATTGTGTGCATCGTGCAGGGTCAATCTGCCAGAATACATCCGATTCCTTTACCTTTGTTTTGGTCGCAAGTTTCGCTCCTGCCGCCAATACAGTGCCGCCTGCTATCACGCTTCCGCACATCTGCAGAAACTCTTTACGGCGTATCGGGTTATTTATGTTTTTATTCTTTTTCTCTTCCATATCTTACGACTATGTTAAATATTGGTGTTTCTACGCAACGGACAATCCTCCTTGCAATCTGCACAAGCGGTGTTGGCTGCAAATTGTTCATCATAAATGAATGTCGAGATTGTATTTCCGTGAACTACATATAATTCACGTCCGTTGATTCTCACCTCGCGGGCTGTTGTTCCGTAGCCGAGAGCATCTTTGTCGAGCAGCGTTGCGTGGAATTTGCCATCACGACCATAACAACATATTCGAGGGATACCCTTCTCCGATGTTATTATATCTCCCGACGCCGTTGTGGTTAGATGTACAGGATTGCAACAACCGCCAAACTCTCCTTGTCCTACACCGCTCTCTCCAAACGATGAGAGAAACTCTCCATCGGTGTTGTAACACTCTACTTTGTGTCGTCCGGGATTTGAACAATAAACCTTGCCGTCGAAGTTGGTAATACCAAACGAATAACTCGGCACAATAAACTCGTCAGGACTATTGATGAATCGTTTGAAACCACCATCCAATGTATATTGGCAGATGTTTTTGTTGTGAGCATCGGTGACGAATACTCCTCCTTCGAAAACCGTCATTGAGCAATAGTCAGACTCGTCACTACAAGCCTCCCACTCTCTTGCGGGTGCTCCTTGCAGAGACCTTACCTCAATTTTTGTGGGATATAGTATGTATATTTCACCATTATATACCGCTATATCGCGCACGATACGCCCTATGCTCAATTTACTCTGTTGCTTACCACTCATATCGTAGATGTAAAGACTCTCGTTTGTAGCGGCAAATATCTGTTCGCCCGCAACATCAAAGGCGCAAATTGCCCCTTGAGCGTTAAATGCACCGACTTTGCGATATGGTGAGGGCAATGCCTTTACTTTAGCCACACCCTGCGGCTGCTCATTGTAGAACAATTTTTCGGGCTTTGCTATCATCTTGTAGATATTATTGCCGGCCACGCCCAATATGGCTAATCCTGCTATAGAAGAGCCTCCGATGCGAAAAAACTTCTCTCGCGACATCTTTTTTTCATTCTCTCTCTCTGCCATATTATTTTATTTTTATACATTTTACAGTGTGTGCATCGCGCAAAATCAGTCTGCCATCGGCATAAGCCATCGGGCCCCAAGCGTCGGCTCCCTCCATTATGCGTTGTTTGCGAAGAAGTTTAGGTTGTGTGCCCTGCATATCATAAACATACAATTCGCCATCATCCTTAAATATAAACAGATTATTGTCAATAAAGATATAAGGGCCTAAACCAAAACGCTCGTCTGCTGCGGAACTCCACACAGGTGTATGCAAGTTTGATGGCGTATAAGATGCCAATCTGCCACGTATGCTACCACCATCCTTAGGCGCTATGGTGTAAATCAAACCTTTGTAGAGGATAGGTGTCTGCTGTTCGCACGATAGACCTTTGTCGGCTTTGTATTGCTCAACGACATTGGCAGTTGCGCCGTTTACTTCAATCAATGCTCCACCTGAACCATAGCCGGCAACCATCAAAATCCTATTCTCGGCTATCTTTACGGGTGATGGCGCGATAACCGAAGGCTGCCACTTCTCGGTATGCCATAACAATTTACCCTGCTGGCCTTTTGTCGCTGCTACACCACAAACACCTCCTACTCCTGCATAGACATAAGTCTTTGTGCCATTTAAGGTCATCGGGATAATTGACGAGTGCGACATTTTGTATTTAATATCGTTAGGAGTCTGCCAAACAACCTCTCCCGTCTGGCAATCGAGGCCTATCATCAATACACTCTCACCAGCGGGGGCCAAAACAACAATCCCCTCATCAACACAAGGACATTGCCCTGTGTACCAGAATGGAATCTCCGAGCCGAACTCCTTCTGCATATCTAACGACCACTTCATCTCTCCGCTTATGGGGTCGCAACACATAACGTGACCTTGTGGCCCTACTGTAATAATATATCCCTCGCCAACGACGGGTATGGTTCGCGAAAAGCCGTGGTTGCGTTTCATAGGTACGCGATACCATCGGCGCCAAATCTCTTTGCCCGTTTCTAAAGAGAAGCAGCGTAGAGCATCGGAGTTGAGCGATTCGTCGTAATCCAATACATAGACTCGGCCATTGTATATGGCGGCAGCAGCGTGACCTTCACCCGTAGTGAAACTCCACTGCTCGGGAAACTCATCGGTCAAAATTGGGCTGCCATCGCTTACGATATTGGTATAATCTGCGCCACGAAATCCGCTCCATACACCTTTGAGGTCGGAGGCGAAAGCCTCATCGTATAACATAAAATACTCTCCTATCACCACATCGTCGGTCTTACGCGCTAACCCCTCAGGGCGATTGTCTGCTCCGGGATTCTGTAATGCCAACTCTTTGCTTGAGGGTGAATACAAATGCCACGCAACAATCAAAATTACGTATAGAATAGCAGTCGCTACGGCTATGTATGTCAATCTTCTTGCTTTCACTGTATTGTTGTTTTCAATTTTTTCAATGCGTTTAGTGTAAATGTCAGATTATACATCTCTTCGGAATACCATAATCTCGAGAAGTATAATCCTATAGGTTCTCTGCGAGTTAGTTCACCTTGTTCCCATATCTGGTAAATATAATTAAATCCGCGCTCGATAGCATCACGATATTCATCTCTGCTTGTTGATGCCAATGCCGCCAATGCTCGTGCCGTAAGAGTTACTTTTGACTTTACACCCTTTTGGCCACCCCAGCCTCCGTCCGTATTTTGTACTTTAGCCAAATACTCCGCTCCACGACGAGCCATCGAGTGTGCCTGCTCGCTCTTTGATGATGTGAGATATTCGACAGCCGTAGCCGTTCCGTAAACGGGAGATAACTCTTTGGGCGCATCTTGGTCGCCAAACCATAACGGATTCCACGCACCTTCGTCTGATTGCGAACGCAGCATCCACTTGATTAGACGTTTAATGCTGCGTTGGCATCTCGGTTGCATCTTCGTAGGCAATACGTCATACCACAACTCCATAGCCAGAAGCGCGTGTGCCGAGATGTCGCCACAACTGCGGTCAAATGGCAACTTGCCCCATCCTTTGCAGAATGTAGGCATACCGCCGTCGTTGTTTTGCAGAGCCATTAGCCACTCAATTCCTCCGCCTATCTCGTCGTAGTATTTGCCATCGGTCAAATGATATAATGCTACCAATGCTCCAGATGTGTCGTCAGCATCGGGTACTGCTCCGGGTAGGTCGCTCCACGCCCAATCGCCCGCTTGCGCACCTGTAAAATTGTGGCGATAAGTAAAGGCATTTTTGCGTATAGTTGTTGCAAGTTGCTCTTTGTCCTCAATATCATCGCCCAATGCCTTAGCCGCCAATGATGTCACCCAGCACGCTAAATCGGTGTCGATGCTCCACGAGCCGTCGGCACGAACGGTGTCGGTCAGGAATTGTGCAGCACGTTGCGTTACAATGTGCTCTCGCTCTCCTGCCTCACTCATACACATACTTACAAATGCGGTCAGCGGTGCAGCCTCCAGGAAACCACCATTGTGAGGTTGTAGGGAGGTCAGCACCTCTAAACATTTTGGTATGAATAGTTTGCGTAAAGGTGATAAAATATTCTGCTTTCCGCGTCTAAAACGCACAATGCCGACTGCTATCAATGCAGGAATAGCATAACTCACCACAGGCAGTTGCAAGAACTTAAACAGTCGTTGTGGCAGGATGGTCAATTCAAACGGGAATTGGGGGATTTTGTCCCAATCTTTTATGATGCCTGCCAATGCGCACATCACCAAGATTGGCACCGAGAACGTTAAATCTGTTCCGTAATAGTCCAAGACTCCCTTTACCAGAATCTTGTCATCTATGCCGCCTAAATGCTCGATGATATATTGTTTTGTTATGTCGGGAGCCTTCCCTACGGCATATAATGATGCGAACGATAGCAACGTGGCCGTCATATTTGATGGGCTCTCCACCGTGTCGCCCCACGACCCGTCGTCCTGCATCGTCGATAGCAACCATTCGGCTCCGCGCTCAATATATTCGGAATATTTGGCCGCATCAATCTTTTGTAATGCAAATATCGAAACCGATGTCGATATAGCACTCGAAGATAACTCTCCGCGCCATATACCGCCATCCTTTGGTCGTAAAGCCTTTATGCGTTGTGTTACGTCGGCTATTATATTATCTAATTTCTCTGTTGTCATAGTGTTCCTAATGCCAATAAACCATAAAAAAGATACTCTACATCGCTGCTGCTGTCAAGTATTGTAGCCCCAAAGCCTCCGTTATTCAGCCAGTGTGCCTCGATAAACTCTTGTGCCGAGTAACGAGGTTGCACACCATAACACCTCAACGTAAAGAGTGCTGTAGCCGTTGATAACAAGTCGGGCATATGGGTGTTGTCGGCGGCCTTGAAACCACCCGACGGAAGTTGCGATTTTAGCAAGTAAGCAATGCCCTGCGAATCTTTGTTGTAGCCGTCGATTTGCCCCATAACCATCAGTGCGGCTGATGTGGCATTGGTGCTGGCTATTGTTTGCCCCTTCATATTCGAGAATCCTCCGCTTGGAACGGTGTATTCTTCCAATGCGGCAATGGTTTTACTATCATTGCCCTTATGATTGTTTGTATCCTCCAAAAGCGAGTGCCATATAAATTTGCTATATGGTGAGTCTTTGTCGTTGTTGGGCCATACATCGAACGACTGCTGCTCTCTTATCTCTTTGCGACTTAAAATCTTCAATGCTGCACCCAACTTTGACTTTTCTGCAATTGACGCCAATAATCCGCAGCGCATATAGGCAGCGTAGTGTATTAAATCCAACTCTTCGGCGTCAATCTGGTCGAGATAGTTTTTTAACCCTTCAATGTTAAACTTGATATTGAAGATATATTGCAATAGCGTTCCGAATGCCGTATAGTATAAATCGGACTCGCCCTGTTTGTTTACAAAGCCGCCATCTGCGGAACGCTGGGAGATGATGAAATCGGCCATCAGTTGCTTTGCTTGCTCGCCGAGTGCATCATATCCGAGTTGCAGAGTTTTTAGTAGTTTTATGGTAATGCTATCTGTCATATTTTGATTGTCTATTTTAACGCCTTGCTGAGTATCCTATACAACAATCTCTTTAGTTCTATGTTCGTAATTACCTCCAATGTCTCCAGCGCTTTGTCGCGATACTCCTCCACCATCTGTTCTACTCGTGCCGTCGCCTGTTTCAGGTATGGCTCGTAGGTCGGACTGTGCAAGAGAGTCTTCACGTCGTTACTTGCAATTATCTCCTCTATCATCTGCTCGTCGCAATTCTCGCAAAAATGAGCAAATATTGCCGAAGGACGTAATTCTATCGGCTGCTCACCCTCGAAATCATCCAAATCATCCTTTAATTGGAATGCTATGCCTAAAGCCACAGAGTATGCCTTTAACGACTCTGCCATCTTTTCATCGGCTTCGGCACATAACATACCCAACACCAGCGACACCTCAAATGCTGGAGCGGTTTTTAATTTGAATATCTCGATGGCGAAATCCATATCAATATGGCGTCTGTTGTTGTTCCACTCCAACTCCATTCCTTGCCCCTTGCATAGAGTGATGTGCGCCTCCGATATAATGCTTATTAATTCGGCTTGCCCACTCTTCGCCAAAAGACGATAACCCTCGCCCAAAAGCAAATCTCCTACATTTATGGCCACATCATTTCCATAACGCGAAGCAACGGTTGGCTTACCATAACGGCTTGCATCATTGTCTTCGATATCGTCGTGTATGAGCGATGCCTTGTGGAAACACTCTATGGCTATGGCAACCATCTCATCGCGTTGCGAGAACTCTCTCTTCTCGGTCAGTGCAGCAAGTGTTGCGGCAAATAGGTATGGACGCAATCTCTTACCATCATCAGCCAGCCAATCTAAGGCTATGTCCGAGGCCTGACAGGCCTGTGTCGAAAAGTGTTTTTTCAAGTTGTCACGCTCAAACCAATTATCGATGTTCTGTTTGACAAAGTTGTAGTCTAATTCGGTACGATGGTCGGCTGCGATTTGCAATAATTCCATCAAATACTCCTTATCCACATCGGTATCTTTGCATCCTGCTCGATTTAGCGGAACGGCAATTCCTGCAACTGCATTCTCAATCAATAACGGAAAAGCCTTCTCCAAAGAGTCCAAGCAACTCACTCCAATAACGGCATCGACAACATTGTTGCGGATGAGAGTTATTGCCGAGGTAAAACCCTCTGCCACGATGCTCATTATACCTAACTCCGCAGCCCTCTCCTCAATCGTTGGAATCATACAGCATCCGCAGCGGTGACATAGCAATCCGATTTCGTCGATATCGGCCTCGCATTGTGACGAACTCTTCAAACATTGCGGCAGCATCAATATGCGTCTTTCATACGGAATGGCGGCAACGACATTAAGCCACACTCTATTGTGTAACTCCACCATTATCCACTCCGCATACGAAAGGTCGCTACCCTGCTCGTTGATGAGTTCTATGGCGGCTTCTTTGAGTCGCTTTAACGATATGGGCGGACAATACTCTTTGCGCGCTACAAACTCTTTTATAGCCTCGCGCAGAGCCATACGCTGCGTTAATGTTTGGGGTATGTTGTACTCTTTCTTACTCATTGCAATTAACCGTAAGCACCAAATCCGAAGAAGTAGCGCTTTTTCAACATTCTATAAATCGAACTCTTCTCTTCAATCTCCTCGCCCTGCATATCGTGTCCGGCGACAACGCGCATTGCGGCATACTCTTCGGCAACCGTTCCTCGCGATGTAGAGTCTATGGCGTTCCATTCTTGCAGGAACTGCAACATTTTTTGCGGATTCTCCAACAGAATGCATCCTCGTGATGTCTCGGCTGTCATTTTTCTTAGCGAAGCCAAAAACTCTGAGTTGTGGAAAATATCTGTAAGGTTTGATGCATCTGCATTGATGAACTCTTTGGCCATCTGCAACGGAGGGCAGAATTCGACAGCACCTGCTGGCGATATGTGGTGGCTCATACCCGTTGCTGCGGGGCACATTGCGCGACCTTTATCATCCCAATAGGTGTCGATTATAAATAGCGGGGCGTCAACTCTCTGCTCATTCAGAAAGACTCTAAATGAGCGTATCTGCTCTTTGCTCAAGGCGTTTTCCGTAATCGGGTTCTTGCCTACAGGACGATAGATATAGTACCACAAATATGCAGCCCCTTCACGAGCCATATCCTCAATATGCTTGCGACTCACCAACTCGTCGTAATTGCTACGCCCAATGCTGGCTGAGACTCCGAATATTAATTTCGCCTTGCGGCACGCTCTCAAGCCGGCGAGTGTACGCTCGTAAACATTGTCCTTACCTCGTCTTGCATCGCTCTCCTCCTTCAAACCTTCGATACTGATTAGTGGCGTAATGTTACCCAGACGGCGCATACGCTCGGCTATGTCGTCGGTGATGAGTGTTGCGTTGGTGAAAAGTTGGAAATAACAATCAGAATGTCGTTCCAGGACATCCCATAGCCCTTTGTACATCAAAGGCTCGCCCCCTAAAATGCCAAAGAAATAAGAGCCTTGAGCCTTGCTTTGCTCTATAATGCCGTTTAGTTGTTCTACGCTCAACTGTTTGCGGCCATTAGCCGAGACCCAACAACCTGAACAGCATAGGTTGCATTTCTCCGTCACCGATATCATCACAAACGCAGGAAAGAACGGCTCTCCTTTTGCTTGGCGACGCTCAAAATCGGCCATATTGCGATAGTTGCGCCAACAGAAGTTGTAGAGTATTTTCCATAACCCTTTAGGAGTAGAGTTACGGGCTATACGCCACAAATTTTTACTTAGTGTTGTTATCTCTTTGGTAGTCATTATTTCTTATCCTTAAACAGCATAACACTTGCACGACGTTGTTCCAATCGCGCCCTTAAAGCGTCGGCATACATAGTGTCCATATCGAGCATTATAACCCCCTCTTCACTTGCCGAACCTCCGTTGATTGGAGAACGTTCATATTTTGGGAAGATTACCGCCTCTGCAGGACAAACACGTGAACAGGCCGGGCAGTTGTTCTTGCAATTTTGCGGTTGCGCCACCTTGACCTTGCCATCCTCAATAGAGTAAACTCCAAAAAGGCAGAAATCGTGACACTTGCCACAATCAACGCATCTCTCATAATCCAATATGGGGTACCACGCATCGGTTGCAACCTTCACCGCAAAGGCGTTAATTTCCGCAAGAGCAGCATCGCGTCGAGCCTGCCACTCCTCGTCGTGGTCCATCGCGTCATCCAGATTCAACTCTTTTAATACCTGCTCTACTCTGCGACCTCTAATGTTGATGTTTTTTGCAGCCGCGCAATCAGCCCTATCGGCTAACGCGCGTAACGCGCGCGTATAACAACCCATTATTATGTTGCCAGCGACCAACTCGCGCATACGCGCAGGGTCGGTCTCGGCAGTTTCGCACAGGTCGGCTTCAATGGTAACATTGTAGCCCGCTTGTTGCAATGTGGCAACAAGTTCTGCAACTTGCACTTTGCTTATAAAACTTCGTGATGCACAAGCGCAAATGACAATATTTTGTTGGCTCATATTATTTCGTTATTCTCTGCAGTTAATAGTTTTTCGTAACCTGTTTGTTGCATTTATAAAATCTCATTTGTAAACCAAGCCTTAAATTCCGAAGCCTTGTTTTTACTGATGAATATATATTCAGGTGTCGGTACATTTAACGTTATGCGCAATCGGCTGTCAAACCATATTGTAATCTCTTGTATGCTGTTGCGCGAGAGTATGTATTGTTTGTTGGCACGTATAAATTTATTCGGGTCTAGCATCGCGGCAATCTGCTCCAATGACTTGACGTATGGATACACCTCGCCGTTTTGCATATAAATGTTCGTCGCTTTTTCGGCAACATAAAAGCACGATACCTCGCTTAAAGTTATCGGCATCAGTTTATCCTTTATCGGAATCAATAAACGCTCTTTGTATGTCTGTTTTGGCCTCAATTTTAGTATCTGCTGCATATAGAGTGATATGTCGTTTGAGGTCAATCTCTTGAACTTATCCAGCGCCTCCTTCAGCCGCTCCTGCTTAATTGGTTTCAGCAGGTAGTCTATGCTGTTCACCTTAAACGCATCGATGGCATATTGGTCGTATGCGGTTGTGAATATTATAGGCGTCTGTATGTTTATCATATCAAATATGGTAAACGCCGAGCCATCCGAAAGGTGTATATCCATAAATATCAGGTCGGGCTGTTCGCTCTTCTCCAACCAATTTATGGTCTGCTTCACACCTTCGGTGATGCCTAAAATCTCTATCCGAGAGTCATATTCGTGCAACATCTCCCGCAGGTTCTCCTGCGCCGTGGTCTCATCCTCAACTATTAAAACTCTCATATAGCCTCTACTTTAATGGTAAATAGACCGTAAACATCTCTTCGGTCATTGTAACCCTTATCTCCTTGTTCATCATTAGTCGGAATCTGTTCTCCAGATTGGTCAATCCCGTGCCGTTGGTCTCTGGAGGTGTGAGTTTGGGATATATAGGATTGCTTATTACCAACTCGTTTTTATCGTTAAGCACAATGCTGACCACCATTTTATGTTCGCTGTCAATCGTGTTGTGTACGGTGACATTCTCCAATAACGGCAATAGCGAAAGTACGGGAATATTCAAATCTAATTTTGCATCATCAACCATTATGTTAAACTCCAACTTATTGGCAAAACGTACCTGCATCACGTGGCTGAAGGCATTGACAAATTGCAACTCCTCCTTAAGCGGAACAATGGTTTTTCTGTCACTTCGGAGTGTATAGCGAAATATGTCGGATAACTTATCAACGTATGTCAAAGTTCGGTTGTTGTCGTTAGCTCTTATTAACGATACTATTCCGTTGAGCGAATTGAAGAAGAAATGAGGATTTATCTGGTTTGACAGAGCATCGCATCGGCTTTGCAGATTTTCAATATGCAGGCGCTCAATCTCCTTGTCCTTTTCTCTTTGGCTAATGTATAATTTGTAGATATGCCCTATCATTGCCGATAATAGTCCGACCACCAGGAATTGGAATATGGGTATACTAATAGCCTCAAAAGTCTTGAATGGCATACGCGCAACCCAAAAAACTCCAAAAAAAAGCATACTCGCAACAAAATTTACAATCAGGCTCTTGCCAAGATTGATATTTTTTGCTTTTAGGCTTTGTTTGATTAGAAATAGGAATGTAGCCCAGACAAATATGAGCCTAAATGCAAATAGGCATATGAAATTGACCAACATATATGTTGAATCATACAACATTCCACAGAAAAACCACGCAACGTTTGGGTATGTAACAAAGAGAGTGCACACCAGCGCTACTAACCAAGTCTTATCTTTTATAATGTTCAGAGATGCCATAATCTTAAGTAGTTTGTGCTGTCTTGGGGTTGTTGAAATATTTTCACAATACAAAAAAAATAAATTTTTCCCAATTATGAAACTATTTGTTGCCGAAAAAGAAAAAATGACCCCTGAACGCGAAATATAACTTTTCTTGGCTGTGTCTATTGATGCATATTGTTCCTTAAAGATTGTGTGTTGTTTCTTAAAATCTTGTTTTTTCGTTTTCATACCCTACTTTTTCTTTTTAGCGCGTCGTGGTGTAAAAATAGAGGTAGAAAAATCTAATTTTGTATAGAAGATATTGTGCTTGTAAAATAAACTAAATTATAATTCATTAAACAAACACTTTAAGTTATGATTAAGAAACTATCAATTTCAATTATGTTCCTCACTGCTACTATGGTAGCCGTAGCGCAGGATTGGCCTCAGTATTTGGGTCCGACTCGTGATAGTAAGTCTCCGCAAAAGAATTTGCTCCGTGAGTGGCCCGCAGAAGGCCCTGAGGTTTTGTGGAGTGTTGATGTAGGTATCGGTTACGGTGGCCCCGTTATCGAAGATGGTAAGGCATATCTGCTTGACCGTGATGGCGAAAAAGGCATTGAAATTATGCGTTGCTTCGATATGGATTCAGGTAAAGAGTTGTGGCGTCACGAATATCCATCTGCGGGTAATGTGATGTATCCCGGCTCGCGTAGTGTGCCTATCGTAGAGGGTAAATATGTATATTCGGCAGGTCATAATGGTGATTTGTACTGCTATGAGACCAAGAGCGGCAAGGTTGTATGGAACAAAAACTTTTGGACTGAGTATGGTGGTGATAAATTGCCTATTTGGGCTATTTCGCAGTGTCCGCTCATCTATGGCGATATGCTGATTGTGCTTTCAGGTGCCCCTGAGGCGGGTCTTGTAGCGTATAATAAAAAGAATGGAGAGGTTATCTGGAAGACTCCCTCTTTGGGTGATGAGTCATATACAAGTCCCAATATCGTAAAGATTGACGGCGAGGACCATCTATGTATCGTTATTTCATCGACCAATCCTTTCGGTCACCGCGATAAGCAACCTCAAAAGGGTAAAGTTATAGGCTTGAATCCCACAAACGGTGAGATATTGTGGCGCTATGATAATTGGGAGTGCCATATCTCTTGTTCTAATGCAACTGATGCAGGCGATAATAAACTCCTTATTGTTGGTGGCTATGAGCGTGGTGCTACTATGATTCAGGTCGAGAAGGGTGATGATGGTAAGTATATTGCTAAAGAGTTGTACACCACTGTCGAGTTCGGTGACCAGACCAAACCTGCATTGTTCCACGATGGTTATTTTTATGCACAGTATGGTACCAACAATCGTCGCGATGGTCTTTGCTGTATGGATATCGACGGTAATATTATGTGGAAGACCAAACGCGAGCCGAACTTCGATAAGGGTAGTATGATTCTTGCCGATGGTCTTATTTTGGCCACCGATGGATTGAATTCGCTCTATCTTATTCAGCCCGACCCAACAGGCTTCAAACCTCTGGCTAAGGCCGATTTGTTGGCACCCGCACAGACAGGCGATGCACCACAGGGTGGTCAGATGGGACGCGGTATGATGGGCCGTAGCAGCAATTGGGCGCCTATCGCGTTGTCGGATGGTAAATTGCTTATCCGCAATCAGCAGAAGATGTTCTGTGTGAAGGTTGCAAAATAATAGCGGTAAATATAGTAAGTAAAAAGCGTAGCCCGTCTAACCGAGAGGTTGGATGGGCTATTTATTTGTAAAGTGGTAAGATAACCTTCATAAACTATGATTAGTACCCCAACAAAAGTTGCAATTTGTCGTGCCTTTATAAGATTTTTGTATTTTTATTGCATATTTTCTTCTCGGTATGATAATTTACACCATAAAATTATTAATTTTGGTGCATAAATGTGCATAATATTTCATTGTGGCACCATTCGAGATAATTACTAAAACGGAATAATTATGAAACGATTAAATGGTAATGTTACCCTGATTACGGGTGGCGGTAAAGGTATTGGATTCGGTTTGGCAGAGGCTTTTGCCGAGGAGGGCTCAAATTTGGTTATTACGGGTAGAACTGAGTCGCGTCTTATTGCCGCCAAGGAAAAGTTGGAAGCGAAATATGGCATTGAGGTGTTGCCTTTGGTAGCCGATGGGGCCAACGAGGAGGCTATCAAAATGGTTGTAGCAAAGACAATCGAAAAGTTCGGCAAAATCAATACTTTGGTAAATAATGCCCAAGTATCTAAGTCTGGTATGCCGCTTGTTGAGCATACCAAAGAGGATTTTGACCTTGCTATCTATTCAGGTCTGTATGCTGCGTTCTTCTATATGCGCGAGTGCTTCCCCTACTTGAAGGCAACACGAGGCTCTGTCATTAACTTTGCGTCGGGCGCAGGTTTGTTCGGTAAGTTGGGCCAGGCGTCGTATGCTGCAGCCAAGGAGGGTATTCGAGGTATGTCGCGTGTGGCTGCTGCCGAGTGGGGCCCCGATGGTGTTAGGGTTAATGTTATCTGCCCTCTTGCTATGACCGAGAGCCTACAGCAGTGGAAGGAGAACTTCCCCGAACTCTATGAAAAAACTATTCAAGGTATTCCGTTAGGCCACTTTGCCGACCCGAAAGGCGATATTGGTCGCGTGTGCGTGTTTCTTGCATCCGACGATGCCGAATATGTTACGGGCGAAACCATTACATTGCAAGGCGGTAGTGGTCTCCGTCCATAATTGCAAGTTTTTTTCGTATTTTTATATATATTAGTGTTGTATTTATTATTGCGTCATTCCACATCACGAACCGAGAGTGAGTGATGAATGGAATCTCTAAAATAAGTTCTGGTAATGACACCACAATATTAAATTAAAACGGATAATCCTTTATTGTTATAGATATAAAATAATGCAACCTCTCCGAAACGGTGTTTTGGAGAGGCTTTTTGTCGTTTGGTCAATTTGCTATTGGATACCCCCCCCCTCTCCTGGCAGGGGGAATTTGGGGCCGCTCGTTCGAGTTTAATGATAAATAAAAAAGCAGTCGCATTTCTGTAACTGCTTGATTTTTAGAGCGGAAAACGAGACTCGAACTCGCGACCCCAACCTTGGCAAGGTTGTGCTCTACCAACTG
>JAFQCA010000008.1 GCA_017399485.1 Alistipes sp.
AAAAGGATAAGCGGAGAAATTTCCGTTAAAAAACGGAGACCTTTTCACGTAGTAAAAGTGCGAATGCATCCGTTTTAGGAAATTTATTCGGTTAGCCCCTAAAATTTATCACCGCGCCGCTTTTTTCTCACCTTTTTACGGCTAAAAAGGTGAAAAAGACACGAAGTGGATTAATTTGAGAAAGGAGATTATGTTGCAGACTCCTCCGCCACACCTGCGGTGTGCCACCTCCTCTACCTTAGAGGAGGAATTAAAGGGAGGTTTAATTAATAAAATTTATCAGCCGTATGGCAAAGCAGAAACGAGAAGTAGACGTACGCGAAGAGATGTTCGATAGGGTGAAGGCGCTCCATTGGTGCTTCATTCTTATCGGTATGTGCGTTTTGGCCCGTTTGATATGGGTGTCGTTCTTCAGCGCGGAGGTTGCTCACAACGCTGCGCGTCTGGAGGAGCGCATCTTCATTGCCGATTCGGTCTATGCGCGTCGTGGCTCTATCTTGGCGCGTGACGGTGAGCCGTTGGCGACCTCTATTCTGCGTTACAGAGTCGATTTCGATATGGCTAGCGAGGGCTTCGACTCGTTGGAGATATTCCGCAAGCAGGCCGATACATTGTCGAAACGATTGTCGCAATTCTTTGGTGGCACGTCGGCCTCGTATCGCGATTTGATGCTCAAGCGTCACCAAGAGCACTATCGTCTGGTCTATCGCAAGGATAGCAATGTGCTTCGCAGCGAGGGGTGGTTTGACCGTATATGGGATGCCATCCGCAACGACCAATTCAAGACCGTCAAGATTTACGATACATTGCGCGACCACTCGCCTGTAGAGATTCTTCCCCGTGCGGTGGATTACAACGAGTGGCAGGAGTTGAAGAAATATCCCATTCTGAATTGGAACTTGGGTATGACCTACCGTCTGGTGACGCTCGACCAGCGAGTATATCCCTATGGCGATTTGGGCCGTCGTACGCTCGGCCTTGTGGGCGATAAGGGTAATTATGGCATTGAGGCTATCTACCGCGAGACGTTGGAGGGGCGTAACGGATGTATGTTGCGCCAGCGTATTGCTCCGGGCTTTTCGAGTGTGGTACATAGCAGCGATAATGTCGATGCCGAGGATGGCTTGGATATAGTCACCACGCTCGATGTCGATATCCAGCACGCCGCCGATGCCGCCCTGCGCCGTCAGTTGCAGACGCAGAATGCCATCTGGGGTACGTCGGTGGTGATGGAGGTTGCGACGGGCGATATATTGGCTATGGTCAATCTGGGCGAGACGAAGGAGCGCAGCGGAGTATATATCGAGAAGGAGAACTATGCTTTGAGCCGCCGTATGGAGCCGGGTTCTACATTCAAGTTGGCGGCCCTGCTGGCGTTGGTCGAGGATTGCAAGATGCCCATCACCCAGCGCTACGACACCCACGAAGGCCGTCAGGTTGTTGTCGGAGGCCCCAAAGGCCCCAAGATTCGTGACTCGCACAACATAGGCAAGGATATCGATTTGAAGGAGGCTACGGCGCAGTCGTCAAACGTCTATTTTGCCGAGGCCATCTATCAGCATTATAAGGATAATCCGCAACGATATGTCGATTTCTTGAGCCATCTGTGGATTGACCGCCCCGTAGGTTTGGAGAATTTGGGTGAGGCCACACCTCTCTATCAGCAGGATGTGAAGAAGTGGAGCGCCCATAGCCTGCCCAATATGGGTTATGGCTATGCTATCGAGTTGCCCCCTATCCACACCCTCACGCTCTATAATGCCGTAGCCAACGGAGGATGTATGGTCGCGCCGCGACTCATCAAGGAGATTCGCCGAGGCGACAATGTTGTGGATAGATTCCCGCCGCGTGTGCTGGTCGAGAGCATCTGCTCGGATGAGACGATGAAGGTCGTGCGCGAGTGTCTGGAGGAGACAGCCCGTACGGGTACGGCAAAGCAATACTTCCGCGACACCACATCGTTCCGCGTGGCGGGTAAGACGGGTACGGCCAAGTTCGCGCAGAGCGGCATAAAATACAGCGACGGATTTTATCTGGGTACGATGGTGGTCTATTTCCCTGCCGACAACCCCAAATATACGGTTATGACCTCAATCTTCACCCGTTCAGGACGTGGCGGTACAATCTATGGCGCAGGTCTTGCAGGCCCTGTCGAGCGCGATATTGTCAATTACATCTACTATCGTGATGAGGATTGGCATCAGACACTCACGCCCTCTGACGAGAAGCACTATCCTCCGATTGTCAAGGGCGGCAACATAGCCTCGGTGCGTCGGGTATCCGACAAGTTCTCGCCCAGAGTATCGTTTACTGACCGTGAGGGCTGGGGGCGTGCGCAGACCGATACACTGCGTAACGTAAACATTACAACTATCGAGGATGACGGCTTGATGCCCAACGTTGTAGGTATGGGCCTTAACGATGCGATATATATGTTGGAGAGCAGAGGCTTGCGCGTACACTTTGCTGGCAAGGGAATGATTCGTCAGCAGAGCATCCCCGCAGGACGCAAGATTCAGGTAGGTCAGACCGTTAGTTTGACATTGAGATAGAGAAAAGAGAAAAAATAAAAATGTTTTATAAAAACGTCATTCCACATTTTCGCACGGTAGGCAGTGTTGATACTAAAATAGTTTGCTTGCGAAAATGATTGGAATCTACCTTTTAGGATGGGCGGTGCTGATGCCGACTTGTTGCAAATGATATTACCACGTCGGGCGTTGCCCTCCTCGTAATGACTTAATTTTATGAAATAAATGAAGTAAAAATTATAGATGAAACGATTAAGCAATATATTATCTTCCACAGAGGTTATCTCGTTCACGGCATCGTCCGATGTAGAGATACACGCCTTGCAGTACGATTCGCGCAAGATAGAGGCGGGCGACTGCTTCTTTGCTGTCAGAGGTACGCAGACCGATGGCCACCAATATATCGACAAGGCCATTGAGGCGGGAGCCGCCGTTGTGGTGTGCGAGGAGTTGCCGCGCAATGTGAGCGACAAAGTGAGTTATGTTGTTGTCAAGGATAGCAATGTGGCTATGGCCGATATGGCAGCCGCTTTTTACGACCACCCCTCGCATCAGTTGCAGTTGGTCGGTGTGACGGGTACCAATGGCAAGACTACGGTTGCTACGTTGCTCTGCGATTTGTTTGGTGCGCTGGGCTATCGTGCGGGATTGATTTCAACGGTGGTCTATCGTGTTGGCGAGCGTGAGATTGAATCTACCCACACCACCCCCGATGCCATCCGCCTGAATGCTATGTTGCGCGAGATGGTCGATGCCGGTTGCGACTACTGCTTTATGGAGGTGTCGTCGCACGCGTTGGTGCAGGAGCGTGTCAGAGGTCTGAAGTTCCGAGGCGCTATTTTCACAAACCTCTCGCACGACCATCTGGACTATCACGGCACCTTTGTCGAGTATATCAGGGCCAAGAAATTGCTCTTTGACGGATTGGACAAGAGCGCCTTTGCATTGGTTAATGTCGATGACCGCAATGGCGAGGTGATGGTGCAGAACTGCCGCGCTCAGGTGAGCCGCTACTCACTGCGTACGATGGCCGACTTCCGTTGCAAGGTGCTGGAGATGTTGTTCGACGGTATGTTGCTACGTATGGGGCAGTATGAGTTGTGGGTTAAGTTCCTCGGCAGGTTCAATGCCTACAATCTGCTTTCGGTCTATGGTGCGGCGTTGCTGCTGGGGGCCGATGAGGGCGAGGTGTTGCAGGCTATGAGTGGTCTGAAGTCGGTGAGCGGACGTTTCGAGCCTTTGCACTCCGAGCAGGGCGTGACGGCCATTGTCGACTATGCCCATACACCCGATGCTTTGGAGAAGGTCATTGCTACGATTAACGATATCAGAGGTGGCGCAGGCCAATTAATCGTGGTGTGCGGCTGCGGCGGTGACCGCGATGCGACCAAGCGTCCTGAGATGGGCCGCATAGCCTCACGTGATGGCGATGTGGCTATCCTCACGTCGGATAATCCGCGTACCGAGTCGCCTGAGGCCATTCTGGAGCAGATGATGGCGGGCGTTGAGGCGGGGCGCAGAGTTCTGCGCATTGTCGATAGGCGCGAGGCGATTCGCACAGCCGTGATGATGGCTCGCAAGGGCGATATTATACTCGTTGCGGGCAAGGGCCACGAGACCTATCAGATTGTAGGCCGCGAGAAACACCACTTCGACGATAGGGAGGAGTTGCGCACAGCCTTCGCCTTTTTGGGGTAAGGACAACAATATAAATAAAAACACACACGAAAAACTTAAATAAACGATGTTATACTCTCTTTTTAGATTTTTAGACAGTCGATACGATTTGCCCGGTGCGGGTATGTTCCAATACATATCGTTTCGTGCGGCCATAGCCATTGTGTTGGCTCTGTTGATTACCATCTTCTTTGGTCGCCCGATTATCCGTATGTTGCAACGTCACCAGATAGGTGAGGAGATACGCGATTTGGGCCTTGAGGGGCAACTCTCGAAGCGAGGCACTCCGACAATGGGTGGTGTGCTGATTCTGTTGGCTGTTTTGGTGCCCATATTGCTCATTGGCCGATTGGATAATGTCTATGTTCAGTTGATGATTGTATCGACCATTTGGCTCGGTACGCTCGGTTTTTTGGATGACTATATCAAGACCTTCCGCCACAATAAGGATGGCCTGAAGGGTAAGTTCAAGATTGTGGGTCAGGTAGGTTTGGGTATCATCGTAGGTACGGTGATGTGTCTCTCTCAGGAGGTTGTAATCCGCGAGAAAGAAAATACCCCCAGCGAGACGACCTACATCAACGACGCAGGCTATGCCGTAGTCGAGAAGACGCAGGTGGCCGTTATGGGCTCCACACCGCAGAAGACAACCAAGACGACTATCCCCTTTATCAAGGACAACGAGTTCGATTACGGCTGGTTGGTTGGTGGTAACAATGCTCTTACGTGGTTGTTGTATATCGTGGTGGCTATCTTTGTGGTGACGGCGGTGTCGAATGGAGCCAACTTAACCGATGGTCTGGATGGGTTGCTTACGTCGGTCTCGGTGCCGATAGTGCTGGTGCTGGGTACGCTGGCATATCTTTCGGGCCATATAATCTATGCCGACTACCTTAATATAATGTATATCCCCGACTCGTCGGAGTTGGTGGTCTTTGCCGCTGCTATGACGGGAGCGTTGCTCGGCTTCTTGTGGTACAACTCGTTCCCGGCGCAGATTTTTATGGGCGATACAGGCTCGCTCGCCATTGGCGGTATCATAGCCGTCTTTGCGCTCTGCATACGCAAGGAGTTGCTGCTACCGTTGATGTGCGGAATATTTTTGGCGGAGGCTGTATCGGTTATGACGCAGGTGGGTTATTTCAAATATACCAAACGTAAGTATGGCGAGGGCCGACGCATATTGCTTATGTCGCCCCTGCACCACCATTATCAGAAGCAAGGCGTCTTCGAGACTAAGATTGTTATGCGATTCTTCATCATCTCGATTCTGCTCTGCGCTGTTACACTTGCAACATTGAAGATACGATAAACAATTTCGATAGCGATGAAACAGAAGAAGATAGTTGTTTTGGGTGGCGGCATCAGCGGCTATGGCTCGGCGGTGCTGGCCAAGCAGCAGGGTTTCGATACCTTTTTGAGCGACGCTGGCACTATCGGCGAGCGTTATACGAAGATTCTCGACGAGTGGCAGATTCCCTACGAGCAGGGAGGTCACACTATGGAGCGCATATTGGCAGCCGACGAGGTCATCAAATCGCCCGGCATACCGGAGAAGGCCCCCGTTGTTAAGGCTCTGCGCGAGAAGGGTGTGCCCATAATCTCGGAGATGGAGTTTGCTTATCGCTATAAGGGTAAATCGAAGACCGTATGTATCACAGGCTCAAATGGCAAGACCACCACGACCTCGCTCATCTATAAGATTATGCGCGATGCGGGTTGTGACGTCGGTTTGGGCGGTAACATAGGCGAGAGTTTCGCTTTTCAGGTGGCCACCGCACCCCGTGAGTGGTATGTGCTGGAGTTGAGTTCGTTCCAGTTGGACGGTATGTACGACTTCCGTGCCGATGTGGCTGTTCTGATGAACATCACCCCCGACCACTTGGACCGCTACGACTACTGTTTCCAGAACTATGTTGACTCGAAGATGCGCATTATGCAGAATCAGCACTCACGCTCGGCATTCATCTATTCGGCTGACGATGAGGTCATTGCGCAGGAGATTTTCAGTGGCAAATACCCTATGCCTATGCGCCAGTTGCCCTTTGCGGCGCGTGAGGCTGTGGCCAGCGGTGCAGGCGATGCCTTCCTGCTCGGCGATGGCGAGTTTACGGCCCGCGTAGGTAAGCAGAGCGTCAGGATTGAGACTTCGAAGATGAAGATTCAGGGCCTGCACAACGCCTACAACGCTATGGCGGCGGCTTTGGCTACGCTGGCGGCAGGTGTCGAGCCGAAGAAGGTCGAGCAGGCTATCTACGACTTCTCGCCTGTCGAGCATCGTCTTGAGCCCGCAGGTGAAAAGGATGGAGTGAAGTGGGTGAACGACTCGAAGGCAACCAATGTCGATTCGGTATGGTATGCGCTGGAGAGCGTCAAGCAGCCGACCATCTGGATTGCAGGCGGAACAGACAAGGGTAACGACTACTCGCCACTCAAAGCGTTTGCCCGCGAGAAGGTCAAGGCGCTCATCTGTATGGGTTTGGATAACGAGAAGTTGGTGCGCGAGTTTACCGACGTCGTGCCCGAAGTGGTTAGTTGCTCGTCGCTCGATGAGGCTATGCAGGCGGCCAAGCAACGTGCCGTAGCGGGCGATGTGGTGCTGCTCTCGCCAGCCTGTGCAAGTTTCGATTTGTTCAAGAACTACGAGCAGCGAGGCGAGTTGTTCAAGCAGTGGGTAAAGGAGTATATTTTATAATTCAATATGAATAACCAAGAAGTAGATTACAGCCGTTATGTCAGGCGCGAGGATGCAACGCAGGCCGAAGGCTCGGCAGGCGCAGGCTCGGCGTCACATAGGCCCTCGCAGGATGAAGTCAGCGAGGCTATTGCCGCAGGTGACGATGTAGCGGTGAGGGGCGATATGTTGCGCGAGGGCGGCTTTGCCGATTTGGTGAAGCGTCTGTTTGGTGGTGACCGCGTGTTGTGGGTTATCATCATTGCCCTTATGACCATATCGGTGCTTGTGGTCTACTCCTCGACGGCCAAGATGGCCTATAATCCCCGCTCGGCCATCACGACGGCTGAGTTTTTGCGCTCGCAACTTGTCTTGCTGGGTATATGTGTCGTGGCTCTGTTCGTGGTGCATCGTATCAACAGCACGACCTATCGTCGTCTGACCAATCTGCTGTGGTGGGTTTCGATAATCCTTACGGCGGCGGTCTATTTTACAGGCGCAACGACCAATGGCGCAGCACGTTGGATATCGATTGCAGGTTTCCAGTTCCAACCTTCCGAGATGTTGAAGATAACGCTGATAATGTATCTGGCCAACCAACTCGCCAAGCGACAAAGCACAATACGCGATATGCAGATTGTGCCGAGTGTAATGTTCTGGCGATGGAATACCCCCAAGCAGAAGCGTATATGGCGCGACGGAGGACTCTATATCTTTGCGCCTATAGTGCTGACGTGTGCCGTTATTCTGCCAGCGCATACATCGTCTGCGGTGCTGGCCTTTGCCTTGTCGCTGGCTATGTTGTTTATTGGCCGCGTGCGATGGATTGAGATTTGGCGTGTCATACAGTGGGCATTGGTGGGCGTAGCGTTTGTGGCGTTGCTGGGTTTGGGCCGTAGCCATACCGCAGGAGGTCGTATCTCGACGTGGATAGAGTTGTGGACCACTGACCGTACGGAGATTCCCGTCGAGGATTTGAGCGACACCGAGCGCTCGATGATTGCCATCTACAATGGCGGTATATTGGGGCGTGGTGCGGGCCAGAGTGCTGTGCGAGTCGAGATGACACACCCCGAGAGTGACTATGCCTTTGCATTTTTTGTTGAGGAGTACGGTATCGGCATTGCGATGATATTGGTGGCGCTGTATGTGTGGATTTTCTTCCGCGCGATAGAGATTTTTGAGCGCTGCCCGAAGAAGTTCCCTGCGATGTTGTCGCTCGGTGTGGCTCTGCTTATTACGGGGCAGGCGCTGTTGCATATTATGGTGACGGTTAATATAATCCCCGAAACGGGCCAGACCTTGCCACTTATTTCGCGCGGAGGCTCGTCGCTGCTCTTCACCTCGATAGGTCTGGGTATGATTCTCAGCGTCAGCCGCCAAACCGAAGAGGGCTCACATACGGAGTAAATTCAGAATTCAAAATTCAAAATTCATAATTGGGGAAATAATAATGAGCGAAATACGTTTAGATAAATACCTTTGGGCAGTACGCGTGTTCAAGACGCGTTCCGATGCTGCCGATGCCATCCGCAACAACCGCGTGCTGGTGAACGATGCCTATGCCAAGCCCTCGCGTGAGGTAAAGCAGGGCGATATCATCTCGGTCAAGAAGATGCCCGTAACCTACAAGTACAAGGTTCTGGAGTTGGTCAGCAGCCGTCAGGGTGCCAAGAATGTCCCGACCTATTGCCTGAATATCACACCGCAGGAGGAGTTGGATAAGTTGAGCGTACCACGCGAGACGGTCTTCGTTTTCCGCGAGCGCGGCACAGGTCGCCCGACCAAGAAGGAGCGCCGCGAGATTGATGCCCTGATGGATGGCTTCTATTTTGACGATGAGGATGATGAATAACGGCCACACCTAAAGTTAAATTTGTGTTAATATTAGTGCAAGTGTATTACTTTTTAGCCGAAAGGTTTTAACTTTGATGCAGTTTAATGTTCTTTATGCAGCGAAAAATAACCTAAATGGACTGCTGCTAAAGCCGAAACAAACTGTTTATGAGTGAGTTATACACTGTAGTATTGGCCGTGTTGGCCATTTTGGCCATCTCGGGCCTTTATGTAGGCGTAACAAACGACGCTGTAAATTTCCTTAATGCCGCCATTGGCTCTAAAGTAGCCAAGATGAAGACTATCTTGCTGGTGGCATCTGTCGGTATCATTTTGGGCGTATTGACCTCAAGCGGAATGATGGAGGTCGCACGTAGCGGTATGTTTAATCCGGGGCTATTTACTTTCCACGAGATTATGATGCTATACGTCAGTGTGATGTTTGCCAACGTCATCCTGCTCGACATCTACAACTCGTTGGGACTTCCCACCTCGACAACCGTAGCATTGGTATTCAGCCTGTTGGGTGCTGCCATTGCCGTTTCGTTGTATAAGATATCTCACGATGCATCGCTCACGCTCAGCTCATTGGGTGGCTTTATCAATACTACCCGCGCTATGGGTGTTATCTCGGCTATCTTGCTTTCGGTGCTGATTGCATTTGTGTTCGGTACGCTGCTGATGTGGATTTCGCGATTCATCTTCTCGTTCCGCTATCTTAACATCTTCCGCCGTTGGGGTGCATTGTGGTGCGGAGCATCGTTTACCGCTATCGCTTATTTCGCAGTTTTCAAGGCTTTGAAGGGCGTTTTGGCGGGTACGGCAGTCTATGGGTGGATTAGCGACAATCTGCTTTTGGCCGTTATTCTTTGTTGGATATTCTGTTCGGTAGTGTTGGCATTCCTGCAACTCTTCCACGTCAATATCTTGCGTATCAATATCCTTACAGGTACATTCGCCCTGGCGTTGGCCTTTGCGGGTAACGACTTGGTGAACTTCATCGGTGTGCCTATCGCAGGTTTGGATGCCTACAATATCGCCAAGGAGGCGGGCTCGACAACAATTTTGATGGAGGGCTTGAACGAGAATCTGCCAGCGCAGTTTATTTGGATGGTGCTGTCGGGTGTTGTGATGGTGTTGACCTTGTGGACTTCGACAAAGTCGATGAACGTATCGCAGACCGAGATTTCGTTGGCAGGTCAGGGTGACGATATGGTGACGGGTGAGCAGGATTCTAACGTCTTCTCGCGCTCGATTGTACGCGCATCAATCAACATCTCCAACTTCTTCGATAAGGTGACACCCGAATCGGTTAAGGAGTTTGTCGGCAAGCGTTTCGAGTATGAGGATGTCGAGAAGAACGGCGCTCCGTATGATAAGATTCGTGCCGTTGTGAACCTTACAACAGCCGCATTGCTTATCTCGGTGGGTACGTCGCTCAAGTTGCCTCTCTCGACTACCTATGTATGCTTTATGGTGGCTATGGGTTCGTCGCTGGCCGATAAGGCGTGGGGTCGTGAGTCGGCGGTATATCGTATCACGGGCGTTATGACCGTTGTGATGGGTTGGTTTGTGACAGGTATCGGGGCCTTCATTATCGCCATCGTCGTAGGTCTGTTGCTCATCTGGGGCGGTACTCCTGCCTTTGTTGTGGTGACTATCGCCTGCGCATATATGCTCATCAAGAGCAATTTTAAGAGTAGCAAGAAGAGTGATTCTATGCCTGAGGTTGTTACCGAGAACAATCAGGTGGAGAACGTCATCGGCGAGGTTTGCAGTATGATGAAGGTATCGACTCAAATCTATGACCGCACGTTGGTTGCCGTATTGAAGGAGGACCGCAAGGCATTGAAGGAGTTGGTGCGCGAGTCAAAAGAGATGTACGACGAGAGCCACAAGATTAAATATAGCCTTATGCCCGCTCTGCGTAAGATGAAGGGCTCGGGCTTGGAACTCTCGCTCTACTATATTCAGGTTGTCGATTATCTGAACGAGATGGCTAAGGCGCTGGTGCATATCACCAAACCGGCATTCGAGCATATCGACAATAACCACAAGGGCCTCTCGCAGGAGCAGACCGATGATTTGATGCACATCAACGACGATGTGGCCGAGATTTACGGTAACATAAATCGTATGATTACAACCAACGACTTCTCGGATATCGACACTGTCTTGACTATGCGTGACGCGTTGTTCGAGCGCATAGCACTCACAACGAAGTCGGAGTTGAAACGTATCAATGCAGGCGAGGGCAATACCAAGGCAAGTATGTTCTACCTGACGGTTATGAGCGAGACGAAGGCTATGGTCCTGCAGGCTCGTAACCTCCTGAAGGCGCAGCGTTACTTCCTCGAGCACGCCGGCGGTAACAAGTACCGCATCTAAACGGTCAGAGTTAAGGGGAGCGGCCAAGTTAAGGGGCGGAAAAGGCTAAATAACGGGCCAGGGTGAGCCAAATAAGGAGCCAAGAGGAGCCAAAGAAAGGGCCGATAAAGAGTGGCGGAAAGCGGATAAGCGGGGGCGATAAAGCGGATAAGCGCCCCTAATAAAACTAAAGAGTTGTCTTTTGGACAACTCTTTTTTTGGCATCATTACCCTTTTTCCCTGTCATTGCGAGGAGGACTTTAGTCCGACGTGGTAATCTCCCACGTTCCTCGATTGAGGAGATTAATCCGCAAATACGTCATTCCACAAAATCGGCTTGACGATTTTGACTGGAATCTCTAAAGGATTAGATTGAGGGTAGCGACTCCAATCCTCGCCTTGCAGGCTCGGTGGAGTGACGCGGGCAGCCTTATAAAGTAGATGATTACTGTATTCTGACAACTCTCTCGCGGGGCATAGTGCGCCCTTTGGGGAGGGTGACTTTCAGCAGATGGGTGGTTTCGACTCCTTTGCCATCTTTGAGTGCGGGCCTCCAGCGTGGAGCCTCGGCCATAGCCTTCTCGATGCGGCGCAGCAGGCGTTTGTCCGTAGCCTCCAATACGTCGTTATCGCTAACCGTACCGTCAGCCTTCACCTTGAACGATATTATTATGCGGGCTACGGGGTCTGTATCGTCCCACTTTACGCGGTCAGCGATATAGTTGCTATAGTTTGTCGTCTGCCCGTCAATCTCGAAACGGGCCGGAGTGTCATAGCGCAGGGTTATGACAACTACGCCATTGGCGGCCTCGTGGCCATATCGCTCGATGGTCTGCTCGTCGGCTGGCAGCAGATGGTTATCCTCGATATCTTTGGGATGAATACCCTTTACCTGCTCCTCGCTCATACGCTCGCCATTGACTATGTATAGCGGCAAACGCTTGCGGCTCTGTGCCGTAGCGTCGGGCGCAGAGAGTGAAAGAAAGAGCAAGCCTGCAAACAGCAAAAAGGCGTATCGCAGAAAAATCTTTATCATAACTTAAACTTGTAATCTACACCTATGACGTGGGCCGTCACCCGCTTCAGCGTGCGCGAGGCGAGTGCGCCCGATGCGTCGTCGTATTTTGCACCAAACGAGCGGTTGAAGTGCGTCATATAGTAAAAATCCATACTGTTGTGGTTGTTAATCTTCATCGTGCTGCCTATGCAGAGGCGCAGGCGATTGATGTAGTTATCGCGTTCTACGGCATCCGTCAGGCGATTATCCACCGCTGCGGGGGCATTGAGTGTGGTGTACAACTCGACGTATGCGTAGGGCTTCCAGCGCGATTTGTTGCGGTAGTCGGCCTTCAGGCGTGTGCGAAGCGTGGCAAACGGGTCGGGTGTTATATATTTGTCTGTCGAGTAACTTCTCATCACCAAGCGCAGTCGCTCGCGTAACGAGAGGTCGAAACGGCCAACCGACAGTTTGCCGATAACGGCAAGGTTCAAGCGATGCTTTATCTTCCAGTCGCTGCCCTCGTTTACATTTACAAAGACATACTCGCCCTCAAAGCCAACGTGCTGCCACGGCGAGTAGTCGAGAGTGAGCGATGTGAGTATCTTATCCAGATTCTCGAAACTGTTTTTTGTGCGCAACTGCTCGCTGATGGTCAAATCCAACGTCTTGCTCAGCGGAATCTCCAAAGCCACACGCCAACGCGACTGGATGTCGCTGTCGGATGTTCGCTGCAGAGGTATTTCCTGAGCATTTAACGTAAAAACTCCCGCACATAGTACACTCATCAATGAGATAATGACTCTTTTCATATATTCTCCTCCCTTATTTTACGATACAAGTTAGTTGGTTAAATAAAATCTTCGATGCAAAGATACAAAAATATAGAACAATAAAACACACCCGATAGGAAAACCCAATCCTCGCCTTGCAGGCTCGGTGGAGTGACGTGCTAACTAAAGATTAATAAAAAATCAAGGCCTGTCGCAATATTGGACAGGCCCTGATTATATCCTTTACAGACTACCGTTAAATTAAAGTTTGAACTTGTAGTCGATGCAGATAACGTGGTTGCACATCTTCTCCAACGACCACTCCTTCAAATCGCCCTTATTGCCTTTGTAGCGCGAGTTGTAGGTACGGTTGAAGTGTACCATATAATACATATCCAGACGGTGGTAGTTGTTAATCTTGAACTCTGTACCTACGGCTAAGCGCACGCGGTTGATGTAGGCCTCATTCTGCAAGGGGAAATCCTTGAAATTATCTACGGGCTTCGGTGAGTTGAGCATCGTATATAACTCCACAAATGCATAAGGCTCCCAGCGGCTGTTACGCAAGTCGTATGCAGTCTTGAAACGTGAACGCAACGAGAATGTTGTTTCGGGCTTCTCGTACTTGCAAACCGAGTCGGTGCGGAACTGTATGCGCAGACGCTCACGCAACGATAGTTTCACACGGCCTATGCGATACATACCCGTAACGTCGATATTTGTACGGTGACGCAAGCCCCAACTCTTGGTCTCAACATCCTGCATAGCGAAGTTGTAGATGGGCTCACCCGTCATATTATCGACTTTCTGGCTGCCATCGTCATTCAATACAGGAATCTGCACCTCCACCTCTTCGGTGTCGTACTGACGCTCGTTCACAAGGCTATAGTCGATACCGAACTTGAGGAAATCCCACGGTTTGTAGCCAACGCCGACGCTCGATACAATCTTGTCCAACTTGCTGAAGTTGTCCATCACGCGTACCTGCTCGCTCCACGTTACTTCCCACTTTTTTCCCAAAGGTATCTCAAGCGATGCACGCAAACGGCCTTGTACATCGTTACCCTCGTCGATGGTTTGTGCATTTCCTCGTGTGGGGGGGATACCTGCGCCCTCTTCCCACTGTTGTGCAAATAGCATTGTGCAACTCATCAAGGCTGCCAATGTCAATACGATGCGTAAATTATGTTTCATAGTTTTAAGTGTTTTATTCTTTTTTGTTAATAGGTCAAGGACAAACGTAATACCCGATTCTGAAACCGATTCGAATTTTGAATTTTGAACCGACGCTGCGGAGCGAGAGCAAAGAGTGTTTACACTCGATGCCGAGCCGCGAGGAGGAAACGAGAATTTATCTCTATTAATTTTGAATTTTGAATTCTGAATTTTGAATTACTCCACGTAGTCCTTTGCTTTGGTGAGTTGGTCAATGGTGTTATGCTCGTCTGCGCCAAGAGAGTAGTATACCTTAATGAATGCTACATCACGCAAGAAATCGACGTGACCAATCTCCACCTTCTCAATCTTGAGGCCCAAGCGTTGCTCCAAATCGGCAATCAACTCCGCGCGGCGCTCGGGTACTATGAGCGCAATCTTCTCGTAGAGCACAAGTTTTGTCGATGTATGCTTCAACAGCATACGGCCCTCGAGGAACATTATGATTGCGATGATAAGCGCATTGGCCACAATCAACTCGACGTACGAGATGTTGAGTGCCAAGCCGTTAATTACAGCCGATGCGATAATCACAAACAGATAGGTCATCTCCCTGACGGGCACCGTCTCGGTTCGATAGCGTATCACACCAAAGATAGCAAACAGACCGAGTGTCATACCAATCTGTATGTTCACGTTCTCCATCAGGAAAATAAGCAGGAACATAGCAGATGAGAAGAGCATAAAGGTCAGAGCATAATCCTTACGCTGACTCTTGCGGTAGTAGCAGTAACGTACTATGAGCCACGAAACAAGGAGGTTGAATGCAAAACGCATCAACAGATGAATGAGGCTCTGGGTATCGCACAAAGGCACACCCAAAAAACTGATTTGGTTGGCAATTTCATAGCCGAACTCCTCGGCAATCGAAGGGTCAAACTCCAAAAATTGTTGGTCTTGCTGAATCATATCGTTTCGTTTTTTGTTATTTATCGGTTAGTAGTTAGCGGAAATTATTAAAATTGAAAATCTTGCCTTTGGCGGTGCGGCTCTGAACAAAACAGTTTCGCGTAATCTTTAAGTGTTTATAATCTTTCGGATTTTGCGAATCTTATCCTTGAAACGGTTGCGCTTGATTTTGTCGTTGCTCAAGGCCATACCCAGACAATATTTGCTCACCTTGAATCGCTTGACGCGCAAATCGAGCAGAATCTGCTTCATAGGCGAATAACAGAGGCCATCCTGCTTGAGTTCGACAATCACCAGACGCTCGATACCCGTCGGCTCGGCCCCCTCCTCGCGCATATTGCAGAAGGCGAGGTTGAGGTCTATGGTCAGTCGCTCGGTATGGGCGTGATTGACGAGCGTGATACGTGTAAATTGTGTGGTTAGCGAGGGCGAGATGCTCTCGGGGGCGTATGCCGCTCTCTCTTTGAGGAAAGCCAGAGCCTCATCGTGCTCGGCCACGTTGTAGAAATAATCTTCAGGAATCTTGATGCGCTTCTTCTTCGTGCGGCCCGTATTGGTCTTGTTCTTGACCTCGATGAAGGTAACATCGGTCTCGACATAGGTGCGGGTACGAATCTTCTGGCGCGTGAGTCGGCGGTTGTGGTGTACGGTGTACATCTCCCATTCGGGAGTGTCGTAGTAGAGTGTCGAGTAACGGCACGCGCGCACATCGTCGATAATCTGCACCGAATAATCACCGACAGCACGCTCCAAGAGTTGCATACACTTCTCTTCGCTCATCACATACTTTGTATCGACGCGATTCATCAACTTTATGGCTGACATCTCGTCGAGTGTAATGGTGGGCATATTTTGCCATACGGGTAGGGTATTTAACTGCTCGTATGTCATAGCAAAAAATGTAATGCGGGTTAATATTGTGGGCCTTACTCCTCAAAAATATACTCAAACACCTTGATGGTGTAGAGTTTTCCGTTTGGCAGATAGTTATACTGCTTGTGCTTTGTACCGTCGTCGTTATACTCATACTTGCGCACAAGTTTCACCTTGTTGCGGTCATCGTAAACGACCTCGCGGATGATGCGGTCACTAATGGGGTCATACTCGCACGTCTCGCGCTCAATCTGGCCAAACTGATTATACTCTATCTCCTCTATCTTGCGACCCTTCTCATCGTAGGTCTTCAGGTTGTCGAGCCAACGTTGCTTCTTGTTAGAGTCGGTATTCCACTCCTTTACGGTAAGGTTCTTTCGTTTTGCGCGTTTGGCCAACTCTTCGGGAGACAATGCTTGCGCTGCCGCACCTTGTGCGATAAGTAACGTCACGAATAAAAACAAGAAACGTTTCATATAAAAAATTAGCGTTATTGGTTGGTTAGTGTTTGCTGTCATCGGCCTTTATATTAAATGAATATTACCTGATGACTTACAAATTTAGATTTATTTTAACAAAAATCATTGTTTTTTCTCATTTTTTTTACCCGACAACACAAAAAAAGCCTCAAGTCTTCCGACTCAAGGCTTATATACTTTAGATATATATTATTCCTAATGGAGGAAAAATTGTCGATACTACAATTCGCTCTCCTTCAAACGCTCGGCGTTCTCGGCTACAATCAGGTGGTCGATGCAATCCTGAATGTCGCCATCCATAAATGCCGAAAGATTGTAGATGGTGTAGTTTATGCGGTGGTCGGTGATACGGCCCTGCGGATAGTTATAGGTACGAATCTTCGCCGAGCGGTCACCTGTCGAAACCATCGTCTTGCGCTTCGATGCAATCTCGTCCAGATACTTCGAGTATTCGAGGTTGAAGATACGTGTACGCAACTCCTCAAATGCCTTGTCGAAGTTCTTCAACTGCGACTTCTGGTCCTGACACTGCACGACGATACCTGTGGGGATGTGCGTAAGACGGATAGCCGAATAGGTGGTGTTTACCGACTGACCTCCGGGACCCGATGCACAGAATATATCCTTACGAATATCGTTCATCGAAATCTCGACATCAAACTCTTCGGCTTCGGGCAATACAGCCACTGATGCTGCCGAGGTGTGTACGCGGCCCTGAGTCTCGGTCTGGGGTACGCGCTGCACGCGGTGAACACCCGACTCATACTTCAACGTGCCATAAACGCTCTGACCCGTAACCTTAAGCACAACCTCCTTGTAACCGCCAACGGCTCCGTCCGAGAATGATGTAATCTCATAACGCCAACCCTTCGACTCGATATATTTGGTGTACATACGCAACAAGTCGCCAGCAAAGATAGCGGCCTCGTCGCCTCCTGTACCGCCACGAATCTCAAGAATAGCATTCTTCTCGTCCTGCGGGTCTTTGGGGATGAGCAGGAGTTTTATATCCTCCTCCATCTTCTCCAAAGCGGGCTCCAATTCCGAAATCTCCATACGCGCCATCTCGCGCATCTCCTCGTCCTTGTCGTTTGCCAATATATCTTTGGCCTCAGCCAAGTTGGCCAATGCCGTACGGTAACGCTCCGAAGTCTCGATGATAGGCTCCAACTCCTTGAACTCTTTGGTTAGTTGCACGAACTGCTTAACGTCGGCAATCACTTCGGGGTCGGTAAGTTTTTGTCCTGTCTCCTCATACTTGAGTTTTAGGCCGTCGAGGCGCATCAATATTGAATTGTCTGCCATAAAATCACATCATATTTTTATTACTGTCGGCAAAGATACATATAAAATCAAAAAACGCGGTTGAAATTTCAAATTTATTTCAAAATCGGGCAATATCTTGCCCTCCGAAAAACAGAATGACTGCCATTTTGTCGCAAATAAACTATAATTGAGATAATTTTACACTAAAAAGATGTTGAGAACAACGTTTTTTTAGTATATTTGCAATTAGCCTATTACTCAATTTTTTGAATTAAAACATAGAGCCTAATAAAACTATTAACAATTTGATGTTATGAAACGACTTTTTAATGTCACATTTTCGTTGCAAAAGTTGTGGGTGTTGATGTTTGCAGCATCGGCATTTGTTATTGCAGGATGTTCTTCTGGTGGCGACGATGTTACGTCCATTCCCGACGAGTCCGAAAAGCCCAAGCCACAGGATAAAACGCAGGTAATCGTAGATGTCTCGACTCTTGAGGTACCTGAAGGCAAAACTGTGGACCTGAGATTCAAAATCGTACCTTCAACAGTAGATATCTCGTCGGCAGATGGCCTTAATGTGAGGATTGTCGATGCTTCAACCAAGCAGGATATCAAACAGGTCTCTTTCGATAAGGGCGACATCATTTTGGAGGGTGCCGGCCGTTATACCGTTACGCTGAGTTCTACGATAACCGAGGAGTATCGCACAACGGCTTGTGTGATGGTTACATCTACCGAGAACAAGACCTATCTATCAAACCCCTTTGTGCTTCGCAACACGCCTATGGTGAGCGAGATTTCGAGTATCGTATTTACGCGCGAGAAGAATCCCGAGTTGGCGGATGATATAGAGTTCTTTTTCGACGAGGAGGCAAATAGTTTCCACGCTCGTATCAAGCAGATTGCTCCCAATACTGTGGACCACTCGAAACTCATCGCTACGTTTATCGCCGAGGGTTGCAAGTCGGTTACGGTAAATGGCGTAGAGCAGAAGAGTGGTGTGACGGTGAACGATTTCACCCAGCCGTTGAAGTATGTCTTCACATCGGTTAAGGGCGAGGTTATTGAGTACGACGTATCGGTTACCAACTACTTTACAAGTCTGCCCGTAGTATATGTCGATACAGGTACGGATGCATACATCTCGGTTGATATTACCTCTAAGACAGAGTGGAAGAATGCGAAAATCAGCATTACGGGTAATGACGAGTTGGATGGTCTGGAGGAGACCGAATTGCAGATTCGTGCGCGTGGTAATACCACACTCGGCTGGCCCAAGAAGGCTTTCAATATGAAGTTCGAAAAGCAGCAGAAGATTCTGGGTATGAAGAAGCATAAGCGCTGGGTTATGATTGCTAACTATTGCGACGCCACAATGTTGCGTAACGTGACGGCATATTACGCATCGAGCCTAACATCGCTTAAGTGGGCCCCGCGCGGACACTTCGTTGAGTTGGTATATAATGGCGACTATGTGGGAACATATTGGTTGTGTGAGCACGTTCGCGTCGATAAGAATCGTGTGGCTATCACCGAGACTCCGCTGAACGATACCTCTGCCGAGAATACAGGTTATTTGGTGGAGTACGACTTCCACGGAGGTAAGACATCAAAGCCTTATTGGACATCGTATATCAACACCCAGCAGCAGACAGATTGGAACAATCGAGGCAACTCTTCTGTACGTTACGTTACGAAGTATCCCGATGAGAACGATGTATCGGATGCTCAATACAACTATATCAAGAAGTGGGTACGCGATTGGGAGGTTGCCATTCGCGATAGACTCACCACCAATCCCGACACGGCTGAACAGGAGTACAAGGATATTATCGAGAAGTATATCGAGCCTGTATCGTTTATTGATTATTGGTTGATTTACGAGGTTTGCCTGAACCACGAGTTGCGCAACCCGGGTAGTGTATTTATCCATAAGGATGTCGAGGGCGGTGTTGCCGATGGTAAACTCATTGCAGGTCCTGTATGGGATTTCGACTACGGAACATTCAACTTTGAGTACACTGATGGCGGTTGGTATCCCGAACACGTGAAGCGCTACGAACTCTATCTCGAGGATGGTATATGGTATGCCCACCTCTTCAAGAATGCCAAGATGAAGGCTTTGGCCAAGGAGCGTTGGGCCATATTGAAACCCAAGTTTGAAACTATGCCCGGCTTCATCCGCGAGAATGGCGAGTACCTCAAGGAGTCGGCCAAAGAGAATTTTGCAGTATGGCCAATGACAACAGGCTTGAACTACGACGAGAAACTCAGTTACAAGGATGCCGTAGAGAAGATGGCAGGAGTTGTCGAAGAGCGTATAAAGAATATGGATACCGCCATCCAGAAGTGGTAGAATAACAAAAAAGTGCTGCTCCCTGCGGGAACAGCACTTTTTTAATTCAAAATTCAAAATTTTGAATTATCCTAATGCCCTAAGGGGACTTTGTAGTCGCCGCGTTTTTGGCCGAGGTAACGGTCACTATACCAATTAATAAAATTCTCAACCGTATTCCACTCGATAGCCATAATCTTGTGACGGCGCAGGAAGTCGAAGACATAGTCGCACGTTCCGTCAGCAAGGGCATCCTGCGGCTGGCGCATCATATAGAGGTAAAGAATCTGCAAATTCACCAAATCGACACGATGACGCAGAGCCTCATCCTCACCCTTTACAGCCTTGACGGCATCGGCTAAAATCGCTCGGGCCTCAGCGACAAACTCATCGGTATAGATTGGCTCCCGCTCCAAGAAGAACAAACCCATATACTCATCGCCGACAAGCCCCTGACACAGGTCAAAATAGCGCTGAACGTATGGCGCGGCAGGGCCGTAGAAGTCCGCGATGAACTCCGCAGCCAATGCCATAGTGTCTAGGTTGGGGTTCCACATCAATTTGGCCAATATCCACGTCTTCAATTCGGCGAAGGCTCCGCCATTGGACTCATACTGTCCCTCCTCGTGCAGGCCTATGGCGTTGTACTTCTGGAAGGTCTTGACGTTGTCGGCCAAGACACCAAAGTTGGGACAAGGTGCGAGATATTGGCGGAAATTGACCACATAATCCCAAATATAGAGTCGTGACGCCAATGCCGACCACGCCTTAATGTCGCGTATGAACGACTCGTTGTGCTCGCACTGCTCTATCGGGTGGGCAAAACAACACTCGATGCTGCACAAGCGAATCACCACATTGTCGCGCGGCGATATGCCCGTAGGTGCCTGACGGGTATATTGATAGGCAAACGTGCTGATATATTTGTCGGGATAGATGGGCTTTATGGCATCGGCCACCTGATTGACAAACCAGATGAGCAGACCCGAATGACCGCCATACTGCTCCTCGAGGGCGCGGCACTTTTCACACTGACACATAAACTGATGGTCGTCCTGCGAGAGAGAATATACCCAATAATCGGGGTTGTTGGCGATGACCTTCTTCATTCGCTCCTTGCAAATCTCTAACACATCGGGATTCGACAGACACAACTGACCATAAGCAACACGCTCGCCGTCACGCAGCGCGAAATATTCGGGATGCGTGGCAAAAAACTCCTTCGACGGAACGAAGTAACCAAAGGTGTGTCCGCCCCAGAAACCCACCTGACCTCCATACTTATTATTTACCGACGACCATATTGAGTTGCACTTATTATGGCCCAGCCACGCATAGTCGCGCTCGGCGGCATAGGAGTCGTTGAATCGGAACGTAATGGCGGGAGTCTCGCTACGACTGATTTGCCTGAATGACCACTCATCGTGTGGCACAATCTTCGTATAGTCGGGCGAATACCATCTCACGCCCAACTCATTCTCCAGAAACGAATATACGCCGTACATCGTACCCCAACGGCTACCGCCATATATCCACAAATTGGGGCCTACGTTACAATAGGTATAGGTCTGCGACTCGGCAGCGGGTCGTTCGATGCCCATCCTCGCGCCATACGCCTCGCGATATCCTACGAAGATATGTTTCTCACCTTTGGCCAACTCATTACTGCGCTTCAGGGGCAATTCAGCACCGCTGATTTGCTTCAGGTAACTCTGCAACTCTTCGGCAGCCGTCTGCTCCGACTCCGATGCATCGTCGCACACGACAATACTATATTGGCTCTCGGCTCCATCAAACAGTGTATGCCCACAACCGACAAAAAACATTGCCGAACATAGCAACGCAACAAAACGTATAGAATTTATCTTGGCCATTTTTATTTAAGTTTTTAGGTTGAGATTTTATTTAGACCTCTTTTCTAAAGAATCACTTTAGTACAACTCAATATATTCGTAGGTGTTGCCGACGGCTGTCAGGTAGCGGGCAAACATCTCCTGCGAGATTACCACTGTGGCGGTATTGTCGTTGGGGTGGAAACTCAACGCAGGGTAACTCTTCAGGTTGGCATCCAGAAAGAGATGAACGTGACACTCCTCATCATTGACCAGCCCGAAGGGCGACACCGAGCCGGGCTTAAGGCCCAACCAACGCTCCATACGCTGCTCCGAGGCAAACGACAGTTTACCTTGATGCAGGCGTTGCTCCAAGTCGTGAATAGCCAACGACTGCTCGCTATCGAAGACAACCAGATAGTGGCGGTTGCCCTTATGGTTGCGGAAAAACAGGTTCTTGCAATGCTTCGAGCCATCCTGACGCCAATACTTGCGGGCTATCTCGATGGTCGGGGCTTCGGGGTGCTCATATACCGAGTATTCGATGTCGTGCGCCTCAAGGAAATCGTACACCCTCTGGCGACGCACAAGGTTTTCTTCACTC
Organism: Alistipes sp.; assembly: GCA_017399485.1. GTDB lineage: Bacteria > Bacteroidota > Bacteroidia > Bacteroidales > Rikenellaceae > Alistipes. The sequence continues at coordinate 22,372 of JAFQCA010000008.1, forward strand.
ATTTTTCTTATATAAGTATTACAATTTTTATTGTTTGTAGTTTACGTCACTCCACCGAGCCAATGGAATTCAAAATTCAAAATTACGAGAGATAACTCTCGTTTCCTCCTCGCGGCTCGGCAAAAAGTGTAAAGACACTCTTTGCTCTCGCTCCGCAGCGTCGGTTCAAAATTGATTGGGCTGACGCACGGAAATATTTTTTGCTATTTCATCTTTACCCACGTCACTCCACAAAATCGAAAAGTTGATTTTGATTGGAGTCTCTAACCTATTTTTTATTTGTAATTGCGAGGAGCGTAGCGACGTGGCAATCTCCTTTCCCAAATTAATCCACTTCGTGTCTTTTTCACCTTTTTAGCCGTAAAAAGGTGAGTAAAAAGCGGCGCGGTGATAAATTTTAGGGGCTAACCGAATAAATTTCCTAAAACGGACGCCTTCGCGTTTTTACTTCGTGAAAAATTCTCCGTTTTTTAACGGAAATTTCTCCGCTTATCCTTTTTCCTAAAATTCATCTGCTGCGA
>JAFQCA010000009.1 GCA_017399485.1 Alistipes sp.
CAACAAAAGTTATTTGAGAGTATTGCTACCGCAAACCGCAGAAATTCGCACGATTCCCAAATCGTTACCACGCTCTTTTCAAAATAACTTCAAGTGTTTATTCTTCAAACGATTATATCAAATCGATGAAATATTAAAATATATAGACACTATGAGCAAAGAGTTAGAATTATGTCCCAATAAACTTGTGGGATTTCTTAATAAGCCCAGCAAGGAGTTTACCAAGGCCGACATCGTGCGTTTTATAACCGAAAACGACATCCAGATGGTCAATTTTATGTACCCCGCAGGTGACGGACGCTTGAAGACATTGAACTTCGTAATTAACAACGCGGCATATCTTGATGCTATTCTCACTTGCGGAGAGCGCGTGGATGGCTCAAGCCTATTCCCCTTCATCGAGGCTGGCAGTAGCGACCTTTACGTATTGCCACGTTTCTCGACAGCATTCGTGGACCCATTTGCCGAGATACCGACACTCGCTATGTTGTGCTCGTATTTTAATAAGGATGGCGAGTTATTGGAGAGTTCCCCCGAAAATACACTACGCAAAGCGTGTAAGGCATTTACCGATGTCACAGGAATGGAGTTTCAAGCAATGGGAGAGTTGGAATATTATGTAATTGCTCCCGATTGCGGTATGTTCCCTGCAACCGACCAGAAAGGTTATCACGAATCGGCTCCATACGCTAAATTCAACGAATTCCGTCAGCAGTGTATGGCTTATATCGCGCAAGCCGGAGGTCAAATCAAATACGGACACTCGGAGGTGGGTAACTTCACAATAAACGACGTAACATACGAACAGAACGAGATAGAGTTCCTACCCGTTGATGCCGAAAACGCAGCCGACCAATTGATGATTGCAAAGTGGATTATTCGCAATTTGGCTTATCAATATGGTTACGACATCACTTTTGCACCAAAGATTACGGCAGGCAAAGCAGGTTCGGGCCTGCACGTTCATATGCGCATCGTAAAGGATGGTCAAAATCAGATGCTCGACGGCGGTGTATTGTCAGCAACGGCCCGCAAGGCTATTGCAGGTATGATGGAATTGGCACCTTCGATTACAGCATTCGGCAACACCAACCCGACTTCATATTTCCGCCTTGTACCTCATCAGGAGGCTCCGACAAATATTTGTTGGGGAGATAGAAACCGTTCTGTTTTGGTACGCGTTCCATTAGGCTGGGCCGCAAAGAGCGATATGTGCAAGATTGCAAACCCATTGGAGAGCGAAAGCAATTACGATACATCTCAAAAACAGACCGTAGAGATGCGCTCACCCGATGGCTCTGCCGATGTATATCAGTTAATTGCAGGTTTGGCTGTGGCGTGTCGTCACGGATTTGAGATGGAAAACGCATTGGAGGTGGCCGAGAAGACCTATGTAAATGTAAACATCCACCAAAAGGAGAACGAGGCAAAACTGAAGGATTTGGCCCAACTGCCCGACAGTTGCGAGGCTTCGGCAGACTGTCTGGAGCGTCAGCGCAAAGTATTTGAGCAGCACAATGTCTTCAGCCCCGCAATGATTGACGGCATAATCAAGCGTTTACGCTCTTATGGCGACAGAACATTGCGCCAAGAGATTAACGGCAATCAGGAGGAGATGCTTAAATTGGTAAACCGCTACTTCCACTGCGGATAGACAATATCACAATCAAACAAATGGGGTTGTCCAACAAAAAAGTTGAGCAACCCCATTTTTATGAGAACTTGTATAACCAAAAGTATTTTCTACATACTCTCTATTTGGCGAAGCGCAGAACAGATACTTATATAAGCCTCGACCAAGTCGGCTGGCAAATAAAAATATTGATTCGATGACTCAAAAGCAATAGAAGAATCGGCAGACAATATAGGCAACATCTGGCGTATTAACTCCTGCTCCTTCAAACATTGCTCGCGCATTATTTTCTTATACTGCTCACGCTCCTCGGCGCTTTCACTCTTCCTATACTTGTTACGGGCCTCAAAGAAACGGGCCTGAACAGCCGATGATTTATGATGAATGCGCACCGCCTCGGCACGATACAACTGCGTCAAGACCTTATCTCGATTATCACCTTTGGCTACTTTATAAGCCTGACGGAGCAGATTTACACCCTGCTCGAAGCCGTCGGCACACTTCTCGTGCAAAGCAATCCATACATCCAATGGATAAACCGAGCGCCAAGCATCGTAATTGTCGTAAGGAATACCAACCATAGTAGCCGCATACTGCGTAACATTCATATAGAATGGATTGGATGGGCCAACGTGATGAGGACCATAATATACGGTATTCATATGATACGGATAATTCTCAAATCCTTCAGAGCATTTACGCCAAGCCTCGCGGACCAACTCTCCTACCTTATCACCATATTCATTGCGGGCGAACTCCGAAACAACATCTTCAGCCACATCGCCTTGCTTGATTGATTGGAACAATTTGAGGTTTTCCGATGGATAACCACCCAAACTCCAACTCAACATCACACCATCGACATCCTGCTCCAAAAGATTTGTTGCGTGACGGGCAACCAAATCCAACACGGGAACTGACGGGACAATAGCCATCTCCCAAGTCGCATTAACCTGCACCTTGGCTACGGTTTTAAGGCCTGCGCGTCGTGCATACTCCCAATTACGTTTTGCACGGGCGCTAGGGGCTTCGACTGACATAGAATATTCCCACAAAGAAACGGGAACTCCACCTCGTTCAATTCGTTGCATCCATTCGCTAACCGTCATAAACCAGCACTCCTTGGGGAGTTGATTAATAATCTTTTCGCATTGACTATCGTTCCAACCCCAATCCCACACAATAACCTTTGCATCGGGTGCCGCCTTATGAACTCCCTGCTCAATAGCAGTATTAATTTCGGCTATCATATCGGCATAATCACGCTCCTTACAGAGTGGACATTCGTGATAGTTACGCGACACACAAGTGGTATGATTCTCCGACGCAGTGATGGTAAAGACTCCGCCCAAACCTTCAACCTGACTAAACAGACTCTCCATCGAGCGGCTCAACCACGCCAACACTTCGGGATTCGACGAGCAGAACGAATATAAATCGCCCAATTTTGAGCCAGCGTATGACATACGCTGGGGCGAGCCATCGAAATACTCTTCACCCATAGCACGCGGCTCGTTCAGATAGAGATATATTTTGATTCCATATTTGGCAGCACGCTCTACCAAACGATTCATTCCTGCAATACGTTCTGCGGCGCGGTCATCACCGGGGAATCCCTTTTCGTCGGGCTCAACCAAAGTTCTCAGCACAGAGTGTAGCCATATTCCGTTTACACCCACCTCCTGCAATCGACGGAACAACTCCTCGGGGTATGAACTCAACTCCTTGTCCAGCAAAGGGTCACCATAGTCGGTAAAATAGGGGAATATCATCCTTAACTCAAATCCGTTGGAATCTGAATTTGCGGGTTGGTCAGATTTTATAGTCTGCACCTTATCGAACTCGCGCATAAACCCGAAACGAGGCTCCTCTACACGCAAAGCCTTTTTGCCCAATGTGCGCACATCAGCCGCAATCTGGGCCGCACGCTGACGCATCTCCGAAGTTGGCTCCTCATAACGCAATGGCTCACACCAAGGTTTTACATTACCAAATTTTATATACAGAAAATCGTCCTCGATTAAACGGAAACGCAACTCCTCACGACTCATATCCAAGAGTTGCATTAATTGCTCATAAGGCAAAAGATGCCAATTTCGTCGCGCGATTGTGATATAACCGCGCGTCGTGGCCCACTCTGGCTCGATAACCGGCTGACGAGGCAGACCCATCGACACAGCCAACTGCTCGACATTCTCAACCGAAGTAGAGAGCACCTCGGCCAATCGCGTCTTATCGACCACGCTCCAATTTCGCCACACAAAAGCGTATTGACGATGAGGGAAATAATCAAGTTCTAATGCCGCCTTACGTCCCTCCTCTCCGGGTAAAGCAACCTGCTCCTGCGACCATACAGAAACAAAACAAAGCGTAAACAGCAACGCAAAAATTACACGACGTACCATATAGATAGATATTATTTCATTTTCACAAATGTACTTATTTTCGATAATAATAACAACCTCTAATGACAAAAAATATTTATTAAACAGGCTACTATGATATATTGCTATCGACAAATTTGCATTTTTGAATATAAAGGGGTAACTTCGTAGATAATTTTCGCACAAGACGATAATAATTATAAAACATACATAATATGAATAGATTTTCCTTTGTTATAGCGGTAGCCATTAGCCTGATGGCAACTACCGTAAAAGCACAAAACTTCTCGGCTCTCGAGGGCTTTGCCTATGGAGAACAAGATGCACCGAGAGGCTATGAATCAGAGAGCCCCGAATGGGAATCACCCGAAGAGTTATCCCTCAACAAGGAACAACCCAAAGCGTGGTTTTTCCACTTCGACAGCGAGGAGAATGCTCGTAAGGTGTTACCCGAACATAGCGAATATTACCTTTCGCTCGACGGCACTTGGAAATTCCATTGGGTAGGCAACCCCGAAGAGCGTCCGCAGGAGTTTTACAAAAACGAGTTCGACGTATCGGAGTGGGATGATGTGGAGGTACCTATGAACTGGAATGTATATGGTCTGCAAAAGGATGGCAGCCAGAAATACGGCACTCCGATATATGTAAACCAACCTGTAATTTTCAAGCACTCGGTAGCCGTAGGTGATTGGAAAGGTGGCGTTATGCGTGAGCCCGCGCCGCACCATACGACATATAAGCATCGTAATGAGGTCGGCTCTTACAAGCGTTCATTCACAATCCCCGAAGAGTGGAGTGGGCGACAGATTTACATCAACTTCGATGGAGTGGATTCATTCTTCTATCTTTGGATAAATGGCAGGTATGTAGGTTTCTCAAAGAACTCTCGCAACTTGGCGGCGTTCAACATCACAAAATATCTCGTAAAGGGTGAGAATACGGTAGCCGTAGAGGTCTATCGCAACTCCGATGCTTCGTTCCTCGAATCGCAAGATATGTTCCGTCTGCCGGGTATATTCCGCACGGTATCGCTTACCGCAACAAATCCAGTTGAGATACGCGATTTGCGCGTCACAACCGACCTTGATGAGTCATATCGTGATGCGAGGGCAAATATCAGCGTCGATATACGCAACCTCTCAAAAAAGGCTGCAAAAGGATATAGATTGCTGGCTGCAATCTACAAAAACGAACTTTATAGCGACGAGAATACTCCGTTGGATGAGGCAAGAACGATAATGCCTGTGGAAATCACCGAGCCGACGACTACAACTACCACATCATTTGCTATAGATGTAAAAAATCCAGACAAGTGGAGTGCTGAGGAGCCTAACCGCTATACACTGACGGTAAGTCTCTTGGATAGAAAAGGGAAGGTTGTGGAGCGCGTATCGACCCATTTCGGATTCCGTGAGGTTGAGATTCGTGATACTAAAGCCGAAGATGATGAGTTTGGGTTGGCAGGCCGCTACTATTACCTCAACGGCAAGCCCATCAAGATGAAGGGTGTAAACCGTCACGAGAGTAATCTGGAGCGTGGTCACGCCATAACACGCGAGCAGATGGAGAACGAGGTTATGTTGATGTTGAAAGGCAACATCAACCACGTACGTTGCGCGCACTACCCCGATGCTCCATATTGGTATTATTTGTGTGACAAATATGGTATTATGCTGGAGAACGAGGCTAACATCGAGAGTCACCAATATTATTATGGAGACGCTTCATTGTCGCACGTTCCCGAATTCCAGAATGCCCACATCGCCCGCGTTATGGAGATGGCTCACGCCACAATAAACAACCCCTCGATTGTCATTTGGTCACTCGGCAACGAGGCCGGCCCCGGCGAGAATTTCGTTAAGGCATACAAGCGTCTGAAGGCTTTTGATGCAACACGCCCCGTACAGTACGAGCGCAACAACAACATCGTTGATATGGGTTCGAACCAATACCCCTCGATTGGCTGGACTCAATACGCCGTAACGGGTAAAGCACCAATCAAATATCCGTTCCACATCTCGGAGTATGCCCACTCGATGGGTAATGCCGTAGGCAATCTTCAGGATTATTGGGATGCAATCGAGAGCACCAACTTCTTTATGGGCGGTGCTATATGGGATTGGGCCGACCAATCATTCTGGAATTACGACAAGCAGAGCGGTGTAAAATATATGGGTTACGGAGGTGACTTCGGAGACCGTCCCAACGACCATACTTTCTGTATGAATGGTATAGTATTCCCCAACCATACACCAAAACCTCAATATTATGAGGTGAAGAAGGTTTACCAAAATGCAGGCATCAAACTCACCGACAACGTAGAGATTGAGATTTTCAATAAACGATACTTCCTCGCGTTGGATGATTTGCAGATTCAGGTTTCATTATGGGAGGATGGTAAACAGATTAGTTCTTATATCCACCCAAAAATGGATATTGCCGCACGTCAAAGCAAACGCTTCAAACCGCAGTTGGACCTCTCGACTCTCAAAGCGGACAAGGAGTATTTTATCAAGGTACAATTACTTCTCAATAAAGATATGCCTTGGGCTAAGAAGGGTTATGTACAGATGGAGGAGCAGTTACCGCTAAAGGCAGCCAGCAAAAACCACTACATTGCCGAAGAGGCAAAATCAAGCAAGGGTTTAAGCGTCTCAACAAACGGTAATATCACTACTATAACAGGTGGTGACGAGCCGTTTACTATCGCATTCAATAACGAGAGCGGTGTATTGCATAGCCTAAAATACAATGGCACACAGATTCTCGACGAGGGTAACACAATGCGACTCTACACATACCGCGCACCTGTCGATAACGACAATTGGGCATTTAGCCGCTGGTTTGCATTGGGATTGTTCGACACCGAAGATAAGGTTTTATCGAGCAAGACTACAGGCATAAACGAGGATGGAAGCATTGTAATGCAATATGTTGTTCGTACGCAGGCAAAATACGCAGGCAAAAGAGTAAAGAACGAGGATAATAGTTTTACACTCACGAGTGATGGGAAAGAGATGACAGATGAAGACTTCCATTTTATCTCAAACCGCATTTGGACCATCTATCCCGATGGCTCTATAGAACTCAATAGCGTCGTAACAGGCAGCGAAGGCTCGGTAAATCTGGCGCGTATTGGTTACGAAATGGAGTTGAACAAGGACCTGACCGAATATACTTATTATGGTCGTGGCCCGCAGAACAACTACAATGACCGCTCAACAGGAGCCTTTATCGAGCAGCATCGCAGCACCGTAAAGGAGCAGTTTGTACACTTCCCCAAACCGCAAGATATGGCTAACCGCGAAGATGTACGCTGGGCGACACTTACCAACAAGTCGGGTAATGGTGTAATAGTCGTTTCGACTCAAGGGATGTCAACATCGGCTTTGGAGTGGAACTCGATAGAACTCACCGAGGCCGCACACCCCTATCAGTTGCCTGCATCATCGGGCACTTGGCTCAATATAGACAGGAAGGTGAATGGTTTGGGCGGTAACAGTTGTGGTCAGGGAGGTCCGCTTGCACCCGACGTTGTCAAATCGGCGGAGAACGCAGTCGGTTTCATCCTCCGTCCTATAAAGAACGGAGACGACTACACTCAAAAAGCAAATATTTTATCATCGGGAGCGACACCCATTATGCTATCGCGCAATGTTCGTGGAGTGGTTACTATGAGTTGTGCAAAGGCTGATGCCGAGATATACTACAAGTTAGGCGAAAAGGGTGAGGCTACACTCTACACCGAACCTATCGATATGAGCAAGGGTGGCGACATCATTGTATGGGAGAAGAGTGCACCGGCATTGGCGGCAACATATACCTACGCAGAGATTACATCCATTCCTGTAAGCATAGCCTTTGCATCAAGTCAGGAGACAGGCAACGAGGCCACATACATCGTGGATGGCGACCCGACGACATTCTGGCACACTATGTACTCGGTAACGGTAGCAAACTTCCCGCACTATATTGATTTCGACGCCAACCACGAAGTTGATATAAAAGGTTTCAAATATATGCCACGCCAGGATGGTAGCCCCAACGGCAACATCAAGGCCTATAAGATTCAAGTGAGCATCGACGGAGAGAATTGGTCAGAGCCTATAGCACAAGGCGAGTTTGCCAACAACTCAAAGCAGCAGGTGGTAATGTTCAAATCGCCCGTCAAGGCTCGTTTCGTAAGATTCACCGGACTCAGTTCCCAGAACGGGCAAGATTTCGGCTCTGGCGCAGAGTTTGAACTGATAAAATAGTAAGAGCCTAAGATGAAATTAGCGGCTTGCGTAATGGCAAGCCGCTAATTATATATAACTACCTTATTTAAGCCTTAAAAACTACCTCCAAGCCATCATACGCCGCAGCCAATGGCGAGGGCAGAGTCTCATCCAACTCCTTTTGCGTAGGGTGCAACGTGCGAGCCATATGAGTCAAATAGACAGGCTGACCAGCAGGAGGTGCGTAACGCTTTGTCTTCTCCAGCACTCGTACAATACGCTCCACGCCGCCAACACTTGTGTGGGTGAAGATACGAAAATCATTATCGTGAGCCATACCCATCGTAGCCTCCATAATCAGTGCAGTGATAGGTTTACCGGCTCTATCGTGGGCATCTATGCCTGCCAAACGGGCTGCAACGGCAGGGATACCTCCCGTATCGGTAGCATAAATCAATCGCGCCCCACCCTTCTCCAGGAGATAGATAAGTGTCTGTTCAAAAGTATAACCCGTAGCGTGGCTTGCGGGCAGAGGGGTAATTGCCAAATCACCGATATGGACCGCTTGCCCAACATATAGTGGGATTATTTCGGGCATTGGCATCTGCAACTCCTTGGCGGCACGTTGAAAATCGGCCACAGCGATATCATACCACGTTTGACTTAAATACACACGCTTAACACCCGCCTTGAGTGCTGTTAGAGGATGATAATGGTCACCGTGCGAGTGGGTATAGAATACCGTATCGGGACGACATCCGTCGGGAAGCATTTCAAGATTGGTCTGTGTAAAATCCATCAAGATATGGCCATCGATAAGGATGCTCGACAGACGTCGATGTTCACCTCGCTCATCCTTACCATTCCAATCGGCAGCACCTGTACCGAGGAAACGTACAGCAATACCTTCATCTGGAGTCTGATTTGTGGACTCTGTCTTAGTGTCAAACATTTTGGCGCTAACGCCATCGGCACTTACTGCCAATAGGGAGGTTGCCGCCACTTGCATAAACTGTTTTCTATTCATAGGTCTAAATATCAATACACAAATATACCGATTTATTCATTCAAAATTCAATAAAGAGCAGAAAAAACAACTAATTTTAGGTTTTATGTGCTGCTATTCTATCAATTAATTATATTATTTTTCTATTTTTGTAAAACAGCCTTCAATAGGATATATGCACCTTACTTAAGGCTATGAAGGATTTGTAGGAGATATACAACGCAGTGCAAAACAAAAGTCAGCATTAATACAATAAAAAAAGAGTATAACAAAAACATAACGACAATATGAAAAAGTGCTTAATTTTAATCGTATGCCTTATCATTGGAGCAGAGTGTTATGCCCAGAAAATAAAGGTAGCGTGCGTAGGTAATAGTATTACTTATGGTGCAGGTATTAACAATCGTGAGCAGAATAGTTATCCCGCCCAACTGCAAGTCTTTTTGGGCGATGAGTACGAGGTACGTAATTTCGGAGTATCGGGGACTACGGCTCTATATAACGGCATTACACCATATATCAACACCGAGAGTTATAAAGAGTCCTTGGAATTCAATCCCGACATAGTATTCATAAAGTTCGGCACAAACGACGCAGGAGTAAGAAACAATAAGTTCCGAGCAGCATTTGGAGATGACTATCGTAAGGTTGTTGATACATATCGCAACCTGCCCTCGAAACCTCGCGTGATATTGCTCACCCCGATACGTAGTTTCCTGCCCGAGTACCACCCCGACGATGTTATAGTCAAGGAGATAATCCCGATAATCAATCAAACGGCTTATGAGCGCAATCTCGACATAATAAATCTGCACAACATCTACGGAGATAAATGGCAGCAGCATCTTATGCCGGACAAACTTCACCCGTCGTCGATTGGCGCTGCCGAGATAGCCGCAAAGTTGTATCACTACTTGACGGTTAATCAAGCAAACGAGGTCGATATAATCACATCGTTCGCTCTAAAGCCCGCTAAGGAGTTTAATTTCTACGGTTATAAAGGATATCAATACGACGACAATGGCGTAACATACTATATTGTTCGTCCGCATCAGGTAGCCAAAGGCAATCCGTGGATTTGGCGCGCACGTTTCTGGGGCCACGAGCCACAGGTCGATATAGACCTGCTGGAGCAGGGATTCCATTTGACCTATTGCGACGTTGCCGATTTATTCGGCTCTTACAAGGCTGTTGCCCGCTGGGACAGATTCTACAAGTTGGCCACCGACGCAGGTCTGAGTAAGAAGGCTGTATTGGAGGGTATGAGTCGAGGAGGATTAATTGTCTATAATTGGGCAGTTAAGAATACCGATAAGGTAGCCTGCATATATGCTGATGCGCCTGTGATGGATATAAAGAGTTGGCCGTTTGATTGGGGAGAGTTCCGCGATACAGATGGCCGTTTGAAGAGATTAATGGACTCATACAACTTTGCCGATACTGTGGAGGCATACGCGTGGAAGAAGAATCCGATTGACCACGCTCGCAAGATAGCCAAAGCCAACATACCTATCATACACGTCGTAGGTGATGCCGATACGGGAGTTCCCGTTGCCGAGAATACGGCAATTTTTGAAGAACGATTGGCAAAATATGGCTATACACTTAACGTAATCCACAAACCCAACGTGGGACACCACCCCCACTCGTTGAATGACCCCGAGCCTATCGTGAAGTTTATATTGAATGCTATTGAGCCAAAAAAGTTACGAGATAAGAAGTAACATCTTGGGGATAAACATAAAGGCTGGTTGCGTTGGTCGCAACCAGCCTTTTCTATTGGATTATACCACCAATTTAGAATATGGGGTAAACATTCGGAGCGCGAACAATAACCTCGTCGGCACCATTACCACTCTCGGTACATACAATCCTTACAGCCTTCACTGCCTTCTTGGGGGCATCCACAACACCTGCACCCAGATGTAAGTCGCCAACTCGTTCAAACTTTTCACCATCGTAACTTACCTCGATATAACCAGCATTAAACAACAATCGAGGCAGATGGCTATATCCTGTCGGCACCTCAATCTTGCGACAAGTAACAGGCTCCTCAAATGTATAGAGAATCCAATCGCCATCCTTGCAGGTACGAGCCGTACGAGCCTGTTTATTATAACCCTCGGCATTGCTATACGGATTTCGTTCGGACTCCTCGATTGAAGATGTAATCTTAACCTTTGGTTTCAACATCGCATAGTGAGCCTCAACGGCTACATCGCCACTTCGCGCACCGCCCTGCTTAGTATGGAAGACATAGCGTGCAGGCTTATCGGTCTTGATTGGCTCGACATACAGATGAGTCTCGGCATCTCCAACTACATTATAATATATGTGTGAGCGGTCTGTAGTCGCGGCAGACAATACCCCATCCTCATACTTTATAGTCGGAGGCGCCAAACGGAAGTCGATACCCATAGCCAACATACGGCCATAATGGGCATTTGTCAAACGAGAATAGAACTCCTTCCATTCTCCACCTTTACCACACCAAGCCACTTCACTCAATGAGCAGATACGAGGATAGGTCTGATATTGCAGATAGTCGCTCTCATCCTCCAAGTGTGAGATATACAATTCACTGAAGAACGACGCCTGAATACCTGCCACATTCTTCATCTCTTCCTTTGTAAATCCCTCCTTTTCGAAGTCAAACGCAAGCACCTTACTCGCATCAAATATTGCAGCCCAATTATGGCCCGGCTCACGCTGCGATTGACGCATATCGAAATAGAAGTAATGGCCCGGCATTACGATAGTAGAATAACCCTCCTGCGTAGCCTTACGACAAGCGGCAACACTCTCCCAACCATATACCACAGCCTCTTTGGTCAGCGTACCGGCATTGATGGCCTCATTCCATACGCAAGGGTGCTTACCCAAAGAGACGATGAATTTCGACAGTCGATTCATAAAGTACTCCTGCAACTCGGCGCCGCTCTGCATATTGTGAGCCTTCGACAAAGCCTGACAATCGGGGCAACTCTTCCATTGCGAAGTAACAACCTCATCACCTCCGATATGAACATACTTTGAAGGGAACAGTTCCGCCAACTCCGAGAATATATCCTCGAGAAATTTATAATTATCCTCCTTTGATACGCACAAAGCACTTCGGGTATCATATCCGAGCGAGGCCTCCATATTGGGTGTAAAATTACACAACACTTCGGGACGTACTCGCGCCAGATTATGGCTATGGCCCGGCAAATCAATTTCGGGAATAATCTCGATATTACGAACCGCCGCAAACTCAATAATCTCGCGCATCTGCTCTTGTGTATAGTAGCCGCCATAGTGCTCCTGCCAGCGACCATATCGGCCAGCAACGGGTGAGTCTACACCGCGAAAGCCACCTATTTCGGTAAGTTCGGGGTGCGACTTAATCTCGATACGCCATCCCTCATCGTCAGAAAGGTGGATATGCAACTTATTGATTTTATGGTGAGCAAGATTTTCTATAAATTTCTTGACGCCCTCGGCATCAATCCAAGTACGCGACACGTCGAGCATAAAACCTCGATATGAGAAATAGGGTTCATCCTCTACCCTACAAGCACTCACCGACAAAGGCAACTCCACCTGCTTGGTATAAATCTTGACAGGCAACATCTGTAACAGAGTTTCTACACCATAAACCACGCCTGCCGATGTACCACCTTCGATAACAATACCCTTATCGCTCACATCAAGCGTATAAGCCTCCTCTGCCAGATTTTTATTCTCTCGCAGTACAATATTACCCTCGACTTTACCGTTATCTTCCAAAACATCGAGCGGAAGATACTCCGCAAGATAATTTGCCGAGGAACGGAGTTCTGCAGAGTGTGTAATCTTAGTTGTTGTTAGTATGGTAAATGCTCCGTTCCTCTTTTCCAACTTTCGAGGTTGGGGTATGATATCTCCAGCAACAGCAGGAACAAAAGCAAGCAAGGCCGCTATAGCGGCAAAAAATCTAAATATTTTCATACTCTAAAAATTATTTTATGTACAAAGTTACTAATTTTCGGCTGAAAATCTTAACTTTGTCGAGAGAATATTTTATACGAATATGAATTACGAGAAAAAACTTAAAGCAGCCGCACGACTTTTGGAGGTAATGGATACTCTTCGCGAGAAGTGTCCGTGGGATAGAGAACAGACCTTTGAGTCGTTGCGCAACAACACTATAGAGGAGACCTACGAGTTGGCAGATGCCATTGCCGACAGCAATATGGAGGGTATAAAGGAGGAGTTGGGAGATTTACTCCTTCACGTTATATTCTACTCAAAACTCGGTGAAGAGGAGGGCCGTTTTGATTTTGGCGACGTGGCCGATGCCGAGTGCGACAAACTAATCTACCGCCATCCTCACGTTTATAGCGACATCCACGCCGATACCCCCGATGAGGTGATGAAGAATTGGGAGGAGTTAAAACTCCGCAAGAAGAAACGTCAAGGCGGAATATTGGGTGGCGTACCTCGTTCACTCCCCGCTATGGTAAAGGCATTCCGCATAGGCGAGAAGGCCGCAAGCGCAGGTTTCGATTGGGAACAGAAGGAGGATATATGGGCAAAGGTAAAGGAGGAGATTGCCGAGATTGAGGTTGAGATTGCTCGTGATGACCACACTCGCACAGAGGAGGAAATTGGCGATTTGTTCTTTGCACTAATTAATATGTGCCGACTCTATGGCATTGACCCAGAAATGGCATTGGAGCGTTGCAACAAGAAGTTTATCTCGCGTTTTCAACATATGGAGGCCGAAGCCGACGGAAAACTATTCTCGGAGATGACAGCCGAAGAACTTGACCAACTATGGCGAAGTGCAAAACGAGAAGAAAGATAATGAATAAAAGAGCAAAGATATGAGCACCAACACCTTACGCTATAAAATTTATGGGGGGGGGTAATTTAGTCCGCACACTTGGAATGAGGAACTATACAATCGTCACATTGGTAATCATTGCCGCATTATGTTGTGCTTGTTCAAACAGGAACAGAGAGGCTCACATTGAGGATATGGCATACGAGGAGGTAGAACAGCCAAAGCCGCTACCCGAAGGGGCGATTCCGTTTGACTACTCAAACCATCTATATTTTGAGGTTGTGCTGCGCGACTCAGTGCCTGCGAAAATGATATTTGACACGGGCAACACCAACATATTAATTGACAACAAATTATTCAAAGAATATTTTGCCCCTTCGCCGACTTTGCAAAGAGTTGTGATTCAAGGCACAGGCAATAGTTTGGAAGCCGCTTATCGCGACACAAGCGATTGGGCATACCGCATAGGCGAATACAGCCACACCGAGCAAGGTGCCACCATAATGGACTTGCAGAAAATTCTCGGCAACGAGGCTGACGGTATGTTTGGAATGGAGTTTATGCGTGGCCGTAAGGTGGAGTTCAACTATGCTGACGAGTATATGCGTATCCTGCCATCTGAAGAGCAGCCCGACGAAGGATACACCTGCGTAAAATGCAAATGGCTGGACAATAGAGGGGCGAGAATGGTTATGCCTATAAGCCTGAAGATTAACGATGCGGCGGCGCTCGATGGCAACTTTCTCGTTGATATAGGCTCGAGCGGTGGCGTAAGCCTCAACAGCAGTCTGGTTGCAAAACTAAAGTTAAACCGCGTTCTTACCGATGTAAAAAAGAAGATATACGACACGGGCGGTGTTGGAGGCTCTCGCACCGATTATCTTTTCGTGGCGAAAGATATCTCGGTGGCTGGTTACGAAATTAAAGATGTAGTTATCGATTTTTCGGGCAACACGCAAGGTATGATGGCAAACGACAGTTTTGACGGGCTTGTCGGCAACGCGTTTTTTGAGCGATTTGATGTTATCTTCGACTTTGCAAAGTGCGAAATATGGCTTCGCCCTAACAGGAACTTTAATATTGTACGACAGGCCGATTCGGGGATTACTCTTACACCACAAGAGGATTGTTGGATTGTTAATGGATTGGTCGAAGGAGGCAATGCCCATAAGGCGGGCATAAAGCGAGGCGATATAATCACCTCAATAAATGGCCTTACACGCGAGCAGGTAAGCCTCAAGGAGTTAAAGAGAATGAATCGCTCGGATGAAGATTGGAAAGTAGTGGTAAAACGTAACGACAGCACCAACGAAGTTACGTTTAAGAAGGAGAAATATTAACAAAATTTTGAATTTTTAATTTTGAATTTTGAATAAAAAAATATGGCACTAATAAGAAAAGTTCGAGGACACGTTCCTGAGATTGGAGAGAATACATTTTTGGCCGAAACGGCAACTATAATTGGCGATGTAACAATCGGTAAGGATTGTTCGATATGGTATGGCGCAGTGTTGCGTGGAGACGTAAATACCATCACCATAGGTGACCGCACCAACATTCAGGACGGAGCCGTTATCCATACCCTCTACGACAAGTCACCCAAGCCGTCACAGACTCACATCGGCAACGATGTATCTGTGGGACATAATGCAACGATTCACGGTGCAACCATTGGCGACAGTGTATTGATTGGTATGGGCGCAACGGTTTTGGATAATGCAGTTGTACCTGAGGGTTGTATCATTGCCGCCAACGCATTGGTATTGTCGAATGCGCAGTTGGAGCCCAACTCGGTATATGCAGGCGTGCCCGCAAAAAAAGTAAAGGAGATTACCCCCGAGCAGCGAGAGACAATAGTCAAGCGTACGGCGCGTGACTATCAACTCTACGCTTCGTGGTACACCGAAGAGGAGTAGCACCCACTACACGTTACCCTCTATTCGCCATTATTGCCCAGAACATAAAGAGAGAACTAACAAAAAATAATAACGAAACCTATAAAACGTGGCGAATATGAATATGTTAAGACGTAAACGGTCTACAACCGTTATAAACATTCTGATTGCTATCGTAATTACGCTGGCAGTAAATTTCTCGTACATTTTGGTAATGATTGCCGAGCAACGCGAGAACTCCAGCAGCACGACAAGCACTCAACAACGACAACCGCAGGAGCCTCCTCAGCGACCTGAGGCAGAGGGAGTATTGCACCTTTCGAAGGATGGATACGGATATATCATTCCTGATAATATATCACAAGAGGTACCCGACGACACACACATAGACAGCATTTTTGTCAGCAACCGCAAGGTATATCAATATCGACTATCCGATGGCGACACTATACGTTGTACAATACATCCTCCACGCGGCGGTTCAAATCCATTTTTAGGAGAGGTGCTCATCCAGAATGGCAACGAGATTCCCGCCCCACCCGTATATGACCGTCCACGTCGCGACCAGGATATGACCTGGCAGATGCTTTATTACTTTACGTTGACGCTATTGTTGCTAACAATTATGACGGCACGTTTTGATGTAAACAACTTCTCTACACGCCGTTATCTTATACGTTGCTCTGCCGCTATACTTGCTGCGTTTGCTTGCTACTTCATAGCCCCATTCATCAATTGGCAGGCAGGAGGCAAGGTGATGATGATTTGGCAACACGAGCCCAACATAATGATAGATTATATGGTCATTATGAAGTGTTTGGTAGCAGTCACGGTTGCTGTACTATATGGTCGTATATATGGTATGTTGTTCGAGCAACAGAAGATACAGTTGGAGAACGAGCGTCTGCGTAGCGAGAATCTTCAGACTCAATACAACCTGTTAATGGGACAAATCAGCCCGCACTTCTTCTTCAATTCTCTCAATTCGCTTTCGATGCTGGTGCGTGAGCAGAACGAGGAGAAGGCGTTGGCATACATCGACCAACTATCGTATACATTCCGATATATCATTCAGAATGGCCAGAATACAAACACTACGTTGGCCGACGAGATGGAGTTCACGCAGGCGTATGGCGAATTATTTAAGGTACGTTATGCCGACAAACTATTCTTCGATATAGACATTGACCCTAAATATAATGAATGGACTCTGCCGGCACTTACGATGCAACCGTTGATTGGCAATGCCGTCAAACACAACACCATAACGCGCAAGCAACCATTCCACATATCGATACGTACCGAAGGCTCAACACTCATAGTATCGAATCGCAAAGCGCCCAAATTGGAGCAAGAGCCATCGACAGGTATCGGGCTAAAGAATCTGCGTAGCCGTTGGCAGTTAATAACGGGACACGACATTGAAATCAAGGAGACCGAAACGGAGTTTATCGTTCGACTTCCTCTACAGAAACCCGACAATTAGTAATCATTAAAAAATAAGAGTTATGAGAAAAATTGCATTAGCGGTGTGTCTCCTGATGTTTACTGTCTTTCAGGGGAACGCATCTACTATAGAAGATAATACCATATCGCTCAATGGGGAGTGGAGCCTCGCATTCTGGCCACAACCCGACAAGGGCGCCATACGCTCTCCACGTCAGATGCGAGAGGTTGATGTCACCACCATCAGAGCAACGGTCCCGGGCAATGTAGAGTTGGACCTCCTGACCGCCAACATTATCGAAGACCCGATGATAGGCAACAACATCAATCTGCTGCGACAATATGAGGGATACCAATGGTGCTACACTAAAGTATTCAAAGCCCCCAGACTCAAGGCTCAAGAGGGGTTAGAGATATGTTTCGGAGGTATAGACTGCCTGGCCGATATTTGGTTAAATGGAGAATTGATTGGCTCTACCGACAATATGTTCATCGACCATCGATTCGATATTACCGATGCCATCAAATCGGGCGGCAACAACACCTTGCAAGTGATTATCCGCTCGGCTGTAATCGAAGGTCAAGAAAAACTGCTCGGCCCATTCAGCATCCGCAATAGCGTAGCATCAGAGTCGTGCTACATACGCAAAGCACCGCATAGTTTTGGATGGGATATTATGCCCCGACTGCCGAGTGCCGGCATTTGGCGCGATGTAGAACTGCGTATCACACAACCCGCCCGCATAGAGAATGTACACTACTATACAACTGCAGTTGATGTAAGCAATAGACGTGCAAATATATACGTTGAGCCTCAAGTAAAACTGCCGTTTGCAATGTACGACAACTTGACAGCAGTATGTACTCTATCGCGCAACGGCAAGGAACAATATCGGAGCTCTATGAAGGTATGTATGCCAGCCTTTCGCATTTCGATGCAACTAAACGACGTCGATTTGTGGTGGCCACGCGGCTATGGTGAGCCTGCGCTATACGATGCGAAGTTGGAGTTGGTCGATAATGATGGGAATGTCGTAGCAAGTGATAATCAACGCATAGGCATACGTACCATATTACTTGTACGCGATGAGGTAAACACTGCGGATAGATTAGGTCGCTTCGAGTTTGTCATCAATGGCGAACCTATATTCATACACGGCACAAATTGGGTTCCAATGGATGGGCTTCACAGCCGCGACAAACAACATATTGACGAGGCTATAGCGATGGCTGCCGACCTCAACTGCAATATGATTCGTTGCTGGGGCGGAAATGTTTACGAGGACCATAAATTTTTTGATTTGTGCGACGAAAACGGCATTATGGTATGGCAGGATTTTGCTATGGGATGCACATTTTACCCACAACGTGGAGATTTTCAACAGATGATTGAGCGAGAGGTGACATCCGTTATTCTCAAACTACGCAACCACCCCTCGTTAGTATTGTGGGCAGGGAACAACGAAGACGATATATCGCTCAATTGGGAACTCGGAGGTTTTGGAATCAACCCCAATTTAGACGAAGTGACACGACGTACAATTCCTCGTATTGTCTACGAATTTGACCCAACACGCCCCTACCTCCCAAGTTCGCCCTACATCAGTCAGGCTATATATGATGGAGGTATGAGTGAGACATTATGGCCAGAGAACCATTTATGGGGACCACGCGGTTACTACAAAGCCCCCTTCTACACACAGGCTCGTTGTAGTTTCGTGAGCGAAATAGGTTATCACGGATGTCCTAATCGTGAGAGTCTTGAGAAGATGATGACCCCAGATAAAGTCTATCCCTGGTCTTCGGATTTCAATTGGAACGATGAGTGGCAGACCAAAGCGGTGATGTGGTTCCCGGAATTAGGCATAACCGCCAATCGTAACAACCTTATGCTAAATCAGATTAGGGCTCTTTTTGGAGACGTGCCACGCGATTTGGATGAATATATATTCGCCTCACAATCGGTTCAGGCTGAAGCAATGAAATATTTCGTCGAGATGTGGCGTAGTCAGAAGGGAGAGCGCTCTGGCATCATTTGGTGGAATCTGCGTGATGGTTGGCCTATTGTATCGGATGCAATAGTAGATTACTACAACTCAAAGAAACGCGCATATTATTATATTCGCAATGTTCAGCACGACGTCTGCATTGTAATGAATGATGAAAAGGAGGGTACGCACCCGCTTGTTGTTGTAAACGATACACGCGAGGCGCACAAAGGTTCTGTCACAGTGACTGATATAGCGACAGGCAAACAACTTTTCCAAAGCGAATACACTATTTTACCAAACAGCAAGTTACAATTAGCCTCAATACAATCGCCTGAGAAACAAGGCATACTTAAGATTGATTATACGGTGGACGGCAAACCTCAAGGCAACCACTACCTTTACGGCTCGGCACCATTCAAATTGGAAGATTACAAGAATTGGATAACAAAGACTCTATTATATAACGATTAAAGAATCAAACTTATGAATATACTAATCATAGAAGACGAAACGGCTGCTGCCGTCAATCTACAAGCAATATTACGCTCTATTGACCCATCGTTCCAGATAATTACGGTATTGGAGAGCATCGAAGAGGGAGTAGAATACTTTGAGGATAAGACGCAACCTACACCCGACCTCGTGTTTATGGATATACACTTGGCCGACGGAGAGTCGTTCCGTATATTCGACTCGGTGGATATCACATCACCCATCATCTTCACGACGGCTTATGACGAATATGCTCTGCGAGCCTTCAAGGTAAATAGCATAGACTATCTGCTAAAGCCTATCAAGGTTGATGACGTGCGTCACGCCATAGAGAAGTTCACACGCTTAAGCGGAAACGAGCGTACAAACTACAAAAGCCGTATTAACACGATGATAGAATCTACGAAACAGAATAATCAACGTGTATTCCTCGTACATTACAAGGATAAGATTATACCGCTGAACATCGACGACATTGCATATTTCTATATCTCAAACGAGCGAGTGACGGCTGTAACACTCTCATCTGAGCGTTACAACATTGACCGAACATTGGAGTCACTACAGGCTACCCTGCCTGAGGATGAGTTTTTCCGCGCCAACCGACAATTTATTATTGCCCGCAAGGCCGTTAAGGATATCGCAATATGGTTTGGTAGCCGCCTATCGCTCAACCTATCGGTGGAAACGCCAGAGAAGATAATTATCAGCAAAGCGCGAGTACCCGAATTTAAGCAATGGCTTACGTCAGTTCACCCCTTGAATTAGGCGATTCACCCTATAAATAGAGACGTTTAACCGATGCCGCAGCATCGGTTTTTTATTTCGTCACTATATTTGCAATAGTGAAAGTGGGCTATAAACCTTTTTTTAAGGGATTTATAGCGAGAGCAGAGAGCGAAGTGTGAGAGAAGAGAAAAATAGTTAAACAAAAAAATATTTACACAATGAAAGGTTTGAGAATTATCGCATTAGCGTTTGCACTATGTATCAGTGGAGTCGTAATGGCTCAAGGTCCTCAGGGCCAGCAGCGTCCTCAAGGTCAGCAGCAAGGTCAGCAGCAAGGTCAGCGTGGTCCTCGCCAGAGAATGAATCCTGAGCAGATGGCTAAGATGCAGACAGAACGTTTCGCCAAGAGTCTGGACCTCTCTGAGGAGCAGCAGAAGAAGTTGTACGACTACAACTTGAATAATATAAAGAAACAGCAAGAGGAGCGTGAGAAGATGCGTGCTCAAAGAGGTCAGGGCCAGCAGGGCCAAGGTCAAAGACCCGACTTTATGAATATGAGCGATGCAGACCGCGAGGCTTTCTTCAAGCAGATGCAGGAGGAGCGCAAGGCTCAAGAGGCTGCAGAAGAGAAAGCATATAAAGAGATACTCACCGAAGCACAATACAAGAAGTGGCAGAAACTTAAGAAACAGCAGGAGATGCGCCAACGCCAGATGATGCAACAGCGTATGGGTGGCGGTGAAGGCGGCTTCGGAGGTCCCGGTGGTCAAGGTGGCCCTGGCGGCGGTTTCGGTGGCGGTAACGATATGGGATTCTAATTCAGTCCTATCTTTCAAGAATCCCATAAATCCATTCAAGGGCAGTAATGGAAATTAGGTTGTTTTTCGGTGGGGTGTCAATATCTATTGGCACCCCAATTTTGTCGTTTCACCCTATAATACGTCAATCACATAAAATATTTTTCTATATTTGCGCGTTTTTATGCAGAGTGTAAAACATTAATCAAAAAAAGTGTTAAATCTGTGTAGTTTTTTGTGCTACTTTGACGACTAATAATATAGCGACAGAATAAGTTTAATAATTATATATATTGTAGAAGAAAGATGAAAAGATTATTTCTCACCGCAATCTTTGCCCTATTAAGTACGGCGCTATTCGCGCAACGTACAGGACAAATATCATTGACGGTAGTTGATGAGAAGACCCAGGAGCCCGTAATTGGCGCAGTGCTTGAGATGGCTCCCACAACGGATGCTGATGACAAGAAACACTACACCACCGACATCGATGGTAAGGTGACAACGCCTGCCAAACCTTACGGCAAGTACAATGCTGTAATCTCTTTCTTGGGATACGAAGACCACAAGATGGAGATTCAGATAAACGCTGCCAAAAAGAATCTCGGAACAATCGCACTTAAAGAGAGTGCTACACAAATCAATACCATCGTAAAAGAGGTGCAGGCAATACGCGCATCACAAAAGGGTGATACTGTAAGTTACAATGCAGGCGCTTATAAGGTTGCCAATGACGCCGATGTCGAGGGCTTGCTGAAAAAAATGCCCGGTATTACCATTTCTAACGGTTCGGTAGAGGCGCAAGGCGAGACCGTACAGAAAGTATTTGTCGATGGTAAAGAGTTCTTTGGTGATGACGTATCTACGGCTTTGAACTCTCTGCCGGCACAGGCCGTAAAGAGCATCGAGGTATATAACAAGTTGAGTGATAATGCCGAGTTTTCGGGCCGTGACGATGGTAATAGTTACAAGGCACTTAATATCGTAACACACGAGGAAATGCGTCAGGGTGCGTTTGGTAAACTATACGCAGGATATGGCTATCAGCCCGATACCGACGACATTACAAACGCCAACAAATATATCTTGGGTGGTAATGTAAACTATTTCACAGGCGCACACCGTATTTCGGCTATCGGTCTGTTGAACAACATCAACCAGCAACACTTCTCGTTCGAGGATATCCTGAGTGTCACAGGCGAAGGCGGTGGCGGCGGTATGGGCGGCTTTATGATGCGCCCTCAAAGTGGTGTTGCGAAAGTTGGCGCAGTAGGTCTTAACTATACAGCCTCGTGGGGCGAGAATGATAAGGTTAAGTTGCAGGCAAGTTACTTCTTCAACCGCACTCGCACACGCAACCTCTCGGAGATGACTCGTTGGTATGAGGCTCCATTGGAGGATTTGGGTACATTGCAACAGAGCAGTAACTCTGATAACCGCAATTACAACCACCGTGTAAATGCACGTCTGGATTGGCGTATTTCGGAGAATCAGTCTATTATGTCACGTACAAACTTCAGTTTGCAGTCATACGACCCATTCAGCCGCACAAGTGGTTTGCAGGAGGGCCAAAGCATATACAATATTATTCAAAGTGGCCGCGAGGGTGACAATGGTGGTTATAACTTCTCGGAGTTCTTGCAGTATCGTCTAAAGTTGAGCGAGCGTGGACGTATGATTACCGTTGATGGTCGTGTAAATTATCGCGATAACGAGAATGAATCACGTTCATTCTCTAATCAGGAGACCATAGCCAACCCCGATGGTACCTACTCGCCATATCTGCGCTATTTGAGCAACGATTCATCTTCGAACAACTTGGGTGTCGGTGCAGCATTTAACTATTCGGAACCTATTGGAGAGTATTCGCAAATCACAATGCGCTACGACTTCAACTACACAGGACAGGATAGTGACCGCAACACATTCAACTATGGTAACAATAGCGACTATACTAACGGCATCCTCGACCCTGCCTTATCAAACCGCTATACAAGCGACTACACGACACATCGTGTAGGTCCGGGCTTCAACTATTCGAAGGAGCGTAACACATTTGTGGTAAATTTGAGTTACCAATACTCTACACTCGATGGTCAGGTAGAGGCACTGCAGACTCAGCCCGTAAAGCGTTCTTATAACGACTTTACATACTTTATGATGGGTAATTTGAATATCAAACAACAGCACTCATTACGTCTGTTCGTGATGTCAAATACCAACAACCCTCGTATCAACCAACTTAACAACATACTCGACATCTCTGATACACAGTATGTATCAAACGGTAACGAGAACTTGAACCCTGCTTATAGCCACAGAATTAATTTCCACTACAACTTCACAAATCTGGAGAAGGGCCGTACATTTATGTGGATGTTTGGATTCAACACCTCACAGAACTATATCGCACAAAGTATTTATACGGGTAGCAACATCCCGCAAGAGATTGTCGATGAGGTAGGCTCGCAACCCATACAATATACGACGTATGACAATGTAGATGGACAATTAAGCCTGCATACATTCATCAACTATGGTCTGCCTCTAAACTTTATGAAGTGCAACCTCAACCTGCGAGGTGGCGTTAATTACTCAAAAACACCTACTCTGGTTAATCAAGAGAAGAACATTGCAAGTAATATTGGTTACAACGCTGGTGTGGTATTGGGTAGTAACATCTCTGAGAACATTGACTTTACACTTTCGTGGGACGGACGATATAATCAGGCCGAGAACTCGTTGGCATCACGCGGTGGCAAGAATGAATATTTCAACCACTCGGCATCGGGCTCTATCAAGACCGTATTCTGGAAAGGATTTACTTTCACAGCCAATGCAAGTTACATACAGAACATAGGTTATACCAACGACTATAACGACTCTTATACATTGTGCAGTGCATTCCTCGGAAAGAAACTCTTTAAGAGTCAATTGGGAGAGGTGATGGTCGGTGTAAACGATATATTCAACCAGAATACATCATTCGCCCGCTCAACAGGCTCTGGTTTCACACAGAACTCGTGGAACAGCGTAATTGGCCGTTATTTCACAGTTCAATTCAACTACAACCTACGAGTATTCGGCAAGAAGGGCTCTCGCGTACTATCAGACTACGGCATCCAAGAGGGTGGCGGCGGTCAAGGTATGCGCCGTATGGGTCCCCCGATGGGTGGTCCCGGCGGTCCTCGTTAGTGGATAACTCTAAATATAATAGCCAGCCTGACCTTTGCTGTCACGCTGGCTATTTTTTTGCATTATACCGCGATTATTGTGGCGGCTAAAACATTTTTTGCCGCAGTTACATCTGCTTCACAAGCCAATCCATAGCCTTGCCTTCAGAGTAATCATTCAACAGCGGCACCCACGAAAAGTGGCTTAACATAGTTGGAATACCAAACGTCAGCATATACTCGTCGTCATATATTTCCATCTTATCACTCTGCGCTCCCAAACGCTGACGAGCATTGAAATATGCGTGAGAACTAATGACCTTGCAAGTCTTATCGGATTCGGCGTGAACAAAGAACATAGGCAGATTGCAAAAGGCCTTAGTATCCATATTCTCAAGCACCATATCCTCGCCATTCCACTTATAGACCTTACCCTGAAAAGCCTCCACAAGGTCATCGGCAAACTGTCCGTCATACTTCTCCCTGACTTGATGTATGGGAACAATCGGGTCCATAGCACAACACGGAATAGCAGCCTTGAAACGCTCTGGAAATTGCATCATAAATCGCATCGTACAACCACCACCACTTGAGGCTCCTGCACAAAAGAGTTTATTGCCGTCAACCTTACCCTCCTTAATCAATGTATCGATAAATGCCATCTGAAGGGCATTATTGCGGTCTATAAGTTTAATGCGCTCGGCATCTAACGATGCACTATAAGAGTAGTTGGGATTGGCTATCGCAAACATAAGCGTTGCACAGGACACTCCCGCTTCGGGTAGAGAAACCACACAACGATTGGCCATTGTAGCCGTCATCAAGTCACGATTATACTCACCTCCTCCAATTTGCCACACAAGCAACGGAGCATTGCTGATAACATTACCCTCTTCATCTTTGGGAAGATGAAGAATATACTCTCGCGTGATACCTGCATACGTGAATGAGCCCTTGATACAATCATCAATGATTTGAGTACGCCTCTCCTTTACATCGGCAAGTGTAACATTGAGATTGGAATCTGCCTTGCATCTGAGTTGCCACGGCTCGCTCTTCCAATTACGGCCTCGCATACCATTAATATTAAATGGTTTAGCCTCAATCAACAGCCTATTCTTATCCCTCGTCAAGACTATACCATCATCAGCATACGGAGCAAGCGCACCACCCGTAACCGCATCGACAAAACCGTCGGCTACATTATTCGTAAAATCAAAGTCCTCAGCCTTCAACCCCTTGAGCGCTTTGGCATTGCTAACCGTAATCTCAATAGCATTCACTATCGGACTTCCCACATCACCCACTTTGGTATATGCAACAACATTCTCTACCACGGCAGGCTCTTTGGCACCACCGCAAGCCATCAGCATAAATGCCGATATTCCCACAACAAGTTTTCTTACCATAATTATCAGAGCATTAGTTATCACAAATATACCAAGTATTTATTTTATTCGCAAAAAAATAGGCTTGTCTAACGATTGTCAGACAAGCCTTTACATTGTGGACCCAGAGGGGCATGATCCCACGACCTTCGGATTATGAGTCCGCTGCTCTAACCAACTGAGCTATGGGTCCGCTCAAAAGATGTATAACTACATATTTTGCGAGTGCAAAGATATGATAAAATTTCTTAAAATAAAACTATCAATATAAAAAAAGTTGTTTGTCGTCATTTTTACGCACAAACACCACAGCAAAACATTCCTTTCAAAAAAAATGCTCAAAAATGCACAAAGATGTGGGTATCAGTTATGGCGACTGTTTTTTTGTATCTATATATTTGACCATCAAGCCTAATTCATCGTTTGTTTAAGACTCTCTTTTACATTCTCAATTTGACGTTTGTAGTGTAAGAAGCCGATAACGTACATTAGTAGATATAAGAATGACAGAAAATAAACCTAAATTTTGTAGTGAGACAAAATTATTTCTTGTATAGCTTAATGATGGTTTGCAAATAACCGCATATCGGCGCAATCGCACCAAGCGAAAATTTTTCTTTGCCATCTTGGACTATAACAGCCGAATCGGTGTTATATTTGTGCCGTTATAGCATTGAAATCGCAGGACATCAGTCGGTTGGCAAGCCCTTCTTTTAAGTCTGTCTTGCCGTGGTTATTCGTAACGAGTTGGTAACGAAACTTTCGTTTCAACGAGAATTCTATTGGCTTTTCGTGGTTTCGCTCAGTTCTGTCAATGTACGATAAATCGCTTGCAGACTACTATTATTCCCCGAATCTCCCTGTATTTCGATTTTTCTTACTATCTTTGTAATAGAATTAACTAACCTACTATGAAACAACTAAAGGAGCGAATATTAAAAGATGGGAAATGTTTTGATGGAGGTGTTTTGAAAGTTGATAACTTTATAAACCATCAAATGGATCCTGTTCTTATGCGTGAGATGGCAAAAGAACTCGTAAAGAGGTTCTCCAATCACACAATCACCAAGGTTATGACAATTGAGGCAAGTGGTATTGCCCCGGCCATTATGGTTGGCGATTATTTGAATGTGCCAGTGCTCTTTGCTAAAAAGAAGAAGCCAAGCACTATGGAAAATATGTTAACCACAGAGGTGTTCTCGTTTACCAAGAATAAATCATATATGGTGTGTGTCAGTGGCGATTATCTAAAACCAAACGATAAAGTGTTGTTTATAGATGATTTTCTCGCCAACGGTAATGCAGCTAAAGGTATTATAGAATTAGTAGAGCAGGCAGGTGCTACGTTGGAAGGAATGGGCTTTCTTATAGAGAAAGGTTTCCAGTGTGGTGGAGATGAACTGCGAGACAAAGGAATACACGTTGAGTCATTGGCCATAATCAAGAGTCTAGATAATTGCACCATAACATTTGAGTAGCTATGCGGAATGGACTTATTTATGGATTGGAGGATAAACCTCATATAAAAGATACATTGTTTGCAGCAATGCAGCATCTATTGGCAATATTTGTTGCAATCATAACACCGCCATTGATTATATCAGGAACTTTAGGTTTTGATGTCAAAACAACAAGTTTTCTTGTATCAATGTCGTTATTTGTATCGGGTATAGCAACCTTTATACAATGTAAACGTTTTGGAGGTGTTGGATGTGGTTTGCTGTGCGTGCAAGGTACGAGTTTCTCGTTTATCAGCCCTATTATTATGGCGGGAACGATTGGCGGATTACCCGCAATTTTTGGAGCAACGATGGTTGGTGCGTTTGCTGAGATATTCATTAGCCGCATTCTAAAGTATGCTATGAAGATTATCACCCCACTCGTGTCGGGTATTGTAGTCACATTAATTGGCATCAGTCTTATTAAAGTTGGCATTACCTCTTGTGGAGGAGGAACAACCGCAATTGAAAATGGAACGTTTGGCTCATTCCAGAATTTGGGTATCGCTGCTCTTGTATTGT
Source organism: Alistipes sp. (assembly GCA_017399485.1). Lineage (GTDB taxonomy): Bacteria > Bacteroidota > Bacteroidia > Bacteroidales > Rikenellaceae > Alistipes. The sequence continues at coordinate 27,983 of JAFQCA010000009.1, forward strand.
TGCTAATCGTGTTGTTTAATCGTAATTCCAACCGTTATCTGCGAATGGGGTCGATTATAATCGGCATCACAATTGGATATATTGTATCATATTTTTGCGGTATGGTTGATTTCGGCAAGATGCCTGAATACTCGATATTCAACATTCCTATCCCATTCAAATATGGCGTGTCGTTTAATTTTTCTGCAATATTAGCTTTTGCAATTGTATATGTAATTACGGCGATTGAGGCATACGGCGACATAACTGCGAATTCACTAATCTCAGGAGAACCTGTTGAAGGTCCAACCTTTCTGAAACGAGCACAAGGCGGTATTCTTGCTGATGGAGTCAATTCTTTTATTGCAGGTGCCCTCAATTCGTTCCCAAACTCGATTTTTGCACAAAACAATGGAATGATACAACTTACGGGCGTTGCAAGTCGATACGTTGGATATTTTATAGCTTTATTTCTTGTACTTTTGGGATTCTTCCCTATTATTGGAGTGGTTTTCTCACTTATGCCCGATCCCGTATTAGGCGGAGCGACACTACTTATGTTTGGCACAGTTGCCTCAGCAGGAGTGAAAATCATAGCATCACAACACATCGACCGCAAGGCAACATTGGTTATAGCGATTAGTTTTAGTATGGGCTTGGGAGTAGAACTCTACCCTGATATTCTTCAACAGTTCCCTGATACTGTTAAGAACATTTTCTCGTCAGGTATTACCACAGGAGGTTTGGCTGCCATCATATCAAATATGGTAATTAGAATTAAAGAGTAGTTACCGCTTTTATCATTAGATTTCAAGGCTCGCGTAACGATAAATGATTGGCTATATCTCCAACTACTTTTACTGATAATCCTAATTCTTCAGTGAGACCGATATTGAAAGGACTAAAGATAATCCGAAACGAGAAAAGAACTAAATAAAGAGAGGCGGTTATCGATGGAATACCGCCTCTCTTTAAATGAATCCCCACAAAAAAATATGGAGGGCAATTTGCTCTCCATATATTTTTGCTTTCTTAAATAAATCCCCACCAAAAATATATGAAGTTTTCGTAGTAACAACACCTTCCCGAACATCGTCATAATTCTTTGTGAGATATTGAGGAGTGTTGGACTTGGACTGGTGATTG
>JAFQCA010000010.1 GCA_017399485.1 Alistipes sp.
TTCAAAATTCAAAATTCAGAGTTTCAGGGTTTCGGAGAGGCAGAGAGACGGAGAGGTGGAGAGGTGGAAAATTGAAAATTCGGGGATTCAATAAATTGGAGGATATCAAGTGTGATATCACGTTTATCACAATTGATTCGCGCAACTATAAAAGTAAAAAATCAAACGTCTACAACTGCAATCATTGCAATGGCCCACGAAACAAATCTGCAATAAATTTGTTTTGCACGCAAGGTTGTATTATCTTTGCGAGCAAATAAAGTTCATTTTTTATGATAAGCAGAAGATTGCTCAGAATTAAGGCTCTGAAAGCCTTGTATGCACATCTGAAGTCGGAGTCGGAATCGTTGATGGCCTCGGAGAAAACTCTCATAGCATCAATCGACAAGACATACGACCTCTATTTCCAGATGTTGTCACTCATCGTCGAAGTGGCTCGTTACGCCGACGAGCGTCAGCAGGCCGCTATGCAAAAGAAACTTCCCACTTACGAAGATTTGAATCCCAACCGCAAGTTTGTAGAGAATGCTGTCGTACATCTTATCGCCGAAAGTGACTCGGTAAACGACTACCTTGCAACACACAAATTATCGTGGGCCCGCTACCCCGAACTTATCAAGGCTTTGTATTTGCAGTTGGAGCAGAGCGAGTATTACAAGAAATATATGACATCGCAGGAGCGTTCATTCCGCGAGGACTTGGCTTTGGTGACAGATTTTTACACCAACGAGTTGGAGTCATCGGAGATGTTGGAGGAGGTATTGGACGAACAATCAATACTCTGGAACGACGATTTGGGATTTGCCCTGATTATGGTTACACGCACACTCTCTAATATGCGTCAATCACACCGCGACGTAAAGGTGTTGCCCAAGTTTAAGAGCGAGGAGGATTTGGAGTTTGCAAAGGAGTTGTTTGAGAAGGCTGCGGTAAATTATGACAGCAATCTTGAGGTCATTGAGCAGTTTACACGAAATTGGGATATCGAGCGCATTGCATTTATGGATAACGTAATTATGGTTACGGCAATGGCTGAATTGACATCATTCCCTTCGATACCCGTAAAGGTTACGCTTGACGAGTATATTGAAATTGCAAAGTATTACTCTACGGCAAGCAGTAGCACGTTCATCAATGGTGTATTGGACAAAGTCGTAAACACCCTGACAGAAGAGGGCCGAATAAACAAGAGTGGTCGCGGATTGATTTAGGCAACGAATATGAACGGCGCGAAGTATTATATCGTAGCGATGGCAATATTATGTTTGGGGGCGTGCGGCAACAGACAAACAGCCACGAGTACAAGCCAGCAAGATATTACCGCCCACAACGTACAGACCGTAGCCGTAAGCCACTCTATCCTGCAGGAGGGCGTGAGTGATACGTTGCATTTTGGCAAGATGCGCCAAGGCGAGATTATCCGAAAGCAGTTGCGCATCCAGAATGAAAGCGATGGCCCTATGGTTATCCTGCGACACGTTACATCGTGTGGTTGCACGACAGTAAATTACGACCGCCGTCCTATTGCCGCAGGCGAGAGTATTATAATCGACTTCGAATTTAATTCGCGTGGCGAAGCGGGCTGGCAAATGAAACTTATGGAGTTTTATTTCGCCGAAAAGGACACTCCTCTCAAGATTTACATCGAGGCAGAAGTCGAATAGTTGATATTTGGCAAATAAATAGTATCTTTGCCAAGCATTTGACAGAAAGTAAAACTAATAAATTAAATAAATTATGATTAATTTTCTTCAGGCAGAGGCTGTTCAGCAGCCAGGTATGGGCAGTTTCTGGATTATGATGCTGCTTATGGTAGCAGTAATGTATTTCTTTATGTGGCGTCCCGAGTCAAAGCGTCGTAAGGAGATGGCAAAGTTCCGCGATGGTTTGAAAAAGGGTGACAAGATTATCACAGCAGGCGGTATCTACGGCGTAGTTAAGGAGGTAAAGGAGACAACTCTTCTTATCGAGGTTGATGGCAACGTAACATTGCGTATTGACAAGAATATGGTAGTAGCCGACAACTCACAGTTGCAGAAATAATCGTTTAGATTAGGCAAAAACAAAAACTGCCGACAACCTTTAGAGGATGTCGGCAGTTTATTTATCCGAGTATATAGCCCTACTTTTTAGCCTTTGGCAACTCAACCTCCACCATCGCGGGGAACATATAACGCAAATCACCTCGCTCGGCAAGCGTACGCGCCATATTGGCTATCGTGCGCGGTAACTTACCCTTAAAGACCTTCTTACCCTTATAATTCACCACTACGGGTTTATTCAAATCGACCATATCGTCATTGAGATAAATAGTCAAACGAGAGTAATCCGATTCGCTAATATTGATAACATTCTTATCAATTTCGGCAACTACCATAGCCTTATGGCGACACTCCTCTTCTGGTACTGACAACCAATAGAAGGCCGGGCGTGTAACCTCCTCCTGACGCCATACTACTTTCGTCGGGTAAGGATTGCGCTTGTATTGAGCCATCCACGGCACCGCAGCAGCATCAACCCTATCCATCCAATGGCCCTTACCCTTGATTATGTGCGTTTCGTGGATATAACCCTCATTATCGGCCTGCTGCAAGGAGTCCATAATAGCACCGTGCTTTGCGGCCAACTTATTTCTATCGTATGCGCTATCATTCTCGCCCATCCAAATCATAAAAGGCGTATTACGTAAACTAACCTGCGAAGCCTCACCAGGATGGCCCGCCATCATAGAGGCAGCAGCCCATCTGTCGGCCATACGCGGAGCCATACGCCACGCACCATCACCTCCGGCAGAGTAGCCCATCAAATAGACCTTATCGGGATTGACATCCATCGTTGCAACGGCAGCCTGAATCAACATTTCAAAGAATTCATCCATACCTGGCTTAAACCACATATTCCAATCATTCCACGGTGCGCGCGGAGCAACATACACACCTTCTTCGGGCTTATAAAGGCGAATTTGATTATCCCACTGCTGGTCATTGACACGCTTATGAGTAGCCCCACCGCCGTGCATCGAGATATAAAGGCTACGGCCATCGGAGGGTTTCTCGCCATAGGTTATAGCCTTAAACTTCATCTGCAATTTTCCACGCTTGAACACTTCATTTTCCAAAGCCTCCTTATAGAGTTGTTTCATCTGCTCACGCCACTGCAATTCCAGCAATGCAGATGCATTTTTAGCCTCATCGGCAGTCAAGTTCTTTTGGGCGAATGACTCACTCTGCAACTCAATATTGGCAGGATTCTGCTCGGCCCAACGCTTTAGAGCGTCGATGGTTTGAGCATAGATGTTATTTGCCGCCAACAATACGACAACCAATATATACAAACGTTTCATAATGATTATTTACTTAATTCATCTTCCGTCTTAAACTCCATAAAACCAAACTCCTCTCGGGCACGTTGCTGCGGAAACAGGAAATAGACACACGATGCCGTCGTACACAACTGCTCTGTAGAGTCGAAAATTTCCACTTCAATGGTTATTACGTTGCGCATCTGTTTAACCACTTTGGCACGAAGAGTAATATGGCTATCGGTGGTCATAATAGGCTTATGATATTTGACCTCCAAGCGCGAGGTTACACCACTTGTCTGAAATTTACGGAATACAACCCAACTCGCTATCTCGTCAGCCAACGTAGCCTGAATACCTCCGTGCAAGGTGTTACGCCAACCCTGAAACTCAGTACGCGGATGCCAATGGCTGACAATATACTCCCCATCCTCAAAAAACTCCATACGTAAACCGCTCTCGGAGTTAGGGTCGCAACCATAACAATGATAGGTAGGTTCCCCTGCCCACGGATTTATAATTTTCTTCATTCTCTATTACTTTTTACCAATAACCAATTTTACAGGCCCCATCAAACCACTCTCTCGCAAGGTGTTTTTTGCCGATGGCCCCGATATTGTCCACGTCTTGCGTTCTGCCTCCGGCAACGCCGCATCATACACCAAGCGGTTAAACCAAGTGCTTGTAACCTCAATTTCCAGCACGTTCTCACCCTCAACAATAGCATCCGTCACATCGAGGATATATGGAGCACACCAAAGAGTTCGCAGAGTCTTACCATTGAGTTTAACGGCAGCAATCATATCGACCTTACCCAAATCAAGCATAACACGACCTGAGATTTTGTCGGCAACAAACTTGGTCTTATAATTCACGCTACCCGAAAAAGCCTTACCCTCTGCCGAGAAATCGAGGTCTTTCCACGCTTTCAACTCTTCAACTTCTACTTGAGATGGGACACCCCAACCCACTGGGAATGATAGGGTCCACTCTCCATCAATAGTTTTTTCCTCCAACATCTCAAATGGTTCTATCATCTTCGACGATGTCTCTCCATTATGAATCACCACAAAGCACGAACCAGCCTGCGGCAAAGAGATGTCGGCAACCGTATATTCGCCCTCAACACGCGATGCGACTGAATGGCTCTGGCCTGTCAGAGGATTCCAAATCTCGACATTTCCAAGCGAATGGAACTTAACCTCCGAATCAAACGCCTTTCCCAATTGTGGAGTCACAAAATACCAATCTGCGCCCTCAACTCGGCGATGCAACCAACGCACATCACCTACAACATCAGGCATAACAGCAAGCATACTTAAGGCCTTATCAAGTTCGACACCTGAAAGGATAGCACCTTTACCAACGTGCTTAATTACACCCTTTTTGCAGCCACCCCATATAGCACGAACTGCCCTATCAAAACGTTTTTGCGACATCTTGGCATCGCGCAGTGTAGCCAACGACTTAGGAGCATCGGCTACCACTACTGCGCCCTGTTTAATCAACGCAAGCAACTTCTCCAGCGTCTCAGGCAACATACGCTTTGTATCAGGAATCCACATCAAGCGATAAGAGTAGCCCTCTGGAGTGACCAGCAGACCATCCTTTACCGTCAAGCGATTGAGCAGAACATCGGGATTACAATAATCGAACTTATATCCCTCAGGGAATGGATATTTCTGGCTCGGCTTGTGAGCAATCTCATCGCCCAGATACCAAAGCACATCCGACACAGCACGGCCTCGCTCCAGCATATAACTGCAACGGGCAAGATAAGTGGTAAACTCATTCATATGTTTCCACCAAGTCTGACCTCGCAAAAATGGAGTACCGATAGTCGCACCAAACGAAGTTCCTGGTTTCAGGTAATCAATCTGAGGATTGTGGGTATAGGTATGGAATACGTTATGCGTAACACCCTCGACAGCATTGAAATCGGAGGTCTCCTTCAACATCTGCCAATGCTCATCCCAAGTAAGATTAAACGAAGTGAAAGACTCGGCGTTTACTCTTGGCTTACCATATATACGAGCCGCCGAAGCCGTCGGTTTGATGGGCTTGAAATTCAAATCGCCGACATATCCATTACTGAATGGATGCCAGAACTCACACATCGGGACATCTGCATACTTGAAATACTCCAAAATGTCGGCAGGGAATACATCTCCCGCTGCTGTTTCATACATAACAGAGAGCCCCTTTTCGTGACCGAGTTCGGCCATACGGCGATAGAACTTATTGGCATACAAATCACCTATCGTAGCACGCCAATCGAGCAAGAAGCGAGATGTCGTCTCAGGATTATCAATCACATAACCCTGTACAGCAGGCAACCACTTGCGTAATTCATATCCCGATACTCGCTCAAACTCCTGCTCCATCTTTACAGTCCAAGTCTGGGTTTTACACTCCCAACTATCCAAAAGCAGACCGCCCAACAGGCCGCCCTGCAATGCTCCGTCGGCCAACATACCCACATATCCTGCAAAATGGGCCTCAGGGCCTTCGGTAGAGAGTTTATCACACTCCCAGCCTGTACCTGACGGGGGTGCGGGGGCATTCTGTCTTCCCGCATTGATATGGCCAAGACGGAGGATTGTCCAATCGCCTGACGATGGAGCCTCCCACTCGAATTCACCTCCAGCAGAGAAATATTGGGTAACGTCGATAATCTCATCCGACTTCAAATAGGCCTCTTCCGACTGCACCAAATCATCACCCATACGTTCGGGACTGCGGAGTGTCCATCCAGCCTCCGACTCCCAACTATTTTTCATCGCCTTTGAGAGCAGATTGATGCGGCTGATATTCATATTATATTGATTCTCTATCTCCACTCGATACTTCACGGCGCCATCTACCACCTTGCAGGCAAGTGTCATCGTTGCGTCATCCTGCCAATTTGCCTGAGGCATAGGAACATCAAGCACCTGTGTACGATTGCCGTTTACATCATAAGCATAAAGACGCACAACAACGCCCGGGTCGTAACACATATTGTGATTAAAGCCCTGCACCGATGATAGTTGCAAGGTGCGAATCACAGTAGGTTTATCGTAACTTATCTCCACCCAATTAGCGCCATTAGGCATAGGCGAAAGAGTTATTCTCTGGTCTTTTACAACAGGTTTCTGCCAATCATACGAGCCATTACCAACTATATTGGCAGGCTGAGGACGAGCATCCTTCTCACCCACCGGAGTTGGGAAAGCCAGAACTGCAATATCACGATAATCGCGCCACTTCTCACTGCTTGGTTGCGGCTGCGGGAGTTGGAGTTTGACCTTCTCGCCACCATTAACGATTGTTGCGCTTGAAACAAGCAGGCGCATAGCATTCTCAGGCTTAATCCAAGGGCCTCCAGACATAGCCCAGCCGGGGCAATTCTGTATCGTAAAACGGAGATTCAATCGTTTACACTCCTCGGCAACAAATCTCACTGCATTCTCCCACTTCTCGCTCATACACTCGATATCCTCACCCGTAGCAGGCCACTTACCGCCCTGCTGACCGTGGAAGAAATGCACACCTGAAATACCCGCTGCGGCAATAGCCTCCAAATCGGCAGTAATACCCTCATAAGAGACATTGCCGCCAATAAAATGGAACCACGTTTCGGGGTAAAATACTTTTTCAGGCGAGAGGAATAGTTCTCTATCGTGTGAACCGAACTCTCGGTTCAGCACAGTTGCAGATGGCACAATGGGGACAATATCATTATCTTGCGCTAAAACATATGTCGCTACAAACAATAGCAGCGAGGCAATGCAAATTGCCTTCTTTAGAAAATAAGCATACATATTGAAAAACTTATTTGGTTTAATTTATATACTACTTATTGGTAATCGTACACAAGGCGCGAGCCAACTGGTCGGGGCAAGAGGTACCTTTGCGACCACAGTCTATGCCTTTAAGACGTGTAATAACCTCATCCACCTTCATTCCTGCAACCAATGCAGCAACACCTTTGGTATTACCTTGACACCCACCTATGAACTCAACGCTTTTAACCACATCGTCATCCAACTCGATAACTATGGCTTGGGAACAAACGCCCGATGTGGGATATACTGTTTTCTGACTCATAACATCAAATCATTTACTTAAAATAATAGACAAAGATACGAATTTTGATGTAATCGTCTCTATTCGCTCGCAAAAAAGAGAAATCTCACAACATTTTTTGTACATTTGTAGAAAATTTAGACTTACGATGTACGACGTTATAGTTATAGGTGCAGGTGCTGCAGGTTTGATGGCTGCCGCAACAGCAGCACGCAACGGCAAAAAAGTACTCCTGATGGAGAAGATGGAGAAAGCCGGACGTAAAATAAGAATATCGGGCAAGGGCCGATGCAATGTGACAAACGCCCGCCCTCCTGAAGAGTTCAAAGAGTCGATTCGCACAAATGCCGACTTTTTTGAGGTTGCATTCGCCGAGTTTAACAACAAAGCGACGATTCGTCTGTTTGAGCGCTTAGGTGTGAAACTTGATATTGAGCGTGGACAGCGAGTATTCCCTCATAGCGGCAAGGCGTGGGATATAGCCAATGCATTGGTCGATTACTGCTTGGACAACGAGGTAGAGATTGCATATAACACACGTGTGAATCGCATACTCACATTGGACGGTAAGATTTATGGCGTAACGTACATCAACAAACGCGGCTTTGAGCGCAAAGAGGAGGCCGAAAATGTAATCATCGCAACGGGAGGTGTGAGTTATCCCGGCACAGGCTCTACGGGTGATGGATATATTTTTGCCGACCAGGTTGGCCACACGATTGAGGAGGTGCGACCTTCTCTCACTCCACTGCGCACATCGCACCCACAACGTAAATATTTAGACGGATTACGGCTTAAGAATATTCAGGCTCGACTAATCGTGGAAGATGAGGTTGTAAAGGAGGAGTTTGGCGAAATTAGTTTTTCGGACAGAGGTATTGAAGGCGCTGTCGCATTACGTGTAAGCCGCGATGCCGTAGATGCATTGATTGACGAAAAACGTGTAAAACTTGTAATCGATATGAAGCCTGCTCTGACAGAGGAGATGTTGCAGGAGCGCATACATCGTGAGATAGAGGAGATGCAACCGGATGAGTTCTTCTCGGAGTTATTGCGCAAATTGGTACCTAAGCATTTGGTTATGCCTATAGCACACGAAATGGATGTACACTCGAAGAACTATATACGCAAGATAACCGATGCCGAAATTAACCGCCTGATAAAAATATTAAAGGGTTTTGTATTCCCGATTACGGATTATGCGCCGTTTGAGTTTGCAGTGGTAACGGCTGGAGGCGTAAGGTGCGACGAGGTGAACAAATACACAATGGAGTCGCTCAAGGTGAAGGGCTTGTACTTCGCGGGCGAGGTATTGGACATTGATGCAAATACAGGAGGATACAACCTGCAAATAGCATTCTCGACGGGAAGATTGGCCGGCCAATTAAAAAAATAGGGTTCATTAGGGCTTGTAATTTATATAAAACACGATGAAATGAAGATAACGGGACGTAACATAAAACGACGTTTGTATGGGTTGCGCAACTTGGGCAGCAACATTAAGCGTGCGCGTTATTTTCGTGGTCACGGAGTACACTCGCCATTTGTCTATGCGATAGTACGACAGGTATTTATGTGTTCAACCTTTTTAGGCGAGCGACGCGATTTTTATGACGCGCTCATAGCGATAGGCTCTCCCAAAAGACGAGCCAGAGAGTTGCAAAACCTGATGGAGCATTGTCACTATGACTCATTTGGCATAGACTCTGCAACGGATAGATTTGAGCAATACGACATCATCGTGGCAACCATAAACATTGAGGCCTCGCAATTGAACAATCTGGCTAAGGCGGCCTCACAAGCAGGCAAAACACTATGCATAATGAAGCCCTCATTTGACGGAGAGCGCGACAGAGCCTGCAAAAAAATCGTAGCCGAACATTGTTGCACGAGCATTGACAACAGAGGGTATCTGCTATTGTTTAACAACCACCTACCAAAGCAAAAGTTCAGATTATGAAAATATATACAAAAACGGGCGATAAAGGCACTACATCACTCATCGGAGGAGAGAGAGTTGCCAAATGTGACTGCCGAGTAGAGGCATACGGAACAGTTGATGAATTAACCGCCTTTACAGCGTTATTGGCAGATAAGTTGTGCCAAGGGCCCAACTACAAGGCCGAATCAGATATGTTGCGCCGAATAGAGTCGCAATTAATGACCGTAGCAGCGTTATTGGCAGTTGGCGAGGGTGGCGAAGACAAGGTTGCGAAATTGCCAAACAGTGCAATCGAAAAGTTAGAGCAGGCGATAGATGTAATGCAGGAGGCATTGCCACAGATTACAAAGTTCACCATTCCCGGAGGTGACGAGCGAGTATCACTCTCGCACGTATGTCGCACGATATGCCGACGTGCCGAGCGTCAGGCTCTACGGGCTGCCGAGAATTGCGACATCGAGGAGCAGGTTATTGTCTATTTGAATCGTCTATCGGATTATTTCTATCTTTTAGGCCGCACGATAACACATCGCAGTAATGTGGAGGAGATTTTGTGGATACCATAAAGGGATTTCACAATATAATCACAATATAGGCAGAAACCGCATTTTTGGCGATTTCTGCTTATGTTTTATAACATTTTGATTGTAACAGAATTAACCCCGACAGACAAACTCCAAGCAAGAAGATACAAAACTACCATAATATTATCCATATAAAAGTTTGCAATTAACGATTTTTCTGTATCTTTGCGCCCGATTTAATAGGAAACGGCTGTTTTTGAACAAATAATATTATTAAAAACTATAAAACCACAAAACTATGTATTGGACTTTAGAGTTAGCATCAAAATTGGAGGATGCTCCGTGGCCAGCAACCAAAGAGGAGTTGATTGACTACGCTATCCGTTCTGGCTCTCCGTTGGAGGTATTGGAGAATTTGCAGGAGATTGAGGATGAGGGCGACATCTATGAATCAATCGAGGACATCTGGCCCGACTATCCCTCAAAGGACGATTTCTTTTTTAACGAGGAGGAATACTAGTCCATAACGAATCAATAAGTTATTGGTTATCAATTTATTAGATTTATAGGATGTAGCAACTTTTGGTTGTTACACCCTACTTTTTTGTACTTTTACGGTATTAAACGGTGTTATAAGTTACTCATTAGTTACTACACAACTATTCGCAAAAATTCCTAAAAATAAATACAATTTTTACTGTACTTTTGACCTGTTTTTGTTATATATAAATGTACGATTGTGTGCAATGAAATCAGTTAGTATCAACAATTTAATACATTTATATTATGGCAAAAATCAAATCACAATTTCCGGTGGGTAATTTTTATTTGCGAGTAAACAAAGAGGGCAAAGGAGTTGTACGAATTCGTTATTTCATCAACGGACGATATGTTCACAAGTCAACAAGTATAGAAGTTGATGTAAAGATGTGGGACAATAAAGGTCAGAAAATCAAGAATTCAACAAATACACGATTGAATAATTTGTACAATCAGAAAAATCTGATGTTACAAGAGTTTAAGAACAACATTGATCAGCAAATTCGCAGTTATGAGGGATTGCTGACATATGAGGTTGTATCACAAATCGTAAACGGTAATTTATCGACAAAGAAACAGCAAATCAAGAGTATTGACTTTGTAGAGTATTGTAAAGAGATTTGCAACAACAAATACGAGCAAGGCAAGGTTTCGTATTCATACAAGTATAACAAATCATTGGCAATTGATCAGTTTAGAGATTTCTTCAAGACAAAATATGGCAAAAGTGTAATATCAATTTGCGACATCAATTCAAAGTTGTTTGAGGATTACAAAACATATCGAATCCAAGAGAGAGGTAACTGTGCGGAATCAATCAACAAATGTTTATCTCCACTGTTTGAAGGTGTTAAGTCATTATATGAGAATGGATTTTTGGATTCTGTTGTATATGCAAGTATTTATAATAAATATGTATCAACAAAGAAAACCATATATAATCCAATCGTTGAAGATAAAACAATACGATATCTTACACCAGAACAATTGCAAGAGTTTGTCAATGTCTATCGTCAAACAAGAAGACAACGAACATATGAGATTATGCAAATGTTTTTGTTTTCGGTAAACACAGGTTTGCGAATAAGTGATATTGTCACATTGGAATGGGATCATATAAACATCACGAAGAAAGTACTCAAAAAGAATATGGTCAAAACAAAAGAGGTCATTGAAATTCACTTGAACAAATCAGCAATGGAGATTCTTAATCAATGGAAAAGATATAATCGAAACCAACGATTTGTATTTGACTTGATGAAAGAAGATGCAGACTTAACCAATCCCGACTTTCTTTTTAAGAAGATTGCATCAAAGAATCGAATTATTCAAACGAGTTTGCACGCAATCGGTGAGAAGATGAATTTGCCGTTTAATTTATCGTTTCATTGTGCAAGACATACATTCGCAGTTCTTGCACTTCGTCAACACAAAAATCTCTACGCAGTGAGCAAATTACTCGGTCACACATCAATCAGAGCAACCGAGAAAACATACGCAGAATTCTTACCTGATGATTACAAAAAAATCTCACTTGAAACAATTGATTTTGGTATTGCAATTTAGTATTTACAACGATTAAAACCGAACAAAATAAGTTCGTTTTTTTTGTTGTCTTTTGTGGAATTTTGTAGTGTTTTATCTATATTATATTAGCAAATAATATTGCATAAGTTATTAAATTACAAAATAATACAAATATGAATACACAAAAATCAAAACAAATCGTTGTTAAAACAATTGAATCAAACGAAAATCAAATTGTTGTAAAATTTGATAAGGTGTTTTACACAAACAAGGAGTTGATAAAAATGTTGGATTGTACGGAAAAAACATTGCGGAGATATCGCAATGATGGTTACATCGGATATTCAAGAGTGGGTGACAAATTTTATTACACAGCAGAGGATATATATATGTTTTTGAAAAATAGTCATATTGATCCATATCAATATAGTTAGTGTAACAAATACATAAATGAAAAACACGGTCTGTCCGACAGTGTTTTTTTTGTATGTTTATTAAAACATAAGGGTACATACTACGAATGTAATATATTCAAAATTGACAATAAGTTTAATGTTGCATATTATGATTTTGTTATATTGTGATACATTGTAGAGAGTATTTCTATTTTATATTGTATCTTAAATTGATACAGTATCGCTTTTAATACAAATTTAATATTGTAAATTTCCAAACAATGCCCTTTGTGAGTGTTGTTTGTTTATGAAAAATAATTTATATTTGTATTCGCAATCGAATAGATATGCAGACATATAGAAAGTGTTTTCGCGGTCCTTGTTAGAAAATGTGGAAGTTTTCAAGAGAGAGGACAAACGAATAGCACTCATTTCTTGTATATGTATGGGGATGTTGGCATTTCTGTGTCAACGCCTCACGCATTACAGGTGTGGGGCATTGTATCGTTTATTCTCTCAAAGGTATTTCCACAACCTTCTAACAAATAAACGTGAATCAACTCCACACTTTCTTTGTTTATATACCTAATAACATCTATCGGAGTTGTGGATGATTTTGAACAAACACAACTATATGAGCAAATACTCTCCTATAGTAATCCATCATTCTGCAAGTGGCAACAACAAAAACACATCGAATTGCAGATTTGTAACTGAATTCTCTTACATTGAAGGGAATGAGGATGTCGTGTGGTTTAGCAATAAGCAATATTCTGAAATATTTAAGAAAAAACGAAGTACGGACTACAAAAACAAATTATTAGCAATTGTTCGTTTGGAATATCAAGGTAAAAAAATAAGACGAAGATATAAATATAATCCTTCTTTAAGATTGAACAACAACCAACTCGGTTTGACATCAGAATCAGTACGTATCTTGTTCGACGATATGCCAGACATCTCAAACGAAATAATAAAGGTTTCAATGGGGAATATCTGGGATACAATAATGTTCTATTGGGACCACCCATTTCACGCAACAAGAATCTCATTTAAGATAGGAATAATATCCCTGATAATAGGAGTTATTTCCATCTTCATCAGTGTAATCACATTATAAATTAAAATAAATATTATGAAACTATTAAACTTAACACTATCCGACGGTCAATCTATTACGATTAACTCGGAACGAATTAAGGGGATGTCCCCTATTATCAACGAAGATTATGATGCAAAGACACGCATCTCCTTCGATGACAATACTGAAACACTTGTTGTTGAATCAATTTCCGAAATTGAAGAACTGATTAAATCTTAATTAATTTAACCTTTATTAAGTTGTATGAAAAAAATAATTTGTTACTCCAACCAAGTGTTGAGTATATTTCTACTAATTGTAGGAATAGTATTAACAAGTTGTACAGAGGATATGGCACCAATAACGGTTTCCTCTGTAACATTAGACACAACCTCAATGACGCTTACTGAAGGTGATAGTCAAACCATTACGGCGACGATTTCTCCTTCAGATGCAGAAAACAAAACTATCCTATGGATTTCAAGCAATTCCTCAGTAGCATCAGTGAGAGGTGGTGTTGTTACTGCAATAGCACCAGGAACTGCCACCATAACGGCGAAGACAGAGGACGGTGCTAAAACAGCGACCTGTAAGGTAACAGTAGTTGCAAAGGTATATCCCGTAACAAGTGTATCGTTAGACAAAACATCTGCTTCGTTGACTGAAGGCGAAACAATTACCTTAACAGCAACTGTTAATCCCGATAATGCAACTAACAAGAATGTATCGTGGAAGAGCAGTAACACATCTGTTGCGTCTGTTGTTGATGGTAAGGTGACTGCTGTGAAGGCAGGTACAACGACAATTACGGTTACAACAGAGGATGGTAACAAGACTGCAACTTGTGACATCACTGTTAACGCAAAGGTATATCCCGTAACAAGTGTATCGTTGAATAAAACATCTGCTTCATTGACTGAAGGTGAAACAATTACCTTAACAGCAACTGTTAATCCCGATAATGCAACTAACAAGAATGTATCGTGGAAGAGCAGCAACACGTCTGTTGCAACTGTGGTTGACGGTAAGGTGACTGCTGTGAAGGCAGGTACAACGACAATTACGGTTACAACAGAGGATGGTAACAAGACTGCAACTTGTGACATCACTGTTAATGCAAAAGTATA
Source organism: Alistipes sp. (assembly GCA_017399485.1). Classification (GTDB taxonomy): domain Bacteria; phylum Bacteroidota; class Bacteroidia; order Bacteroidales; family Rikenellaceae; genus Alistipes. Next base: position 14,506 of record JAFQCA010000010.1, read on the forward strand.
TCCCGTAACAAGTGTATCGTTGAATAAAACATCTGCAGAGGTTGTTGTCGGCAACAAATTAACATTAGTTGCGACAGTTAAACCCAGCAATGCGCAAAACAAGAATGTATCGTGGAAGAGCAGTAACACATCGGTGGCAACAGTTAGTAGCACGGGCGAAGTATTAGCACTTGCAAAAGGTACTGCATATATAATTGTTACTACAGAAGATGGCAAATACACAGCACAGTGCAAAGTTTCCGTTGTATCAAAAGTTGTAAATGGTGGTAACGAGGATACTTCTGACGAAAATTGGGGTATTTAATTTTATTAATTAAGGTATGAAACACATAGTAAAATTTAGCATATTGAGTCTACTTTTGGCGTGTTGTCACATAATTGTATCTTGCAACACTGATAAAATTGATTTGGCATTAGACTCTATTTTGGAAAGAGATTCCAACGGCAATTATTTATTTAATGCATCTTCGAGTGCAGAAAATGTTACAAGAACAATCAGGCAGAGTGATGGTTCTATATATTGGGATAAAAATGAGAGTATAAAAATATTTTATGACTCTCAAACCTATGGTGTATTTACATCTACCAATCAATCGGTAAGCGCAACTGCATCTTTCAGTGGATTATTCAATAATCTTGTTTCCGATAATGATATTGCCAAAAATGGTATCATTGCATTATATCCATCTCAAGATGCAGAATATGATGACGGTAATATTATATTCACAGTACCTTCATCTCAAGAAGCAGAGGTGGGAACTTTTAAAAAAGGTTTATTCCCATCAATTGCTAAATCAAAATCTTCATCACTAAGTTTCTACAATATTTGTGGTGGAATTAAATTATCTGTTTATTATGAAGGAATAAAATCTATCACATTGAAGGGAAATAATTCTGAATATTTGGCAGGGCGAATTTCCGCTTCATTCAGTACAACAGGTGTACCTGAATACTCTGTTATTGATGGAGTTTCAGAAATAACATTAACAGCACCTCAGGGAGAGTATTTTGAGGTTGGTAAAATGTACTATATCGTCACACTCCCTTGCACTTTGCTAAATGGATTTACAATTACTTATCACACGGATAATGAAGATGCTAAAGTAAAAATAGACGATACGGTAACCATCCATCGTTCAAAGTTTGGTTTAGTATTGGATAAAGATGTTCACGGTTTTGTGATACATTTTGCCGACCCTGCTTTTAAGGCAAGTGTTGTAGAACAATATGATGATAATTTTGACGGTGAAATAGATTACATAGAAGCAGAAAATGTAACGAATATAAACTGCTCAAACAGAGATATCACCTCGCTTGAAGGTATCGAATATTTTGTAAATTTAAAGAATTTGAATTGCTCAGGAAACTTATTAAAAGTAGTTGATTTAACATCGTTGTCTAAATTGACTACATTGAATTGTTACGAGAATCCGATTGAATCGCTAATTTTGGATAATTGCACATCTTTGACTGCAATGTCAATTATTAATGCAACTACCAATTCCATTTCTAACCAAAAGGTAGTTATTGACGGATATCTGGATTCTGACAAATTTGTATTCAGTGCAAACGGCACTGGATTTACAGATTTTTCATTTATAAATTCGGATATAGTTAAAACACTTGACGTTTCAGGTGATTTTACCAACTCACTAAATATTTACAACATTCCCAATATAACCGAGTTGAAAGTTGATGAAATAAATGTCGAGGTAATGGATTTGCACAACCTCAACCTCGCATCGTTAGACTTAACCAATAACACGAACCTCAAAGAACTATATTTGCATAATAACAAGTTGACAAGTATTAACTTGACAAAAAATACTCAATTAACCAAGTTGAATATTTCAGATAACAATCTTCAGTCTATAAACATTAGACAGAATACATTGCTAACAGAATTAAAACTTAATAACAATAGTTCTATCTCTACTTTGAATATAGACGAGAATCTATCACTCACAACTCTCGAGGCAGAAGGTTTGTCTATTTCAACGATAGATATGTCCCAACACTCATCTTTAACAGATGTCAAACTGCGAAACAACCCGAAACTTCGTTCTATGATTATTTGGGATGCTGCCACAAAGAAAAACGACTATTTATTATTTGATATGGCAAATGTAATGGTTACTGATGCTGATGGAAACAATTACGGATACCCTTATACTATTGGGCAATATGTTCCTTGGTTTAATGGAGGTATAATCTATAGTCTAAATGACAACGGTGGAGGCAAGATGGTTTGCCATCGAAATGTAACACCTAGATACTATGATGGAGACGAATGGATCGATTATTGTTGTTTTTATTATAGGGTAACTGTTTCTGATCCTGATATTCCAGAAATGTTCTATAACAATTCCGAAACAGATGGAGCGCAAAATATGAAAGATGTATATGATTATTACAATGGTTATGACAAATTTGTTGCATACAATTCTTGTGCAACTCATTCTAAAGATGGCAGATGGTATTTACCTGCTATAGATGAGTTGGTGGAACTATTGTCATCTAATTATTGGAAAGTAGTCACAGAATTGATTAATACTAATGGTGATCAACTTGATATGCGTTATTGGTCATCAACAATTACTGATAAAGGTCTTGTATGTACCGCATCACGATACAGTGACTCAATGGATTTTTATGATGAACCTAATATTAGATATTTCCTTAGCGGATCAGAAGCATATAACAAGCAAGGTGATTATGCAAGAGCAATTAGAAAATTTTAATGGGCACCGTCCAAAATATTGGCACCATCCATAATTTTGCGTAAATGGGAAACGGAACTTGGAAATGAGTTCCGTTTCTCTTTAATATCATTACACTAATAGTCCTGATAAAATCAATTATAAGGACTATTTTTTATCTTGTTTCTGCAAATAATTCATATCTACATTTCGCATTGTCCCATTTAAAAAGACTGTAATAATTATCTCCATAACTACCACAATCACCGCAGTATTCGGCAAAGTACAATTTACCTCTGTATCTAAACACCCAAAGAGAACTCATACAATCCCCAAATCTATCCCAATCTAACATATAGTTTTTAGGGATTATGTATCTATCGACAAAGTGTATTTCACCGATATTGAAATCTTTTGGGACATTGAATGTTGCCCAACTCCGTTTCATACTGTCTTGGTGAATTAGTACATAATCAGGATGATTGTTATCATCTACTATTGTATAGTGTACATCATCGTTATAGTCAAAAATGTTGTTGGTTGCAACCGATATACTACCATCCATAACAATATCAGATTTTTCGTTTCTCACATCGAAATTCAATCTCTCCAACCATTCCTCACTCCAAAGGTTTAAAACCTCATTTGAGGTATAATCTCTATCGAACATATATCCACCCAATTCTTCCAAATCTCGGGTTGATATCATCTCTACTACCCTATTTACATCCTCTGTTGGCACATCGATATAATCATAACAGTTTACATTCAGATATTTGCCAACAAATAATGTAACTTGCCACGATTCATCTTCTAAATCACCGTTGATATATTCCAAATCCTTATTCAATTTCTTTTCGTAGTATATATCAGTAAGGGTATGGCAATGATGGTTTACAAATGTTGTTAATACTAACCCATCATTGTCTTTGATTAAATGTTTTGCAATCACTAGACTGCAATCGTCAATATCTTCACAACCGATAAAATCATCAATGGTAAGTCCAATAGATTTACCATTAAGATGGAACTCTATACCATCATCACCATAAACAATCTTTACATCTAAATACACATCTTGTCCGTTTGATTGGTAACCATACACGAATCGCCAATTTTCATAATTTGCAAAATTGATTTTGCATCCCTGCAATTGTTTTCCTGTTGTCATATCTATTATCATTTTATTTATCGGGGAGTATCAGAATGACTGTCAATTTTGTTATCTGTTATCTTGAACGGTGGAGGGTTTGCAAACCCTCCACTCATTTCAATTGATGTATATAATAAAAGACAACAGTTGGTATTGCAATCAACCACAATACTCTATCCATATATATAATATCAATAATCATTGTGCTGCGTAATAATTATATGTATTACGCAGTGTATCAAATCTCCAAAAACACCATTGTATATTACTCATTTTCAGATTTTTACTCATAATACAAATAGGATAATTATTACTACTTTTTGAACAAAAATTTAGGTCGTTTTTCCTGTAGTTTTTAGGTGTTTTTGATATATATAAATGTAAGAGTTTTGAAGAGATCACAATCGAAATCAATTATTTTAAGTTTAATTTTTAATACAATTTATTATGAGTGTTTGTGGAGGTAATAGTTATGTTATCGAAGGTTCAAAGGGTAAAGAAATTTACAACATTATTATGAGTTCAATAGATAAATGTGTTGAGTTTAATGACAAATACGTTGAAAATATTAAACGTATTTTCGACAATGATTATATACCCGTTGAATACATTGAATATGAGATAGGAACATACAAAGAAAAAAAATATTCAATAAGTAAAATACATAATTATGATGGAGAGATTGAATATAATATAAGAATTAGTTGTAATGGAGAATATTTTGAAGAATCAAGTTTTACGATGGCAGACATCGAATGGAAAGACAATTATTTGCGGATTAATGATTCAACATACAATTCAATCGGTGCATTTTACACATTTTTTGAGGATTCAAAACTATGCAAAGATTCTGGATTTTATTATTACGGATGGGCGGAACAGAGAATGGGTGGATGGACAAATGATAAGGATGGAAAGTACTTTAGTCGCTATTGTGCAATAATGGGTATTTGCTATAAAGAATTAGCGAATTTTGAAGGTAGTGAAGAAGAATTAGAGGTAAAACAGAAAGAGATTGAAAAACAGATTTTTCCAGATAATTTTTCAGAATTATCTTTTGAAGAACAGTTGGCAATATGCCAAAAACATTCTGACAATTTATGGTATCAAGCAACTAAATTAATTGAATTTGATTAATTACGGATGTTTATCAGAAAAACAATACAAAACTAAATTAAAGTGAAAATAATATGGGAAGAAAGAAAATAGAGTTTACAAAAGAACAAGATGTTCGTATTACACAGATGGTGAATGACGGTCATTCGTTGAATGAGATTTTAGTTGCGGTAAATAGTGAGTTTGAAACCAATTTCTCTCGTTCGGGGATTGATAGACGAATTAAAACATTAGGTATCGATAGAACGAAACATAATTCTGACAAGAACAGTATAAGGTGTAGTTCCAAAATGGCAGACAAGGTTAAAGAGTTGAAAGAGTGGAAGAGGAAACAAGCATATACGCACGGTGCTATTACTGAACAACAGATTGCAAATGCGATGGGAATATGTGTTAAGACATTGAAAAATATGTATAAACAATTTGATATTCCGCAACGACTTAACTATTCATCACGACCAGACATTTATTTTGATGTATCAGAGTTAGATTGTACAACATTAAAGAAAAGTATAGCAGATGGAATCTATGGATATATTATAAAAAACAAACCAAAGGATATGCGTGTTGAACGAAATGTATATGTGCAAACTGATCCAATGACAATTAGTTATAAGGTTCGTGAAGATAATCGAGTTACAACCAGATATGCAGAAATGGATGGAACAGATATCAAAGTTGACTTCTATTTTCCCGATTACAAAACCGCATTCTATTGCTGTTGGACTGATGTTTCACTTACGAAAGATGATGTGAGTGCTGGCAACATAAATTTATGGAGCAATTATTTGAGAACATTCAATAACAGTATTAAACTGATTCCGTTTCTTCCGATGAGGTCTCCTGATGCAAGACAATACAGTTTGGAGTTTGCGGCACAGACTATGATTGACAGAGCAGTATCAGGAGAATACTTACAATGGAAATCTTCGCGAAACAAATGATTTGTATTTCCTGATATCATAGGTAATTTCACGACAACATCATAAAGTGTATGCGTTACCTCACATAGTGTTTATTGTGCACTTATATGTTGTCGTGACTATGCAATCAATTGATATTCAATTGCCATTTATTTTGAAACGGTATTTTCCAGTGACTATTTTTATATATAATTATTTTAATGACTGGTAACTGCTGTTTCAAAATAAAACATCACATCATTGGATAAGATTATCTGTATTCTCCGACAACATTTGTTATATACAAATATCAAACAGTATATAATATGGATAAGGTAGTTATTTTAGGTAGAGTAAGTACAGATAGACAAGATTATCAAAGGCAAATCAACGAGTTGCAGGAGTATTGTGACAAAGTTGGTTGGGAGGTTGTTAATGTATTTGTCAATAAGGTTTCAGGTGCAAAATCAATCGAGGAGAGAACAGAGTTGCAACAAATGATTCAATTTATCAAGGATAACGAAATCAGTAGAGTTGTATGTTTAGAGGTATCACGATTAGGTAGAAATACATTGGAATCATTGAAGGTAATTCAAATTCTCAACGAACATAAGGTTAGTTTGTTTATCAAGAATTACAATCTTGAAACATTAGATTCAAACGGCAAACCAAATCCGATAACATCACTCATCACAACGATATTGTTAGAGATTGCATCAATGGAACGACAAACAATCAGAGAGAGAATGATGTCAGGTCAACAACAATACATTACAAGATGTAGAAAGTATGGTATAAAGATGGGTAGAACGGAAGGTTATCGGAAATCCGACGATAACTACAAAGAGGAGTACAGCAAGGAAATAACACTTTTAAGGAAAGGTATATCATTGAGGAATGTTCACAGTATCACGGGAACATCAATCAACACATTGCGAAAAATCAAAATTAAATTCATTCAAAATTAATCAATATGGAGAAAGAGATTATTTGTTGTATATGTGGCGAACACATATCGGGTTACGGTCATTCAGCAGAACCAGTAAAGAGTGGAAGATGTTGCGACAAATGCAACAAAGAGGTTGTTATAGTAAGAGTAAAGGAATTTTTCAATGCAATAAATAAATGTAAATAGGAATATGGTATTAGAAAATTGGACAATTGAGGAGCAAACGGGTTACAAGGTTAAAACAACATTTTATACTGATTTCAGTATTGCGGAACGATATGGTGTTGATGCAATTCGTTCAACATTCGAACAGTCATTTGAGGAGTGGAATGACAATTGCGAATATGTAACAGAGTTATGTATGGTATTAAATTGGAAGATGTTCAGGTGGTTTGAAAACAATGATGAACTATTCAATCTTTACAAAGAACTATATACACGATTGGATAGATGGTGTATTGAAAATCTCAAAGGAGATGATTTAGAATACTATTATAAGACGACAGATTAAGATTGATTTGCTTTTACCAATAACTACACTTATCCTTGCAAAGAATAGGATAAACAACATTTTATAAGACGCTAATAATCAGAATGTTACACAATATTGATATGGTAATCAAAGTTATACATTAGTTACTCCATTGACCGTTCCAAGATATTTAACATTTTGAATGTCAACAATTTATACGAATTGTATATAATTTTCAATGAGGAAGAATATTAGTCTGATTATCAGTTAGTTGCGCTATTTTTTAGAACTAAATAAGGGTACCTACCAACAAGTAGATACCCTTATTCATTTTTTATAAATTTATGTTACTCCTCAGGTGAGAACATCGGGTCCCACGCTGGCAACAATATAGGCTTCTGCTCCAACATCTTCAATACATCGGCGGGAACATACTGCTTCTCGACAACAACTCGGAACATATACTCGTTAAACCACTCGTCGGTCATAATCAAATTACCCTGATAGCCCGATGCTGCGCCCCAACTATTCTCAACCATCCACTTCTTGGGTTTACCCTCTTCGTCAAGGTCTACGGCGATAAGAGTCATAGCGTGTGACGAGCCGCTGGCATAGGTCTGAATACGCTGCTTCTTGTCCATCGGGAAATCGGTACGGAACAACGAGGAATAATCCAAATTAGCCAAATCCAACGTTCCCTTAGTGCGGTCAATAAACTTACCCACATCGCAAGAGAAATACATCGCTGTATTATCCTTGATAGAGGCAATAGCCATCTCCTTAACGCGCTCGATAGGCAGATTGATATACAACCAATTCTCGCCATCATAAACGTGACGGTCATACTCAATCTCATACACCTTGCCGTACTCACGCGAGGGGTCGTTCATAATCATCACATAGTTCTTCTCCAAATCTTCGCCCACAAACTCATCATAGAAACTCTTCGGAGTATAACTCTTTTTGCTCACGAGATTGCCAGACTTATCGTAACGCGCCCACTCAAACTCTGTAGGAGGAACGCCCAAGCACTCTACCAGAATACGATACGTCTCGGTAAGCATCGCCTCCTTGCGCTCTTTGGCTTTTGCGGGTTTCAACTCACGCAACTCCAAAGCCCACTCACGCAACTTGAGTTTGAGGATTGTAGCCATCTGGCTTGTATTATTGCTCTGATATGTTTCGGGCATTACAGACTTAGGCACAACACCATACTTCATAATAAGATTCGAAACGCCTGTAAATTGGCCTCCGTCGCCTATGGGATTACGCAACAGCCAATCAACCTTACGGTCATCGAGCGGCAAGTCGCGTGTATCGATTATTGCCTGCAAGAAGAGATTAGACTTCTCCAACAAATCGTAGAACGAACAATAGTTTTGAGAGAACTCAAACGAAGGCAGATTGTGCTTCGTTATCATCTTGGCACGGAGTACATTCAAGCCTGTAAACAACCAGCAACGACCAGAAGATTTTTGGTCGGTGATACCTTTAGTCTCGACACGATGAGAGAAGTGGGTATCACACATCGTGAGATTCTCGGAATTAATAGCCAGCGTCGCGATTGAGTTAGAGGCAAGGGCATTTTTGATAGCCTTCTGCTCGAGCGAGGCCACATAGCCCTGACGAATACGAGATAGCATATCGCTATCGATACCGCCATCTTTTGTTTGCGCATCAGCGCACATTGCACCGACTAACATTGCGGCGCAGAGGAAAAGTCTCTTCATAAGTTTTTTATTTAATAGTTTTATTTATTGTCATATATCTTTTAAGGGGTAGAAATCACTAAACCACATCACAAAATCTTTTCATAGGCCAAGCGGCGGCTCTCGATAACCACATCACCACAATAGGTATAACCCAACGAAGTGATTAGGCTCTGCATTATGAGATTCGCAGGATGGGTATCTATACGAACACTCGGAAGTGAATTATCGCGTGCCAACTGCTCTACGTTCAGCATAAAACGGCGACTGAGCCCCTGCCCCACTCTGTCGGATGCGGCACACAGCCTATGTACAACGGCATACTCCCCCGACGTGAGCCATTCACCACGGGTAATATCAAGATAAGCCACCTCGCCTGTAAAGATTACTGCGCCATAGATGGCGATACCCCGTTCATCGCACAAAACGTAACCTACACCATCGGCCACATCACGCTCGATGCTTTTACGATTGGGATACCCCCTCTGCCATTGGTCTATGCCGGCAGCGCCCAAACGACGACTCGCAGCCAGCACAATCTGCGCGATGGTATCAATATCCCCTATTTCCGCCTTTCGAAAAATCACCTCTTTACAATTATAGTTTCTCTTACAAAATTGGCATCATCTCACCACATCCTCATACATCAGGTAGTGACACTCCCGCATACCTACCCTTTCATAGACTTTGCGGGCCGAGAGATTGGTCCTTTCGACATATAGACGCACTTGCGACACGCCATTCTGCGCGGCCATCTCCTTTACTTTGGAATACATTGCACGAAACAAGCCCCGACCACGATGCTCCGGCATAACATACACACTCTGCACCCACCAATACCACTCGGAATTCCAATCGCTCCACTCGCGTGTTATCATAAGGCTGGCTACGACCTCACCACCCTTTCGTACCACGAGATAACTGCCCTTGTTACTATCATTCATCGCGGCAGTTACACCGTTCCTCACTGTATCATCATCAAGTTTTGCACCCTCCGACTCAAATGCCATATCAACTTGAAACTGCGTGATGGCATCAATATCCGAAGCACAACCCATAGCGATTTCATATTCCACCTGCTCCATAGTGCAAATAAAGTTTGGGCCAACCTAAAATATACTCCACAAAGTTATATTTTTTTCTCTTATTACGTGTCTATAAATAAAAAAAACTAACTTTGTAGAACGACATCGAATATAACACTAAAACTATTTAATTTAATATGAAGAAATTATTTTATACTTTGAGTTTGACGGCGTGCATATCACTATGGTTGTGCGCAATATCTTGTACAAAACAAGTACACAACGAAAAGAGCCCAGAGTATTATGTGGCGGCATTCATCTGGCCATCGTGCCACAACGACTCACTTGCACAAGTACATTTATGGGGCGACGGCGAAGGAGAATGGGAGGTCATAAAGAAAGGTACGCCCCGCTATGATGGTCACTATCAACCCAAACAGCCTCTTTGGGGTTATGAACACGACGATGACCCGAAGGTTGTAGAGCGTTGGATTGACACGGCGTTGGCACACGGTGTAAACACCTTTATTTACGATTGGTATTGGTATATGGATTACCCCTATCTTGAAGGTGCGCTCAACGATGGATTCCTAAAGGCCAAGAACAATGAGAAGATGAACTTCTATATTATGTGGGCCAATCACAATGTACAAAAGAATTATTGGAATTGTCACCGTTATGGCGACGATAACTCACTACTGTTCGATGCAACGGTTAATTGGGACCAATTCAAGACAATCGTAGATAGAGTAATTAACCAATACTTCAAGCGACCTAACTATGTAAAGATAGATGGTTGTCCTGTATTCTCAATATTCGATATGGGACGTTTCTTGGAGAGTTTTGGCTCGATGGAGGAGGCAGCAAAGGCCGTACAATACTTTCGTGATGAGGTTGTAAAGGCGGGCTTCAAGGGCCTACATATTCAAGAGAGTGCCGGAGGTGGCGGATTCCTATCGGAAGAGCGAGCAGCCTACACACGCGAATACATTGAAAAACTCGGTGTAAACAGCATCGCGTTCTACAATATGGGAGGCTGGGATAAAGATTATCTCACTTACGGTAAGAACGCCATCGAAATTCGCAAACAATACGACAAGGAATTGCCAATTACCATCTTCCCGACGGTATCAATAGGTTGGGATGACACACCGCGATTCCCAGCAAAGGGAGGTGATGAAACAACTCGCTACAACGTATCGCCACAAGCCTTTGCAACATTCCTGCAAGCAGCCAAAGAGTATGCCGACAGCCACCCCGAGCAGCCGCCATTCATTATGATTAATGCGTGGAACGAGTGGGTAGAGGGCAGTTATCTGTTGCCCGACCGCAAATACGGATTCGGTTATTTGGAGGCCGTACGCGACGTGATTATTGACGGCAAGTACGACACAACAAAGAGCGAGTAACAAACTCACATTATACCACAAAAAAAAGGAGGTCATTGCTGACCTCCTTTTTGGTTGAGCTACCGAGATTCGAACTCAGAATAACAGAACCAAAATCTGCTGTGTTACCGTTACACCATAGCTCAATCGTTGCTCGTAAGCGGCACAAAAGTAATGCAAAAAAATCAATCGTCAAAATTTTACGACAACTTTATCTGCAAATATTTCATACGCCAACCAACTTTAGACCTACGACAAGCCCAAAGTTGATTGGCATATTAGTCGCTATTTAGTTATCTCATCTACGATAACCGCATATCCATCATTGCTGGGATGAAGACCATCGTTGGTGAAATATTTATCGACAATCTTACCATCTGCGCCCAGCATCTTAACGCCGGGATTGATGAAGGTATAACCACCCTGCTTGACTACAGAGCCCAGCCACAAATTCAACTCCTTAACGCGCTGCTCCTGACCTCGACGTGGCAAGATGCCGACATATACAATCTCGGCCTTAGGCTGGCGAGCCTTAACCGCAGCCAACAAAAGACGTACACCCTCAACGATATCGGCATCGCTATCGCGGCCCAAATTGTTAGTACCTATCATCACCACGACCTTCTTGGCCTCATAGCCATCCAGTTCACCGTGATATACACGCCACAGAGCATTCTCAATGCGGTCCCAGCCACAACCCATATTTACAAACTTGGTCATCTCGTCACGCCATACCTGCTCACCATTTTGCTGACGGTGTGCACCGCCCCAATAATGAGTAATCGAGTTTCCGATAATAACCGCTTCAGGCTGACGCTCACGTGCTTCGCTGATGATTGTACGATGACGCTCATCCCACTCATAGAGATAAGGCTCACGACGTTGCGTTACAGGCTGTGTGGTAAGGCGATTGCCTACAGGCATATGCAATATCTCACGCACCTTCTTCTCAACGGCTTTAGCCTGCTGCATCATACCCAAATCTGTCGGGTGGGTACCATCAACTGTCATCTCTTGAGTTAGGGCAAGTTCCTCGCGGGTGAGGTAATAGAGATTCTTAACGCCATCGTCCAACAACTCCTTGTACGCACGCTTTGCAGCCATATTTACAGAATCAACGATAGTACGTTTGCTCGGATGAGCCACATCGTCGCTATAACCTGCGTGCTCGACAATCAAGATAGGCTCATCGTGCTTGGCGCGTATCTGCTTAACTGCAGCCAGAGTACGCGGATAGACATTCTGCAACATACCCGTCATATTGGGATAGCAGTCAAGAATAAAAAGACGTGCATCGGTCTCAACAATAAAATCCAGCACCTCAGTCTCCATAGGGCCATTACCCGAGAAACCGAGATTTACAAGCGGCAAATCCAATGCTCGCTGAAGGATTGTACTCCACGCCATAGCAGGGCGCGCAGCACATCCGCCTTGCGCGATAGATGTACCATACAACATTATCGGCTTCTCCTCAGATGTAGGAGCAAAGCGGAAATAACTACCCTCATCGACTCCAATCTCGAGTGTTTTGACACCATTATACAGAGGCAGATAGACACGATATTCGTAACCTAAACCGTGTCTTGGTGTAGCGGGTAAATCGTGATAACGATATGTCACATTATCTCCAAAAATATATCTGCTTGGAGCCACATAGTCGCACACGCCCTCCTCATCAATGCGATACATATCGACACCCGACACGCCCGTAGAAGGCATATGAGGCATAGCATACGATGTGCTTAAAGTCTCATAACGCACCTCAATTTTAGGCGAATTTGTAAAGAATGTAATTGACAAACCCGCAGAATGTTTAGCCAAACCCCACACCGAATTACGGACCTTACCTTCAGCACGTTTAGGCAAGCGTATATAGCCCTTAATCTCTGACGTAAAGGCCTGATTCTGGATTACATCATATTCGCTCTCCATCGGGTTATACCACGTTGTCTGAGCATTTGTCGCTATTACAAAGAGCGACAGCAAAAACGAGAATAAAACTCTTTTCATATTATCGTTATTTTAATTTGCTTAAGAAACGTTCTCTATCAACAATAAACCTTGTATGAACGCCCTCGCCTATAACACCTGCATCATCCCACGCCTTAAGCGAGAACTTCAGACGGCGGCCATCAACCTCCTCCAAACAAGCCGAAGCAACAACATTTGCACCTATGGCCGATGCCTTAAGGTGCGAGGTCGAAATCTCCACACCGACAGTTGTAGAGCCTTCGGGCAGATGGTCGGCCACAGCCTTCATAGCAGCATTCTCCATAAGTGCCACCATAGCAGGCGTGGCAAGTACATCCATATCACCAGAGCCGAGAGCAGAGGCGGTATTGCACTCCGACACAATCAAGCGACTCTCATATTTTAATCCTACTTCCAACATAACTATTCCACTAAAAGTTCCAAAATACCGATAGAGGACTCCGCCTTGGGCATCATATTGATACGCAGAGCCTCAGCCTCGATAGGCGCTGCAGGGTGTACCATATTGAATTGGTCCAACTCAACGCCAAACCTATCGGTTACATAAGGCTTGAACTCGTGCCACTCGCCATCGACAAAATAGTCGATATTCCACTCAACGGGGCGCTGAACGCCACCCTTATCGTCGTACCAATATACCGATACGCTCTCGACAGGTTGTTTCTTCTTGAGTTTTACCTCGACACTTTGCTTTTTACCAACCTGCGGCCACGCTGTCCAACGAGGGATGGTTTTGTCAAAAGAGTTTGTCGGCTGCTTACCATCAACGGGAGCAAGTTCATCATCATTCTGGTATGTATATGTCGCCTTAATGCTTGCGATATTACCTACGGGGAACACCATAGATTCGCGTACCGTAGCGGCATCACGCGCAAACCACACATTCATAGCCTCATTATCGCCGCGATTATTCCACGCATAATAAGGTACAAGAGTAAGCGAAGATTTAGTCTCCTGCTCGGCAAAGGCCGCCTCGGCTGGCATTGAGATGGTATAGATGCCATTCATTATACCCTCAGAGAATTTTCCGACAGAGGCTTGAGGCTTGGCATTTGAGATAAAATAGGTTGATACCTGCTGCTCATTATCCTCCTCTTCGGCACAATATACCAACGGACCACGTGTTACGCAGAGACGATTGCTATCGGCCTTGACACGCTCATCGGCTACACTGAATCGCACATCCATAGGCAAATTCAACTCAACTACATCGCCCGACTTCCACGCACGAGATATCGGAACAAAGCCATCCACAACTTCGCTCTTGACACGTCGGCCATTCACGCGAAGTGAATATTTCGAAGTCACGCCATCAGCATAAGAATACAACTCACCCGGCACAAACTTATCGTTCAACCACGACGGGATACGCAACCACAGAGTAAACTCCTCACCATCGACGGCAGGCTCGACAGAGATATTAACCTCACCCTCAAACGGATATTCGGTCTGCTGCTGTAACTTAACCGCTCCAGCCTTCAAAGGAACTTCAACGCTACTGCCTACATATAGAGAGCAGAAAATATCGTCATCGGTATGCGAATAAATCATTCCTGAAACCTGTGGTATCAAACGAGCCAAGTTCGATGGGCAACAAGCCGTAGTGAACCACGGCGAGCGACCTGCACGTCCGTGATTAAATGTCTTGCGACCATCAGCCTCCAGAGGATTGACATAGAAGAACCGGTTACCCTCAAGATTTACACCAGCCAGAACATTATTATAGAGCGATACCTCGGCAACATCGACATACTTGGCATCACCCGACATAAGATACATACGATAGTTGAACAAAACGTTACCGACTGCCGAACAAGTCTCGTTATATGTGTCTTTATTGGGCAGGACATATTCAGGACCAAAACCCTCGATACCCGGAACGGCACCCAAACCGCCCGTAATATGCATCTTCTTATCAACTATATCGTGCCAAATGGCATCCAATGCTGGCAAGAGTGTAGTATCCCCCATTGTAGCAACGATATCGGCCATACCAGAATAAAGATATGTAGCACGTACAGCGTGGCCGATAGCGGTGCGCTGCTCGCGGACGGGGTGATGCTGTTGGGCATAGTCATAACTCATTACGCCTTCGCCATTAGGATTGTAGGTTACACCACGAATATCGATAAACTTCTTGGCCATATCGAGATAGAGTTTCTCGCCCGTTGTTTGATACATCTTGACCAATGCCAACTCTATCTCCTCGTGACCCGGAGCCTGCATAATAGGCTTGCCGCCATTATAATTGGGGTCGCCTTCGAAAAATACTTTATTAATATGCTTAGCATTCTTCTCGGCTACATCCAGCCACTTGCGTTTGCCCGTAGCACGATAATATGCAATAGCGGCCTCATACATATGGCCCATATTATAGAGTTCGTGGCTATGCACAACATACGAATAAGGTGTTTTACCTGCGTAGTTATGGGGATTACGCAGATGTTCAGGCAAGATATGGTGCTCATAGAGATAGCCATCAGGGGCCTGAGCCGCAGCAATGACGTCGATTATCTCATCCATCTGTTTCTCCAACTCAGCGTCCTTCTCCAATGTTAACAGGCAGGCTGCGCCCTCCATAACCTTAAACAAGTCAGAGGCTACATAGTATGGCCCCGTAAATTGTTCCGTCACCTTTTCGCCACGCAAATAGGCTCCCACACGGCGTAAGTTCTCAACCGCAGACTCAGTCTTCTCCAAAGAGAAAGGCACAAGAGTCTTCTTTTGAATCTGCAAACGCGGTAACCAGAAGTTGTCGTTAAGCGTCACCTTATTAAACGGAATCTGAGTCAGAGACTCATCAACTTTCTGAGCAGATACATCCTCGCCACTGCACGCAACCGACGATAGACCCGCCAAAGCACAAACAAGTGCAAGACCAATAAACCGAGAATTAAAATTCATATAAAACATAGGAAATAGTATTTGTTATTTTGCTACAAATATACAGATTTTAGTCTAAAAATTCATATTAGGCTTAATAAAAGTGCAGACGACAACAACACAAAAATCGATATAGTGATATAGAAATAAAATATTTCTTCGTATCTTTGACCAAAGTAAATTTTATTTGCAAAATTTATCGTTATAGATTATCGGCCTTTAAGTTAAAGCAAAACTTTAATCGCGCGGAGGCATATTATTGTAATTCAATCAAATTGGCGCAATTGGCTAACGAGTTAGATTAAATAATAAAAAACATTGATATGAAAAAACTTTCTCTTTTATTGATGGCTGCCGTATGTAGCCTGAATCTGATGGCACAAGAGGCTCAATTTCACGACAACAAGGTCATTTCGCATCGTGGCGCGTGGAAGAATACAGGACACCCGCAAAATTCACTCGCTTCGTTCCGCGCTGCAGCCGAGATGGGTTGTCACGGCTCGGAATGTGACGTGCATCTAACTCTGGACGATTCGCTGGTGGTTTATCACGATTTGAGCCACGCAGGAATGCTTATCGAAAAGACAAACTATGCTGATTTGATTAAAGTGCCTCTTAAAAACAGCGAAAAGATTCCGACTCTGCACGAATATATTATTCGTGCAAAGCAATACCCAAAAACAAAACTGATAATTGATGTCAAAACCCCAAAAGAGGCTGCACGTGCTACACGCATCGCATTGGCAGCAGCGAAGGTTGTGAAGGATATGAACTTCGAAAAGAGCGTAGAGTATCTTCTCGGTTATCTGCCTGCCGTAGATGAATTGCGTACTGTGACAGAGTGTCCTGTGGCTTATTTGGGCCGCTATAAAAACGAGTTACCAGAGATGCACCCCGACACCATTCTGCGTCGCAAAATCAAGTTCCTCGATTATCAAGGATTGCACTATCTTGCACACCCCGAATGGGTAGAGGTATTCCAGCGCAACGGCATCCACCTAAACGCTTGGATTATCGACAAAGAGGAGGAGATGGATTGGTTTTTGCAGCACAACTTTGACTATATAACAACCGACAATCCTGAAAGATTATTGGAAAAGACCACAAAGAAAAAGTAATTTTTACAGAAAAAAAAATGAAACCAACTATATTAAAATTACTATGCGTTGTAGGCATACTGTTTTTGACAGGTTGCAACTCTGCTGACGAGGATTTTTACGAGAATCCTAAATACATATACGAATTTGCAAACGCAAGCGGATGCGATATAACTATCTGTATGACTGACAAGTGTGGCAATCTGCCAAATGTCTTTACGATTAAAAACGGGAAATCGTATAAATGGGTGAACAACACTCCCAAATATTATTATAGTTGGTTTCCGTTTGATGCGGGAGGCAACCCCATACTTATCGAATATGGAAAAGAAGCAACCGTTGATGCAACGCTGTTGCCAATCAACCGACAGTTGATGAAGGAGAGTAATTGGACGCAGAAGAAAGATGCAGACAGCGGAGAAAATATCTATATATCGACATATACATTTACGACAGAGGATTACAGTTGGGCAATAGATAATAATGTAGGCCAAGAAGAGTAATGTTTGTTAATATTTTCATTAAACGAGTTTATCTAACAAGGCAATCCAGAAAAAGCAAGTAACACATAGGGCGAGAAACGTAATGTTTCTCGCCCTATGTTGTTGTGGAATTACAACGTGGAAAGCATATCCGACTATTCCACGACATACCAAGTATATCCATTGGCTGGAATGACGACCTCCAATGTCACATAATAATTGCGGTCTATTTTATAGTTTTTCGAGCGACCTTCTTGCTCTCGTATTTTTGCAATTTTATCCAATCCTGTATAATATAGAGGCACTTTTATTGTGCGTATCATCTCTTGGTCGGTGGGATTGAAAAACATTGCCAATGCCTTTTCTTTCAAGTTTGGATTTATGTGCATTATACCATCCCAATCACGGGCATCGGGCTGGCGTAGATGTATGATATCGCTATTAAGAATCTCACGATATCTTTTATACCAACTGATTACGTCTATCACCACCTGCTTGGTCTCTTCAGTATCGTATAGGCGAGGACCGCGATAACAGGCTTGCACACCTGCGCCATAGTTTTGGAACATCAAAGTACGATATTCATACAGATGCTCATTGAGGGGCTCTAATGTTGCTGCTGCCCCTCCGCCGTGATATTGCACAAGTGGCACAAATGACCAAAGCGACGACGGCAGACGTTCCCAAGTACATCGATAGTTGAGTTGGCGAGTATGGATGAGTTGGCGTTCGCGCGGCAGAGACCAATTCACCTCACGATAACCAATACCCACCTTTGTCGAACCATTAAGGAAATAGTAGTCGGGGACATTGATATACACACCTTTCTCACACATCCAGTTATAGAGTTCTGTGATTTTTTGGAACTGCCTCCATTGTGAATCGTTTAGTCCCTTATGGTGCGTATGCGAGATGGATGCACATACGTTACCCGGATATGAACCATCGTGTTCAAAACAGGTCATTCCCGTACGCTCAATAAATGTCTTTATTTTATGGAAGTATTCATACCCCCAATCGCTACACAAGCAGGGTGAACTGCCAAATGTCATACCTCCACGTTTGCCCGTCTTGGGATTTATGACATCTACCTCGTCACTAATCCAGCGACTTGCAAGAAGTGAATAACACCCTAATTCGATTCCCCTCGAGTTGGCGTAGTCAACCAATTCTTTGAAACGGGCAATATTTTCCTCTGAGATATCTTCCGCATTAAGGCCAGAACCAAAACTCAAAATAACCATTTCATAGCCACACTCGACGCATTGGTCAACAGCACGCTTAACCACCTCAGGGTTAGTTGATGTCAGGTGCATAAATATTGGATTCTCTGATGTCCACGGCGCAATGGTGAGTTGCATACGTCGCTTGAAGAGTCCCATTCGCTCTCGGTCGTAAGAGTCCATAGGCATCTCATACACCTTATATGAAGCAAAAGGCTGCTCGCGCGATATTTCCACGTCGGGGCCAATATCAAGGCTAACATCTAATACACAGGGAGTTTTAAGAGTATAACTGGTCTGTGAAGTGTAATCTTTGTCGGCCACCCAGTGTACCACCGAATTGGTTTCGCGCTCGGTGAATCCAGGGCCAACGTGATAGTCACTTTCGACGTGGATATTCGGGTGTATAAACTCCTTGGGGTCTTGCTCTTCAACTGGTGACTCGGGCTCCACAAAGGCCAAATTCTCCAATTTGAAGGAGTCGAGATTAATCGGTGTGTCGCCATTGTTTATAACTTCCAAATGTTTGCGTATGATGGGTATGTGGTCGTAAATATCAAAATACAGTTTTACTTTCACATTTTTCACCTCATCGACACCACGAAGTGTAAATACAAGCGACTTACCCGTAGGTAGTCTCTTATTCAAGGCCCAACGACTGCGTGCCCATTTCAAGGAGTGAATCGAATCCCGAATCTCGAAGTCCTCAACTATAAATGAGTGACTCTTCGGAGTCATCTGCTCAAGCCATTCCGATTTCAGGTAACCACGCTCAGGCTGGCCGTCGAGACCACCTAAATGCCAGCGGATGCCGTTAATTGTGAGTTCACCTTCTGAACTTACGGCTCGCAACATACTCTCATTACTCATCTGGTTTACGATGTTAATGGTCGCCAAATTGGGTGTAATGCGGAAAACTCGCGAAACCAATCCATTCGAAATGAGAATCGACTTACCGTCTTCACCGGCCCATACTCCAGCCTTGAATCTATCGGCATTTATAAGCCAGTCATCTTCGCATTTAGCCGTCGTTGAGTAATTGGCTACCGGGAGAGATTCTAATTTGGCTCTCATCTTTTCCCAATCGCTTTTCGCCACACCACTATTCTGCTCAGTTGATGAGGTTGAGAGTGTAACGGTTTGATGAACATTGAAGGTCATCGTAACATCGGACCAGATGGCAAAATCACCCCAATATCCATCGCCAGCATTATCAACCGTGAGTTCGAGATTTTTTACGTTGCGAATGTTTACTTTTATCGGTTGAGGTTTTTCTCCTTGCACCATCTTCTTGGAGAACAATTCTTTGCCGTCGCCTACAATTCTAAATACAACGCTACCTTTCCTATGCTCTCGGTCTGCATCTTCAACACCTGCAAAATATTTTATACCGTTTACCGTATGATAAAAGACTTTTGTACCATCGGGCTGAGGATTTGAACTTATGTTTGCTGCGTTGTAGTCGATATTGCTGTCAGCCACACCAATCTTTCCCTCCAAATCGTATCCAAAACCTTTGGCATTGATACGAATCGTATTTTGCGGATATACTCCCACAGCGTCAGCGCACTTTTCGCCCGCTACAATTGGCTCTTCACCCGTTACGGTTTTACCAATCATTACAGCACCGTAGGTCTGCGATGCGTTATTCATATCAAGTTCAGAAAGACGTTGTTGAGCGTACGAGTTGGAAGAAAAGAATAGTATTACAACAAAAGCCCCAATTATTGATTTTATCATATTGTAATATATCGTTAATATGGTTAATAATATACAAACATAGTAATTTTATTCAAGAATCACAACACTCATAAGCAGCAATACTGATTATATAGCCGATTACGTTTTAATTACTAAAAAAATAAGGCTGCTAAACAAGTTTTGTTAAGCAGCCCCACTTTACATTGGAATATGAGAAACAGATTCTATCTCCTATTTTTTCTCGCGTTTGGGAAACCAGCCCTTCTCGACACGTTTCTTCTGTTCAAAGAGTTCACCAATGGACCAGAACGATGACGCGCCCCACACCGCAAGCAGCGTTGACCATAGGACATTCTCTATCATAAGTGAAGCCGATATGGCGGCTATTCCCATCAATGCAAACACCCACCAGATGCGAGTGCCAAAATAATATTCGCCCTTGATTACCAACGGGTGAAACAACCCGATAATAAGGAATGTGGCTACTCCAATAATTAATCCTGTAAAATACATAAATCTCTCGTTTCGAAAATTACGTCGGCAAAGATACCCTATTTTTTGCTATTTCAAACTATCATTTTTGATAGGCTCGACCATAACAAATTATCATCAAGCGAATAAATACGCAATTATTTGGCCCACTTTACCTCCAAAATAACAAAGATTTATTATCTTTGCGAAATTAAATCGAAAACGTAACACAAAAATTAAACCGCATAGCGATGTTTGAAAATTTAACCGATAAACTTGAACGCTCGTTCAAAATATTGAAGGGTGAGGGCCGAATCACCGAAATTAACGTAGCCGAGACTCTTAAGGAGATTCGTCGTGCGTTGATTGATGCCGACGTAAACTACAAGGTGGCAAAATCGTTTACCGATGAAGTTAAACAAAAGGCTTTGGGACAGGATGTATTGAAGTCGGTAAAGCCTGGTCAGATGATGACCAAGATTGTGCGTGACGAGTTGGCGCAGTTGATGGGTGGCACGGCTACCGATATTAAGTTGGAAGGTAATCCCGCTGTTATTCTTATCGCAGGTTTGCAGGGTTCGGGTAAAACAACTTTCTCGGGCAAGTTGGCTTCGATGCTTAAATCGAAGAAGGGCCGTCAGGTGTTGCTCGTAGCAGGTGACGTATATCGCCCCGCGGCAATCGACCAGTTGAAGGTTTTGGGTGGTCAGATTGGTGTGGAGGTTTACACCGAGGAGGGTAACCAAAATCCCGTAGAGATTGCAGAGAATGCAATCAAGTATGCACGTCAGAAGTCATACAACACCGTAATCGTCGATACTGCTGGTCGTTTGGCCGTAGATGAGGCGATGATGCAGGAGATTACAGCAATTAAGGCCGCTGTAAACCCGAGCGAGACGTTGTTCGTTGTCGATTCAATGACAGGTCAGGATGCGGTAAATACCGCCAAAGAGTTTAATGACCGTTTGGATTTCGACGGAGTTGTTCTTACCAAGTTGGACGGTGATACACGAGGTGGTGCCGCAATTTCTATCCGCTCGGTGGTAAACAAGCCTTTGAAGTTTATCTCAAGCGGCGAGAAGATGGATGCGTTGCAGATATTCCACCCCGAGCGTATGGCTGACCGTATCTTGGGTATGGGTGATGTGGTATCACTTGTTGAGCGCGCTCAGGAACAATACGATGAGGAGGCTGCCCGCAAGTTGAAGAAGAAGTTGGTGAAGGACCAATTCAACTTCAACGACTTTATCGAGCAGATTAACCAGATAAAGAAGATGGGTAACCTGAAGGATATAGCATCGATGATTCCTGGTATGGGTAAGATGTTGAAGGATGTAGATATTCCCGATGATGCATTCAAGCAGACCGAGGCTATCATTTCGTCGATGACTCCCGCCGAGCGCGAGAAGCCCGAGATTATCAATGCAAAGCGTCGCGAGCGTATAGCAAAGGGTTCGGGAACTACACTTGCCGATGTAAACCGCTTGATGAAGCAGTTTGAGGAGACTCGCAAGATGATGAAGATGGTAGCGGGTGGTGGAATGAAGATGCCACGTATGGGCCGAGGCGGCTTCCGCAGATAATTTTGTGATTTGAATATAAATCAAATATTAGTGCCGACAATGATTACCACTGTCGGCGCTTTTTTTTGTTTTATCGGATAGGCTTAAATGCAAATTACAAGCATTTCTTTGGTCAAAAAGTACACGTTTTTCGGGGGGGGGTGAATGGCAAGAGAAAATTTGGTCAATATAGGCTAAAATGTTGCATATTAGGGAACGGAGAGGTATATTTGTATAATTATACACAATTTAACGACCTCGCATTATGAAAAGATTTGTAATATTGATAATCGCTATTGTTTGCGCTACTACATCGTTTGCGCAGAGAGAAGATTTTACCGTTAGACGAATCGAAGTTGAGCCAAGTATTGGTTGCGGGAGCGGTGGAATATCACTGGCGTTAGAGGTACGCAACAATCTTTCTCCTCGTTGGGATATTGGTCCGCGAGCAAGTTTAGATTTCTACGGCGCGACAGCCGATGTGGTATCGGATTACAACTTCATCAGACCGAATAAGAATGTGATGTTCTTTGTCGGGGCCGGTATGGGTCTGGGAGATGTCAGCGAGGTCGGAAGCGTCGGCAATAGCGACGGTCCTGACGAGAGTTCGACAAAATTTCACTTTATGCCCCGAGCAGGAGTGGAACTATTTCAGCACGTGAGGCTAACCGCAGCACTACACACTTACGATTTTTCGCAAGCCTATATTATGTTCTCTTTAGGAGTAGCGATTGGAGGAGGAAGAAAGCAGAAAATAAATCCCGTAAACCCACTTTTTTTATAGTCAAAAAGTACACATTTTTCGGGGGGGGGTGGATGGCAATCCACGACAAAGGTCACGAATATCTCTATCTCACATCTGACGTCGATAGTCTCGAACTTTATCTCACCAAAACAGATGAGGATATAAAGATAGACACCGACAGCACCGAGTATTATCGTACAAAATAAGAGATAGAGGCTCAACTATATAATTCCGCATATTTTTACCCATACATTTGTATGGGTATTTTTTTATGTCTATATTTGTCAGTTAAATAATACTTTTTGACTAAATTTAGATTAAGATGGCTCATCGCGCAGGTTTTGTAAATATCATCGGCAACCCGAATGTGGGTAAATCAACTTTGATGAATGCCCTCGTAGGCGAGAGACTTTCGATTATCACATCAAAGGCTCAAACAACTCGTCACCGTATTATGGGTATTGTAAACGGCGAGGATTTTCAGATTGTATATTCCGACACTCCGGGAATTTTGAAACCCGCATATAAGTTACAAGAGTCGATGATGAACTTCGTACAGGGAGCAGTGGATGATGCCGACGTCATACTTTACGTGACCGACACGGTAGAGCAAAGCGACAGGTCGGAGTCTATAATTGAGAGAATAAATCATAGCGGTATTCCCGCGATTGTAGTCATCAACAAGATTGACCTTACGACACCCGACAAATTAGAGGCTTTGGCTTCGGAGTGGAGTGCGAAGATGCCGCAGGCGGTGATTATTCCCGTATCGGCCAAAGAGAAGGTCGGAATGGCGGGAGTATTGGATGCGATATTGGAGCGTCTGCCCGAAGGCGAGGCATTCTATCCGAAGGATACTTTGACGGACAAGACTCTGCGTTTCTTTGCATCGGAGATTATCCGCGAGAAAATACTTCTGAACTACGACAAAGAGATACCCTACTGCTGCGAGATAGAGATAGACTCTTACAAGGAGGAGCCTACGATTGACCGTATAGCGGCAAATATATACGTCGCTCGTTCTTCACAAAAGGGAATTGTCATCGGCCACAAAGGAGAACGCCTGAAGCGCGTAGGACAGCAGGCACGCGAGGATATGGAGCGATTCTTGGGGAAGAAGGTATTTTTACAACTATTTGTCAAGGTACAGGAGGATTGGCGTAACAACGAAAGACAACTGCGCAGATTCGGCTACGAACAACAATAATAATCGGGCAGATACGTTTGTTTAACGTAGCCTCAACAGATTGCAGCAAACTCAAAAGATGCGACAGAGATTATTAAAAGCGGTGTTTACCGTAATCATACTATTAGGTGCTTGGGGTGCAAGCACCCAATACAACAAAGAGTATTTTCACTATATGGGTCGTCAGGCAATGATGAACAACGACTACCAGCAGGCGATAAAAACTCTTAATGTATTGTTGCGCTTTGATGAGGACGACTATGAGGGCTACTTCTTGCGAGGAATTGCGAAATACAATCTTGACGATTTGTTAGGTGCCGACAGCGACTTCTCGTCGGCTCTGGAGAAGAATCCTGTATATACGATTGCTTATACCTATCGCGCCATCACACGCTCACGACTTGGAAACTACGACGATGCATTGAAGGATTTTCACGAGGCCATAGACCTGCGTCCCGACCTACCCGACCCCTATTATAGTCGAGGTGTGACACGACTGCTAAATCAGCAGTTCAAGGAGGCGATTGAGGATTTTGATATGTTTATTCGCCACGAGAAGAAGGTGGCTGATGCGTATGTAAATCGAGGAATGTGTTATCAGCACCTGAAAGATACGGTGCGTGCATACGAGGACTATGAGCGTGCTATTCGCACCAACCGCGAAGACCCCAATGGATATAACCATCGTAGCGTGCTTTATATGCAACAAAACAGACACAAAGAGGCGGAGGCAGACCTCGATATAGCCATCAAGCACGACTCGACATATCTGCTATCATTCTTCAACAGAGCGTTGGTCTACTCGAATACAAATCGCCCGATGTTGGCGCTAAGCGATTTTGACCACGTCATAAAGTTGGACTCGACAAACTCACTTACATACTTCAACCGAGCAATAGTCAGGACTCAGATTGGCGATTATAATCGTGCAATGGAGGATTACAACCGCGTCGCAGAGTATTCGCCTGAGAATGTTTTGGTCTATTACAACCGTGCAGGTCTGCACTCACAGATAGGAAACATCGACAAGGCCATAGAGGACTACTCGCAAGCCATAAAATTATACCCCGACTTCGCAAATGCATTCCTTAATAGAAGTTATATGCGAATGATTAAAGGCGATATGAAGGGAGCGCAAGCCGACAGACAGATTGCTGAGCGCAAGATTGCCGACCACAAGTCACGTTTGAGCGATTCGACATACTCGATATATTCAGATACGACACAGAAATTTGACAAACTGCTATCGTTTGATACAAATCTCAAGGGAAGTAGTTTCGAAAACAACATTGAGCAGACTACGGCTCAAAATAACGATATAAATCTCATTTCGTTGTTCAAGTTTACGATTACGATTGCCGACTCCACGATGTTGGCGCGTCAAGAGTTGTATCACTCTCAACGATTGGAGGATTTTATCGAAAAGGTGGGTGACGACAGATTGCATCTTTCACGTGACGGCAGCAATATCCAACCCGACTCATTGGTCGCACTCGACAGAGAAGTGGCCGAAGAGTTACATCGTAAAGAGGATTGGATTTTACTCTTTAAGCGAGGCATTACACAATCGCTCATAAAGCAATATACCAATGCTGTAGGTACGCTTACATTTGCCATTACGGCCAATCCTTCCAACCCGTTTTTATACATAAATCGTTCAACAACAAGAGCCGAGATGATTGACTTTATATCGTCGATTGACAACTCTTATCAGCGCATAACGATAGACTCAGACCCCGCAAAGCGTCTAAACAATCGCAGTTCGCGCACATACAATTATGACGATGCAATAGAGGATATAAACAAGGCGATAAAATTATATCCCGACTTTGCCTATAGTTATTACAACCGCGCGGGCTTATATGCCATATCGGGAAAATACCCCGAGGCATTTGAGGATTACACAAAAGCCATAGAGTTACACCCCAACTTCGGCGAGGCATACTACAATCGAGGATTGATACAAATATATATGAAAGATACTCACAAAGGGTGTCTTGACCTATCGAAGGCTGGAGAGTTGGGTATAGAGGATGCTTACGAAGCACTGAAATTCTATCTCGAAAAATAGGGCACCTGACAGAAATCCGCTTGCCTGCAAACATAGAAACAGGCAAACAGATTGCGCAAAACAATAACCGACTGAGGATAAAGAAAATAATTACTAATAAAACTTAAATAAAATTATGACTGCTATTTACAAAAGACTCAACGATTCGCCTGCGGCTCGTTGGACTGCACTGCTTATCGTGTCGTTCACGATGATGTGCGGCTATTTTATCACCGACGTGATGGCTCCATTGGAGGATTTATTGACAAAATCTCCCGCAGAGGGTGGTTTGGGATGGACAAGCGATGAGTATGGATTCTTCTCTGGTGCTTATGGTTACATCAATGTTTTCCTTTTGATGTTGTTCTTCGGAGGTATCATCCTCGACAAGTGTGGAGTTCGATTCACAGGTACGATGAGTAGTTCATTGATGTTCGTAGGTGCGCTCCTAAAGTGGTATGCATTGGATAATACGTTTGGTGATGCGCAGATTTTCGGATACCCCGTACAGGTTGCATTGGCGGCTTTGGGATTTGCCATATTTGGTATGGGTGCCGAGATTACAGGTATCACAGTAACAAAGATTATTGCAAAATGGTTTACAGGACACGAGTTGGCATTGGCTATGGGTTTGCAGGTGGCAATGGCTCGAATTGGTACTGCCGCCGCATTGGCTTGCAGTTTGCCTATTGCTAACAAGATGGGCGCAGCATCGGCTCCCGTATTGTTGGGCGCAGCGTTGTTGTGTGTAGGCGTTGTATCGTTCCTGGTTTACTGCGTAATGGATAAGAAGTTGGATGCATCGGTAGCCGCTGCCGAGGAGCAGGAGGCAGAAGAGGGTTTCCACTTCAGCGACTTGAAGGTAATCTTCACAAACAAGGGATTCTGGTTGATTGCTATCTTGTGCGTATTGTTCTACTCGGGTGTATTCCCATTCTTGAAGTTTGCTACAAAGTTGATGATTTACAAATATGGTGTAGAGCCCGAATTGGCAGGTCTGATTCCCGCAATGTTGCCTTTTGGAACAATATTGCTCACACCCGTATTCGGCTCTCTTTATGACCGTTTGGGCAAGGGTGCAACATTGATGATTATCGGCTCGTTGATGCTCACATTGGTACACGTACTATTCGCTCTACCGATACTTAATGAGTGGTGGTTTGCCATCGCCATTATGGTAATTTTGGGTATCGCATTCTCGCTCGTGCCGTCGGCTATGTGGCCCGCCGTACCAAAGATTATACCTATGAAGCAGTTGGGCTCGGCTTACGCTATAATATTCTACATCCAGAATATCGGATTGTCGATGGTACCTGTACTCATTGGCTCGGTTATTCAGAACTATGCTACAATCGAGACTGCAGAGGGTATTACATACGACTACACTATCCCTATGACAATATTTGCCGTATTCGGTATTGTGGCTGTTGGTGTAGCACTGCTTCTAAAGCATATCGACAAAAAGGAGGGTTACGGTTTGGAGGAGCCTAATATCAAGAAATAACACTCCAAATAAAAAGTAATACGATGAAAAAGATATTACTTTCGATAGCCTTCGTGGCCTCAGCATTTTCGCCTATGCGTAGCGTAGCACAAAACGTAGAGCAGTTGGCTGACGTTATGTGGCATCAAACCTCTTACAAGGAGATTACTGCCGAGCGCCGCGCGGCAATGAACGAGATGCAGAAATATGCCGACACCTTTACGCATACACTCTTCAACGAGTATCTGGGCACAACGGCTGGCACAGATAAAGAGCAAGCATTAGAGGGTTGGGGATTGATGCAATTCTATAATATGGCATTGGAGAAGTTGCTGCAAGAGATTCCCGCGACAAAGGTCAAGAAGGGGCAGGTGGTAATGTGGCAACTATACAATATGGGATATGTTGTCAAAACCAACAAGCAGTGTTTCGGTATTGACCTCTATCACAAACACGCCGAGAAACTTGCACCTATGATTGACTTTATGCTTATCACACACAATCACGGTGACCACTACTCAAAGGCGCTTGTCGAGAAGTTGGAGCGTGACGGCAAAGCGGTATATTCCAATTTCCGCGACAACGGCCACAAAGTTACGACGGGCGATGACTTTACTGTCGGCAACATAAGCATAAAGGTTACGACTGTTGACCACAACGCAACGCTCAAGAACTTCGTAAACACCTATGAGGTGAATTGCTACGATGCCAAGGGTAAGGATTACGTTATTTTCTTCACGGGCGATGCCCACAACTACGAGCAACTTAATCCTACAGGCAAGGTAAATTTGTTTGTACCTCATCTGGCTGTCGGACTCAATATGGCGAAGGCGGTAGAGAAAATAGCACCGACAGAGGTTTTGATGTCACATATTCTGGAGTTGGGACACTCGATTACGAAGTGGCGCTGGTCATACGAATATGGAATTGCAGAGTGCGAAAAATTGAAACGTCGAGGCGTATATCTACCTGTATGGGGTGAGATGATACGATTGAAACGATAAAGAGTCCATAAGATGAAAAAGGTGGTCGCGACATTCGACCACCTTTATTTGTATTATACCTTTACGCTTTTCTACTCATTTCATAAACTTCCAACAACTTATCACACATAGCCGACCACGAGAAACGTTTGCGTTCTGTGGCGAAATTTGCCTTTAGTTGCGACAAAACACCATCGGCATATATTCGTTGCAGGCCCTGAAGGATTCCATCGGCTGTGGGTTCACAAACCAAACCGACAACGCCATCGGGTACTATCTCAGGCAGGCCACCAACATTAGTAACCAACATAGGCAATGAGAAATTATAGGCTATTTGCGTCACTCCACTCTGTGTAGCGGAGCGATACGGCAGCACAAGGCTATCGGCAACCGAAAAATAGCAGCACACATCCTCGTCAGCGATAAACCTGTCGTGTAGCACTACCCTATCCTTTAAGCCGAGTTCGTCAATCAACGCAACATAACTCTCGCGCGAGGTGTAAAACTCGCCTGCGACAAGCAGTTTACGGCCATCGGGCATCCACTTGGCCCACGCTCGCAACAACATATCGAGGCCCTTATAGTCGCGTATAAGGCCAAAGAAAAGCGTGTAATCTTGCTCTGCATCAACACCTATACGGCGGCAAGCCTCTGTTCTGTCTATGGCTGTACCAAAGTTCTCGAACATCGGATGAGGGGAGAAAATCGCAGGAGCAGAGGTGTAACTCTTTAGTTCGCGATGCACCTGCTCGGACATATAGACAAAACCATCTACACCACGCAAATAGTAATAATTGCAAGGTTTATCGATGATATGACTCTCGTGTGGCTCGACATTATCTATTTGGCACACGACCTTCGTTACGCCATTTGTACGGGCTATACGAGCAATAGTTCCAAAACAAGGGGCCATAAATGGAGTCCAATACTTCATTAACACCATATCGGGCCTTTCGCGTTTAAGACGCAATCCGAGAGATATCCAATTCAAGGGATTGACAGTATTCATCACGCGCTCGATATGCAAGTCGGCAGGGGCAGGACCATCGACATACTGAGTTTTACCCGGAAACAGTATCGACGGATACTGCACACTGAAGGTATAAATCTTTACCTCGTGCCCTCGCTGTTGATATTCGCGGGCCATAGTATGCATTATCGAAGCCAGACCACCTCGATATGGATATGCAGGACCAAGAATAACTATCTTCATAGGGTATTGACTTTTGTCTGGACTCGAACAAACTACTTTATCAACTCATACTCACGGCTACCGAGACCAATCTTTTCGGCGTGCTCCAAGCAAGACTGCCACTCCGACTCGGGGGTAGAGTTCTTGAAGTGGTCGTGATGGTCACAAAAACCGTGCGAATGCATACGGTCATAGAGTTGGCTACCCGGCATAGGTGTAGCAGCCAAACAAGCATCAACACACGCCTGGTCCAATGCCAATGGGTCTGCCGAAGCAAACATACCTATATTGGGCAGGATGGGTGCATCATTCTCAGCGTGGCAGTCGCAGTTAGGCGACACATCGACGACAAGCGAGATATGGAAATGAGGACGACCTGAAACTACAGCCTTAGCATACTCGGCCATCTTACAATTAAGCAACTTGGGAGCGTGGTAATCCTCAAAATTAATAGCATCAAAGTTACAAGCACCCAAACAACGTCCACAACCCACACAATGATTCTTATCGACTGACATTTTTCGGGTCTGTTCGTCAAATACAAGACCATCGTTAGCGCATTGAGCCATACATTTTTTACATCCTCGACACTTTTCAGCATCAATCACCGGTTGGCCGCTGATATGCTGCTCGGTTTTACCGGCACGCGAGCCACAGCCCATACCGATGTTCTTGATTGCGCCGCCAAAACCTGTCATCTCGTGGCCCTTGAAGTGGTTAAGGCTGATAAATATATCGGCATCCATAACGGCGCGACCTATCTTAGCAGATTGCACATATTCACCACCTTCGACAGGTACATCTACATCATCGGTACCTTTCAAGCCATCGCCAATCAATATGGGGCAGCCTACCGTCAAAGGTGTAAAACCATTTTCCCACGCACAATAGAGGTGCTCCAATGCATTCTTTCGACTTCCTGGATACATCGTGTTACAGTCGGTCAAGAAGGGTTTACCTCCCAACTGCTTGACTACATCGACTACGGCACGAGCATAATTCGGACGCAGGTAACTGATATTACCCAACTCTCCGAAATGGAGTTTTATCGCAACAAACTTACCCTCCATATCCAAATCCTTGATACCCGCCTTGAGTATCAATTTCTTGAGTTTTGTAGGCAGGCCATCACCGTGTGCTTTGGTGCGAAAATCGGTAAAGAATACTTTAGACTTCATATATTATAAAGGTTTAAGGTCAAAATGATTAATTAAAACGAGAACTTGACACCAAATAATCCTTCGGCAGAGTCGCTATAATAGTGTAGCCACTCATAGAGTGCGCTACCCGTTAGATTACGGCCTTCGGCAAATACAGCCCAACGGTCATTTATACGCCACTCGGCCTCAAGGCCCAGAGTAAATACAGAAGGTGTTTTGACGTATGAGAATTCACCTTGAGCATCTTGTGTCATCCACTTTACGCCACCCTGATAACCCAAATTAACGCCAGCGGTAATCTTACGGCCAAGATAACGAATATCCATATCCCACTTGAAATTGGGGCGTGAAGCATAGTGAGAGTCATAATTTTCCCACACATATACTCCAGCCGACATATTAGCCTCAAGCCAGCCTATGGGGCGCAAATGCATACTGCCATCAATGCGTAGGCTATGCTGATAGGCCTGAGTAAAGAAGTAGTCGGCATCACGATTATACCAATACAGGTGATTATCGGCCAACTCCAACTCTGCAGAGAGACTATATGAGAATACCCCCTTGCCTAATGTTCCGCCAAAACCTGCACGTCCGTTATATGACGACTCATTCGGAAGAGCAGATATACGCTCGGCCAAATCCGTCTCATCACTTTGCAGATAGGGATTGGCATTGACAAGGGATGCAAAATCGTGACGTTTAAGTCCTCCATCAATCTCCACAAACGGCACGAAGCCCTCACGAGTATTCTTCCACGACATACGCATATAGGGGAAGACGTGGTGCGGGCTATCGGTAGAGTTGGCGACATTGTCATAATAGTAGTTGGCGCCCAACAAAAACTCGAAACGCTCACGGCTGAAACCATATCGCGCACCAGCCATAAAGGTATTGTTCTTATACGGAGCAAACGCCTTGCTTCCATACACGCCATCAAAGGCTACATTTAAGCGTAGGATATGAATACCCAACATCTTACCCAATGCCGCAGAGGCCGAGAAAGACGATTGATTGTAGTCACCTACATCGACCTTATCGGTTCCATCGACAAACACACCGCCACCAACTTCGATATTGAAATTCCAGCGCTCGAGGTCGGTAAAATCATCTCCAAAGCGCAGACGGCCCTCCAACTCACCAAAATGAATCTTCTGGCCCGTCGTAGGATAACGGTGACGAAGTTCATCATCGTAAGCCACATCTAACTCCAACACTCGTGGTCCCCAGAACACACCGGCACGGCCTCCGATGCGGTTGCTCATCTCTGCAGTATTACTCGTCACACGGTCTATACCATTCAGTGCATAGCGATTGCGGTAATCGCCCGAATGATTGACATAGGCCATAGCGTAACCTTTATCCTTATTATAGGTCGAGACATAGGCATCGAGTTGGCTGGCCAAAGGAGCCCCCATAGCGGCCTTTGTATATAACAACTTGCGACGAGAATAGTCCCAATATGTAATGGTCGCAGGCTTGAAATTCTCAACCAGCAACGATGTCTCATAAGAACGAGGCACAATAGTATAGTCGATATCGGGATACATCTTAACCGTATCGGTCATATCGGGAATGATGGCCAACTTCTGCGCCGTCTTGACTGTCGGCGTATAATCTTTTGATACCTCGACCTGCTTGGATACCTGCGCCGAAACAGCAACGGGCAGGCAGAGCATTAGACAACTATATAAAAACTTTCTCATAGGTTAATTCAATTTTGCGATTTTCTCCTTAGCCTCGGCTACTATGCCGTCATCGGCAGGCGAGTAACCATCGACTACACTCTGATATGTGGCGCGAGCCTGAAATGCATCATTACGAGCCGCATAGATATCACCCAACAGGATAAATGATTTGGCAAGCCAATAATTATGGGGTGTCTTACTATCCGAGAAATCGTAAATCATCTTTTCGGCCTGGTCATAGCGATTTGCCTTAAACTCGGCCTCGATAAGACGATAACGACCTTCGGCGCCCTCGGCACTCTTGACCTCTTTGCTCAAGAGTTCGAATACCTCCAAAGCCTCACTATCCTTACCAGCACGTTGCAAGACTTGTGCTTTGGCATAGCGCGCCTTACGGCGGGCAACATCGTTTATTTCGGTCATCTTCTCCACATCATCAGCCATAGCCATAATCTGCTCATCGGAAGCATATTTAAGCGATGAAGAGACATATCCCGAAGCAGCATTAATCCTTGTCTTTGAGACTTTCGACACATCGTACAGCGAGCGGAAAGCCGTTGCGGCCTGCTCCCAGCGTTCAGCATCGTAGCATAGCGACGAGAGTTTTTCTAAAGCGCGCTCGGAGTATTGGCTCTGGCCTTGCGCTGCGAGTTGTGAGAGACTCTCGATAGCCTCGTCTGTCTTTTTATCGCGGATGTAACAATCACTCAAGAAGAAGAGTGCATCGTTGCGGTAATAACCCTTCGGATAGTTATTCAAATATGCCAAGAAAGATGCCGATGCCTCCTGTGTCTTATTATCGAGATATAGTTTCTGAGCGGCAACATACGACATCGAATCACGCTCCATCTGCGACACATTGCCCTCAAGGCCATACTGCTGTGCATAATCAAAATAGGCATCGGCATTACCTCGCTCGATATAAATCTCGCGAATACCCTGCATAGCACTCTTAGACTGTGATGATTGAGGCGAAGCCTTAACGACCATATCGTAGTATTGCAGTGCCTTATCCTTTTGGCCCAAGTTCATATAAGCCAAACCCAAATCCGACAGAGCCTGCGAATGATAGGTCGAATTGGGATATTGGCCTATAAACTGCTCCAACACCTTGACACCTTTATCATACTGTTCGTCGGCAATATAGGTACGGCCCAACTCATAAGTAGCGGCATCGACATAATCACCCCTATCGGCACGCACGATACGTAGCAAGGAATTAATCTTATCCTCGCGCTTATTCTGCACACCGAGAGTGATGGCGCGCTGATATTCGGCATAATACTTCTCGGAGGTATTGATGTCAATGGCATCTTCATAGCACTTGATAGCCGCATCGAAACGACGTGACGAGTAGTGGACATCGCCCACACGATTTAGCGCATCTGCACGGAATGAATCACGGCGTGAGCGAGAGTTCAGGAATTTCAAGAAAGCCTCTCCTGCATCCTCTAACTCTTCGTTATTAAAATGGCAATAACCAACATTATATTGCGCCATCAAAGCCTCCTCACTGCCTCGCGGGGCACGAGTCAAGAAATTGCGATAGCGTTGCAAGGCACTACGGCTATCACCGCGGGCATAGGCAATTTCACCCAACCAGAACGATGCCAACGCACTATATTTAGCGTTTGAACTTGACGACAAAGACTCCTTAAACGATGCCTCTGCGGTATCCAACTCACCTTGAGAATAAGATTGCAAGCCATTGAAATAGGCTATCTTCTGCAAAGCGAGCAACTCTTCGTTATTAGGCGAGGAGATACTCTTGATGGCATCATAGGCCTCAGCGTAATTTTTCGAGTTGTAATATGCCGCAATAAGCAGTGTTCGCGCCTCGCCGACACGCTCCGACGAAGGATACTTCTCAATATAACGCGTCAAAACATTTATAGCCTCATTAAAGACGCCACCACCCAACTCATATTGCAACTTACCGTAATTGAAGAGTGCATCCTCGGCAATATCGGCATCGTAGCCATCAGAAGAAGCCATTGCAAAAGAGTAAAGAGCATTTCTTTTATCACCCAAGCGCAGATAACAATCAGCCAAATGATACGATGCGTTCTGCGTCAGCATATCATCGGCACCCGCTACCGCACGCAGAGACTCGGCTGCCTCGGCATAAAGCGTCTGACGATAGAGCGAGTAACCCATAATATAGTTCTCGACACGCCCCATCTCACCGCCACGAGCCTTATAAGCATTCATATATTTTACGGATGCAGAATAATCATCGAGTTGAAACCACGACTCTGACATAATACGTTCAATCTGCATAGCCTGCTCGTCTGTTGTCTGGCTCAACAACGCATCGCCCTTGCTTACCACAGCACGATAATCGCCCGCCTTGAAATCAATCTGCATCACATAGAAAGGCATTAAATCGCGATACATAGCACTATTAAGCAGAGCATTGAAGCCATTGCGAGCCTCATCCAAACGGCCACCAGCATAAGCCATATAGGATTTGTAATAGGTAGCGTGGTCGGCATAATCGCCCTTACCGACTATCTTACCCAGATACTCTTCGGCTTTAGGATAATCGCCCTGCTTGAAGGCCATATATCCCATACGCAGATTGTACTTATCCTTGCGCTGTGGGTCAAGACGCTCGTAATGCACCTTAGAGAGTTGCTCGGCAGCCTTCTCATCATCCTGCTGCATACAGTAATAAGCACCCAAAGCGAACTGCACATCGTTGGCATTGTGTGAGCCGTGATATTCGGCAAGATAACGCTTCAAACGCGACTCCATATCCTTACGTTTGAGTTCGACATCACACAAGGCAAGATAGTAATCTATCTGCTCGATTGCGATGCGGTCACGAACCGTAGATAGCGACTTACGGACCTCGCTCAATTCACTCCTTGCTTCAGTCCAATGGCCAAAATTATACAACGATATACCTCGTTGAATCTGCTCATCGGCACTACGCGTCTGTGCCCACGACGAGCCGACTCCGCCCAACGTAAGCAACGCTGCAAATATCAGTATCTTTCTACGCATATTATTACAAACTTTCAATAGCGTTTATTAGCATTTTATCAATTTACAAAGATAACTATTTTGATGTAATTGCACAATAACGGAACGATTATTGTCGCCCGATTATTGTACTTTGAAGGGTAACTCCTGAACATTTTGGAGTCACTCAATTATAAATCATCAAAAAAATTGCTTATGAACAACACTCAGAAAGTTTCCGTAGAGTTGAAAAACGGAAAATTCAGGCTCTCCAATTCGGCTAAAATCGAAGATTTGAATCCGAAGGCATTGATTATCTGCGCAGCGGCAGAGTGCGCAGGCTACACAATAATGCACATTCTGCGCAAAGACAATGTAGTGCCCAAAAGTCTGGAGATTACCGTCGAAGGCACACTCGACACACCGACACTCGCGCCCGAAAGCCAATATGTGGGATTTAACGTACGTTACAATATCGACTGCAAGAGTCTGGCCGACCAGAACACGATAAGCAGCGCTGTAAGACAAGCACAAGAGTATCAGTGTGGTGTAATAGCGATGCTACGTCGTATTGCACCCGTAAGTCACGATATTGCAATCGTAAGCACCGAAACGGTAAAAATCTAATCTTCAGCCGTCAATCGCATATATGCCGACACCGCCACCGCATAGTTAAAACGTGCGGTGATGGCGTTGGTGTAGATTTGTATCCAACTAATTTGCGCCTGCAAGACATCAAGGACTGTCGCCTGTCCCTCCTGATAGGAGTAGGTGCTTATCGAGAGATTCTCGCCCGCTATTTGCAGATTCTTGAGCGACGACTGCATTTGCGAGTAACTATTATTAAGCGCACTCCAGCCATCGGCCTCCTCCTGCAACATATCATCCAAGGCATTCTCCAAATTATTTTCGGCTATACGTTCATCAGCACGCGCTCTGGCTACAGCATAACGTCTTTCGCCCCAATGAAAAATAGGTACCGAAAGCGATATAACGGCAGCGCCATCAACATAAGTCTTATTCGACAGATTAGGGGTAAAAGTATGCCACGAGCCGCTCACATTGGCGCTTATGGTGGGATTGTAGGCCGAGCGGGCAATCTTAGTACCCCATTGAGCCGAACGAATGGCAAGTTCGGCCATCTGAATATCGGGGCGACGAAGAGCCAACTCTTCGACTGTAACTCTACGAGGCATAGGTATTGAGTCAATAATCGACTCCAGCAATATAACATCCCCCGATTGAGCCGAACTGCGCAGATTGTTAAAACTATGCAACGCTACATCGTAATTATTCTGTAGCGTAAGTTGCGAATATTCGGCATCGCTCAATCGAGCCTCAACCTGCAACATATCGCCTTTGGCGACATACCCTTCGGCAAAACGCTCCTGAACAACACGATACAGGGACTTGATGATTGACACATATTCATCGGTTGCGGCCTTATAGAGTTGTTGGGCCGAGAGATTCCAATAGGCATAATCGGCGGCATAGCGCATATAGAGCATAACGGCCTGCTCGTTGTATTGAGAAGACTCATAACCCGTCATCGCCTGATTGAAAGCGGCCCGTATCGCCCCACCACCATAGATGGTTTGAGATATGCTCGGTTGCATAGCAAAGCCCCAGAATTTATCACCTTCAGCAGAGCGACGCAACGCGCTCTTTAATGAACCCGAAGCAGATAGTGACGGAAGAAAAGAGGTCCGCTCTTGACGCATCGTGGAGTAAGACTGTTCCTTAATGGCTGCAGCATTGGCTAATTCAGGGCTGGCGGCATATACACTTTGGCGATACTCGGCCAATGTGATTTGCGAATAGGTGGGGATTGCCAAACACAGTGCCGTTACGAATACAGCAAGACGCAAGATAGGCGTATTGGATAAGTTATTCATAATGTTTAATTTTTGACGGTAAATCTAATCTTATAAAACAGCGCATAGACAACAGGCAAGACACACATAGTCAATATTGTCGCCACGAACAACCCGCCCATAATTGTAGCGGCCATACCCGCAAACAGCGAATCAAAAAGCAATGGGATAAGCGCCAATATTGTTGTTACAGATGCCAATACAACGGGAACAAGGCGTCGTTTGGCCGCTCTAACAATAGCCTCTGCAGGCGGCACTCCCTCAGCGCGTAACTCATTGATTGCAGAGAGCAGTATAACAGCATTTTTAATATTCATTCCCACCAGACCGATAAGCCCCAGCAAAGAGAAGAAATCGAAACTATTGCCCGTAATAATCAGCCCGCCAGCAACACCAATAAAAATAAGCGGAGTCATAAGCAGAATCACTATCGGGTCCCGATAGTTACCAAACAGCAACAACAAGACTATAAATATCAGCACCAACGCCAGAGGCATATTTGCTGCGAGTGCGGCATTAGACTCCTCTTGCGACTCCTGCTCTCCGAATATCTTGAGAGTATAGCCATCGGGGATGGTTACCTCTTTACTTACTTGGCGCAACAAATCATCAAACAGACGTTGCGTATTGACACCTTCGGCAGGGTCACACTGCGCCTTCATAACGCGCTGACGATTGTACTGTCCGACGATAGCCGTAGAGTAGTCGAAATCGAAACGGCTACTCGCCTGCTCGATGGAATATACATTACCGCCCTGAGAGAATATAGGCAAGGATTGCAGGTTGGAGAGATTACGGCCTGCAATGTCGTCATCCTTGAGTAGTATAGGAATAAACTCATCATCGCGCCGTAATTCACCCATACGGAAACCTTGTGTAGCAAGATTAATCCATTCGACCATACGGCTTCGGCTAACCCCGATACGTTGACCCTTGATTTGGGAATATACGGGCATCCACGTCGGGACACGATTACTCCAAGAGTTGCGAACATTGACAGCCCTCGCGTCACGCCACATCAGGCTCATAACCTGCTGCGTAAGGTTGAGCAACGTATCAACATTATCACCCAAGAAGCCGATTTCGATTGTCGCGTCGGGAACGGGAGATAGTTTGAAAAGCGATGAACGTAACCATACATCGGGACAAGAGTCGGCCACGAATCTATCAAATTGCGACTTGACATCATCGGTCAGCCGCTTACTCTTAACTTCGACCAATATATTTCCATAGTTGGGACGCGAGGAGTAACTGCTGCTGGCAAGATAATAGCGTGGTGGAGTACCACCAGCCGTTGTTGATACACGTTTTACATCGGGATGCTTAAGCAACCAACTGCTCATAGCGTCTAAATTCTGTTGCGTTGCCCCTATATCATAGCCCTCCGGGAGAATAACATCGGCTCGGAAATAGGGTTTATCCAACTGCGGAAAGAAGTTGTGCGGCATATAACGCATCGCCACGATGGATAGCGAGAGCAAAACAACTGAGCAAAAAACAACCGTCCAACGATGCATCAACATTCGGCGCAGAAGGCGCTCAAACCACCCGAAAGGTTGTTGCAATCGCGCAGAAGATGATGTAGACAACATATAAACGCCAAACAGAGGTACTTGCGTCATTGCCAACGCCCAACTAAGCAAAAGCGACAATGCGATAACCACAAACAACGGTTTAATAATTTCAGCCACAGCCGATGGGGCAAGATAGAGAGGCAAGAACGAGAGTATAGCGATTAAGGTTGCACCCAGCAGACCCCACTTCGGGCCATCGGCACCTCGTATTAATCCATCACGTAACGGAAGACCTGCCACAAGCGATTTTTGAGTATTATCAGTAACGACAATCGCATTATCGACAAGCATACCCATAGCGATGATAAAGCCCGCAAGTGAGGTACGATTAATTCCCTCCCCGGTAAGATACATCAAGAGCATCGTACCACCTACGGTAAAAAGCAACGAAGAACCTATCAATGAGCCACTACGCAACCCCATAGCCAACATTATGACAAGGATAACGATAATGAGCGACTCGGCCAAATTGAGCATAAACGATAGATTGGCCTGTCGCGCTATCTCATCTTCGGGATATAGCGACGACAACTCTATTCCGACAGGCATATCCGACGTAAGCGCAGCCAAGACGCTCTTTACCTCGCGACCAACCGCCACGACATCGGCTTGAGAAGAGGTAGATATACCAATACCTATGGCCGGGCGACCATCAACGTACATCAAAGTTGCAGGAGGTGTAAGATAATCAAACTCGATACGGGCAATATCGCCCAAACGGAATTGGCGGCCATCGGAGGCTATAAGCAACTGATTGGCAATATCATCTATCGTGGCATACACACCCGTTTCAAGGATTCGCACAGAGAGTTCTCCTGCCGTCACTTGACCACTATTGACAACCGCATTCTGCTGCGATATCATAGCCACAATCATATCGGGAGTGATGGAGAAATTGGCGAGCGTCGAGCGCGTAATATAGAGATTTATGACAGGTTTCTGCTCGCCGAAAAGCGTCACTTTCTCGACACCCTCAACGGTAACTACCCTTCGTTTAATCTCTTGTGCCCAATCTCGCAAATCCTGCCACGCAAAACCCTCATCGGCTGATAAACCATAATACAGACCATATACATCCCCGAAATCGTCATTCACCACAATAGGTCCTGCGCCCGAAGGTAGTTGCGGTTGCATATTCATCACCTTACGGCGCAACTCATCCCATAACTGCGGTATCTGCTCGGCACGTGTCGAAGACTCCAACTCGACAACTACCTTCGAAAGACCGTAATATGATTCCGACGTTACCTTCTTGACTCTGCGCATCGACTGTATCTCGCGCGACAAAGGCTCCGACACAAGGCGCTCCACCTCATAAGGCGTAGCACCTTCGTATGCGCACGTCACAACAGCACTCTTTAACACAAAGGTGGAGTCCTCCTTCTTACCCATTTGCAAAAAGGACCATACACCACCCACTATAAATAGTGCCAAAACAAACCATACCACGCTACGATTACGTAACACATATTCGGGGATAGACATAAAATTACATATTTAGGATTTTCACTTGTTGTCCCTCTTGCAGGCGATAGACACCCGCAGTTACGACCTGCTCACCTGCTGATACGCCCTGCCGTATGCTCACCATATCGCGGCCAAATATATCACCCAACTCCACACGACGACGCTCGACGGTATTGGCCGAAGTAATTACCCACACATAAGTTCCCCCCTCAGCAGGTGCATAAACCGCCGACAGAGGGATAGCCAAATCGTGCTTTGCAGAGTCCGACACCCGCAACGTTACCTGACAAGTCATACCCGGCGAAATGCCATATCGCTCGCTATCGGCTTTGCTGATTTTCAATGCAACGGGAAAGCCTGACGCATCACTTGCAGTCTTGGCATAGGTATCAAGACGTGCCGAGAATATCTCATCGGGGAAATTGTCGAATCGCACATAATAACGTGTTGTGGTATCCGCGAGCAAAGAGAGGCTTTTTTCGGGCATTGTGAATTCGACTGTGGTACTCATAGGATTAACCAGACGCACGATGGTTTGACCAGATTGCACACGCTGATAGGTATCGACATAGGTACGCTCAACGACACCCGCAAAGGGGGCACGAAGACGTGTATCGGCAAGCAAAGATTGCGAATTTTCGTAGGTTGAACGTGCCTGCACAAAGGCTGCATAAGCCGACTCATACTCCTGTTGCGACACAGCCTCGTGACTCAGAAGACGTTTCATACGCTCCTCCTGCGCTCGCGCCCGCTCATATTGCGAGAGGTCGGCAGCCACTTGCAACTCCACATCACGCGGGTCCAAACGCGAGAGTAACTCACCTTTTCTCACATAATCACCTTTGGCCACATCGACGCTCAACACCTGCCCTGATATCTTAAATGCCAGATTTACGGCATCATCGGCGGTTGCCATACCCGCAAAATCGCGGTCAATATAATCGACTGACGTAACGTGCGTGGCCCGCACGTAGCGAGGCTTGATGCCACCCTTGTGCCTTCCCTTATCGCAGGCCGAGAACAGGAGTGACACACCGAGCGCAAGGAATAAAATAATATTTGGTCTGCACATAGAATAAAAAAATTGACTTTCGAATAACCAAAAGTCAATTTTCATACCAATCTGCACTATGAGCAGAGTATATTTGGGCCTACTTATTAGCGTATTCTATCGAGCGAGCGTACAAGCATCTCATCCTTGAAGATTGCACGCAAAGCCAAGTAATCCAAAATAAGCGCAACAATAGGGAAGATGATGGCAATACGGAAACCTTGAGTATGGAACTCCATCATCGAGAACATTCTGTTACTCAAATAGTAATATATAGCCATAAAAATCTCTGCTCCGGCCAGCAATACCAACTCAACAGCACACAGACGAATCTGCAACATACGATTCTTGAAGCAGAAGATTGTAACCAAAGGCAATAATGTAGCCAATGCAACAATAACACCCATATACATAGTAGATTGACCTGCCTGAACAGCACCTTCGGCCTTCAACGAAAAAGCAAACAGTTCATATACTTCGGTGCCTGCAACGAAATACGCAAGCGGAGTAAACAAGGCTGCCACCATCAAAGCAACAATGCCCAGCAAATAGAGAGTTTGAACACGTTGTATCATCTTAATCTTATAACTTTTTATCAATTAAATAACTATTTCTATCCGACGAGTTACGGTTGATGAGTTCGCCCAAAAATCCCGCCAAGAAAAGTTGCACACCCAATATTATAGCCAATATAGCCACAAAGAACAGAGGTTGTTCGGTAACGCCACGCAAAGGAAGGGCGTGGAATTGCTTATAGAGTTTATCGGCAATAATCCACACTGTCGTAACACCTCCGAGAAGGAACATTA
This sequence comes from Alistipes sp., assembly GCA_017399485.1. Classification (GTDB taxonomy): domain Bacteria; phylum Bacteroidota; class Bacteroidia; order Bacteroidales; family Rikenellaceae; genus Alistipes. The sequence continues at coordinate 57,556 of JAFQCA010000010.1, forward strand.
TCGTACCCAACGAGCCGAAAAAGTACATAGGAGAACGGCCAAAATGAGACATAAACGAAACGGTAATAAGGTCCAAATAACCTTTAACCATACGCTCCATACCAAACTTTGACACGCCATACTTACGCTCTTGATGTTGAACGACCTTTTCGCCTATACGCTTAAAACCTGCGTGCTTTGCCAAGATAGGGATATAACGGTGCATCTCGCCATAGACCTCGATGGATTTAACCACGCGACGTCGATAAGCCTTCAGTCCGCAATTAAAATCGTGGAGTTTAATACCCGACACCACGCGAGCCGTAAAGTTAAAGAATTTGCTCGGAAAGCGTTTACCCGCAGGGTCGTAGCGTTTCTTCTTCCACCCTGAGACCAAATCATAGCCCTCCTCAATAATCATTCGGCGCATAGCGGGGATTTCATCGGGTGAGTCCTGCAAATCGGCATCCATAGTAAATACCACCTCACCCTCAGAGGCCTCAAAACCGCAATACAACGCAGCCGACTTGCCATAATTACGAGCAAAGCGAATAGCACGGATGGCGGGATATTCACCCTTCAGGCGTTCAACCTCCTCCCAAGAGCCGTCCGATGAGCCATCATCGACCATAATAATCTCATACGTGAGATTATTTTCGCGCGCTACCCTATCAATCCACGCCGAAAGTTCGGCAAGCGACTCCACCTCGTTATAGAGAGGTACAACAACAGATATATCTAATCTTTTACTCATAATAATTTTCTACTCTGCATCCTCAGCATCATCCTGCTCATCAGCCTCCTGAATCTCAAACAATACAGGCTCACGTTTAGTGCCAACCGAGATAAAGAGGCCCAAGAATCCCAAATAGAGGACATTACCCAATACCTGCGACCAGAGGACGGCTATGGGTGAGAACATATATGAACGCATCATTGAAGCCATCTGCTTTATCATCTCACCATCATATACTCCTGTCTTCTGCAACTCGGCGATGGTAGTAGATAAAGTCTGCTCCATCTGCTCGGTAAAGAGGAAATTGCTTGCGATAATCTGATAAACAGCGCACACGACACCTACGAACAAGCCTGAAGCAACAATAAAGCCCAAACTCTGAGAGTAGGTATAGCCCTCTTCGATGAACAGGTTGGCACGCTTACGGGTAAAATAGAAGAGAAGATAAACCGTAGCCACAAAATTAACCAAACCACTCACAAAGGCGATTGACGGCAACAACATTCCCAACAGAGATGTCACGACATTAACCGCTCCAACGATAGCACCACAACGCGATGCGTCACTCCAAAATGAACTCTTTTTCATATCTTTATTATTTTTTAGTTTTCAATTTTCTTTCAAGGCATAAATGACTCACACAAGTCATTAAATATTATATGACGCGGATTATCGTCACTTGACATACGGAGCGGGTGCCGTAACCGAAGGATGACCATCCTCGCCCAAAACGGGCCAGCCATCAACCCATCGTACTTGCTCCAAAAACATCTTACGACCAGCCTTGATGGATGACATATCATAACCGTGATAGTACATCCAATCCTGACCTTTATCATCGGTAATAATCTGCGAATCGTGGCCGGGACCCTTTACTTTGTCATTACCAGACAACAACACCTCGTGATGATTGTCGAGCATCTTACGACCTTGCTTATCGACATAAGGGCCATAAAGCGATTTACTACGACTTACAACCGTCTGATAGGTACTCTTCTCGCCTGCGCAGCACGAGCCGACAGAAGCAAAAAGATAGTAGTAGCCCTTATGCTTATGGATATATGTACCCTCGTAGGCAGAGCCTGCTATACGCATAATATCGCGCTTATCTATAATATCCAGACCATCTTCGGTAAGTTCGGTAAGATAGATACCGCTGAAACTACCCCACGCCAAGAACTTTCGACCATCCTCCTGAAAAACAACGGGGTCGATAGAGTTCTGCACTCCGATTTCACGGCTACGGATAAGCATCTTGTCATTGCGGAATGGGCCCGTAGGCGAATCTGACACGGCACGACCTATACAAGCCTCCCACTCGCCACCCCACGTGGACATCGAGAAATAGAGGACATATTTACCCTCGATATAGTTGATATCGGGAGCCCAGATAGCACCACCCTTGACATACATTGGGACTTGCCCCTTTTCAAAAGCGCCACCTACATACTCCCAATTAATCATATCGGTAGATTTATAAACGGGAACATTTCTATCGCGCCAAGTGGCATAGGCATAGAACGCGCCATCCTTGCCACGAATAACCGTCGGGTCGGGAGCATCGCGGTCAATAACGGGATTGGTATATGTCTTTATCTCATCTGCGCCACTTACACCCGAACAAGCGACTCCGCCCGCAAGTGTAGAAAACAGAGAAATTGCTATAAGTAAACGCTTCATAATCCTATAATTGATTTTTCATCATTTACATACGTTCGGGCACCTCTATACCGAGCAACGACATAGACTTGCGGATAACCTGAGCCACTACTGAAGCCAACTGCAAACGCATTGCACGCTTAGCCTCATCCTCCTCGCGAAGGATTGAGTGGTCGTGATAATAACCATTGAAGGTCTTGGCCAACTCGTAAGCATAAGCCGCAATCATAGAAGGTGCGAAGTTCTCACCCGCCGCGGCAACAACTGCCGGCAACTCGGCAAGCGACTTGATGAGTTCAATCTCTTCGGCCAACAACTCTACCTCACCGCAAGAAGAGTAATCGATACCTGCTTCGGCAGCCTTACGCAATACCGAGCATATACGAGCGTGAGTATATTGGATAAACGGACCTGTATTACCATTAAAGTCGATAGACTCGCGCGGGTCGAACAACATTGTCTTCTTGGGGTCAACCTTCAAGATAAAATATTTCAAGGCACCCAAACCTACCATACGGCATACGTTGGCAGCCTCCTCTTCACTGCAACCCTCCAACTTACCCAATTCATCAGACATCTCGCGAGCCGTAGAGACCATATCGGCAATCAAATCGTCGGCATCGACAACCGTACCCTCACGCGACTTCATCTTACCTTCGGGCAACTCGACCATACCGTAAGAGAGGTGATAGATATTGTCGCTCCACTCATAGCCCAACTTCTTGAGTACAAGTTTCAGCACCTGGAAATGATAATTCTGCTCATTACCTACCACGTATATCATATCGTCCAACTTATTCTCCTCAAAACGGCTCAAAGCAGTACCCAAATCCTGAGTCATATAAACCGATGTGCCGTCACCGCGCAACAATAACTTCTGGTCCAAACCATCTGCTGTCAAATCAATCCATACGGAATTATCCTCTTTGCGGAAGAAGACGCCCTTATCCAAACCATCCTGCACAAGGCTCTTACCCAACAGATAGGTCTGTGATTCATAATAGACTTTATCGAAATCTACGCCCAAAGCCTTATACGTTACATCGAATCCATCGTAGACCCAGCCGTTCATCGTCTGCCACAAGTCGTAGACCTCCTTATCCTTAGCCTCCCATTTGCGCAACATCTCCTGAGCCTGCAACATAATAGGAGCCTTCTTCTTGGCCTCATCCTCGCTCATACCCTCGGCCACGAGTTCCTTTATTTGGGCCTTGTAGTGTTTATCGAACTCCACATAATACTTTCCGACCAAGTGGTCGCCCTTCATTCCTGATGATGCAGGAGTCTCACCTTCGCCATACAACTGCCAAGCAAGCATTGACTTACAGATGTGGATACCTCTATCGTTCACCAGATTCACCTTGATGACATTGTGGCCATTGGCCTTGAGAATCTGCGCAACAGAATAACCGAGCAGATTGTTACGGATATGGCCCAAGTGCAACGGTTTGTTGGTATTTGGTGACGAATACTCAATCATAATAGTACGGCCCGAAGGAGCAGCATCGCCATAGTTCTCCGCAGCGGCAATCTCCTTAAAGCACTCTGCCCAAAAAGCAGGCGCAAGCACCAAATTAAGAAAACCCTTAATAACGTTAAATGAACTGATTTGGGGTGTATTTGCTACAATATGTTCTCCTATCTCATTGGCTGTTGCTTCGGGCGACTTACGGCTCAACTTAAGCAATGGGAAGGTCACCAGCGTAAAATCACCCTCAAACTCCTTACGTGTCTTTTGCAACTGCAACTGCGACTTATCGACAGCGCCATACAAAGCCTCAACTGAGGCCGTCACGGCTTGTAAAACAAAATTTTCTGCATTCATTATTTATACTCTCTTTTAATATTTTCACTCCCTATCACGACTCTCGCGCTTCACGAAAGTACATATTCCGCACAAAATTACTATTTTTCATCAAAAAACCGACTACCAAAACACCTATTTCCCGACATATAACCCCATTTTAAGAGAAAAAAATACAATTTTTAGTATCTTTACGATGAATATTGACTACTTTTGAAGAACAATGTGGCGACTTCTAATAATAATATCGGCTGTTTTGATTGCTGGATGCAACGACTATGAATCTCCAATGCAGGAGAGTGCTTTGCCCGACGCCACAACTATCGGTATAGGCGACCTGCACAATATATGCGGTAGCCGCACTCTGGACATCACGGACAATATCGTAATCGGAGGCTACGTTACATCGAGCGACAGAGCATCGAACTTCTATAAGACATTCACGTTAGAGGATGCGACGGGCGGCGTAGAGATTATGGCCGGCATATTCGACACCCACAACATATACCCTATCGGCACATATCTTACCATACACCTAAACGGATGCTCCATAGGGGAACATTTTGGAGTGATGCAGGCGGGGCTAAAAGCCGCATCATATAGCGCATATCCAACCGAATATTTCTCATCACAAGTGCTTTTAGACAAGCACATACGTCGTTATGACATCACACGGCACATTGCCCCTCGTCCACTTGCTGTAAGCGACCTCAGGTCATCGATGTGTGGCACTCTGGTCAGCATCGGGCCACTACGCCATCTTGCGGAGGAGTCAGCCTCAATATGGGATGGAAACACGGATGGATGTTGGGGCGGATACAACCTATTCGAAAATTCGGAAGGAGAAAAGATTGTTGTATATACATCAGAATATGCCGATTACGCCACGCGACAGATACCTACGGGTGAAATCGCTATAACAGGAATATTGCAATACGGCAAGGTGAACGGCAAGGAGTATTATATGATTAAGATGCGAGATGAGAAGGATTGTTCAAGTATTAAATAGTGTTGCAGGCAGCGTTTCAAATATATTGCTTACAATCGTTATCGCAGGAAGTGTGTTGCAAGGTTGCACAATCACCCCTGAAGATAACGAAGATACACCTCCTGCAGAGTACCCCGAAACGCCACATAGCAAAGTATCAATAGCACACCTAAAATCACTGTGCAAAGCAGATAGGACAGTCATCACAGACGATATATCAATCGAAGGCCACATTATTGTAAACGACCTATACGGCGAATTTATAAAGAGTATAGTCGTAGCAGACGAGAGCGGTTGTCTGGAAGTTAGCGTCGATTGCACCTCAACGGCAGATGTATTCTTTGTCGGCGCTCGGATGGTTGTGAGTTGCTCATCGTTGGCGTTGGGCGATTATGGTGGACGCATAATATTAGGGGCTGCGACAAGCGACGAATATAGTGTAGGCCGCATTGCAGAAAAGGATTTCAGCCGTTATTTCTTAATCGACACATCGAAGCCTAAAGAGATAATTCCTCAGGTTACGGAGATTAGCAAGATAGGCGTCACACATATTGGGAATTATATCGAGTTACGAGATGTGCGTTTTATAGATGGTGGCGCAGCCGAATGGTGCGACAAGGATACCGAAAGCGGTGAATATGTAACAACAGAGCGTACAATAACGGACCCTGCGGGCAATGAATTTACGGTCCGCACTTTAGCAGAGTGCACCTATCGCAACGAGACTTTGCCACAAGGCCAATGTACCCTGCGTGGCATTGTTGATTATTTCAACGGGCAATACTCACTGCGCGTTATCAACCACCAGATAGTAACTGATTAGGAGCGGATTCGGTAAGTTTTACAAAAAAATCCATATAGAAACCTATATGGATTTTCCTACGACCAGCACACTATCACTTTAATTTCAGCGACTTAGGCTTAAGCAGATGACTCCACACCTGCACCACGAAAGTTTTAGCGAGGCTCTCGTTATATACAATCTGATGTTTCCAACGATTAGCCCACCAACGGCGAAACATAAAACTCCAAGACTTTAGATAACCCGCATTCTTGGGTGTTGGTTCAGAAAACTCTGGTCGCAAAATTTCATTCCACACTCGCTCCTCAAGTTGCGGGTTACGTTCAAATTGCGGGACACAACTACTCGGAAGGCTCAACCTGTCGATGCAAATAGCATTTAGACAATTCAAGAACCTATGCATATTCGTTTGCGCAGCAATCTCGCCCAATGCCTTCCAATCAATTTGTTGTGCATACTTCTCGACAAAATATCGCCAATCCAACAGATGTCGTATCACAATGCGTTCAGCCGCAAAATGGGCTGCCGAATGACGTAATAGAAATAACGCATTGAAATCAGGCGACGGAAGATAAACAGTCTGGCCATCTACTTCAACTTGCTCCAATGGTTGATTAGTGAGTTGCTGTAGTCGTTGCTCAATTTTACGATTTGAGAGATGAGCGTGGATATTTAGAAAATCATAGTGATTCTCGACCATCACACCATCAACATAAAAGACCGTATGATGATGTTTGGTGTCGTCAATCACGATATTCAGATGCTCCTGCAGAAGTCTGTCAGCACTTTGTTGTGCGCTACATCGCTTGATGGTGCCATCGGGCATTTGTCGCTCCTCAAAGAGCCAAATATCAACATCACTACAAGGTCGGTGATTCGGCGCAGGATAATTAAGACTCAAGCCATAACCCTTGAGAATCATCATCTTGATGTTATGAGAAACGAACAATTTGACTAATTTTGCAATAACACCTCTCTGCCGAACATATTTCTTCTCAATCTGCTCGGTTGATAACGCCCACTGGAGTTTTAAGGCCTTCGGAGGTTGATTCTCTGTCGGCAGTATGCCATCCCGAATATCCTGCTGGATATAATCCCACGTGATAGCCGCCACATTATGCGTTGCGGATATAGAGTATAACGACGGCCAATCTGTATTTTCTATTCTGTGCATATTTCAAAAAAAATGCCGAAGCAACAATGTTGTTGTTTCGGCAATAAAGATAATAATTTATCAGGATAATTCAAAAAATGCATATGAGTTGTTAAAGATTAAACGGCATCTTAACTATCATCGCACATTAATCTCGACGGAAAACATCTCTTGTGTAAACCTTATCGGCCACATCATCCAGGCAAGAGTCATAGCGATTGGCTATAATCGCATCACACGCCCCCTTGAACTCCGCAAGGTCATTTACCACCCTGCTACCAAAGAAGGTTGAGCCATCCTCAAGAGTTGGCTCGTATATCACCACCGTAGCACCTTTTGCCTTGATACGTTTCATAACACCCTGAATTGCACTTTGGCGGAAATTGTCAGAGTTAGCCTTCATAGTCAAACGATACACTCCCACGACACACTCCTTCTCGGCAGCGCCTGCAAACTCATTATTATTAGAATAATTGTAATATCCCGCCTTGGCCAAAACTTGGTCCGCAATAAAATCTTTTCGAGTTCTGTTGCTCTCCACAATGGCACTCATCATATTCTGAGGCACATCATTGTAGTTCGCCAGCAATTGTTTTGTATCCTTTGGCAAGCAATAACCGCCATAACCAAACGAGGGATTATTGTAGTGAGTACCGATACGAGGGTCCAGACCTATACCATTAATAATCGCCTGCGTATCCAGCCCTTTCACCTCAGCATAAGTATCCAACTCATTGAAATACGACACTCGAAGCGCAAGGTAGGTATTGGCAAACAACTTCACAGCCTCAGCCTCTTTCAAACCCATAAACAGAGTGGGCACATTCTCTTTAATCGCCCCCTCCTGAAGAAGTGCTGCAAATGTATGGGCCGCCTCCTTAAGATGATTGCCCGCTATAGCACAAATAGCCTTATTCTCCTCGTCCAAAGAATCAATCATCTTAGGATAACCAACAATAATACGAGAGGGGTATAAATTATCATACAGCGCCATACTCTCTCTAAGAAACTCTGGAGAGAACAGCAAGCGGAACTTTCTAGTAACATCCCATCCATTCTCCTTGAACTTGCGCGCATACTTCACATACAGAGAGCGACAATATCCAACTGGAATAGTACTTTTAATAATCATTGTTGCCTCTGGATTTACCTCCAAGACCAAATCAATAACATCCTCGATGTGATGAGTATCAAAGAAGTTCTTCTGCGAGTCGTAATTCGTAGGTGCTGCAATAATCACGAACTCCGCATCTCTATATGCAGAGGCGCCGTCCAACGTTGCTACCAAATCCAACTTCTTCTCCGCAAAAAACTTTTCTATATATTCATCCTGAATAGGACTCTCTCGACGATTAATCTTCTCAACCTTTTCGGGAATAACATCCACAGCCGTCACACTATGATGCTGCGCCAAAAGCGTGGCCATCGAAAGCCCCACATAACCTGTACCTGCTACTGCTATTTTCATAAAACCTATTTTAATCCAATTATTTTACTATAGCCTCCTTAATACAGTCAACGATATAACGGACATCGTCATCTGTAACATAAGGACCTGCAGGCAAACACATACCAACCTTGAATATCGCCTCCGATACTCCATTCACATAAGCCGGAGCGCTCTTATATACGGGCTGCTTATGCATAGGCTTCCATACAGGACGAGCCTCAATCTTCTTCTCAAGCATAAATACTCGAAGAGCCTCAACATTATCATTTGGCTGACAATCAGTTGTAGCACAATCTACAGCGTGAATAACACCTGCAGCACCTCCCACGGCAGTCTTTATAACCTCTTTGTAAGCATTTTCCTGTCCCTTAATCTCAAGCGATGGCTCCAATGTTATCGTACACAACCAAAAATTAGAATCATATTTACCTGTTGCTGGCTGCTTATGCACAGTGACACCCTCAACATCAGCCAACAACGTCTCATACATTGCTTGTACATGCTTGTGATGGTCAATATGAGCCTGTGCGACAGTCATCTGACCTCTACCAATACCTGCACATATATTACTCATACGATAATTATAGCCAATAGCCTCGTGTTGATAATACGGATATGCTTCTCTTGCCTGTGTGGCATACCACATAATATTGTTCTTACTTTCAGAGTCTCTACAAATCAAAGCACCACCTCCTGATGTTGTAATCATCTTGTTTCCATTGAAAGAAAGAACTCCATATTTACCAAAAGTTCCCAACACACGACCATTAAACTTCGAGCCAAAGCCCTCAGCAGCATCTTCAATAACAGGAATATCATATCGATGAGCCACTTCCATAATTCTCTCACAATCATAAGGCATACCATAAAGAGCCACCGGCACAATAGCTTTAGGCTTCTTACCGGTTTTAGCAATACGATCCTTAATAGCCTCCTCCAACAACACGGGGTCCATATTCCAGGTATCGGGTTCAGAATCAACAAATACAGGAGTAGCCCCAAGATAAGTTATAGGATGCGACGAAGCACAGAATGTAAAACTCTGCACAAGCACCTCATCACCAGGCCCCACACCACAAGCCAACAAAGCAAGATGTACAGCAGCAGTACCGGCTGATAAAGCAACCACTTCGTGATTACCACCAACAAACTGTTTAAGTTCTTCCTCAAAGCCATTAACATTTGGGCCTAATGGCACCACCCAATTGGTATCAAAAGCCTCCTTTACATATTTTTGTTCAATACCCTCTTCGCTCATATGAGCGAGGCAGAGGTAAATCGTTTTTCTGTCTGACATAGTATAATAATATTATTTACCTTGTAGATAATCAATCAAATATTCTGTTGTAAACTCTTTTAGATTTCTTCCTTTATCACGGATTTCACAACCCATAATATTATTGTATTTATCAATCATCTCAGTCACAATATCACACTCAACATCTAGCATTTTAGCCAAAGCCTCAAAAGGAACAAGGCCTGTAGGAATATCTTCAGTTAAATAACGCAATTGAGGAACCGAGTTTTTTTGATATGTTGGGGTTCGTCCTATAGCAGAACTCAAAGATTCCCCTTCAATTCGTTCCACTCCATATGTTAGGTCTAACCAATGTTGTGCAGAAAAAACACAGTTATTTAGATATTCCATAAAAAGTTTGCGTATTTTTCTCAATTCTTCAACTTCATCTTCATGCTCTGCCTCTAATGCTCGTAACCCATTTGTAAGTTTTCGCCAAACATCCTCTCTCTCATCTCCTATTAAGCCAAAAACTTTAATTCCAAGCCTTTTAGCTATATTCAATCTTATTTGATCAATTGCTTCTAGCACTTCTCCAACTTCTGGTCTAGATGCAATACCATCCATATAAAATGAGAAAACTAATCCCTCCCGTTGTTTCCTATTGATTTCATCATAATTAAGTAAATACGTTGCACAATGAAATATCGCACCAATATTATTTAAAGAAGTTAGTGCTGGTATTTTGGATAATGATGCTTGAGGAAATAGCTCTTTTAGAAGTTTTATATGGTTGGGATTAAAATCTCCTTCCAACGATGATATCCAAGTTCGCTTACGCCTTTTAATTAATGACACCTCAGGCTTAGGGGCTTTACAAGAGTATGGACAAGTAGAAAAACATACTATTGGATATCTCTCTCCTAGAATTTTCCACAAATAAGGAGAAGCAACAGAACGAGAAGGTGATAATATAATAGGTATTCTACGTCGCCATATTCCTGCATCACATAACGCTTGAACTGATTCTTCTTGATAAATAGATGGTAAAGCGATTATAACAACATCTACATTTTGTACAAAATAACACAAATCATTGGTAACACAACTTTCTTGTGTTAATGGGACAAATCTACTTTCTTCATTATTTTTATTAGTTGGGCGCTCTAAATATATTCCTCCTAACCTATGTATTGCATCTAATACTCTATTACCATTTTCTGAATTTCGCGCATATCCCCAAGTATTGTACCCTCTTGATAGATAGTCTGCAAAAAAAGCTCTACCACTTTGTGAGCCCAACCCAAACACTCCGATTTTCATAGTATTTATTATATATAACTAAATATTATCTAAATAATATTATTTACACAATAACTTGAACATAATCACAATATGATTGTTTCCTATCCATTTCTGATAAGTTCCTCATTTCTACGTCAGATAGTTCAAAATCAAAAACATTATAATTATCCTCTATATGCGCCTTACTACTTGAACTTGGAATTACAACTATGTCTCGCTGAATTATCCATCGAATTATAATCTGAGCTACAGATTTATTATGAGTTTTAGCGATTGATAACAATTTATCATTATTAAATAATTCTTTAAACATCTCACCTTTTGTAAAAGGAGAAAATGCTTGAACCTGAATATTATGCTCTTGACAATACTGAACCACTCTTTTTTGCTGGTTTAAAAGATGTAATTCTATTTGGTTTATCATTGGATATACTCCGTAAGTTTGCTTTATCAATTCTAAATGAACAACATCACAATTACAAACACCAATCGCCCGAACTAATCCTCTATTATAAAGCTCTAGCAACTGACCATACGCTTTTATATAATTCTTAAAGGGGGAGTGTAATAAATACAAATCAATTCTATCAGTTCCTAATCTTTTACAAGATTCTTTATACGCACGTTTTACAGATTTGGCATTTAAATAAAGGAATCGCTTATTACCATTAAAACGTATTGCATCAATTTTTGATGTTATAAATAATTCGTCCTTATTAACATTAAATTCTCTTATTGCATCTCCCAAATCCCATTCATTAGCATATCGATTTGCCGTATCATACAAACGACAACCTTCTTCATATGAGTACTTAAATGCAATTTTTAAATCATTCCCTTTCAATGGCCAAGTTCCAAAACCAAGTATCGGCATTTTAACGCCATTAATTAGAGTCACAAACTTCATAATTATAAATATGATTTTAGGATTTGATACTTGGGGACGCCATCACACACTTGTGTACATTGGCCAGGGCAAAAATTACCCTCAATAAGTTCAAAGCCGTTTGGAGTAATCGCCACATCCCAACCCACATATCGCGCATTAGGCATAACATAGGCGACCTTCATTATATACTCCTCTAGTTGCTCAATATACGGCACCTTAAAACCTACAAATTTTATATTACTTTGAGGATGAACATCGCACCACCAACCTTGTGGATTATATCCATCCTTATCAACCTTTCCTGTTTCCATATCAATGTGACACATTACACCGCCACTATGACAGTTACTAACAATAGTATGCTTCATTCCTACCATTAACAAAACATTTTGGAGATGAAAATCACCTTTGCTATCTATACAGGTTTCCACTCGCAGCGTATGCAATGACGAAGGATTTAGCGCTCTTATATCTGGATGATTTACAAGCACTTCCTCTATCATATAGTGATTACCTTTTTTTACATCTGCTAAAATAGCATCTACTTCTGAAATATCAATTACTCTAACCCCGATTCCCCATGTTGATGAGGCCGGTTTTATAACAACTTTACCGTGCTTATTAATAAATGTTCTAATTTGTTCAGGTGATACATCCTCAGTCCATATCCACTCACGTTTCACAAATGCAAAGAATCTCTTACTAAATAAATTTTTCTTTGCTAATATATTACGTGCTTCATCATCGTAAAAATTCTTATAAAACAAGCGCTTATTTCCAGATGTTACATATTCTTTTTTCTCCGCATGTGTTTTACTATAAAACGCCATTGAGATATAGTCATCAGCTAATGCACCATACTTATAAATAGAATAAATCATATCCAGAAAATAGTATAATTTTTTCTTATCCCTTAGGGGGGGGGTGTTTAAGTGCTTGTTTACAGGCACTTATTTCTTTTACAATTCTATAAATTACATTCATTGTATTTTTATTTTATATTAAACAATCTCTCTTTTTCACTCAAGATTTGTGGATTATCATAATTGTCAACTATGTTTATCATTCCATATCTCATCGGTTTGGTTAGAAAGTCTCCTTTATACTTGGCATTAATGATACCTGGGGCAGTCATAAGTTTCTGCTCAATAGAAGATGATATCACATTTTCATCTCCAAGATATGGGGCCATAATTTCCAACGGACAAGGCTCATACTGAGGATGAAGTTTGGCAATCTGGTTCAGAAGAAAAGCGCTCTCATTAATCAACCAATCACGGCGTTCTTTTACTAAAGGCACATTCACCTCTTTCATTATATCTTCTTTATTCTGACGGAATATACGAACTGCACGACGGATTAGACGCGAACTATCGATTATGTCAGCGGGACGAGCTGCATAGTTAGCTTCGCAATAACTTACAATATGGATAATATGAGGATTCATACACATCTGAAGGAAAGTAGAACGAGCCAACTGCCATTTAGCCAAATCCATATCAACACTCAACGATTCGATACCTGTACGCGTCTCTCGGAATATAGATGCCGGAATTTTTCTTCCCATTGATATTCTATGAGCCATTTCAATACCAGCAAACATCTTAGCAAGATCTGCATAATCTCCCGTTTCCTTTGGCTTATTGAATTGCATCTGGAGAACCATATTTTGCACACCACACATAGTCATTACAGCACTAATTAAAGCATAACTTGTTACGATAATTGTATCGTGCGCCCAACGACTGCTCCACTGATTCGGATCATTCATCTCTACTGGGATACCATTCCTCGCCAACTCACGCACACATGCAAAGTGCTCCTTAATACTATCACGAACCATAGCAGGGCCACGGCCATCCAACTCATTAAACCAATAGAGAGGGACTGCTTGATGAACACCACGAAGCATACCAGCATCTAAGCATTGTCTTACAAATCCTACAAGGTCTCTTACATGACAATAAGGCTTTACGCCAGGAAAGTTTCCATAACGGGAAGCCTGATAAAGAGCCACCAAATCATTGAAATCCTTGTATGGAACACCTCCATCATTTTTGAATTTTTTGAACATCTCTGGATAACCGAAGTAGCGCTGACTAAGGTCGGATGAACCAAGAGAAATTTCATCTAGTACTCGAGCATTCGCCAACTCGCGTATGCCATCTACCGTTGGCTGAATATTTGGAGCAGGAATACCAAAGTGGCTTCTCAATACAGGAAACTCGGCTTCTCGAATACGAGTCACATAGTCATTGCAGGCTTCTATTGAAGGTACCGGTAAAGGTGGTTCATTCTTATAATCATCATTTCGAACTGCCTCACTTGCTAACTGATCAAAAAGTTCAATACCCTTAGGAACTAATTCATCATAAATTTGCTTGATAATCTGCTCGCGATTGATATCTATTTCAAAGAAATCAACAGTTTCTGTTATGCGTTCTAATATCTTTGTGGAATTCTCACATAAAATAACCTGCAATGGAAGTTCATTAACCTTGCTCTTAAGTAGCTTAATTGTATTAGGAAGACCTGCAAACTGAATCTTAACATCATCATCAGGTTTGATGAGACCAGAAGTGTAAAAGTAATTAACCACCTTAAAAAGCTCTTGGACTGCCACATTCTCATTTTGGCGATAACTTAAGCCTATAAAACGGGGTTTATATTTATCAATAGCCTCATATAAGGCAGTATAATCAAGCGATGGAGGCAGGATAAGACTGCCCACCTTACCCAAGGTTGCAATCTTCGAGGCATTATGCATGCCTTCTGTATGTGGATCATTAGCAAGCGATGTTGCCACAAAAAATCTATTCCTCATAAATTATAAGTACATATCACGGTTCAAAATATCATTTCCATTCTCATCTAGTACTTTCAATGTACTGATAGCTTTTTTTACTTTATTATCAAGATCTATCTGCTCCTTCGCTTCTATAAATATAGAGGCAACTCGATCGCTACTGGATGCTGGTGCATTAACATTCACGCCAAATGGACGAGTCAGAATATATTCTTTGATTATACCATTCTTGACAAGTTCGTCTAAACCTTCTATAGCCATAAACTTACCACCCGTCAAATAGATATGGCAACGACTATAGCATTTACGCGTATTATGAATTTTCACCTCAGGCAGTTCTCCTAGCATAGATTCCAAATTTGCTCTTAGTACATTAAAACCTGTTACGTGTTCTATCGTCTTATACTTAGCTCCGCCACCTAAACGAGCAGAGAACTCTATTACACGAACATCATGATTATTTATTATTGCCTGAATAAGCAAAGGTGAATTCTTCACCTCGTAAGCTTTTGCAATTTTATTGGCAATCTCTATGAGAGTTGTGGAAGTTTTTTCTGATAATACAGGAGGTATAACGCTTTGGTAGATAATCTGGGTACTTTCGTTTACTTGAAATTTATTTAATTGGCACCACATAACTTTCTGAGCCTCCCCATTAATCACATAAAAATCTGCACTAATCTCTACCCCTTCATTAAACTCCTCTACAATAATAGTATCAGTGAGTGTAAATCGAAAAGCATCCTTAGCAAACTCATTAAGTTCTGCTTCATTCAACACTTTGCGTACACCTTTTGATCCATTTGAATCTACGGGCTTTACAACAAGCGGATAGTTTAAGCCCTTGGTATCTAATTCATCCTTCGATGTAAATGTCTTAAACTTCGATGTAGGTATATCATTCTCTATCATCAGTTGTTTCATATACATTTTGTTGGTCAGATTCAACACTTGCTTCTTGCTTAGGCAACAAGGCAGCCCCAATTCTTCCGATACGACAGCCATAGTTAGCAAAGGTTGATCACCACATGCAGTCATGATATAGTTCACCTCTTCTGCAATAGCAATTTCTTTCACCTTATGCAAGTCCATCGTACTCTCTACGATATGCTTATCTGCATATTTAGCAGCTACTACATTTGGCGCAAAATCTATAAGGATCACTTCCACATCCTTAAATTTAGACCTCAATTCCTGAATCAAAGCAGCCTGGTCATTGCCTCCCGCCAATATCATAATTTTCATATCTGTATATGTCTTAATTATTTCCCGTAAACGGGCCTGTACTAAGTACAATATCCTTTGATTTCAACACATTCATTATGGTCATAAATATAATTTTGATATCTAACCACAAAGAACAATGGTCAACATACCATACATCCAGCTCAAATTTTTTTGTCCAACTAATTGCATTCCGACCATTGACTTGAGCCCAACCTGTAATTCCTGGACGAACACCATGACGTCGTGCCTGTTCTTTACTATATAGTTCCAAATATTTTGTTAATAAAGGACGTGGACCTATTAAAGCCATATCCCCCTTTAACACATTAATCAACTGAGGAAGTTCATCAATAGATGTAGAACGGACAAATTTACCTACTTTGGTTAGACGATTCTCATTGGGCAATAAATTTCCATCTGCATCTCTTTCATCCGTCATACTTTTAAATTTCATCACTTTAAATATTTTACCATCCTTTCCTGGGCGTTCCTGATAGAAGATAGCCCCAGCTCCTTTATTGGCTATGGTTAGCCATATATAAATAATTAAAAGTATTGGCCAAATAATTAATAACACCGTAAGGGCTAGACAGAAGTCAATCAATCGTTTAAAAAAATGTTTATACATAGTTATTAAAAATGTTTCATTATATGATTATAAGTATTCTCAATGAGATAGTTCTCCTTCATGAATTGGTAACCCATCTCTCCCATTACAGGGATGTCGCTGGCAAGCATCTTGTCCACGGCCTTTGTAAATGCTGCAACATCATTGCTTGGAACATAGAATCCAAAACCATTCTCTTCGGCAATCGAGCCCGTATCGCAATTTGGGTCTGTGCAAGCAATCACAGGCATCCTATTCTCAAGGTATGACAGCAGACGGCTTGGGAAGTTAGGGATGGTAAAGCGGTAATCCAAGAATATCAATCCCACCTGACAAGCCTGTACTAGACGGTCGTAATCATCTTTAGGGAGTCCCTTCATCACAGTCACAGCCTTTGGCTGACAAGTTTGATACCAGTCCGCCATTTTCTGATAGTAAGTACCACTACCCACCACCACAAAGTGGCAGTCCGCTCTATCCGCATTAGCCGCCAAGCACTGAATCAAGAATGGGATTCCCTGAGGCACACCCAAGTTACCTCCATAGATAAAAATAGGTTTATCTGTAGGGATATTGTATTTAGCGAGCACACTCTTATCTGTATTATGTTCAAGGGCAACCAACTCCAATGAATTCGGAGCTATCTCTACTCTAGTTGATGAAATCTCCGGATTGTGTTCCAACACATAACGCACATTAGCAGGACTCATGCAACCTATGTAATCTGAAAGCGCATATAGTTTCTTTTCCTTAACACGAAAAAACTTGTAAAGCAATCCTTTCAGACCTGTTTTAGAAAGCATCCCCATATCCACCGCATTCTGAGGAAAGATATCCTTTAAGAGCAGATAGGTTCTTGCTGAAGGGTTATTCTTCTTTACATACTCTATCACATTAGGGAAGGTAATAGGAGGAGTGCTATAAAGTATAAGGTCAAAATTAATATTGCTGAAAAATTTCTTTATGGCTCGTTTGTATAAAAACTCTATTGACACCTGACCTATACCTTTCTCTATCACATTGGTCTTAGTAACATTCAATGTACGCACACCAAGGAGATGTACACCGTTCTGTACTCTCTCCTCTGTAGGAAGCCCATGCTTACGCTCACGAGGGAACACTATATAGACATCATGTCCTTCTTCTCGGAACTTACGCATCAAATCTGTATAAATTCCTCTAGCATGAAACTTTTCTATGCCCGAGGACATAGTTAGAAATAGTATGTTCATATTGTGATGATAAATAATCTAAGAAATATTATATTGTGAAAAATGTATATATACAATTATTTTATAACTACTTTTCCACTAAATAGTATATTCGTTTTGCTTGTGCAAAACAATTTTTTTCATACAAGATAAAATTTCTAGCTTTTTCGCTTTTTATTCTAAGATACGTTGGATCCATTGAACAAATTTCTTCAATACGTATTCTATACCCATCAATACTCTCATCGTTGAAATAAAAAAGATGTTCATTGTATTCTTCAGGTATCGCCGGCAATGGACACATAAGTGTCGGGGTTCCTGAAGCTAAATATTCTATAGTTTTTGATGGAAAGGAAAACTTGGTAAATTCTTCATAACTGTGACGCGGATTAACAAGTAAAGTCGCGCGCATCTGAAGAGTGCGAACCTCATTTTTTTGAAGCATTCCTAAATATTTAACTCGTTTATCTTTTTGGATATATTCATTTAATTTATTGAAATCGTCACAACTCCCACAAATCCAAAGTTGATAATCTTTACTATCTATATTATAGAAAGCTTCAATCAAATCAAAAACACCATAACGTTTCGAAATAATACCAGAATATAATATTGTTTTTTTAGTTTCTTTAACGCATTGAGGTAATACCGATGCAGCATACATTCCTTCTACAACAATCCATTTTTTTCCCTCTAAAGAAAGTTCTGATGCCATAAATCGGCTAAACAAAACATAATACTGAAAAGCTTTTAAACACCTATTTACAATACGCTTATTAATAGCCTTTAGAAATTGTCTTATCACGCCATTATTGTGAGACATATGCTCAAGTAGATCTGGTATTATAACACAAATCTTCGAGATATGTTTCTTTAGGGAATATACAGCTAGCAAAAAAGGAGTATGTAGTGCATAAACATATACAACATCATTTCCTTTAAGTTGCTTTTTTAACTCTCGCCTTACTCTAATGTATTCCGATATTAACTTCAAAAAAGGAAAGTTTATAAAACCTGTGAATGTGACAGGTATCTCCTTTTTATTCAAATTTAATTCATATTTTTTTCGATGATATTGCGACTTTTGTGAATTGGGGTATGTTGTAGTAACTGGAGATGTTATAACTTGTATTTTATTATAACATTGCGATAAGCCTTCAAGCATCCCCATTTGAAATGTATGTGCTGCAAAATCAGCATGAGTTTGTTCTTTAATAATGTCTTCAAGAACATTTGAAGGATATATTGATCCTATAAATATCATTCTGTTACTCATCGTATATAATTAGGATTATCGTATGGATGATAATTTTCATCGATTATGCTCTTTAATGGGAGTATACGCTGTGGAACTAAAATTCTATTATTTGAAGATATTCTTAATATTGTTAATAAGAATAACGGTATTATTATCAATATATATGCAATACGTCTATTTATTAGTTTAGGTATCTGCGCCCATAGTAAAGGGATAAATACAACAAATAAGTATGCAATTCTATAAGCAATACTAAAACCTCCTGCTGAAATGTTATTACAAATCAAATATCCAACATATACTTTAATCAAGAAAACATATAATTCTGAATCTTTTTGATTTAAGATTTTCCGTTTATTTAACAAGAAAGGAATTAATAATATATGTGTAAAAATATTAACAAACGAACTCTTATTTATAATTATGTTATTATAGTCTAAATACGCTGTATAATCCAGTACATCCAAGATGTTAAAGATGGAAATAGATGATAAAAACTGACCAACAGGTATAATAAGAGACGCTATAATACTACAAACTATAATAACTATATTATAATCCTTCTTCGAGAGAATTATAGGAAACAACATAACTATTGATGATTTATGAATACAAAATCCCACCAAAACAGAAATGATAACAATAACTAAATTTTGTACGCATGATTTTTGTAAATAGTTAATGTATGCACACATCATTATTGTAGCTGCCGTAAATTGGGCTACAACATTCAACGTCGCTGGATAAAGCCCAGTATAGAATATATATATAAATGCTGCTATATGAAAATTATCGAATTTTGAATACGTATATATACATATTGTATTTGTTAGTATTGCATTAATCAAAAAAAACAAAACCGCAGAAAAGTTTGTTTTATAACAAAACTCTTGCAACAAAATCATTATAGGCTCATTCAAGAATTTAGGTCCGAAATAATGTATCTCACGCTCACATAACTCTTTATAACCAGTATAATCCATACCGAGACCATCTCGAAATCCCGCAAAATAAATTAACCCTAATATGATAAATAATAAGAATAATGATTTCTGTCTATTTACACATCTTGAATAACCATATATTAGAATTAGTTCATAAACTAATAAAAATAACCAAAAGATCATCTGTTAATAACTTTTGAAAGCAACATATTGAATGCTGTTCTAAAAAAATATTTTGTTATATAGAAACCTGCATTTAATCCTATATGATAGTTTTTTAATATATCATTGTATCTTCGTTTTTTTTCATATTGTGAATCTTGTATAATATCTTCTATTCTAGAAAGAACAACTTTACTATCACCTTTAACATTTAGTATAATTGATAACTCAGTTGGTTTCATTAGAGAAGAATATGATAAAATAGGGTTACGCGAAGGTCTTGTGGTTAGTACATATGGCTTATTATAAGTTGTTTTTGTTCCTAATAAATCAACACAAAATTCATATTTTGAAAGTTCATTATTATAATATGCTAGGATATCACTTTCAATTTCTTCATAACAATCATAACGAGATTTGCTTTGCTTCAGAGTCGGGAAAGTATATGTTTTTGCTTCTAACTGCAATTGCGATTGATATGCATACATATCCCCACCATGAATACCTGCTACACCATTATTTGTTACAACAGACACCTTAGGAGTAACTATCGTGCGATTTGTTTCAACAAGAAATTGGATATACATTTTTTTAAATGATCTATCCCAAGACGCCACATTACAAGGGAGTAGTTCTGGTTTCTCTTCGTAAGTTTCAAGATACTTCTTGAACTTTCTCCATTTATCTTTAAACCAAATATTTCCCCAGTAAGGTTGCTGTAAGAAATATACATCAAACTCATCTTGTAACTGATAGAATTTTGTACCAGTTGCTTCTGTCAAAACTGGATTGTATAATGATGCTGCAGCTATGTTATCGTCATTCTCATAAAACTGTATTAATTGAAGCGAATAATTTATTATTTCAGGTGATACCAACAAATCATCTTCCAAAAAAAGTACATGTTCAAAACGTTCAGTCTGATCTCCAGCCCAAATAAAATGTTTAACCAATCCTAATTTGTGAGAGTGTATAGTAACTGTTTTTTCTCCAAATGGCCATACAAAATCTTCAACTACTTTATTTAACTCTAAATTACCACCATTGTCAATACTAATCTCTAAAGGGATTTCTATTTCTGTTCTAATATTAAGCAAATTATCTAATAAATTCTTCATTGAATCTGCCCTGTTGTACCCTGTAATTACAATTCCTAGCCTTTGCATATTATATCTATTAGTTATTATATTCTCGCATAACAGTATTATTATCTATTATTATAATCTCCCTGCTACCATTACGATTTGTATCTATACATATTTTTGAATGTTTTGAATTAAATCTTGGATGAAGATCTGTCCTTAATTCTCCATTTGAAACAGGTTTCATATAGACCTTAAATAAAGTTTCTTTCTTATCAAAAATACTATCAACCAAATACAAACATTGAAATCCATTTATGTCTGGATACGTATCGGTTAGTATCATCGTACCTCTATCTACAGATGGATGTCCGTCTTCTTGTAAAGAATGAGGACAGAATGGACTTTTAGTCTTATTATGGATATTATATATATAATAATTACATATGGTGGGTCTTGAATAAGATGTACATAATATATTTTCATTATCAAGCCATACATAATGAGAAACTTTATCTTCTAATTCTAAAGGTATAATATTCTTAGTATAAATATCATATACAAGCAACGAAGCCTTATGATAGCCATTTATTATCTCAATCCAAAAGAATAAAAACGATTTTCCATCTGGAGAGAATGATAGATGATTGATATAGCATTTATCATAATCTCTCTTATACTTAATGGCCTTTGCAATCATCTGATATGTTATCTTATCTTTAATAATACCAGTAGCAAGATCTATTATGCGAATTGATTCATTATATAAATTATTTGCATTGTATGGAATACATGTATATCCATATCCAGGTCGTAGTAATCCAAGTCTATCAAAGTTTAGAGTTATACCCAATTGACCATCATGTGAAATGTCATATATAGGAAATTGATAATTTTTAATAATATTACCTTCAGTATCAATAATTCGAGAACCATATTTATTTTCTTCAAAAAAATTAAATATGACTCTATCATCATAACCAGGGAACCAACGTAATCGACAACCTTGTTGCCAATTCCAGGCCTTACTTACAGCGAGAATAGACTCTTGGCTTAAATCGTTACTATCGTTTATGCAAATTTTGACCTCATCTGAATTCTTCTCTTTTTTTATATACAAAATTTTATCAATACTATTAAATGGTGAAATATCATAGTACCCAAAAAAAACATCAGACTTACGTTGTTTAATAACTCTATAAATAAGAGTTGTCTCTATTTTGCCTTGTAAATGTATAAATCTATAAATAGCATGTTTTATTGATTTAATAACAGCCTTTTGTTTTTTTGTAAATATTCGTTTTAAGATATTCATATTACTACTAATAATAATTTACATATAAATAGAAGACTATCGTCTTATAAATAGTTAAGCATAATATAATTAATAACTATTTACGGTACAGATTGTTCATATTTATAATACTTTTATACCATATTAATTATTAAGGTTATGTATAAATAATATCTTTTGTGTAAGATATACAGATATAAAATTCTAACCAAAAAAAATTATTACCTTTCAGACATCACAATATACATAATATAGTTCTTATAAAGAAAACCCAAATAGGCACTTACAAAATAGTTAAAATTTTTAATTCTATAAATCGTTCTATTTATAATTAACTTAAGATATTAACTACTACCATACTACAGACAAATGAGCCACCGAATGTTTTATAGATTAAATTATTGTTGATTGCTAACCGACATCTATATATTAGCATAATTAATGGCATATAAAATAGACTAATATATAGTTATAAGTTTTTCATAGATATCACCAGAATACAAATAATAACAAATATCCTAAAAAATCAAATGCAGTTTTTATATTTACTATTTCTGTAAAATTCTAATTGTTTTTTTAGGATAGAAATAACACTTTTTTTTAGAACTTCAAAACCATACAAATGACCAATCCAAGACCCTAGAAGGAAACATATTATAAATATCAGAGACGAAACAATAATAGTTTCCAAAACATTATTATTAAAAATGAAAATACTGCTAAAATAGGATACCACTCCAGAAACTATAGCCACAAAAATAGATGGCAACATATCTATAAGTGTATTTAGACCACTATATTGAATTTCTTTCTTGAGAAAATAACCATTCAAGAATATTTCAATAAAAGAATTCAAAGCAAGTGCATATAAAATACCCCATATTCCCCACACCTTTAGTCCAATTATTATAAATAATATACCTAATATCTTTTTGATTATCTCTAGTATTAAAACATAATCACTTCTGCCTACGGCCTTTAATACAGAGAGGGAACATTGATGTATTGCTAAAAAGACCCCAAAACCTAAACATAAAAATTGGAAATACCCCACAGCCCCTAACCATTTACTTGAGTACATTAAAGTTATCAAAGGTCTAGCTATAGAGGCAAGTAATATCATTATAGCAGTATTAAAATATGTCACTAATCGTATATTTTGCCTAAACATCTCTCGAAGAGCAATACGATCATTCTGCATTCTCGCATATGCAGGATAGGCTACTGAATTTATAACTTGGGAGATAGTTCCAGTTGGTATCTGTTGAAATTGACGAGCTTGAGAATAATAACCCAAATCCACTGAAGTATAATATCTTCCAATTAATATCTGTTGAAAATTAACATATAATTCTGCCACAAGATGTGAAATAAGTAACTTAGAACCAAATCCAAAAAGATTTTTAAACGATTTTATGCTAAAAGTTAAAATCGGTTTCCATTTAGTTATACACCAAGTACTTACCACACGAATTAAACTATATAAAAGATACTGTACAATAAGAGACCAAATACCATAATTTCTATATGCAAGGATTATTGCAACGAAGGCTGCTACGAAAATAGAAGTAAGTTTAATTTGGGTAAGAAGTTTAAAGTTCATCTCTCGAGTTAAAAGAGTATTTTGTATTGCACAAAATGCATCAATCAATAAAATAATTCCTAACACCCTAAGCATTGAACATAACTCTTCATTATGAAAATATTCGGCTATCAATGGTGATGCAAAATATAAGATTCCATACGCAATAACTGCTAATGTTATATTTGTAATAAAAACTGTAGATTTATCTTGTTCAGTTATATCTTTTTTCTGAATAAGAGATGCACTAAAACCTGTATCAATAAAAACATTAGCTAATGTAATAAAAACCATCATGATACCAATAGTACCAAAGTCTTCTGGCATCAATAGTCTAGCAAGAACTAAATTAGAAATAAATTGAACAGATAGATATCCAAATCTCTCGACTAACATCCATAAAGACCCAAATAATGTTTTCCTTTTAAGTTCATTCATATCTAAATTATTAACATTTATAGTTCATATCATCTTGCAATATTATATTACAACCCTATTATATAAGCAAATGGTTCTTTAACAACAAAATTGTAATTTGCAGTAATGTATTATTGTTTAATTAAAATTACTACTGGTGCGATAAATTTTATTAAAATAATTTTTGTTCTTTGACATTTTGGTTTTCGATTGTTGATTGGGTTTCTGTAAGCAGTTCCCGAATGGGTGTTTTTGCAAATGCAGACACTCCTAAAATGCGAGCGACCTCTGTAATACTGTACGGAGTTTGTAATTCCGCTTTTATCTTTGCCATCAAGAGGTAAGAGATAATCGCTATCCACAAATGTATGCGTACTGCATTCTCGGAGTAACCCCACATTCGTTTGACGGTCATATTCTGCTTGATCCACTTGAAAAACACCTCTATCTGCCAGCGATTACGATAGATATTCGCAATATCTAATGCGCTAATATCCATATTGTTGCTTATAAAGGTTAGTTCCTCGTTGGTTTCGGCATCGTAATACTGCACTACCCGCAAAGATTTAGGATATAACTGCGATGATTTTGGACCAGTGAGTAACACTAATTGGTCGGCAAGTACGCCTTCATCATCACTCTTGACACTTTCGATAATGCGATACTGCATTCTAGTTTTGGCTCTTGTAACAAAATATGCTCCAATAGAATCCATTTTGCTCAGTGCTACCAAATCCACATACGCTTTATCCATCGTATAGATAGCATTTGGCTCAAATTGGATATAGTCCATAGCATTGCTATCGTGCCAAGTGCCATCTGAAATATGGATAATGTCGGTATACTACCTCGCAAGTCAAGCAAAGTGTGCATTTTAACCGCTCCTCGGCTATATTTGCCCGATGCCCACGTAGCAAGATTGATACTTACCGAGATAGATGTAGAGTCTAATGCAAAGATTGTATTCTCCAAATCTACCAAAGGTATTTTATCCTTCGTAAATAATGGTCTAACTTGTTCTATCAAGTAGTAGCCAAAGTCTTGAAAGATGCGATAGTTTCGATTGTCGTTGGCTCGTAAGAGCGTGGAATGGACTACATTCTGCTTAATTCCCAAATGATAGAGATTGTTTTGATGTGCTTTGAGGCACAAACAAATATCTCTTAACGAGGTGCAGGCAGTAATTTGCCCGAAGATGAGTTGAAGCAGATGGTTGTAAGAGTTAAGACTCTTTGCGTGAAAGTCTCCTTTGTATCGCTTAACACTCTTTTCAAACTCAAAACGGGGTATAAATTCCACTATTTGAGCGAATACGAACTTGCCCAGATGCATAACTTTGAGGTTTTAGCCACAAAATTACCATCAACAATTTCAAATCAAAAAATCAAAGAACGCTTATAACTAATTTATATTTAACAGTTTAACTACTGCTTAGCAAAATTTATCGCATCAGTAGTCAATTAAAATCGCAAGTAAGCCTTAGACTGCAATCTTCCAATTTATCAATAACCTTTATTAACTTAAAATCTTATTACTCTTTTCTCCAAACCATTTTGTTAACCACTCCAGTATAACTTTGGATGAGTTTGACAATCTTTGTAGAGACATTTTCATCCACATAGTTAGGTACGGGAATACCGTTATCTTCATTCTTAACCATCTCTACAGCGACATCTACGGCTTGCAGAAGGTCGTGCTCGTTGATACCCGCAAGGATAAAACAGCCTTTATCAAGAGCCTCTGGGCGTTCGGTTGATGTTCTGATACACACTGCAGGGAATGAATGGCCTACCGATGTAAAGAATGAACTCTCTTCTGGAAGTGTTCCGCTATCTGACACCACAGCGAATGCATTCATTTGAAGGCAGTTGTAGTCGTGGAAACCAAGAGGTTCCTGACGTATAACACGAGGGTCTAACTGGAAACCAGATGCCTCAAGGCGATTTCTACTTCTAGGATGGCAACTATACAATATAGGCATATCGTACTTTTCTGCCATCTTATTAATCGCTGTAAAGAGTGATATAAAATTCTTCTCTGTGTCGATATTCTCTTCACGGTGAGCAGACAAAAGTATATAACGTCCCTTTTCCAATCCCAAACGTTGATGAACATCGCTAGCCTCAATATCAGCCAAGTTCTCGTGCAATACTTCGGCCATTGGCGAGCCACTCACATATGTACGCTGCGGTGCCACACTTGAGGCATTTAGATAACGGCGTGCGTGCTCCGAGTAACATATATTGACATCTGAAATAATATCTACAATACGGCGATTTGTCTCTTCGGGCAAGCACTCATCGAAGCAACGGTTTCCTGCCTCCATATGAAAAATCGGAATATGAAGACGTTTTGCGCCTATAACCGACAGACAAGAGTTGGTGTCACCCAAAACAAGCACCGCATCGGGTTTTGTCTGTACCATTAACTTATAAGATGCATTGATAATATTGCCCATTGTTGCGCCCAAATCATCACCCACTGCATCCATATATACTTCTGGGTCTGCAAGTTTTAGGTCTTTGAAGAATACGCCATTAAGGTTATAATCATAGTTCTGGCCCGTGTGAGCGAGAATACAATCAAAATATTTACGACATTTATTGATTACAGCCGCCAAACGAATGATTTCGGGACGAGTCCCAACAATTATCAATAACTTAAGACGACCATCGTTCTTGAATTGAACGTCATTATAGTTTGTTTTTAGTTCCATATTATTTACTCGACTTGTAAGAAATAGGTATCTGGTTTACTTGGGTCAAATATTTCGTTGCAGTACATAACTGTAACGAGATTTTCTGTTTCTGAAAGATTGATAATATTGTGAGTATATCCTGGAAGCATATGTACAGCCTCAATTTTATCTCCGCTGACCTCAAAATTCAACACCTCATCAGAGTCTATGCGACGTTGTTGAATAAGGCCGTGTCCGCTTACCACAATAAAAAACTCCCATTTGGTATTATGCCAATGTTGTCCTTTGGTAATCCCTGGCTTGCTAATATTTATACTCACTTGACCGCTATTCAACGTGTGGATTAACTCCGTAAAAGAGCCCCTATCATCAATATTCATCTTTAACGGGAAAGCAACCTTCTCCTTGGGCAAATAACTCAAATATGTACTATAGAGTTTCTTTGCAAGAGAGTTCTCGGGAATCTCTGGAATCATCAAAGTTTTTGGTTGCTCTGCAAAACTATAAATTAAATCCACGATTTCTCCAAGTGTAGTCTTATGAGTATTAGGGCAATAGCAATAGCGACCGTTCTCATCAGGAACAGTCTCTACCCCATCGAACTCACATCTATGGGCTTCACCCTTTATTGCTGCTATCATTTCATCAACCAAGTCATCTATATAGAGAAGTTCCATCTCTACACCTCTATCATTAACTTGGATATCGAGGTCATTGGCTATATTGTTACAGAAGGTAGCAATTGCAGAGTTATAATTAGGTCTGCACCATTTTCCAAAAAGATTCGGGAAACGATATACATAAACCTTTGCACCTGTTTCTTGCCCATACTCAAACATCAATTCCTCTCCCGCCTTCTTACTCTTACCATATTCGCTTGTACCAAAACGACCAGCAAGAGTGGCTTGGATTGAACTCGATATCATTATAGGGCAATTGTTGTCATATTTTTTCAAAGTATCAAGAAGTTCTGAAGCAAAACCAAAGTTCCCCTTCATAAACTCCTCTTGATTTTGAGGACGGTTAACGCCTGCAAGATTAAATACGAAATCACACTCTTTACAATAACGATTCAAGTCATCCTTTGTAGAGTCAATATCGTACTCAAACACTTCAGAGATTGTTATATCTCCGTAGCATTTAGCCTTACCATCCTTTATGTTATTTAATTGAGCGCAAAGATTCTTACCGACAAAGCCTTTGGCGCCTGTAACAAGAATTTTCATTATTTTGCAACGTTTGAGATTCCGTTGAGTTCATTCTGAATGTATTCCAATGAGGCAATCTTTGCCTTAGTCTCTTCTACATTGAGGCGAGTTGTGTTGTCTGAATTAAACTCGGTGAGTTCACAACGTTTGGTATCGCCCTCAGAGAAATATTTGTCGTAGTTAAGGGTACGGTTGTCAGCTGGAACACGATAGAAATCACCCATATCTTCTGCCTTAGCACATTCCTCGTTAGTAAGGAGTGTTTCATACATCTTCTCACCATGGCGTATACCGATGACTTTAATCTCTTCTTTCTTACCGCCAAAGAGTTCGCATACAGCCTCTGCCTGAGTCTGAATGGTACAGGCAGGTGCTTTCTGTACAAGAATGTCACCGTTCTGTCCGTGTTCGAAGGCGAAGAGCACCAAATCAACAGCCTCCTCAAGACTCATAATGAATCGGGTCATATTTGGCTCTGTGAGGGTGATAGGATTGCCATTGCGAATCTGGTCTATCCACAATGGAATCACCGAGCCGCGTGAGCACATCACATTACCATAACGTGTACAGCAAATCTTAGTATTAAGGCTGTTACGCGATTTTGCTACTGCAATCTTCTCCTCAAGAGCCTTTGAGATACCCATAGCATTGATTGGATAAGCGGCCTTATCTGTTGACAAGCAGATTACACACTCTACTCCACAATCAATGGCAACATCAAGGACATTATCAGTACCGATGACGTTAGTCTTAACTGCCTCCATAGGGAAGAATTCACAAGATGGCACCTGCTTGAGGGCAGCTGCGTGAAAGATATAATCTACTCCACGAGTAGCAGTCTTGAGTGTAGACTTATTGCGTACATCACCGATATAGAACTTAATCTTATGTGCAACCTCAGGCATTTTGGCCTGATACTCGTGACGCATATCATCTTGCTTCTTCTCATCGCGAGAGAGAATACGAATCTCGCCAATGTCCGTGCGAAGGAAACGATTTAGTACTGCATTACCGAACGAACCTGTTCCGCCGGTAATCATAAGAACCTTGTCTTTAAAAATGCTCATAATTTGTTGTAATTATATATTCTTTTAATTTAATATTTTTATCTCCCTTTATACATCTCTTCGTAGTACTTCTCGTAGTCACCGCTTGTGATGTTATCCATCCACTCCTGGTTTTCGAGGTACCACTTAACTGTCTTCTCGATGCCTTCCTCGAATTGGAGAGAGGGTTCCCAGCCGAGTTCGCGCTGTAACTTCGTAGAGTCGATTGCGTAACGCAAGTCGTGACCAGCACGGTCTGTGACATATGTTATCAACTCCAACGAATAACCTTCGGGATTACCCAACAGGCGGTCTACTGTTGCGATAACAACCTTTATCAAATCAATATTCTTCCACTCGTTGAAACCTCCGATGTTATAGGTATCGGCAACCTTGCCATTATGGAAAATCACATCAATTGCACGAGCGTGGTCAACCACATACAACCAGTCTCTCACATTCTCGCCCTTACCATACACCGGCAGAGGTTTACGCTGGCGTATATTATTTATAAATAAAGGTATCAACTTCTCCGGAAACTGATATGGGCCATAATTATTCGAGCAATTTGTAACAATTGTCGGCATACCGTAGGTATCGTGGTATGCTCGTACAAAGTGGTCTGAAGATGCCTTTGATGCCGAATATGGCGAGTGGGGATTATACTTTGTTGTCTCGTAGAAGAAATCCTCACCATAAGCCAAATGATGTTCGCCCGACGAAGCGGTTGTTGTAAAAGGTGGCTCGATACCTTCAGGATGAGTGAGTTCCAATGCCCCATAAACCTCGTCCGTAGAGATATGATAGAATCGCTTACCCTTATACTTCTCGGGCTTTGCCTCCCAATATAGTTTTGCGGCCTGCAACAACGAGAGTGTTCCCATCACGTTGGTACGCGCAAAGGTAAATGGGTCCTTAATTGAGCGGTCAACGTGACTCTCGGCAGCCAAATGAATTACGCCATCAATATCATACTTCTGGAACAGAGCATATATCGTATCAAAATCGCAAATATCGGCCTTCACGAAAGTGTAGTTTGGCTTATCCTCAATATCCTTGAGATTAGCCAAGTTACCTGCATAAGTTAATTTATCAAGGTTGATAATATTATATTCGGGATATTTATTTACAAATAGACGAACTACGTGGCTACCAATAAAACCTGCGCCACCTGTGATTAATATATTTTTCATCGTAATGTATCTTTATTAAGTTATAAAAGAAAGTACTAATTAGAATTACGCTCACTCTGCTGTTGTGTTAATATGCGCTTCAAGCAGTAAAACATCGACTCCCGCCAATGTGGAATATCAACGCCAAAAGTCTGTTTAATCTTCGACTTGTCTAAAACCGAATATGGCGGACGGGTAACCTTCGAAGGAAACTCCGACGAGTGGCAAGGATTTATCTTACACTTGGTGTGACCTACTGCTGTGGCTATCTCCTGCGCGAAGTCATACCACGAACAAACGCCCTCATTAGAGAAATGATAAACACCTTCGTTACCTGCATAATATCCTCCCTCGATAATCGAAAATATGGTCATAGCCAAATCGCCTGCATATGTTGGAGTACCGACCTGGTCGAAAACGACATTCAACGTCTCCTTTTCGGCTGTCAAACGAAGCATCGTCTTCAGGAAGTTATTACCAAACTCCGAGTAGAGCCACGCTGTACGGATTATGATAGCCTTTGCGCCAACCTCTGCGATAGCCTGCTCTCCGTGAAGTTTTGTTCGACCATACGCACCCAATGGATTGAGTGGCATATCCTCACTACGAGGTGTATTACCCTCTGCTCCAAAAACATAATCAGTCGAGATGTGGAACAATGTGGCATCTACGTTCTTTGCGGCCTCTGCAAGATTTCTTACTGCCGCAGCATTAATCAACTCTGCTGTAGCCTCATCATCCTCTGCCTTATCAACATTGGTGTAGGCTGCGCAATTGACAATAACATCGACGTTCTGCTCTTCGACAAAAGCCATCACGGCATCCTTGTTGGTTATATCCAACTCTGCCACATCTGTGAAGATATACTCATTAGGCGATACTGTTCCCAAACGACGCATCTCGTTGCCCAACTGTCCGTTTGCACCTGTTATAAGGATTCGCTTACTCTGCATAATAGTCTACATTATAGTCAAACAAATCCGTTGCATCTTTTAACATAGGATGTGCCGCATCCTTTGCTGACAATAATACATCTTCATCGGGCAACTGCCAATCTATATTTATTTCGGGGTCATTCCACGCTATCGCACCCTCTGCGTGGGGTGCATATAAGTTATCGCACTTATACTGAAATATAACCTCCTCGCTCAATACCGAGAATCCGTGAGCAAATCCGCGAGGAATAAACAACTGACGATGGTTATCATCGGTAAGCTCTACGGCTACGTACTTTCTAAATGTTGGTGAACCTTTTCTTATATCCACCGCAATATCGAGAACTCGGCCTTTAACTACCCTAACGAGTTTTGATTGAGCATTTTTACCTTTCTGAAA
The DNA here is from genome assembly GCA_017399485.1 of Alistipes sp. GTDB lineage: Bacteria > Bacteroidota > Bacteroidia > Bacteroidales > Rikenellaceae > Alistipes. The sequence goes on from JAFQCA010000010.1 coordinate 89,607, forward strand.
GTGAAGACCTCGAAGCACTCCATACCTCGATTTGCTCTCGTTATCCTGTACAAATCTTATAGGACGTACCAACTCGTCAAACTTCTTCTGCGAATAACTCTCAAAGAAATAGCCACGAGAATCACCGAATACATCAGGCTCAATGATAACGACTTCATCTATTGCCGTTTTTATCACCTTCATCGAGTAGTCTCCTTTCTTTTGCGTTTATATTCATCAACCACTTTCAAGAGGTATTGCCCATATTGGTTCTTTATCATCGGCTGAGCCAACTCGGTCATCTTTTCTTCGGAAATCCAGCCATTGCGATATGCTATTCCCTCCAAACAAGCTATCTTCAAACCCTGACGTTTCTCCATTACTTCGACAAAGATTGAAGCCTCTGCCAAAGAGTCGTGTGTACCGGTATCCAACCACGCAAAACCGCGTTCAAGAGTTTGTACCTTTAACTCACCATCTTGTAAGAATTTTTGATTAACGCTTGTAATCTCTAATTCACCGCGAGCCGAGGGCTTAATATCTCTAGCTACACTTACGACCTTGTTAGGATAGAAATACAATCCTACTACAGCATAGTTCGACTTTGGACTCTTAGGTTTTTCCTCAATTGATAAGCAGTTGCCATCAGCATCAAACTCTGCAACGCCATAGCGCTCGGGATCATCAACCCAATAACCGAATACTGTAGCCTTCTGCTCCTCTTCGGCAGTACGGACTGCATCCCTCAAAATCTTTGACAATCCTGCGCCGTGGAATATATTATCCCCTAATACTAAACAAACCGAATCATCTCCAATGAACTTCTCTCCAATGATAAATGCCTGTGCCAAACCATCGGGGCTCGGTTGCTCGGCATACTCGAATTTTACTCCATAATCCGAACCGTTACCAAGCAAGCGCTTAAAACTAGGCATATCCTGAGGTGTCGATATAATCAATATCTCCCTAATACCAGCAAGCATCAACACCGATATAGGATAATAAACCATAGGCTTATCATATATCGGCAATAATTGCTTGCTAACTCCCTTCGTAATAGGATATAAACGAGTTCCCGTCCCGCCTGCCAGAACAATGCCTTTCATTGGTTATTTATCAGAATAGAATGCCTTATACCATACAGCGAACTTATGCAATCCCTCACGCAACGAGGTATGTGGTTTGAATCCAAAATCTTCTTCCAATGCCGATGTATCTGCGAATGTTACGGGCACATCGCCTGGCTGCATGGCAACTAATTCTTTATGAGCCTCGAAGTCATAATCATTTGGGAGAACTCCTGCTGCTAACAATTCCTCTTGCAGAATTTGCACGAAATCCAAGAGATTTTCAGGACTATTATTACCTATATTGTATACCTTGTATGGCGGAATAGGCAAACCATCCTCACCCTTCTCTTTCTCTGGTGCGTGTTGCATAATACGAACAACACCCTCTACAATATCATCTACATAGGTAAAATCACGCTTGCAATTACCGTAATTGAAAATTTGTATCTTCTCTCCCTTAAGCAACTTGTTAGTAAAGCCAAAATATGCCATATCGGGACGACCGCAAGGTCCATATACTGTAAAGAAGCGCAATCCCGTACTTGGGATGTTATAGAGTTTGCTATATGCATGAGCCATCAACTCATTACTCTTCTTTGTTGCAGCATACAACGATACGGGATTATCAACCTTATCATCTGTCGCATATGGTACTTTCTTATTACTACCATACACACTTGACGAAGACGCATAAACCAAATGCTCAACCTCATTATGACGACAAGCCTCCAGAATATTATAGAAACCTATAAGGTTGCTTTCTATATAAGCATCTGGATTGGTAATTGAGTAGCGAACTCCTGCTTGTGCTGCAAGATTTACAACAATATGAGGTTTATATTCTGCAAAAAGAATATCAATCGTCTCTTTGTTGGCAATATTACCTTTAATAAATACAAATCTATCTTCATAGGTTGCAAGCTCCTCCAAACGCTCATACTTGAGTCTAACATCATAATAATCGGTAATGCTGTCAATACCTACAACCTTTACGCTCTCAAAATCATTTAGTAATCGCTTTACAAGGTTTGCACCGATAAAGCCAGCAGCACCTGTTACAAGAACTACCTTATTATTGAGATTTACATTATATGTTACCATAGGGCTTAATCTCTTTGGAAAATATCGCGTGTATAAACTTTATCTTTTACATCGTCAAGACTCGCATCATATCGATTGGCAATAATTGCCTGCGAGCGAGACTTGAACTCTGCTAAATCATTTACCACAAGGCTTCCGAAGAATGTTGCGCCATCTTCAAGTGTTGGCTCATAGATAATCACTTCTGCGCCTTTTGCCTTGATGCGCTTCATTACACCTTGAATTGATGATTGACGGAAGTTGTCAGAGTTTGATTTCATTGTAAGACGATATACGCCGACAATTACTTGCTGCTCTTTTGAAGCGTCATAACTGCTATTTGCTTCGTATGCACCTGCGAGTTCCAATACTCGGTCTGCAATAAAATCCTTTCTTGTGCGGTTACTCTCAACAATAGCCGTCATCATATTCTGTGGCACATCTGCATAGTTCGCAAGTAACTGCTTTGTATCCTTTGGCAAGCAATAACCGCCATAACCAAACGATGGATTGTTGTAGTGAGTACCTATGCGTGGGTCGAGGCCTACACCTTCGATGATTGCTTGTGTATCCAAACCCTTCATCTCAGCATATGTATCAAGTTCATTAAAGTAACTTACTCGCAAAGCCAAATAAGTATTAGCAAACAACTTGACAGCCTCTGCCTCCTTCAAGCCCATAAACAGCACAGGTATATCCTCTTTCAGAGCACCTTGCTTAAGTAACTCCGCAAAGGTATGTGCTGCCTCTGCCAAATGATTACCTGCAATAGCCTTGATTGCATCATTCTCCTCTCCAAACTGCTCAATCATCTTAGGATAGCCAACGATGATGCGGCTTGGATAGAGATTGTCGTAGAGAGCCTTGCTCTCACGCAAAAACTCCGGAGAAAACAACAGACGGAATTTGCGAGTAGTATCCCAACCCATCTCCTTGAACTTCTTAGCATACTTCACATACAGCGAGCGACAGTAACCAACCGGAATAGTACTCTTGATAATCATCGTAGCCTCGGGATTAACCTCCAAAACAAGGTCAATCACATCTTCAATATGATGAGTATCAAAGAAATTCTTCTGTGGGTCGTAATTCGTCGGGGCTGCAATAATTACAAATTCTGCATCCTTATATGCCTCTTTGCCATCAAGCGTTGCTCGCAGATTCAACTCTTTCTCCGCAAGATACTTCTCAATATAATCGTCTTGAATAGGCGATATACGATTATTTATTTTTTCAACCTTCTCAGGAATAACATCCACCGCCACAACCTCGTTGTGTTGGGCGAGCAATGTGGCTATTGACAAGCCGACATATCCCGTTCCTGCTACTGCAATTTTCATATAAAATATTAAGGTATAAGTATATTTTATTTATCCTACTTTCTTATCAAATTTTTCGAACTGCGAGTTCTTTGAAATAAACTCCGGAACGAAATCCTTCATCAATTTGACCATTGTTTCTATTTCAACAGCGCGAGATAAAGTTTCCAACTTATCTACCACTTGCGTAGCCTCTGTATGGTTATATTCTCTTACACGTGCCACGCGAATTCGCTCGTGAGGTGTCGGGTCGGTATTTTCGGCATTCGAGAGAACCTCTTCATACAACTTTTCACCCGGACGTAATCCTGTATATTCAATCTGAATATCTCGGCCAAGAGTAAAGCCCGCCAACTCAATCATTCGTTTCGCAAGAGTGACAATCTTAACCGATTCACCCATATCAAATACGAAGATTTGATTACCCTTTGACATAGTTGCAGCCTCCATCACCAAACGACACGCTTCAGGGATAGTCATAAAGAAACGGGTAATATCAGGATGTGTAACTGTCACAGGGCCACCCTTTGAAATCTGCTCGCGGAAACGAGGAATAACCGAGCCATTAGACCCAAGCACATTTCCGAATCGAGTCGTAACGAAACGTGTTTTTCCCTTTATTACACCCTGCTCCAAAGCCAAGCCTAAAGATTGCACATATATCTCGGCAAGTCGTTTGGTACAGCCCATAATATTAGTTGGATTCACCGCCTTATCGGTTGAAATCATAACCATTTTTTCAACATCATACTTTAGGCACATATCTGTCACATTTCTTGAGCCACAGACATTCACCAACACTGCCTCACAGGGATTCTCCTCCATCAAAGGAACGTGCTTATATGCTGCAGCGTGGAAAACCACTTGAGGCTTATATGCCTGAAACACATAATCAAGACGAGCAGGGATACGCACATCACCAATAACTGGCGTAAACTTCAACTTTGGGAATCTTTCCTCCAACTCCAAACGTATATTGTGCATCGGAGTCTCTGCGTTATCGAACATTATGAGGCGCTCTACGCCAAATGTTGCAAGTTGGCGACACAACTCCGAACCAATAGAGCCTGCGGCTCCAGTAACCAAGATAGTTTTATTCTTGAAATTAGCCTCAATCTCGTTAAGTGAGATTTTTATCTCATCGCGTCCGAGCAAATCCTCAATCTTAATCTCTCTTACGACATAGCGCATCACCTTACCATCAACTACCTCATCGATAACGGGCACGATATATATTTTCACACCCAACTCTGTGCAATACGATATCAAACGTGATTGCTCATCTTGAGCATCTTTTTGACTTGAGAATAATATGGCATCTATATCTTTGTGATTGACCAAGTATTTCAAATCCTCAACACTCTCAAAATAATATACCGGCAAATCTGCTAATTGATGGCCCTTCATATTCATACCATAACTCAAAAATCCAACAACCTTATATCGTTCAGAATTTTGAAGTCGTTTAATTTGAGCAACCGACTTTGAACCCATACCATAAACCAAGACGTGTTTACAGTTATCGTGGCTTCTTTGACGTTCGCGAACAACATCATAGAATATTATCATTACAACTCTGACTGCAACAAGTGCTGATATTGTAAGCAAAATATCAAAAAGCAGAGCCGTCCAAATAAAAACATTTTCTAATAAAGCAGGAGAGGTGACATTGATTATTGCAACCATAACAAAGCCTTTTCCCAATGTCGCAACTCCCAACTTCCACAATTCACGCAATGTTGAATGGCGAATAATACTTTTGTGAGTTTGCAATAACATAAAGAAGATTGCAGACGACACCAAAGAACCACCAGCCCAATATAATATTAAACCCAAATCATACGTAAAAGAGGTAAACAATACATTGGTCAAGAATAATGCAAATAGCGATACGCCCACCGATATCAGAAGGTCTAAACCTAATATCAATTTTGAACTTACATACTTTTCGAGATGTAACCTCGCAATAACACTTCTAAACATTTTGAATTATGTTGTTTTTGATTTACTATAAATCCGCATTACTTCACAAGAAAGTAATGGTTAAGTAATATTTATGATTTACAGAAAGAAAATAAATCGACCAATAATCAATCGATTACTTGAATACATTCATCGTCAACTTTTACGCTCACAGCCAACAAATTAGGCAGTTCTATAACGATTCTTTTTACTTTAGAGCCTCTTACCGACAACAATTTACCCTCATATCCATTCATCGGACCGCCTACAACACGGATGCGTCTGCCCTTCATAACATCACCAATCTCCTCCACCGAGTAATATTTCGGCTCTTCTGCCGCCTGTACAGCTCCGATAAAACGATTCATATCATCCTCTGGGACAATAATAGGCTCACAATATGCCCCACCTCGTTTATATCGATATTGCAATGTGGAGGTTTTCGCCACAATAGGGTCTAAGTTTTTACGTGTATCGTGGGCAAACAGCAAATCTGGCATAACGGGTACTTCTCGCCCAATCTGTTTCCCATTTTTCTTGGTAATACGCCATTTCATTGGAGTAAACACCTCAATTCCCAACTCTCGCAATTGCTTATATGCGGGGTAAACGGCATTCGATCTTTTGAGGTCTCGCAATGCATACCAACACTTTTCTGTATCAATGATTTCGGTGCTCATTCTACCGATTTAGGAAGATATTTGGGCGTATTCTCTAGTCCTACCTGTTAATATATAAATAAGATTTTCAGGCAGTTACACAGGTTGTTTATAAAAGTTTTCGACCAATTACTTGGTCTGCTCTCTCGCTCTATCACTCTGCATTTATTATTTAATCAAAAGCAAATGAGAATATAAATTCCACCGCTTTTTTCATAATTAGCATCAACGAGTTAGACAAAAAGCCTAGATTGCATTACAAAATTAATACTTTTTTTATAAATAACCAAATATTTCGAATCATTTCACCCCCCCCTAAAAAATATTGACTATCAGCAACTTAACAAATCAGCCCAATTCTTTAACAATATATTACAAAATTAAATTTCCAAAATTTGTTTCTTACAATCCAAAATCAACGCCTTAATTAATTAGTAAATACACATATATATGTAACACATCTATAAGCCCTTAACATTTGTTTAATCTATATACACTATATATTACTTTCAATATGAAATATGATTCTCAGCACAGAAAAAGAGAACAAAGTTTGCCCACTACACTCATTCTCCATATAGGTTTGACCAACAAATAAAAACTATAAAAAAATATTCCACGAGCAGAACTTATCATTTTTTTGTGTAAATTGCGGTTGTATTATACAATTTATAAAGACAAGAGAATAAAACCCAACCTTTATTAAATAGCATATAGATGAAAATTCTAATTATAGGCCCGGGAGCGGGCGACTCTTTCTACTGTGGCAACTGTTTCCGTGATTCATTGCAGGCATCGGCACTAATCAAGGCGGGGCACGATGTAACCATACTGCCTCTATATCTGCCTATGCATCACGCCTCTGAAGGCGTCCCCATATTCTTCCCTGCCGTGTCTTATTATATCGAGCAGGCAATGTTCCGCAAGGGCAATATACCCAAGTGGATTAGCAAACTAACTTCATCGAAGATGTTTCTCGACTTGGCAGCATCAATGTCTGGCTCAACGTCGGCCAATGGGATGGAGAATATGACTATGTCGATGATTACGGGCGGCAATGGAGCCTTCAAGCGTAATCTTGCCGATATGATAGAGTGGATAAAAAAGGATGGAGCGCCCGACATTGTTCATCTATCATCCTCGCTTCTCATCGGCATTGCAGCACCCCTGAAGAAGGAGTTAGGCGTACCCGTAGTATGCTCATTGCAAGACGAGGAGGTATGGATAGACTCTTTGAAAGATAAATGGTCGGACATAGCGTGGGAGGCTATCATTGCCAACTCGGCTGGAGTAGATGCCTTCGTTACGACAAGCAACTACTATAAAGCCATCATTGACAAGAAGATGCCATCGTTATCGCCTGTGGTTATCTATCCGGGCATCAACATCGACAAGTATTACGACGACACCCTACCCGACTGCCCTACCATCGGTTTCTTCTACCGCACAAACGCACTCGACGGCTTGGATACCCTCGCCGAGGCATTTGTAATATTGAAGAAACGTGGCACGATACCCAATCTCAAACTACGTATCGGTGGAGGCAATACCGACTCGGATAAGAAGTTTTTATCGCACGTAAACGACATACTGCGCCCCTACATTGACGATGTAACATTTGAGGAGGATTACTCACCCGCCTTGCATCATAAATTCTATCGTGAGGTATCACTCATCAGCGTCCCCTTACGTTTTGACGAGGGCGTAGGAATATATATCTGCGAGGCTTACGCCACCTCTCGCCCCGTAGTAGAACCTCGACGAGGCTCTTTCCCTGAAATCGTAGGCGATGCGGGTGTGCTATATGATGATGAGAGTGCCACGGGTTTGGCTAATGCATTAGAGCAGGTGCTATCCGACCAGATGCTATACGACAGCCTACGCGAAAAGGCCAAGATAATGGCTCAAGAACGATATTCGGACAAACTCTACACCAAAGCACTGATAGAGTTATACTCAAACATCATAGCGCAAGCAGCATCCCACAAGAGGGATTGACTTCGCTTTACTCGTATTTCCATTGGAATACTCGGAAGAGCAAAGCATAATAGCGCAAAATCAGGATTGACTTCGCTCTGTTCTGCTACCGCATTACTCCGCTCGTCTTTCCCTTGGAGTCCTCGGATATAAACAACCATCATTGCAAGTTCTGCAAAGCAGAATATCTTTCGCAATATAAGCAGTTGAAAGCGTGCAAGCACTCACAACTGCTTATATTACAAAAGCCACCCCTTTCGGAGTGGCTTGCCAATGATACTTATTTGCATCGCTCGTGATTCCGGCGGGATTCGAACCCACGACCCACAGCTTAGAAGGCTGTTGCTCTATCCAACTGAGCTACGGAACCAGCCGACATTTGACCTTATGAATCAAATTGCGGTGCAAAAATAACGCATTTATTTCTTTTATCCAATTTTTATCGAGATAAAAGCCATACTTACTGCTATACTTATTTGTGGCGCAACGACAATTCTCGCTCCAAATCCTCTATCGAGCAACCCATCTGCTCCATCAGTACAAGCAGATGATAAATCATATCCGAAGCCTCATAAACGAACCTGTCGCGGTTACCATCGACAGCCTCAACAACGCTCTCTACGGCCTCCTCGCCCACTTTTTGTGCGATTTTTTTCACTCCCTTAATAAAAAGTTTCGTTGTATAAGAGCCTTCCGGCATATCGCGATGACGTTGCTGCACAACGGCTTGCAAGTGGCGAATAAAGCCCTCCTCTTCGGGTGTATCGAAGCAACTTGTAGTACCTCGGTGGCAGGTTGGCCCTGCGGGTATAGCCTTAACAAGCAGAGTATCTTTATCGCAATCGACATACACATCTTTAACCGTCAAGAAATTGCCGCTCGTCTCTCCCTTTGTCCACAAACAACCTCTTGAACGAGAATAGAATGTCACACGCCCCTCGGCAATGGTCTTATCGTATGCCTCACGATTCATATACCCTACCATCAACACCTTGAGCGTAACAGCATCCTGAACCACTACGGGCAGCAAACCATCAGCACACTTCTCAAGATTTAATTCATCGAAAGTCAACATCTCACATCAATATTTAATCGTTTCAACTCCTGTTTCAAATCGCCAACCGTTATCTCTCCAAAATGGAATATACTTGCAGCCAAAGCAGCATCTGCCTTGCCTACGGTCAGCACCTCGGCAATGTCGGCCACAGAGCCTGCTCCTCCCGACGCTATTATCGGAATCGAGAGCCTATCAGCCAAACGCGCAAACGTTTCACAAGGGTATCCCGAGCGTGTTCCATCGTGATTCATTGAGGTGAACAGAATCTCACCTGCACCTCTCTCTTGCGCCTCTTGCGCCCACGAGAATAACTCTTTATCGCTTGGGCGGCTACCACCGTGTGTAGTGGCTCGCCATACGCCATCATCCATCAGGCGGGCATCAATGGCCACAACAACAAATTGACTACCATAACGTGCTGCAATAGAATCTATCAATGACGGATTGGCTATTGCTGCACTGTTTATAGATATCTTATCAGCCCCTGCATCAAGCAGACGTGCAGCATCCTCCAACGTCGATATACCGCCACCTACCGTAAACGGGATATTTATACCGTCAGATATTCTCTCCACCAATTTGGTAAATGTCTGACGACCTTCACGTGTCGCACTTATATCAAGATATACCAATTCATCAGCACCACAACGAGCATAATACTGTCCCAATTCGACAGCATCACCCACATCGCGTAAATCGACAAAATTAACCCCCTTTACAGTGCGGCCCTCCTTAACATCAAGGCAAGGTATTATACGTTTAGCAACCATTGCTCAATATCTTTTAGTGTTATACGGTTTTCGTAAATTGCCTTACCGACAATCACTTTTCGCAAATGCAACTCTTCGGCCTTTTCGATATCGGCCATCGAGCCAATACCCCCCGACACCGTAAAATCGACATCCTCGTAACGACTCTGTAAATCGGTATACAGTTCAAACGATGGGCCTTTCAACATTCCATCTTTTGTAATATCGGTACATATAACCTGCGACAATCCATAAGGCTTAAAGAACTCTATCAACTCTTCGATTGAAAGGGCCAAATCCTCAAGCCAGCCATTCACCGAGACCTTACCGTTACGCACATCCGCGCCCAATACCATTCTCTCCCCGCCAAACATCTCCAACCATTCGGCAAAGAGTTCTTGCTTTTGTGCGGCGACACTACCCACGATAGCATACGTAGCACCATAGTCGAATATGGCTCTCAACGCCTCCTCACTCTTCAAGCCTCCACCCCACTCTATCTCAACCGATGCACCCACAGCCATACGCTCCAGCAACTTCAGATTTTTGGGAGAAGATGACTTCGCGCCATCCAAATCAACAACGTGTATACGTTTGACACCACAATCCGCATAGCGTTTGGCCATATCTACAGGCGAGGCGTCGTACACCTTGCGCTGCGCATAATCACCTTGCGACAAACGCACGCAACGTCCTTCTATAATATCAATTGCGGGAATTATCTCAACCATCACTTTAAGTTATTATATTCGATTTTACAATCGCAAAAAGTTCTCAATTATTCGCTCACCCACATCACCACTCTTTTCGGGATGGAACTGCGTTCCATAGAAATTCTCATATTTTAGAGCCGCACTAAACATCACACCGTGACACGATGTGGCGATAGTATCAGAACATAATTCGGGGTAATAGGAGTGTACGAAATAGACATACTCTCCACCGTCAATACCCTTAAATAGTTTCGATTCCAGATTACCAATCGTATTCCACCCCATATGCGGCACCTTCAAATCAGCAGACGGCTCAAAACGCTTAACACGAGCATCAAACAGATTGAGGCAATCGACATCCCCCTCCTCGCTATGGCGACACATCACCTGCATACCGACACATATACCCAACACAGGACGACGCAACGAGCGTACTACATCCACCAGCGAAGCACTGCGCAGATTCTCCATAGCCTCGGCAGCATTACCCACACCCGGCATCAACACCTTATCGGCAGAGCGAATAACATCGGCATCATCCGTCACCGTAAATTCGGCTCCAAGACGCTTCAGGGCATTCTCTACCGAACGGAGGTTACCCATCTTATAATCCAATATCGCTATCATAGAACTCCTTTGCTTGAGGGTAAATCATACTTAAAAACATCACGCCTTACGGCCATCTTCAGAGCGCGGGCAAAGGCCTTGAACACGCCCTCTATCAAGTGGTGATTATTCTCTCCACGAGCCTCGATGTGCAGGTTGCATCGCATAGCCACACACATCGATTTGAAGAAGTGCTTAAACATCTCTGTCGGCACATCGCCTACCCTTTCACGCGTAAACGGCACATCCCACACAAAATCGGCGCGGCCACCAAAATCAATCAACACCATAGCACGACACTCATCCATAGGCAACACAAAACCATAGCGGTCAATACCTCTCTTTGAGCCAAGTGCCTGATATATAGCCTCACCCAGCACAATTGCGACATCCTCGATGGTATGATGCTCATCTACGTGCAAATCACCCTTACACTCCAACTTTAGCGACACACCTGCGTGGTGCGGCAGTTGCCAAAGCATATGGTCAAAGAAGTTAAGTCCTGTCGATATTTCCGACACCCCTGCGCCATCAAGGTCCAACTTAACTTTTATAGCTGTCTCCGACGTCACTCGGTTTATCTCGGCTGTTCGCTCGGTACGACGCAGAAACTCAGCCACATCGCTCCAGCGAGGCGTTATTAGCACACAACTCTCGGCAAACAATTTTCCTTCTAACATCTTCTCGCCGACAGATACTTGTTGCAACAGGATAGCCTTCGCGCCGAGGTTTGCCGCCAACTCCACATCAGTCGCTCTATCGCCTATTACATAACTTTGTGACATATCGTAATCTTCGGATAGATATTTCGTAAACATCCCCGTCTGCGGCTTTCGAGTCGGAGCATTTTCCTGCGGAAAGGTAGGGTCAATCAGTTGGTCATCGAAGAATACACCCTCACCTGCCAATGTTCGCAACATTTTGGTATGCGCAGGCCAGAAAGTCTCTTCGGGGAAAGAGTCTGTCCCCAAACCATCCTGATTAGATGCCAAAACCAATTCATAATCGAGTTCCGCAAGCGATTTCATACCAGATATTGCCCCCACAACAAACTCCAATTTCTCAAGCGAATCGACTTGAAAATCTTCAGGCGGCTCAACCAATATCGTACCGTCGCGGTCAATAAACAACACTCTATTTTTCATATCTCTTAAGCGACTCTAAAAGTTTATCATTCTCTCCACTGAGGCTAATCGTTATACGCAGACACCCCTCACAACCCTTCACACGATTACGGTTGCGCACAATAATCTTATCGGCAATAAGATGCTCGTAAACGGCATCGGCATCATCCACCTTAACCAACAAAAAGTTGGCATCAGAGGGATAGATATGCTTAACAAAAGGCAACTTGGCAATCTCCTCAGCAACCTCTTGACGCTGCGACTTAATCTCGGCCAAATCCTCATCAATGGGATACATCAGTAACTGCATTACAATCTGCTGTGCCGCAATGTTGATATTATAGGGATACTTCACCTGCGAGAACAGCGCCACGATGCGTTCATCGGCCAATGCCAACCCCAATCGCAATCCGGCCATTGCCCACGCTTTTGAGAGAGTTTGCAGGATAATCAGATTGGGACGATTAAAAATCTCCACCTTCAGGCTATCCACTTCGGCAAAATCAATGTACGCTTCATCAACCACAACCAACCCCTCAAACTCATCCACCAAACGTAACATCTCTTCACGAGGGAATGAATTACCCGTAGGGTTATTCGGCGAACAGAGGAATATAGCCTTCGTGTGTTCATCGGCAACGGCCAGCAACTCATCTGTCGGCAACTCAAAGTTCTCAAGCAACTCCACCTCACGCAACTCAACATCGTTCATTGCCGCAGCAACTTTATACATACCATAACTCGGGGTTATAGCCACAACATTATCCTTACGAGGCTCGCAGAACACCCTAAAGACCAAATCTATGGCCTCATCGCTACCATTTCCGATAAATATATTTCTGCTCGGCACGCCCTTTATCTCCGACAATCGCTCTTTTAGTTGTTTCTGATGGGGGTCGGGATAACGATTATAGCCGTTATTGAACGGGCTTTCGTTAGCATCCAGGAATACGCCCAACTCACCTTCATACTCATCACGCGCCGTCGAATAGGGCTGAAGGGCCGCGATATTTGCTCTAACAAGCGACTCTATGGTTTTACTCTTCATAATTCTTCTAATTTTCGATTCTTACTTTGACAGCCGCAGCGTGAGCCTCCAGACCTTCGGCCTCAGCCATAGCAATAATTGTTGGAGCAAGCGAACTTATACCCTCTTGGGACAACTCCTGAATGGTTATCTTTCGCACGAAACTATCAATATTCACTCCGCTGCACGAATGAGCCCACCCCGATGTAGGGAGAGTATGGTTTGTACCCGAAGCATAATCGCCAGCACTCTCTGGTGAGTAATTTCCAATAAAAATACTGCCTGCAGCGGTAATCTTATCCACGACATCCCACGCCGACACCATCGACACTATAAGGTGTTCTGCGGCATATTCATTGGCAAAAGCAATCATATCATCCCTATTATCAAAGACTATGGCTCGGCTATTGGCAAGCGATTCGGCTACATAATCTGCACGCGAAAGCAATACCCGCTGACGTTCAACCTCCGCTGCAACACTCTCGGCCAACGCAATACTGTCACACACCACGATTGCCTGACTATCGCGCCCGTGCTCCGCCTGCGAAAGCATATCGGCAGCCACAAACGTCGGATTAGCCGAAGCATCGGCCAGCACCATCACTTCGGAGGGGCCCGCAGGCATATCTATAGCCGTATTACGCGCAGCAACCATCTGCTTGGCCATCGTAACATAACGATTACCGGGTCCGAAAATCTTATCAACCTTAGGTATTGACTCTGTACCGTATGCCATAGCCGCGATAGCCTGCGCACCTCCCGCCTTATATACATTTGTCACGCCACAACGACGTGCCGCATACAATACCTCAGCAGCCACTCGACCTTGCTTATCGGTAGGAGTACACAATATAATCTCTCCACAGCCGGCAATCTCGGCAGGTAGCGCCAACATCAAAACGGTAGAAAACAGAGGAGCCGTACCGCCGGGTATATACAACCCGACACGACGTATCGCCACAGGACGCTGCACACACTCCACACCCTCTTGTGTTATAACTTTCAACTCTTTTGGCAATTGCGCACGATGAAATGCCGATATGTTTTTAACTGCAACTTCTATGGCCGATTTCACCTCATCACTCACCCTACTTTCAGCATAAGCAAACTCCTCATCGGTAACGACAAGCGAATCAAGGTTCACACCATCAATCTGCTCGGCCAATGCAAATAACGCGGCATCGCCCTCACGCGCTACACGCTCAACGATGGCCTCAACACGCTCTGCAATCTGGCTATTATCCTGCTCGGCACGACGACACAACTCCCGCCACTCCTCTCGCGGAGGATTCTGATAAATCTTCATACCTCTACGGAATTATCTTATCCAACGTAAGTACTAATATACCCTCGGCTCCAATGGCCTTCAACTGACGCACCTTATCCCACAAATCGGCAGCATCGACAACCGAGTGCAGCGAACACCACCCCTCGACAGCCAAAGGCATTACCGTCGGGCTACGCATCGCAGGCAGAATCTTTACAGCCTCGTCCAATGCGGCAGTAGGTATATTCATCAACAGATACTTTTTACCGCGACTTACGCGCTCCGACTCTATGCGGAACAGCAACTCATCAAGCACTTCGCGCTCCTCATCCGAGAGATTACGATTAGCAATCAAAACCGCTTCTGATTCGAACACTCGTTCAACCTCTTTCAAACCATTAGTAACGAGTGTACCGCCAGACGAAACGATATCGAAAATAGCATCGGCAATACCCGCAGCAGGGGCAATCTCTACCGAGCCCGTAATAACCTCAATCTGGGCCGTCACGCCGCGCTCGGCAAGAAACTTCCGCAAAACAACAGGATATGAAGTAGCGATACGCTTACCCTCGAAATACTCCACTCCATTATACTCATCTCCCTTAGGTATAGCCAACGATATACGGCAACCTCCGAAACCCAACTTAGCAACCACCTCGACATCGCATCCTCGCTCGGCCACCTCATTCAAGCCGACAATACCCAATGTCGCCGTTCCATTCTCTACCACTTGCGGGATATCGTCATCACGAAGATACAACACCTCGATAGGAAAGTTAGCCGCTTTGGAAAGGAACTTACGTTTCGCGCCCTCTACATCAATACCTATCTCGTGCAAGAGTGCCGTACTCTGCTCATTCAATCGCCCTTTGGTCTGGATAGCAATTCTCAACATAACCTAACTTATTTATTTCGTTTTTCAATCATTATAACCTCTTAAAGATGGTTTTCGCATCAATAAAAAAAGCCTACCACATCAATTGGTAAGCCTTCTATATGAGTTATACTATGCTACACTCCACGACCTACCCTATCTCTCGCAAGATATGGTGATGATGGTGGATATTTAGCAACATTGTCATTATTCGTTCTTTGTTTGAGCAAATATACAAATTAATCTCTATTGTTATTCACTTTTATGCAAAAAAATTTAATTTCCTGCCTGTTTTTATGAATACAGATGCATTTTTATGACTTGATTTCGAATAATCGCATCTCTGCGAGGTCCACTCCATCTACAATATGCGGCATAGCATAACGTTCAACCGTATATTCGGTCCCATTATAAAACTTTGCATTTGGCCTAACTTGAACTACTCCTCGACGAGCAAGGCTAATCAAACGATGGTGCAAGAAACTGTCTCCCACGCCAAAATCCACATCGCAAAGCAATCTGCCGACCACACGCGGTGCAGCACACCACTCTCCACGACACAACGCCAGCAATGCCTCATCATAGACCTCTTCTTCGACCTCCAAAATCTCCCCCGTCTTATCCAGCACTCGCAACGCAGCCACCGATTTCGACCATTCCGTCCACTGCTTAGCCGCCTCGTCTTTCTGCTCCACGTCAACAGGCTGCACGCAACTTAAAAGATAGTTGATATTCTCCCTTGAACAGACACTCAGCGAAAGCGCCCCTACGTTCTTGTTTGGCAGCATCTGCCGCAATGGTGTCAAATCAACCTCACACAACGCCACATCAACCAACGAGCATACCATATAATAAAAGAGTATATCACCCGCCGACGTACCACGCCAGACAACGACTTCATCGTAGGCCGAAAAATCGTGCTTAACGAAAGAGAGTATATCGCCATACAATTTATTAATACACTCCTCCGAAGAGTGGAATATCTCACCACACCGAGCAACATACTCCTCTATCTCCGCATCATCAAACGATGGAAACAGAGGCGCATAATTCAATATAGCAGGGAAAGACACGACACAATCTTCCGAGCCCTCCGTAGACAAAGCAAGGCGCAGTATTCCTGCGCCCGACTCTCCATATACCAAATGCAACCGACTCATTTTTTTACTCTGCGAGTTAAGATACAGGAGCTTCGCCCTCTACATTAAGGTTTACCTTAACATATTTATATCCTCGATGGTGCAACTCCAACGACACGCCCAACTCAAAGAATACCTTAACCACGCGGGCAAACAGATGGAACGCCATCACGCTCTGCGGCTCGATACCCTCCTTACGAATCATCGTTTGAGCAGTATGAGCGCATTTACGGATAGTCGATTCAAGTTTTTGGTTCTCCTCGCTATCCAACTTATATCCCACCAGACACTCTATTACATACTCATCCAAAGCATCGAATCCACGCGGTTTGGCCATCAGCGTATACCAATCTTCGGTATCCTTATAGTCGCCCCACGACTTATCCCACAGTACTGCGGCGCCCATACCCACATAGCAGGCCCAAGCAATCGCAGCCGAAGGATATTCAGCAATCTGCGGAACGGCATCGACCATATATTCGGGAGCCGACGTGCGCCACTTCTCGTTTAACTCCTCCACCAACAACATTTTGCCATCCAACATCTTGTCGGCAGTACACTGCTTAACCAACGTGTCGGACAACTTCTCGGTAAACGAGTTCAAAAATTCAAGTTCTTTCTGCTCCATTTTAGAATGTTGACAACTTAAACACAATCTTCTGGCAATAGGTCTCTTCGGGCTGCAACACAACCGACGGGAACGACGGCTCGTTCACAGCATTGGGATAGTTCTGGCACTCGATAGCCACACCTGCATAATCCTTATATCGGCTACCCGACTTGGTGATGGGGCAGCCACCCTCCAGCCAATTACCCGTATAGACCATAGCACCAGCCTGCGATGAAAGCACCTCTACCTTACGGCCCGTAGCCTCGCAACGCAACTCTCCTACTTGTGCCAAGATATTGGGTTTCCAGCCATCCAACACAAAGAAGTGGTCGTAGCCCTTAAAATCCTTCATATAGTTAAACTCCGAGAGAATCTCATCGCCGAACTTACGCCACGAAGTGAAATCCTGTGGTGTACCCTTTACATCGAGATACTTGCCTGTCGGAATCTGTGTTGAATCCATCTCCAAAACACGTGAGCAGTTCAAACGCAACTCGTGGTCAAGAATATCCTTGCCGCTACCCTCGCCTGCCAAATTCCAATATACGTGGTTTGTAAGGTTCACGACAGTCGTTTTATCGGTGCGAGCCATATATGTTATCTCCAACTCGTTATCATCGCTGAAATAGTAGCCAGCCTCGACATACAATTCACCGGGATAGTTCTGCTCGCCATCGGGTGAAGTACGCGAGAAAACTACACGATTGGTCTCAACTCGACTCTCCCACAGCTGATTAGCAAAACCCTTCGAACCGCCGTGCAAGTGGTTAGGGCCATTATTGATTTCCAGCGTGTACTCTACACCATCAACCGTCATCTTACCTTTAGCAATACGATTGGCAACACGACCTACGCTCTTACCGCTGGCTGCGCCATCGCCGAAATAACTCATAGCATCCTTGTAGCCCAACACAATGTCGTCGATGTTGCCATCGCGGTCGGGAGCCTTTACTGATACTATAGATGCTCCAATATTACATAACTGCACCTCGCAGCCGTTGGCATTACGAATCGTATAGATTACGATAGCCTCTCCTTCGGGCGTTGCGCCCCAGATGTGTTGCAAAATCTCCATTATTCGATAGGTTTTAGGTTTTCCAAAATAAAGTCAATACGCTTCAAGCACTCATCCTTGCCGATAAAAGCTGTTACGTCGTACATACCAGGGCCCTTACCTGCGCCAACCAACGCCAAACGCAATGTATTCATAATCTGGCCCATACCATACTCCTTCTCGGCAATCCAAGCACCCACTACAGCCTCGGTATTCTCCTTCGAGAAATCATCTATCGAGGCCAACACCTCGCGCAACTCCTTCAAACGGGCAGGATTATCGCCCTTCCAATACTTCTTGGTTTGCTTCTCGTCATACGACGTAGGTGCAACAAAGAAATATGATGTCAAATCCCACAAATCGCCAATAAACGTTGCACGCTCCTTCATTATACCTGCAGCCTTGCCTGCCAAATAGTCACTTGTCTCGACTCCATTCTCACGCAAGATGGGTTGGAACAACTCGGCCAACTCCTCATCTGTTTTACGGTGCATATATTGAGCATTAAACCACTTTGCCTTATCGGGTTGGAAGCGGGCTCCAGACTTCGAAACGCGCTCCAACGAGAAGTTATCAATCAACTCTTGCATCGAGAACAACTCCTGCTCCGTACCAGGGTTCCAGCCCAACAGAGCCAGCATATTCACGAATGCCTCGGCAAAATATCCATCCTCACGATAGCCGTGAGCCGTCTCGCCCGTCGTGGGTGAAGTCCAGAACAGCGGGAACACAGGGAAACCCATCTTGTCGCCATCACGCTTCGAGAGTTTACCACCTCCCGTCGGCTTCAACAACAGAGGCAAGTGCGCAAACTGCGGCTGCGAATCCTGCCAGCCAAAGGCACGATACAGCAAATAGTGCAACGGCAACGACGGCAACCACTCCTCGCCACGAATAACGTGAGAAATCTCCATCAAATGGTCATCTACAATATTTGCCAAATGGTATGTAGGAAGCGCATCAGCACTCTTATAAAGCACCTTATCGTCCAACGTAGATGTATTTACCTTAACGTGGCCACGAATCAAATCGTCCATCTCGACAATCTCATTCTCGGGCATCTTGAAACGTACCACCCAAATATCACCGCGTGCAATACGCTCCTCAACCTCCTCCTTCGAGAGGCTCAACGATGTGGGCAACTTCTCGCGAACAGAATAGTTATAGGCGAATGTCTGACCGACAGCCTCAGCCTCCTTACGCAAGGCATCCAACTCCTCTGCGGTATCGAAAGCGTAATATGCCCATCCTGCCTCAACGAGTTGCTTGGCATATTTCAAATAAATCTCCTTGCGCTCGCTCTGACGATATGGAGCGTGAGGTCCGCCAACACCGACACCCTCGTCAATCTCAATACCGCACCACTTGAGCGATTCGATGATATACTCTTCTGCTCCAGGCACGAAACGCTGCGAATCGGTATCCTCGATACGCAGAATCATCTTACCGCCATTGCGGCGCGCAAACAAATAGTTGTAAAGTGCTGTACGCACACCACCCATATGCAGGGGGCCCGTAGGACTTGGCGCAAAACGCACACGAACTTCTCTTGACATAGTTTTCTTATATTTTAGTTTCTTATTTATTTTTCTTCTTTTCTTTAATCTTTAGCCAACCTGCCAATAGGAGCGATACCACCAAATAGGCAAGAGAATATACAAGCACACCTCTACTGAATCCGTGAGTCGCGGGATACTGCTCTTGTAACAAAGTATTGGCATCTACCGCAAGACACACTGACACGAAAAACGACAAAGAATACAGAATCTTATTATCATTCTTATTGCGCTCTATTACGGGCATCGGCACCAAAAACTGTATCTGCCACAGAGTAAAAGTCCACATCCACATCGCCCAATATACCGCAGTGGGGAAATAGATTGCGACAACAGTCAACGCCGTAGCAACTGCAGCAAAAACACCTGCAACAATCTGAAATATTCTCCAAATATCCATAGCAGTTAATAGTCTTCCACGATATTACTTTACACGATATTCAACTCGCATTGTTATTCGTGCTTTCTTCTGGCGTGAGGTGGTATTAAATGAGCCTCCTGCCGAAAACTCCTCGTTGGAGTTGGCTCCCGTAATCTGAAATACACCCATCTTTGCCGAGGCTACACGACCAATCGCAGCACCTGCATTCTCGGCTATCTTCTCGGCACGGGCGCGAGCGTCAGCCGAAGCGCGCTCTATGAGAGATAGTTTCACATCATCCAACTTCGTATAATAGTACGAGGGCTGATAGGCCTCAATCGAAACACCCTGCGCAATAAGGGCCGATATTTCGCGCGAGATATTTTCCACCTTATCTACATCCGAAGACTCAATCGAAAAGCCTTGACTCAGACGATATCCCGTAAAACGCTGGCCGGCATAATTACCGCTGGCATTATAGACAGGCTCAGTCTGTTTATATACATTCACAAACTTAAACACCACCTGCTCGGCAGCAACTCCTCGCGATGTAATAAACTCCAAGACTTTTTGCTTATTACGCTCCAACTGGGCATAGCCCGATGCTACATCCTGCGTCTCATAGACAATCTCACCATTCCACACAATCAAATCTGACGCAAACTCCGTTTCGCCCAAACCCGTCACAACGATAGTATCCTGCGAACGATACTTATAGGTGTAGGCTCGGCCCAATAGCCACGCCGCAACAACTACGGCAAGCGCGATGATAACGTATTTCAAATTTGTCTTCATAGTACAGAGCAATTCAAAATTTTATTATTAATAATTGTTTTGTGAGATTACTTCAAGGCTTACTTCAACACCCCTAAACCATTTTGATTTGTGAGGGTGTTTTGAGGATTGCCACTCTCATTAATAATTGTTTTGTGAGTTTACTTCAAGGCTCACAATACTCTCATCTCATAAACCATTTTGATTTGTGAGGATGTTTTGAGGATTGCCACTCTCATTAATAATTGTTTTGTGAGGTTATTTCAAGGCTTGCGAAGTTATCGAAAGCGGAGTTTACTTGTGGTAAATGAGCATTTCGAGAACAAGCGTAACGCAGAAAGAACTCACAAGGCAATTATTACACATTGAAGAGGAAGTGCATAATGTCACCATCCTGCACCACATACTCCTTACCCTCAATACCAATCTTTCCGACATCGCGGCAAGCCTTCTCCGAGCCAAGCACTACATAATCGTCATACTTGATAACCTCGGCACGAATAAATCCTCGCTCGAAATCGGTATGGATAATACCCGCTGTCTGCGGTGCCTTCATACCCTTCACAAAAGTCCAAGCACGGCTTTCGTCGGCTCCTGTAGTGAAGAATGTCTGCAAATTAAGCAACTTGTATGCCGCCTTGATTAGACGAGCCACACCCGACTCCTCAAGGCCCATATCCTGCAGGAACATCTGACGCTCTTCGTAATCCTCCAACTCGGCAATATCGGCCTCCGTTGCGGCTGCTACAATCAACATCTCGGCATTCTCGTCAGCAATGGCAGCCTTCACGGCCTCCGTATGCGCATTACCACTTACTGCACTCGCCTCATCAACATTGCAAACATATAGCACAGGTTTGTCGGTCAAGAGATTGAGGTCAGCAACCAACTTACGCTCCTCCTTATCGGTCTCGACGGTACGAGCCGAGCGGCCCTGCTCCAAGGCCTCCTTGAATTGTACCAGCAAGTCATAACGACGCTTAGCGGTTTTATCGCCTGCAACAGCCTGCTTTTGGCATTTTCCGATATTATTTTCAACGGTCTCCAAGTCTTTCAACTGCAACTCTGTATCGATAATACCCTTATCGCGCACGGGGTCAATCGTTCCATCTACGTGCGTAATATTACCATTATCGAAGCAACGCAGAACGTGAATAATAGCGTTAGTGTTACGGATATTTCCCAAAAACTTATTTCCCAAGCCCTCGCCCTTTGACGCGCCCTTAACCAATCCAGCAATATCAACAATCTCGATAGTTGTCGGGATAACCTTCTTCGGATTGTCAATCTCAGCCAACTTCACCAGACGCTCGTCAGGCACGGTGATAACGCCCACATTGGGCTCGATTGTACAGAAAGGGAAATTAGCCGCTTGTGCCTTTGCGTTAGACAAGCAGTTGAAAAGAGTCGATTTACCCACATTGGGCAGACCTACTATACCACATTGTAAAGCCATTATATATCGTGTATTAGTTTAATATCTATATTAATTTACAAAAATAGTCATTTTTTGGCAGACAATGACTATTTATCCTGTTTTTTATCCGATTTATCGGATATTTCATACGACAGACAAAGAAAATGGCGACGCATATCAACACGTCGCCATAAATTATATCTAATCGTTTATTTCTGGAATTGCATTGTGAACTGACGTAGCCATCGCATTGGCGCTCCGCCCAACATCTGACACAAGGGGATAAGCAACCTAAACCACCAATCAGGCACCTTGCAGCGTTGCTTACGGAACAGGCCGTTGAGCGAGCGGCGAGCGCAACTGTCAGGGCTCATCAAAGCGCCCAACTTTAACCCAAATCGTTGAAGTCGAGGCGACAAACCGTATAAATCAGTCGCGATTCCCGCCGGACAGATAGCCGTCACATAGACCTTTTTATCGCGTACCTCCTTTGAGAAAGCAACGGAAAAACTCTTTATATAGGCTTTGCTGGCACTATATAGCGACAATCCCGGATATGGCATCCAGATAGAGTATGACGACATATTGAGAATATAACCGCCACCCCTCGCGGCCATATCTTGAGCATACAATCGGCACATCTTTGTCACCGTCGCATTATGCAACAATATCAGACGTTCTATGCGCTCCACAGGGGTATTCAGCACATCACAGAATGAGAACATTCCCGCATTATTAATCAGCACATCGACCTTTATCGCCTGCTGCTCGGTCCACGCAAAGAGTTCTTCTGCCGAAGTCATTGACGCCATATCCTTCGTATAATGACGCACCCATACTCTATCATTCGCAGCCTGCACCTCTTTCGCGGTAGCCTCTAAATCGGATGCTGTCAATGATACCATCACAACATTATACCCCATACGGGCCAGTCGCAAAGCAAAGCAACGGCCTATACCCTTCGATGCTCCCGTTACAAGTGCAGTTTTACTTCCAGCCTCTACAACTCCTCTACGCGCCATTTAGTCTACAATTTTAACTCTTTACGAATAACATCAGGAAGATTGTCGCAATGGTGGCAACACTTCATATCAACCGAATACATACGGGCAATACAGTAATCCTTATTATCGCAACCTGAGCGTGTCGTAATATCACCCTCGCGCATTTTATTCACAAACGCCGGGTCATTAACCAACGCTCGCGCTATCTGCACCATCTCAAAGCCCGCATCCAACACGCGCTCTATACCCTCACGCGACACTATGCCTCCGACATAAACCAAGGGGCCCTTCAGTGCGGCTCGGAACTTTCGGGCATTCTCCAAAAAGAAACACTCCTCAAAATCATACTGCTTAATCATCCACTGACCGAATAGCGACACCACAATCTTCTGCGGCCACTGACTCCACGGCATATAGTAACCCATCGTCTTCGTCGGAATACGACCTCGCATTACGGCCATAGGAGCACGCGAAACAAAGCCCGACGAGAGCACAATACCATCAACTCCGAAAGACTCTATCTGCTTGGCTATCTCGATTGATTCGGGAATCTGGATACCACTGCGGAAACCATCCTCCATATTGTGTTTCACCAAAACCGCCATCTTATATTTGGCGGCCTGCTCCATCACCTCCTCCATACACATATTCATAAAACGCATACGGTTCTCAAGCGAGCCACCATACTCATCACGTCGGCGATTGGTCCACGGCGAGAGGAATTGCGAAATAAGATAACCGTGTCCTGCGTGTACCTCGACGCTATCAAACCCCGCCTCGTGAGCCGTTACCACTGCACGTCCAAAGTCTCGCGCCATTTCGGGCAACTCACTCCTACGCAGACGACGATGGAAAGTTGGTGAGTAGAGATTAAAACCATTGGATGCCGACACGGGAAAACACCCTGCCGTTGACCAATGCGTCATATTACCACAATGACCAATCTGCACACCCACAGCAGCGCCTTCACGATGAACGGCATCGGTAATATCCTTAAGTGCTGGCACAATCTCATCACGCAGCCACAACTGCGAATTAAACGACACGCCGCTACGATTAACCGACGCATAGGCCAATGTAGTCATACCCACACCTCCTCGCGCCACGCTGACGTGATAATCCTTCAGGGCTTGCGTTGGGCCGAAGTCCTTACCCATCGACTCAAAAGCCGCCGAGCGTATCGTACGATTACGCAACGTCACGGGGCCCATCTGATAAGGTGTAAACAGTTTTGAATCCTTGAGGTCTTTCATATCTTGTTTTTGATTGCTTGCTTTTAACTTTTAGTAGATGAACGGGATGATTCGTTTACGACCAAGTGATGTAAACTCCTCGCCAAACTCCTTGGCATAACGCTTATATAGCGATGCCGAGCGAGGTGCTAAGTTGGCAAATGTCCACAACACGAACACCACTCCTGCCCACGACCACGATGCTATGGCAAAACCTGTCCACTCCAACAGTTCGCCAAAGTAGTTTGCCGACGACACATAGCGAAACGCTCCTCCGCGCGGAATATAGTGACGCGTATCGCCCTCCTTACGCAGATGGCGGATGATATAATCCGACTGCATATTGATAAACATACCTGCAAAGAACAGCAGTACGCCAACATATATATATGGCTTTGCAAACCAATCTGCGTAATAATCTGCTGGCGCAAGATAGAATATCCAACCACCCTGCATCAAGGCATTGAGCGTATTAAACACCATACCCATCAACACTATACCCAATGGCATCTTCGACTTGCCTCGCATCAATAGCGGAAAGATAAACGAACGCTGAAAATAGTGCAGTTGAAACATTGAGAACAACACCAATGGAACTGTTGCCCACTGCCTCTCCGACATTGCCCACAAAATACACATAGCGACAAAAACCGGCGACTCCATCAACACCCAACCCACCTTATTATTGACAGGAGGTCCATAGCGTCTGTCGAAGAGATATCCATACCCAGCCTCAAAAAATTGCAGAGCAACGAATACCACGACAGCCACTGCGGCCATCACCCACAGGAAGGTGTTATATGTTGTCAAAATGTTCTCCATTCGCACAATAGGTCTAAATTCCTACAAAGTTACAAAATAAATAACAATCGCTCTTTACTTTGTGTTATTTTTTACCAAAACGACCATTTTTACATCCTCTCGCAACACTATTTTCACAAAAAAAAGATGTCGGACTCCAAACGGAGTCCGACATCACATTATACTCAAATCCGTAAAATTACTTCTTCTTTACGAACTTTGAAGTCTCAAGGTAGTTTGCACTCTTGGCAACACCATCCCACATCTTAGCAAAACGCTCTGACTGAGAGTTACCGGGAGCGCCCTCCTGCTCAACTACGAAATCCTTGTAACCGTTCTTGTAGAACTGCTTGAAGATAGCCTCGAAATCAATCTTACCGCTCTCGCCAATTACAAAGTCATCCTTAATGTGGAGCATCTTGATACGGTCAGGATACTGCTTCAAATAAGCAACGGGGTCCTTACCGCCACGAGTTGTCCAATATACGTCCATCTGGAAGAATACGCAATCGGGGTCAGTATTCTCAATCATATACTCCCAAACGCACTCGCCCTCACGTACCTCATACTCGTGAGCGTGGTTGTGATAACCCAACATAATGCCATACTCCTTACCGAGTTTACCAACCTTGTTGAAATAGTCACAAACAGCCTTCAACTCCTTCAAATCGCGACCCAAACCGAAACCGGGGATAACGCAATACTTGGCACCCATAGTCTTCAAACCCTCGAAAACCTTACGCCACTGAGCCATAACGCCAGCCTCGTTATTGGGGTCCATACCGATTGATGTGTGAGTAGATACGATTGACAAACCGTGCTTGTCGCACAACGCCTTGAATGCAGCAGCATCCATACCGAAGCAGTTGGGGCTACCCAAAGTCTCAACTACTGTATAACCAGCATCAGCAACCTTCTTCAACGATGCATCAACATTGCCCATATCCTGATGGATAGAGTAGAGTTGCAAGCCGATACGCTTCTTCGACTTTGCCTCAACACAAACAGGCATAGCAACCAATGCTGCCAAAACAATCAAAAGAATCTTTTTCATAGTTTTAATTAAGTTTAGTGTTTTATAAAATAATATGTAAATTCATTACTATTAAAAGGTTATCCAACCTCTACAATTTAGAAATTGTATCATAAGTGGGTTTTCAAGGCTTACGACGCCCGAAAAAGCACAGTTTACTTGGCGTAAATGAGCATTTTGAGGGCGAGTGTAACGCAGAAAACACCTTATTAGACAATTTCTATTAATACTCGCAAGAACGTACGAAATCTGACTCCTGCAAGAACTTGTTACAATCGGCAATACCCTGCCACATAGCAGCCAAGTTGCGCTCATTGGCAGCAGCATCCTCGCCTATCTCAAAAGGCAACTCATACTCCACAAAGCAGTCAATTGCACCGTTAGCATAGAAAGTCTCGAAAACCTCCTTAAAGTCAATATCGCCACTTGTACCCAATACGCCCTCATCCTTGGCGTGCAACACCTTTATACGGTCACCGTAGGTCTTCAAATAGTGCATAGGGTCTACATCGCCCATATTTGTTTTGCATACATCCAACTCGATAAAGAACTTATCAGCATCGGTGTGAGCAATAACGTAGTCCAGAATAGTCTGGCCCTCAACCTGAGCAAAATCGCCCTTATGATTGTGATAACCGAACATCAAGCCATACTCCTTTGCAACCACACCTACCTGATTGAGGAACGCACAGCAAGCCTCCATCTCAGCAAGTGTAGAGCCGAAACTCATACCGGGAATAACGCAATATTTGGCACCCATAATTTTGAGGCCCTCAAACAACTTGCGCCAGCCCTCCATTGTACCCTCCAAGTCGGCTGGATTGTAAGGTACTACGGCGTGAGTTGATGCGATGCGCAAACCATACTTATCGCACAAAGCCTTAAAATCAGCAGCCTCAAGACCAAAGCAAGTGGGGCCACCGAGTGTCTCAACAGCACTATAACCCGACTCTGCAACTTTGGCAAGCGTCGCCTCTATATCGCTATACGCCTGACGAGCCGAATAGAGTTGAATACCTGTCTGCTTCTTTACAGGTTCCGAACTACAAGATACAGAACCAATTAAGGCCACTGCCGCCAAAGCAACAACTACAAAATTAAAAATTTTCTTCATATTAAAATTTTATTTAGTTTTAGTTAAATTTCTGCACTCAATGATTACGGCACAAACCGCTATGCAAATATAGTAAATATATTCGAATATGAATTATTATCCTATTATTATTTACATTTTCGACACCGACATCCCTCACCCAAACCAACCATATTGTCGCCATAACGAACTTATTAGCCGAGTTTTCGGGGCTAAATTATTTCTTTTTCGTATATTTTTTATTATTTTTGCCAAGATTTTGACACATTAATAATCTAAACATTATAAAACACTATGAAAGAGGCTATTGCTATTCTCACAGGTGGCGGACCCGCACCGGGTATGAACACCGTTGTCGGCAGCGTTGCCAAGACATTCCTTGCAAAAGGTTATCGCGTAATCGGCTTGCATTACGGCTATTCAGGTCTTTTCAATCCCAATCCCCGTTATGAGGATATGGATTTCGTAAAGGCTGACTTCATCTTCAATCAGGGTGGTTCATACTTGACAATGAGCCGTTTCAAGCCCACTGACAAGGATTTTGAGGAGAACTTCAACCTTTCATTCTTCCAAGAGAACAACATCAAATTGTTGGTAACTGTTGGTGGTGACGATACAGCATCTACAGCCAACCGTATTGCAAAGTTCTTGGAGGCAAAGCAGTATCCCATTGCTAACATCCACGTTCCCAAGACTATCGACAACGACCTTCCGTTGCCCGCAGGTACTCCCACATTCGGTTATCAGTCAGCAAAAGAGGGTGGTACAGTTATTGGCCGCGCCGTATATAACGACGCCCGTACTTCAGCCAACTGGTTTGTTGTAGCCGCTATGGGCCGTTCAGCAGGTCACCTTGCATTTGGTATTGGCTCGGCTTGCCACTATCCTATGATTGTAATTCCTGAGATGTTCAACAAGACTGAGATTACTATTGAGAAGATTGTAAACTTGGTTGTTTCATCTATCATCAAGCGTAAGATTATGGGTATCGACTACGGTGTTGCTATGATTTCAGAGGGTGTATTCCACGCTCTTTCTGACGAGGAAATCAAGAACTCTGGTATCCACTTCACATACGACGACCACGGTCACCCCGAGTTGGGTAAGGTATCGAAGGCCAACATCTTCAACGAACTTTTGGAGAATAAACTCAAGGCTTTGGGTATCAAGGTTAAGTCTCGTCCCGTAGAGATTGGTTACGAGGTACGTTGCCAGACTCCTATCGCTTACGATTTGGTATATTGCTCAGAGTTGGGTATGGGTGTTTACAAACTCTTCTCAGAGGGTAAGACAGGTTGTATGGTTTACATCTCACAGGATGGTTTCGTATCGCCTCTCTACTTGAAGGATTTGCAGGACCCCACAACAGGCAAGATTCCTCCACGTTTGGTAAACATCGAGTCAGACAAGATTCAGCAGGTTATCAACAACCTCTTGCACTACGTTACCGAGGAGGACTACGAGGCTGCAAAGGCTTACGTTGCTAACCCTGAGGCTTACGACTTCAAGAAGATTTTGGAGTGGTAATCCACAATTACAATAACAGAAAAGGCTGTCCTTTCGGGACAGCCTTTTTCCTTTATGGCATAACACCTACGAATAAGAAAATTGTATAACAAGAGATATTTTAAGGCTTGCAAAGTGCGATAAAGCGGAGTTTACTTGTAGTAAATCAGCTACCAATTCGACAACCTAAAATATCTACCTAATTATCAAATTATTACTTGCGTATATTGCAGTTATCATATAATTTTATCACATACAATTTACATGCAAAATCGAAGATTTCAAGAAAATAGTAATGCAAAAATACTACTGCAAAATTTTCTGTTGTAGTATGCGATTATTTATATTTTCTTTCACTTCCGACACTACAAAGGTATAAAAATAATGCTGACAAAAAGAGAAGTTGCGATAATTTCTTTTTTCGCCAGCATATTTTATGCTGTCAATTCACGGATAAGTTTAGTCCGTTTTGGGTATATAACCAATGGAGTAAACTAAACTTGGAGATTAATAGGTTATACATTTTTTAACATTTCACCCCTAGCGAAAATATATCCGCCAGGGGTGATTCCTATTTTAAGGCTTATTCGACCGACCAAATACAATTATATACTTACTCCCAACCGCCTTCAAGTTCTCCACCGATTTCGATTTTAACCTTGTCGGGGTTGTTATTCAGTGTAAGATTGATAGTATGCTGTGTGCCGCTACGGAATACAAACTTACTCTCAACCAAATATGACACACCGTGAGAAAGCACCTCGATAAGTGGCAACTTATTCTCCAATCGCTGAGGAACAACGATAGCAGTATATACACCATCTGACACCTTCTTTGTAGTGATGCTCTTTGCAGATTCATAACCATTTTTGGTCACAACGCCCGTTGCAAGGTCAATGACGGCTGCTGGAACGGTGTTATGGATTCTAACAACTGCCTCCGCAGGAATATCACCTTCATAGTCCTCGCCCTTAACCAAGTTGATTACCACCTTGCTCATACGGTGCTTGAATGTCAAAGGTACGGCATCCATCTTACTGATGCCCGTAGCCTTTGCCCACAAGAAATCGCTTGCCTCGTAGCCGCTCAAAGCATCGGCAGTTTCTGGCGTTGATTGGTCTAATGCTACCGTAAATTTGTACTCATCAACCGATGCAGGTTTGTCGTATGGATAGTATGCAAATACATCAAACTTACCATCAGCCCAATAGATAGCAGATGAATTAACCCACTTTGAGCCATCGAAAGTTGATTTCACATTGTTGGCATAGTTGCCCGAAACCTGCAATGGTGCTGCAACTTCGCCATCGTATTGTGAAACATACACACCCATAGCATCACCTGACTCAAAAGCTGTTGCAGTAGCACGAGTTGTAGGATACTCAGCTGCAAATTTCATCTCGTTTGATGTGGGAGTGATTTCATCATCACTCTTGGTACAGCTACTCATAACGAGAGCAGCCATCGCCGATAAAATAAATATCTTTTTCATTGTTTTCTCTCGTTTAATTAGTTAGCATTGATTTTGGGACGCTCACCCATAAATACAGGTGCACTCTGGCGCATAGCAGGGCGGGCTATTGTTGCAGGAATATCACCTCGTGTTGATTCTGATTCAACCTGACCAGCCTCAATAACATCGTTTGCTACAAACTCCTCAAAACTATACTCCTCGCCAGCAATAGCCTTGATACGCTTAACAATGACCTCACGACTGATAGTGCTATAATAAGGAATATCGTTGTTCATACAGCTATTCTGCTCCGAACGGAATACTCCACGATTGTGCATATATCCACCCTCGAAAATATCAACAATCTGGTTATACTTCTCGTGGAA
>JAFQCA010000011.1 GCA_017399485.1 Alistipes sp.
CGAATTTTGAATTTTTAATTTTGAATTTTGAATTTTGAATTCCCCTCTCCTACTTCTCAATCAGCGTAATACTGCGCTGAATGAAGTCTGTGAGGTTCTTGCCTTTCAACATACCGTTGGATAGCAACGCAAGGTCTATAATCTGGCGTACCAACTTATTTTGCTTGCCAATCTCCTTCAGTCGCTCGTTACGCTCGTCACGCAACATCACAACCTTCTTCGACAACTCCTCACGCATCTGCTTCTCTTCGGGTGTGAAATCCTCCTCTTTCTTGTTCTTTACCGTCTCCTCAAATCTGCGCTCTTCGGCAACGGCAGCATCAATCTTCTTTGTTGTGGTCTTAAGTTTGTCACCATATTCCGACTCGACCTTACCCAAAATATCGATTACAATCGGGTGATTACCATTTACCGCAATCGTAAAGTTGTCGGGCATCTGTCCGTAGAATTGGCTCATACCGCCACCGCCTACTTTTGCCATCTCCTTCATACGACGCATAAACTCATTCTGCGTAATGATAACAGGAGCATCATCTGCCGCCATAGGCTCAAACGATATGGTATAGGTAATCTTGTCATCCTTAGGCATCTGACTCTCAAATACCGGACGCATAATCTCCTGCTGTGCCTCGGTGAGCGACATCGACATCTGCTCCTTCTTCTGGATAAGTTTCTCGACTACGTCGCTATCGACTCTTACGAAACGTACATTTTGATTCTTTGACTCAAAGTAGTTTATGTAGTGATTGTCAAGAGGACCATTCATCTCCAATACATCGTAACCCTTTGCCTTTGCGGCCTCTACAAACGAGTGCTTGTCTACGGGGTCATCGACATAGAGTGCCACGACATTATCATTCTTGTCGGTCTGGTTCTCCTTGATGATGTCAATGTACTCTTTTGCTGGGAAATATTTGCCTTCGGTTGACTTGAGCAACATAAAATCCTGTGCTTTCTCGGCAAACTTCTCGTCGGTCAATATGCCATACTGTATAAACACCTTCAAGTCGTCCCACTTCTGCTCGTAATCGGCACGCATCGTTGTGAACAACTCCTTCAAGCGGTCTGCAACCTTGCGAGTGATGTAGCCCGAAATCTTCTTTACGTTTGAGTCGCTCTGCAGGTAACTACGCGAAACGTTCAGCGGAATATCGGGTGAATCAATCACACCGTGCAACAGAGTCAGATATTCGGGCACGATACCCTCTACCTGGTCGGTCACAAACACCTGGTTGCAATAGAGTTGAATCTTGTTCTTCTGCAACTCGAAGTTGTTGTTGATTTTCGGGAAATAGAGTATGCCGGTCAGATTGAACGGATAGTCAATATTCATATGTATGTAGAACAGCGGCTCATCGCTCATCGGATACAACTCGCGATAGAACTCCTTGTACTGCTCCTCAGTAATATCCGTCGGCTTGCGAGTCCACAGAGGCTCTACGTTATTGATTATATTATCCTTGTCGGTATCAACATATTTGCCATCCTTCCACTCCTTAACCTTACCATAAGCAATGGCAATAGGCAAGAAATGGCAATATTTCTTGAGCAGTTCATTTACCTTTGACTCCTCGCAATACTCCTTGCAGTCGTCCGAGAGGTGCAAGACAATGGATGTTCCTCTCTCGCAATCCTTGTCACACTCCTCCATCTGATATTCGGGTGAGCCATCGCATACCCAATGCATACACTTGCTGCCCTCCTTGTATGAACGAGTGAAAATCTCCACCTTGTCGGCTACCATAAACGAAGAGTAGAAGCCCAAGCCGAAATGTCCGATAATAGCCTGGTCCTTATATTTTGCCAAAAACTCCTCAGCGCCAGAGAAGGCAATTTGATTGATGTAGCGGTCAATCTCTTCGGCAGTCATACCGATTCCTCGGTCTGTAACCGTAAGAGTCTTAGCCTTTTCGTCTGTTGAGATATGGATTGTCAGGTCTCCTAACTCGCCCTTAAATTCATTCTTTGCGGCCAATGTCTTCAGTTTCTGTGTAGCATCTACAGCATTTGAGACCAACTCGCGCAAAAAGATTTCGTGGTCAGAGTAGAGGAATTTCTTGATTACGGGAAATATATTCTCCGTTGTTACTCCAATTTTTCCGTTTTTCATAGTTTTATATGTTTTTGTTGTTATTTCATAGCGTTTTGCACATATAACAACATAAACAAACTATGTGCCATCGGATGTTTTGTGCCATTTTGACAGAGCCGACGTGTCGCGTGGCAGAGCCTGCGGGTTATTTATGTCACTCTTCAACCGATGACCTACGCAAGCACAGATACATAAACAGACCTTGTGCGGCGTAATATGTTGTCATCACCCAAGTGTTACCATTGGGTATTGGCTCTACAAATTTACCGTATGCAATAAACGAATCCGACACGATAAACAACACTGCCGCAATCACATATAATGCTTTACGCACTCTCGTCTGCAAGAGAGCCGTCACTCCCATCGAGGCGATAATGATGCCATAAATCCATACGGCATAGAACTCCATATTGTTCTCGATGTGCGTCATTACATAACCCAGAAAACACAACATCCCGATTGCAAACAGTGTTGCCCACGCTACCTTGCCTCGCTCTAAACGCTTAATTCTCGGCGTAAAGTCGCTTATATAAAATAGATGTGCTACGGCAAAAAATGCCACTTGCATAATGAAGTTGCCTTCGGCTCCCGCCCAATCGCCAGCAGCCGATGCAAACAGTGCCAGCGGAATCATCCTGCCTCCATTGCGGAACTTTATGGCAGTTGCAATCGCCGCAAACAGCGTAGGAACAGCAACGAAATCTCTGATGGTGGCAATATATGTTCCACCGCGTTGCAAAAAGAATACAACTGCAAGCAATAGATAGATGCCCACAGTTGTAATTATGTATAATGTGTTTTTGCAGTTATTCACGTCGCTTTGATTGTTTGTTTCTATTCTTGATGCGAGTTAATGTACTCTGTCAGTTTCTCAATAAACCATTCGGGGGCGCGGCACGGACGACGTGTATAGGCGTGCATAAATCCCAATGTAACAGAGCCTTTGTTGATTAACTTACCATCGGGGTTATATACTTCGGCGCCAATGATAAGTCTTGCCATAGGCATCTCATCCATAAACACTTTCACGGTCAGCACCTCATCATAAAATGCAGGATAGAGATATTTGGACTGCACCTCGATGATTGGTGACATAATTCCTCGGCGCTCAATCTCGGCATAAGTCAATCCCATATCGCGCAACCACTCTGTACGAGCCATCTCGTAAAGTACTATGTAGTTTGAGTGATGCATAATACCCATTTGGTCGGTATCTTTGTAGCGCACTCTGAATTGATGTTCGTATGTTATTATCGCCATAATTTACAATAGTTTATTGCCTGTTATTTCAAGTATTACTTTAAGTGAACAACACTCCTCTGCGGAGTTGATTTTGAGTATTCTATTCCTTTCTACTTCAAGTAATACTTTAGATAAATTGTCTATGTTATTAGTAATAAATACATTATCATTATTTATTATCCGCAATATCGCTTCGTACGTTCCCGTAGGCGGCAACAATTTATTTTGGTCGATATTGCATATGTATCCTTGCTTATCTATCTCGCCCATAATAATATACGGATGTGAAAGCAATCTGTTTGCCATCACCATATCGCCCTGCTCAACCCTTTGGCGCACTACGGTCGAACTAACCTTACCTTCATCCAGCAACTGTTGTTCCACTCTGTGAATCTCCAACTTTGTACCACTCTCCTTTAACGACGAGTAATCGCCCGCCTTGTTGTGGCCGAATCGGTGGTTATACCCCACCACAAAACACTCCACTCCAATGCCTGCAACATCTTGCTCTATAAACTCTTGCGGTTTCAGGCGGCTGAATTCTTTGGTAAATGGGATGATTATTACGTTATCTATACCCTCTTGCTCCAATAACCATAGTTTCTCCTCCAACGTACTCAGCAACTGCATTCCCTCTGCCGTTCCCAACACATAGCGAGGATGAGGCTCGAATGTAAGCACAATACTCTCTCCACCACGCTTTTTAGCAAGCGAGATAGCCCTTTGCAACAAGACCTTGTGACCACGATGCAGGCCGTCAAACGACCCCATAGTGGCTACCGCGTGAGTAAAAGCAGGAAGATTGTCAAATCCTTTGAAGATTCTCATTACTTACAGGGATAATTATACCTTACGTATTACTTTCGTCACCCTCCTTTACGAAGTAGGCAACCTTTTCGAGAGTCGTAGTTATATCAAAATTCTGCGACACGATACCCTGAGGAAAGTTAAGAGGAGCAGACGTGAAATTCAGTACGCCCTTGATACCTGCATTAATTATAGGTATCACAAGCGATGGGGCGACACGCGTAGGTGACGATATAACAACAATAGATATATCTAATTGAGAAACAACATCCTCAAATTGTTCCATATGGTAGCAAGGTATGCCTTCAATCTCCGAGCCCACCTTCTGTTCATCCACATCGAATGCAGCCACAATATGCAACTTCAATCCTTTACTATTAAAATATTTGGTTATGGCCTGGCCCAAATGGCCCATACCTATGATAGCAATGTTTATGGGATTTTCGCTATCGAGAATATTATTAATAAACTCAATCAATACCTTAACATCATACCCCTTCTTTGTATCGCTCGAAAAGCCTATAAGCATAAGGTCACGACGTACCTGAACGGCTGTAATGCCGTGCATACCTGCCAAAACGTGTGAGAAGATATGTGTAATACCTTGCTTATGGCACGAGAGCAGTGTACGACGATATTCGCTCAATCGCTCGATAGTCTTTTCGGGTATGTTATTAATAGCAGACATTGGTTATTCGATTGTTATAGTGTAGTTGCTGTTGTAGTTTACGCGCATCCACTCCTGATTCACATACTTATCACCCTCGCCCTTATGACTGAATTGGTAAGAGGTCTGCAACGGAGTATATTTCTTGTCGAGCATATTATAATCTATATCCGAGCGCATTCCCGTACAGAAGATAACAGCCGCATCGTAA
The DNA here is from genome assembly GCA_017399485.1 of Alistipes sp. GTDB lineage: Bacteria > Bacteroidota > Bacteroidia > Bacteroidales > Rikenellaceae > Alistipes. The sequence continues at coordinate 5,020 of JAFQCA010000011.1, forward strand.
CCACGATAAGCATATAGCGATGGCAGAGAGTTATAAGCCTCAATGTAGCGACTGTCGAATTCGCGCACCACTTGCGAGTCGCGTTTTGCGTGGTAGGTTGAAATCATCACTACGTTGTTGTTAAAATAAGTAGTATGGTCAATGTTGTTAAATCTACCCCAGCGGGAAGTTCCCAACACTACATAGGGGGCGCTCTTCTCACTCTTCTCGGTAATGGCAACCTTTGACGATGATATGGTACCAAGTATGCGGTCCACATCGGTCTCCTTGTTAGCCAACACTACAAACAGGCAGGGCTTTTCCTCCTTCAAAATATCGTCCATAACCTCTATCTGGCGAGCCGCAGAGTTGCGTGGCGTGAAGATTGATTTTTGGTTGAAAGAGTAGGTATATGCAGCATAGGGTTTATCCTTTAACAATGCCAATACCTCTCCCTCAAACTCCTTGTCAAAAGAGTCTGCGTAAATAAGATATATATCACGTCCACCGTCAATCAAGTCACCTATCTTATCATATTTCTTCGCAGGGTCGGGCGAAAGTTGGTAGATTGCAGGACTCTTAACCGTCTTTATATCGGCCAAAGGTGAAACTACGGGGGTGGAATTTGCTCGTGCATACTGCAAAACGGGGCTCAACTCATCCTCATATACGGGGCCGATGATAAGATTTGTACCCTCAAATGCAGGACTCTTTACGATGTTTTGCACCTTGACGGGGTTATGCTCTGTATTATATACCGTCAGTTTGCTCTCGCCACGTCCCTCCTGCTTCATCTTCTCTAATCCAAGTAGAAAACCTTGATAGAACTCCACATAACTTGAATTAGGTTTTGATTCAACATTAAACGGCAACATAAGCGCGATGTTGAGCGTCTGGTCCGATGGCAATGCGCGGAAGATGATATTCTCATCGCTCGACTGTGCTGCAATGAGTTCACTCTCTGGCACATCCGCCTTCTTCTCCATCTGGTTTACATTCTCCTCGTCCTTGATTGGAATACGAATAACCGCACCTGCCTTTAAGCCTCCCGCAATATCGTTATTTGCAGCAAACTCCTGCTCGGTAATCTCAAAACGACGAGCCAACGAATATACCGTCTCACCCGGTTTTACTACATAATACTCAAATCCATCATCGGTGGCTTTGTTGAGATTATCGGCATAAGCATCCATCTCGGCCTGAGCCTCCTTCTCTGACGATGAGCCCATATCGCTCTTGCGTACCCACAACGACTGCCCTATTGACAGCGATTGTGGATTGAGTCCGGGATTATCCTCGCGGATAGTATTTACCGAGATATTATAATCGCGCGCTATAGAGTACAGAGTCTCGCCACCACGAATCTTATGCTCTACAAACTCCTTCTTGCGCTTCTTTACCTCGCGAGCATCAGCAGTAGCATTGTCGGCAACAGGAATCTTGACGGTTTGGTCCAACTTCAAACCGTCGGCAACCGTAGGGTTACACTCCTTGATGGCATCTTCGCTTACGCCATAGGCCTTAGACATCGAGTAGAGTGTATCGCCCGACTTTACGGTGTGGACATAATACTTCTTGCCGTTGATAAATACTATAACCTTCGACTTGGCAATATCGGGCATATACTCCGTAGCCACAGCCGAAAGCGATGCTACAATCAAACAGATGGTAATAACTCTTTGAAATATTCTCATATTAATTGTTTGTATGGTCGTGGGGCTGATTGTCAAATTGCGTATGCCCTACTTCATTGTATAGCGTTTGGTTTAACATTTTTTCTCACGAAGATAAATCTCCGTTACAATCTTCTTTGTGTATAGCGGGAAATCGCTATCCATAATCCAAGCGTAATAACTTGGCTCCTGACGGAAGACATCCGCAACGGCACGACCCTTGTACTTGCCGAAATTAAAGACTTCGACACCCTTATCGTTGTAGGCTATGCGCCCTGCAAAGTCTGCGGTTTCTCCGTGTGTCGAGAACTCAGCCAATGCGGCCACATCGTTCTGCAATTCGGGGTAACGGTCCAACTGAGCCTTCAACACCTCATAGGTGGCTTTTGTGTCGGCTTCGGCAGAGTGAGCGTTGGTGAGGTCCTTGTCGCAATAGAACTTATAAGCGGCAACCAACGTACGCTGCTCCATCTTGTGGAAGATGTTTTGTACGTCAATAAACTTACGTCGTTTGAAATCGACATCCACGCCTGCACGCATAAACTCCTCGACCAACATCGGCAGGTCGAAGCGGTTGGAGTTAAATCCGCCGAAATCGCACCCCTCGATAAACTGAGCCAACGACTTGGCTATTTGAGCAAACGAAGGAGCATCCTTCACATCTTCATCGGTGATGCCGTGAATGGCCGTCGCATCGGCAGGAATAGGCATCTGCGGATTAATAAGGCGTGTGCGTACAACCTCATCGCCATTGGGCATAACCTTTACCATCGAAATCTCGACTATGCGGTCTTTGGCTGTATCAACGCCCGTTGTCTCTAAGTCAAAGAAGACAAGCGGGCGTTTAAGATTCAGTTCCATTCTTCGTCTATTATGCGTTAATCATCATTGGCATAAGCAACATCAAACTCTCGCTTGACTGCTTGTCGTCATAAACGGGCTTGAATACACCTGCACGAGTCGAATCAGCCAACTCTACAACAACGGTAGGAGTCTCGATGTTAGAGAGAATCTCCACCAAGAATGTAGATTTGAAACCGATAGTAACGGGAGTGCCGTCATAACTGCACGAGATAGTCTCATTTGCCGAAACCGAGAAGTCGATGTCTTGAGCCGTGAGATTTACCTTATTGTCGGCTATATCCATACGGATAAGGTTTGTTGTGGGGTTAGAACATACCGCAACACGCTTGATACCATTCAACAACTCTACACGGTCAACCAAAACCTTGTTGGGGTTGGCGGCAGGAATAACTGCATTGTAGTTGGGATAGTTGCCCTCGATAAGACGGCAAACCAACTTGTAGTTCTTTAGTTGGAATGATACATTCTTGGCATCGAAAGTAACCTCCACTGCATCCTCCTCCTTCAAAAGCAGAGCCTTAAGCAGGTTTGCGGGCTTCTTGGGGAGAATAAATGCTGCGGTGAAGTCGGTTGTGTTCTCGGCTGCATACTTTACCAACTTGTGAGCGTCGGTTGCAACGAATGTGAGTGATTCGGGCGTAAAATCAAAATATACACCATTCATCACGGGGCGCAATTCGTCATCAGCCGTAGCGAAGATAGTCTTGTTGATACCACCTACGAGCATATCGACGTCCAATGTGATATTCTTGCTCTCGGCACCGAGAGACTGTATTGCAGGGTAACTTACTGCGCTTGCTCCCGGAATTGACAAATGTCCGCTGCTCCAAGTGATTTGAATCTCCCAAGTGGTGTCATTGACATCGATTACCAACGGCATCTCGGGGAACTCCTTGAGAGAATCCAACATCAATTTTGCAGGGGCTGCTATCATACCCTCTCGCTCGATGTTATCTACAGAGATAGAGCCAACGAGAGTGGTCTCCAAATCTGATGTAGTAACTCTCAACTCTCCGTCTTTGAGGTCCATTAAAAAATACTCCAAAATAGGAAGTGAACTTTTATTGCTGATAACCTTACCTGTGGTAGCCAGCAACGACTGAAGGGCTGAACTTGATACTGTAAATTTCATTGTTAAATTATGTTTTTTGTTTATAATTATTTTTGTGTTTAATCTAATTTCTGTTTCTTGTAAGAGCCGCTTACCCACCTTAACGTTTGTCGCCTCATTTTAGTGTGACCAATTTTTCCAATGCCATCGAAATCATCTGCTCGACAAATGGTTTGTAGTCGGTCTTGGCATCTTTTGCTATGCGCTGTGCTATGATTGTACACATTGTGGTGGCACGATGCCCCATCAGACGTGCCAATCCCGCCAATGCCGAGCCCTCCATCTCAAAGTTTGTAATACGTCGGCCTTTGTAACGGAATGATTCGATTTTGGCATTGAGGTCCTTGTCGGCAGGTTGTAGGCGCACATAACGTCCTTGTGGAGCATAGAATCCCGGTGCGGCAATGGTAATACCCTCTGTAACCGAATCCTTGAAATGCTCCCATAACTCGGCATCGCTATCGACAAAATATGGGCGATGCAACAGTTCGCTCCACGCGGTATGTTCTACAAAAGCCTTCTCTATTTCGAGGTCACACACCTCGTTGCGCCCTGCGTAATAATTGAGCAACGTGTCAAAGCCGACAGATGTACGGGCATATACCACTTCGCCAAGTTCAATGTCGGGTTGCAAGGCTCCCGATGTGCCTAATCTAACGAGCGTCAATTGGCGATGTTGTTCCTTGACGGTGCGAGTGGCGAAATCTATATTGGCCAAAGCATCCAACTCGGTAACGCAGATATCTATATTGCCTATACCGATACCCGTCGATAGTACGCTCATTCGTTTGCCTTTATACGTTCCCGTAACAGTGTTAAATTCTCTGTTCGAAGCGCGGCACTCCACCTTGTCAAAACGCTTGGCTATAGCCTCCACGCGCGCAGGGTCACCTACCAGAATGATGGTGTCGGCCACCTGTTCGGGACGTAAATGAAGATGGAAAATTGTACCGTCATCGTTGATAATCAACTCCGAAACGGGTATCACTCGCTGTTGCATAAGGCAAAAAAAATATTATAGGCTTTTTTATTTGGCATAAAAGTAATATATTTACATCGAATTACAAAGAATTTTCGCGTTTTTTTATATAAAGTATATAGTTAAAATCATATAGAAATGACTCTGATTAAATCTATTTCGGGTATACGCGGAACAATAGGCGGCCCGCAGGGAGATAATCTTACTCCCATCGACATTGTAAAGTTCACAACGGCTTATGTCCGTTTTATGAGCGAGAAGAATGAAGGCAAACGACTTACAATCGTGCTTGGTCGTGATGCTCGTCTGTCGGGAACGATGGTCGAGGATATCATCGAGGGTACATTGCTGGGTTGTGGTGCCGACGTGATAAACGTTGGTTTGTGTACAACACCCGGAGTCGAGATGGCGGTTATTACGAACAAGGCCGACGGTGGTATCATCATTACTGCTTCGCACAACCCCAAGCAGTGGAATGCGCTTAAATTGCTCAACGAACGAGGTGAATTTTTGAACGACAAGGAGGGTAAGCGCGTGTTGGCTTTGGCCGAAGATGAGGCTTTTGTATTCCCCGAGATTGATTCTATTGGCAAGGTCTTGTCTCGTGAGGATTTTAACGCCACTCACATCCAGCAGGTGCTGGCATTGCCGATGGTTGATGTAGAGGCTGTTAAGGCTCGCCGTTTTAAGGTCGTGGTTGATGCTGTAAACTCAATCGGAGGAGTGGTTATCCCCGCTTTGTTGGAGCAGTTGGGCTGCGAGGTTGTTAAGTTGAATTGTGAGCCGACAGGAGAGTTCGCTCACAACCCCGAACCTCTGCCCGAACATTTGACCGAAATTTCGGAGGTTATTCGTCGCGAGAAGGCTGATTTGGGTGTCGTAGTGGACCCCGATGTGGACCGTTTGGCATTGGTTAATGAAGATGGTTCGATGTTTGGTGAGGAGTATACGTTGGTGGCGGTTGCCGATTATATCTTATCGCAGGGTGTTGGCAATACAGTATCAAACTTGAGTTCATCGCGAGCATTGCGCGATGTTACGGTAGCACACGGTGGCGAATATAATGCGTCGGCTGTTGGCGAAGTTAATGTCGTTGCCAAGATGAAGGATACAAATGCCGTTATTGGTGGCGAAGGTAATGGTGGTGTCATCTACCCTGCTCTTCACTATGGCCGCGATGCTTTGGTGGGTGTTGCTCTATTCCTGACTCATTTGGTGAAGAAGGGTTGTACTATGACAGAGTTGCGCAAGCAGTACCCTGCATACTTCGCGTCAAAGAATAAAATTCAACTCACACCTGCTATTGATGTCGATAAGGTATTGGCCGAGATGAAGGCTCGCTATGCAAACGAAAACGTGAACGATATTGACGGCGTAAAGATTGATTTTGCCGAGAATTGGGTACATCTTCGCAAGTCTAATACCGAGCCGATTATCCGTATCTACACCGAGGCAAAATCGGCGGCAGAGGCTGATGAATTGGCACAGCGTTTTATTGCTGAAATCGGCAAAATATGCAATTTATAACCAGCATATAATCAATATAATAACATAGTTTATATAAAGTAATACTTTAATATGGAAAAAGTACAAAAATATATAGATGAGCACAAGCAACAATTCCTTGACGAATTATTCGATTTGTTGCGAATTCCTTCAATCAGTGCGCAGTCGGAACATAAAGGCGATATGGTAAAGTGCGCCGAGTGGTTGGCAGCATCAATCGTAAAGGCTGGAGCAGACCGCGCCGAGGTTATGCCAACAGATGGCAACCCTGTGGTTTATGCCGAGAAGATTATCGACCCTGCGGCTAAAACGGTGTTGGTTTATGGCCACTATGATGTTATGCCTGTGGACCCGCGTGCCGAGTGGCGTACAGAGCCTTTTGAGCCCGTTGTAAAGGATGGTCGTATCTGGGGACGTGGTGCCGATGATGATAAGGGTCAGTTGTTTATGCACGCCAAGGCTTTTGAGGCTATGTGTGCAACCGACAGCCTGCCTTGTAACGTGAAATTTATGCTGGAAGGTGAGGAGGAGATTGGCTCGCCGAGTCTGTATAAGTTCTGTGAGGATAACAAGGAGTTGCTGAAGGCCGATATTATATTGGTATCGGATACGTCGATGATTTCGATGAATACGCCATCAATTACTTGCGGTTTGCGCGGCTTGACTTATATGGAGGTAGAGGTTGTCGGCCCGAACAAGGATTTACATTCAGGTCTGTTTGGTGGTGCTGTGGCTAATCCTGCCAATGTATTGACTCGCTTGGTGGCGTCGTTGGTTGATGAGAATGGCCGTGTGACTATTCCCGGTTTTTATGACGATGTGCGTGAATTGACGGCAGCCGAGCGCGAGGCTTTCAATGAGGCGCCATTCTGTCTGGAGGAGTACAAGAAGGCTTTGGATATCGACGATGTGGAGGGCGAGGCAGGTTACACTACTATTGAGCGTACGGGTGTGCGTCCTTCGTTGGATGTTAATGGCATCTGGGGCGGCTACATCGAGGAGGGAACTAAGACCGTTATCCCCTCAAAGGCGTCGGCTAAGATTTCTATGCGATTGGTGCCCAATCAGGACTTCGTGAAGATAGGCAAATTGTTCGAGAAACATTTTCGCGCGATTGCGCCCAAGTCGGTTAAGGTGAATGTGAAATTCTTGCACGGCGGTGCGCCCTATGTATCACCTACCGATATGGCGGCATATAAGGCGGCGGAGCAGGCTATTGTCGATACATTTGGCAAGAAACCTCTACCCTTCTATTCGGGCGGCTCGATTCCTATTATCAGCGGCTTTGAGCGCATCTTGGGAATTAAATCGCTGTTGATTGGATTTGGTTTGTCGGAGGATGCTATCCACTCGCCCAACGAGAGTTATGGTCTTGAGCAGTTTGATAAGGGCGTGAGAACTATTCCGTTGTTCTACAAACACTTTGCCGAGGCTGAATAAAGTAATAGTTTAAGTAAAAAAGCACGAGTTTCTTTCGGGAAATTCGTGCTTTTTTGTTGAATAACTATCATTGCGAAGGCGTGTAGCGATTGTGGAATTTTCCACGCTTTGAATTGCAGGAGATTGCCACGTCGGACAAAAGTCCTACTCGTAATGACGCTTTATTTTTGAAAAGAATGATATTTTTAATTAAATCAGGAAACAAAAAAGCGGAAACCTCTCGTCGGATTTCCGCTTGACTGATATGTGGATGAATATCCTTATTTCTTCTGCTCCTTAACTCCTAATATCTCTTGTAGTTTCTGGCCAAGTTCGCTATTCTCCATAATACCATTTATAGAGTCAGCGCCCGCTCCGTAGAGGTAAACGGGAACCATCGTGGCGGTGTGGCTCGATGTACCGAAAGCATAGCCAATACCACTCTCAGGAAGAGTAAAGTCTGTCTTGTTGCTGGGGATTGACATACCACCTGTCTCGTGGTCGGCTGTAACTACAACGAGTGTTCCGGGGTGTGTGTCCGCGTAGTTCATAGCAACATCTACAGCGGCAGCAAAATCACGCGTCTCGGCCAAAATACCTTGCGGGTTGCGGCTGTGTGACTCGCCGTCAATCTTTGAACCCTCGACCATCAAAACAAAGCCCTTGTTCTTATTCTTCTTGGCGTTATTGGTGAGGATATCCAGAGCCTTCTGTGTGGCATTGGCAAGATATCCGTCACGCTTACCACTTGTAGCAGCAGGCAGGTCGCCATCGGCAAATAGGCCCAGTACCTTACCCTCTGAAGGAATAGAGCCGAGTTTGCTCAAATCGGTGTGAAGAGAGTATCCCAACGCGGCCAACTCCTTGTTGTAATCCTTGTTTCGCTTCTCGTAATATTGCTTGAAATATCGCAAACCACCGCCAAGCATTACATCATAATCTCTTTTTGTAAAGTCGTCGCAGATGCCATCGTTATCGCTACGGCTCTCTACATTAGCATAAAATGCTGCGGGTGTAGCGTGTTGAACATAGCAAGTGACAACTATTCCTGTGCCATAATTCTTATTCTTAGCCTTTGTTGTGATAGACTCAAGCGGAGTGCCATCGGGAAGTTGACCAAGTGTAGAGTTGTTAGTCTTGTGACCTGTAGCCAATGCTGTACCTGCAGCCGCAGAGTCCGTGACGCGATTATTTACCGAATAGGTCTTGATGAGCGCGATGTTCTGTGCGCGGTCAAATGCTGTAGGCTGATACTTACCCTCCAACTGCAACATCGAAACGTGGCTCAGACCCATACCATCTCCAATCATAAAAATGATATTGTTAACTTTTTCGTTTTTAGGAGATTTTGCCTCCACCCCATTCAAAGAGATGCAAACAAGAACAAGAAATAAAAATAATCTTTTCATACAATATTATTAATTAAGTGTGGCAAAGTTATTTGATTTTTTGTATATTTACAATGTTTTTTGAAGTAAAATTGTGAACTTTTTTTTATGAACGTTCGTATTGCAGAGGATTGGAAAGAGGTCCTGCAGAGTGAGTTTGACAAGCCATATTTTGAGCAACTGACAACTTTCGTAAGGCAAGAGTATGCGTCGGGACAGGTGTTTCCGTCGGGGGCTAATATATTCAGAGCCTTCGACAAGTGTCCGTTAGATTCTCTTAAGGTGGTGATAATCGGCCAGGACCCGTATCACGGTGATGGTCAAGCAAACGGGTTGTGCTTTTCGGTTAATGACGGAGTGCGTTTTCCACCTTCACTGCAGAATATATTTCAGGAGATTCGGGATGATGTAGGCACCCCTGTGCCGACAAGCGGAAATCTTGACCGTTGGGCCGAACAAGGTGTGTTGCTACTGAACTCCGTACTGACCGTCAGGGCACATCTTGCGGCATCGCACGCTGGCAAGGGCTGGGAGCAATTTACAGATGCGGTGGTGAGAATCATCAGCGAGCGTAAGCGGAATCTTGTTTATATGCTTTGGGGTAGTTATGCGCAGCGCAAATGCGGAGTGGTTAATGCGAGTGAGAACTTGATTTTGAAGAGTGTGCATCCGTCGCCATTGTCGGCATATAGAGGATTTTTCGGGTGCAAACACTTCTCGCAAGCAAACAACTATTTACAGAGCGTTGGTAAGCAACCTATTGAATGGTAGTTATATAGTAAGGTTAAGGTTATGAGTATTAGAGAAATTTTCAGCGATGCTGATGTGCGTCGTATGGTAAAGGTGGCAGAAACGGTTTGGCGAGAGGCAAATACTTCGTTTTGTTCGATAGAACAAGTGGAGTATATGATTGAGCGCTTCCAGAGTTTTGAGGCGGTGCAGGGTCAATTATTGCAGGGGTATCGATATTTCGTATTTGAGGAGAATGGAGATATTATAGCATATTTTGGAGTGCAGCCTCAAGGCGAAAGATTGTTTTTGAGTAAATTTTACATACTTAAGGAGCATCGCGGACGCGGTATTTTCTCACAAGGATTAGATGTGATGAAAGAGTTGTGTAAGGAGGGTGATATGCGAGCAATCTATCTTACGGTAAACCGCAATAACACACACGCTTATGAGGTTTATCTAAAGAAAAACTTTAAGGTAATTGAGGAGGCTGTGGCCGATATTGGTTGCGGATTTGTAATGGATGATTATATTATGCAAATGGATATTTGATAAAGCGCAGAATAATAGTCTTTTATATCAATCATTTCAAGTAATGCTTTATGTAACAGAAAGGGTTAAGCCGTATGACTTAACCCTTTGTTTTATTGTTATATAACTTGGCTTATCCCAAGTAAGACTTTAACAACTTGCTACGTGATGATTGACGCAGGCGGCGGATAGCCTTCTCTTTAATCTGGCGCACACGCTCGCGTGTGAGGTCAAACTTCTCGCCAATCTCTTCCAGAGTCATCTCCGAGCATCCGATGCCGAAGAAATACTTGATGATGTCGCGCTCGCGCTCTGTCAATGTCTCCAATGCACGGTCAACCTCAGTTGATAATGACTCATTTATCAAGCCTCGGTCTGCATTGGGAGAATCGGTATTCACCAATACATCCAAAAGGCTGTTGTCCTCGCCATCAGCAAATGGGGCATCCACAGAGATGTGTCGGCCCGCAACGCGCAAAGTATCAGTCACTTTCTCGCGCGGCAACTCCAACTCTGAGGCTAACTCCTCAGGTGAAGGGGTGCGCTCGTGCTCTTGCTCGAAACGCTGCAATGCCTTGTTTATCTTATTAAGTGAGCCAACCTGATTGAGCGGAAGGCGCACGATACGTGATTGCTCGGCCAAAGCCTGCAGGATAGATTGACGAATCCACCATACGGCGTAAGAGATAAACTTAAAACCTCGAGTCTCGTCAAACTTCTCAGCAGCCTTAATCAAACCTAAATTTCCCTCGTTGATAAGGTCGGGAAGGCTCAAGCCCTGATTCTGGTACTGCTTGGCTACCGACACCACGAAACGAAGGTTGGCCTTCGTCAGTTTATCTAATGCCTCCTGGTCACCCTTACGGATGCGCTGGGCCAATTCTACTTCTTCTTCTACTGTGATAAGGTCCTCCTTACCAATCTCCTGCAAATACTTGTCGAGCGACGCGCTCTCGCGGTTGGTAATCGACTTTGTAATCTTTAATTGACGCATATATTACTTGTTTAATCTCTTCAATTTTCAGGATAGCGTTATATTAAAATTGCTCTTTTCGAAACAACATCAGTGATAATACGCAAATCGGGCTCATTTTGTTTCGTTAAGGAACTATTTTTTTGAAAATAACTTCTATCCTATATCGCAGATGTAACGGAGAAAGAGTATGGAAAATTTTATTTGTATAGGGAAATTTGTTCGACTATTGTACAAAAAATAAGGCCACTGATATGTTTTCAGCAGCCTTATAGTTTGGAGTTATATACCCTACCACGCAAACAAGGGATACTCGGCCATCATAGCGTTTACATCCTTGCGTACGGCTGCGATGTTAGCCTCGTTCTCGGGGTCGTGCAATACGCGGTCAATCAACTCTACGATATAGTCCATCTTATCCTCCTTGACACCGCGTGTGGTGATGGCAGGCGTACCGAAACGCAAACCAGAGGTGAGGAACGGTGAGCGAGAATCAAACGGCACCATATTCTTATTGGTAGTAATATCTGCCGCTACGAGGCACTTCTCGGCCAACTTACCTGTAAGTTCGGGGAACTTGGTGCGGAGGTCGATAAGCATCAAGTGGTTGTCGGTACCCTCCGATACAACCTTATAGCCACGCTTGGTGAAGGCCTCGGCCATAGCCTGCGCATTCTTCTGTACCTGCTTCTGATACTCACGATACTCGGGCTGAAGAGCCTCGCCAAAAGCAACAGCCTTTGCAGCAATAACGTGCTCCAACGGTCCGCCCTGAATGCCGGGGAATACTGCCGAGTTGAGAATCTGCGACATCATTTTAACAACACCCTTTGGAGTAGTCAAGCCCCAAGGATTCTCGAAGTCCTTACCCATAAGGATGATACCACCACGAGGACCACGCAAAGTCTTGTGTGTTGTAGAAGTAACGATGTGGGCATATTTAACAGGGTTATCCAATACGCCTGCGGCAATAAGACCTGCTGTATGGGCCATATCGACCATAAAGAGTGCGCCAATCTTGTCTGCAATCTCACGCATACGCTTATAGTCCCACTCGCGAGAATAAGCAGATGCACCACCTACGATAAGTTTGGGCTTGTGCTCCATAGCCTTGCGCTCCATATCGTCGTAGTCGATAGTACCGGTCTGCTCGTTAAGTTGGTAACCTATAGCATTGAAATATTTACCAGACATATTTACGGGTGAACCGTGAGAAAGGTGGCCACCGTGAGCCAAATCCAAGCCCATAAAAGTATCGCCCGGCTGCAAAACTGCAAAGAAAACAGCCATATTGGCCTGCGCACCAGAGTGAGGCTGCACGTTGGCATACTCGGCTCCATAAAGTTTGCAAAGACGCTCGATTGCGAGTTTCTCGACCTCATCAACCACCTCGCAACCACCATAGTAGCGTGCTGCAGGATAACCCTCAGCGTATTTGTTGGTAAGAACAGAGCCCATAGCGGCCATAACCTGCTCGCTGACAAAGTTCTCCGATGCGATAAGTTCGATACCGTGCAACTGGCGCTCGCGCTCCTTGCCGATAAGTTCGAAAATCTGGTTGTCTTGTTTCATAATCTTATTATTTTGAATTTAACGTTTTAATCTTTGTGTAATATAAATGTCGCAAAGCGGCTATGGGGTGATAGAAAATCATTCGTGGGCCTGCATATCGCATCACTCGACGAATCTTTTCGCGCATCGCAGGAGTGTAGCAGTGCGTTGTACATTGCGAACAAAAAGTTTTGTTCTCTTTGTAAGGACAATGGTCGCTGCGCTGAATGGCATAATCGGCCAATGCCCGACATTCGTTACATAGAGTCTTTGTATTGTGATAATGACGGCAATAGATTGCTATCATATCGCATACAACACGCTTCTCGCGCTCTGTTTTGCGAAGAGTCTTTCTATCTTTATCCATAAATTGCGTCCGCAAATATAGAAAAACATATTGAGATAAATTCAAAATTCAAAACTCAAAATTCACATTTTTTCAACACTCTCGGTTGAATGGGCGTTTGGAAATGTGTCGCAATAGAAAAAGATTATTAAAATGATTTTTTAGAGGCGAGTATGATGTGTGTATCATAATTTATAATGGTGTACAATGGAATAATTTATCCAAAATACTATAAATTAATATTTTAACTCCATAAAAGACGGGGTTGATAGATAATTATTAAAAAAAATCTATATCAAAATATATAGTTTGAAAATCATAAGAGGTTGTGCGGAATAGAAAATAATGATGTAAATTTGTACAACTGAAACTATAAAATTACTACAACAATGGCTATACATAATTTTGCGGCTATCGATTTAGGAGCATCGAGTGGTCGCGTAATTCTGGCAACAACCTCTGAGGGTAAAATCAACCTGGAGGAGATTCATCGCTTTTCGGACCCTATAATCGAGATGCAAGGTCATTTCTATTGGGATTTTCCTGCTATATATAAATCTGTGGTTGAAGGCTTGGCAAAGATTGCAGAGCGCGGTGTGGAGATTCAGGCAATAGGTATTGATACTTGGGGTGTCGATTTTGCGCTATTTGGCGAGGATGGTGCTTTGTTGCGTCTGCCCTACTGTTATCGTGACCCACACACCGTAGGCGCGCCAGAGAAACTATTTGAGCGTATGCCTCGTAAGGTGTTGTACGATAAGACGGGTATTCAGATTATGAATTTCAACTCTGTATTCCAATTTGACACTCTGCGTCGTAATAATTGTTCGGCATTGGCTGCTGCGAAGAAGATTTTATTTATTCCCGATGCATTGGCATATCTGCTGACGGGCGAAATGATTACAGAATATACAATCGCTTCGACTGCACAGATGATTGACCCGCGTACAAAAGAGTGGGATGCCGATATTTTGGCATTGCTGGGACTCAAGGCTGAGGATTTTGGAAAGATGACTATGCCCGGCGAGAAGATTGGAGTCTTGACCGAAGAGGTGCAGCGTTTGACCGGATTGGGAGCAGTACCCGTCGTGGCGGTAGCAAGTCACGATACAGGCTCGGCTGTGGCTGCCGTACCGATGGAGGACGAGAAATCGGCCTATTTGAGTTCGGGGACGTGGTCATTGATGGGTATAGAGTCACAAGAGCCTATAATATCGGACAAGAGTTTTGAATTGAACTTTACAAACGAGGGCGGTATTGAGGGAACCATCCGAGTGTTGAAAAATATTTGTGGAATGTGGCTTTTGGAGCGTTGTCGTGCAGAGTGGCCTCAGATGGGCTACGGCGAGTTGATTGCATCGGCAGAAAAAGAGGAGGCATTCCGCTCGTTGATTAATCCTGATGCCACTTGCTTTGCCAATCCGCAGTCGATGACGGAGGCTATCAAGGCGTATTGTGTAGCGACAGGACAGCCCGCGCCAGAAAACATTGGACAATATGTACGTTGTATTTTTGAGTCGCTGGCATTGCGCTACCGTCAGGTGGTTGAGATGTTGAGAGAGTTGTCGCCCGTGGCAATCGAGCGATTGTACGTTATAGGCGGTGGCGCCCGCAACGAGATGCTCAACCAATGTACGGCAAATGCCATAGGTATTCCCGTTGTAACGGGCTCATCGGAATCGACGGCGATAGGTAATGTGATGATGCAGGCCAAATGGGCCGGCGTTGTGGCTACGATAGACGAAATGCGAGCAATGATACGTTCATCGTTGGACGACAGCAAGCGTTATGAGCCTCAGGATAACAAGTTATGGAGCGAGGCTTACGAAAAGTATTTGAGTGTATATAAAGAGATGTAAATATCTAAAACGAATTAATAATAATTAAAAATTAAACAGATTATGAAAAAAGAATTAGTAGAAAAGGCTTATGAGATAGCCAAAGAGCGTTATGCTGCAATTGGAGTTGATGTGGATGCTGCATTGGAGACATTGCAGAACGTACAGTTGTCATTGCACTGCTGGCAGGCTGATGATGTAAGCGGTTTTGAGGATGCAGGCGAATTGACAGGCGGTATTCAGGCTACAGGTAATTATCCTGGCAAGGCTCGCTCAATCGAGGAGTTGCAGGCTGATATTGAGAAGGTCGTATCGTTGCTTCCCGGTAAGCACCGTTTGAGTCTTCACGCAAGTTATGCCGACTTCCGCGAGACAGGCCCCGCAGACCGCGACGAGTTGGAGCCCAAGCACTTTGAGAGTTGGATGCAGTGGGCTGAGAAGAATGGTATGAAGTTGGACTTCAACTCTACATCATTCTCACACCCCAAGAGCGAGGATTTGACATTGGCAAGCCCGAAGGAGGATATTCGTAAATTCTGGGTTGAGCACACAAAGCGTTGCCGCGCTATTGCTGACGAGATGGGACGCCGTCAGGGAGACCCCGCGATGTTGAACATTTGGGTACACGATGGCTCAAAGGATATCACAGTCAATCGTATGAAGTATCGCGCGATTTTGAAGAAGTCGTTGGATGAGATTCTGGAGCAGAAGTATGAGTGGATGCGCGACAGCGTTGAGTCGAAGGTATTTGGTATCGGTCTGGAGAGTTATACAGTTGGTAGCAACGATTTCTATACTGCTTATGCTGCACAGAAGAATATGATGGTGACATTGGATACAGGTCACTTCCACCCCACAGAGTCAATCGCCGACAAGATGTCATCGCTCTTGTTGTTCACTCCTGAGGTGATGTTGCACGTCAGCCGCCCCGTACGTTGGGACTCTGACCACGTTACAATCATCAATGACGAGACTTTGGATTTGACAAAGGAGATTGTACGTTGCGACGCATTGGGCCGTGTACACATCGGTTTGGATTATTTCGATGCTTCAATCAATCGTATCGGTGCTTATGTAATTGGCGCTCGCGCTACACAGAAGTGCTTGTTGCAGGCATTGTTGGAGCCTTTGACTACATTGCGTCAGTATGAGGCTGAGGGTAAGGGCTTCGAGCGTTTGGCATTGCTGGAGGAGTGCAAGTCATTGCCTTGGAACGCTGTATGGGATATGTTCTGCTTGAAGAACAACGTTCCCGTTGGCGAGGAGTTTATCGCCGACATTCAGAAATATGAGGAGGAAGTAACATCTAAACGCTGCTAATTATGTATAGAATAGTTTTGAACGAGACCTCGTATTTTGGCGCAGGTTGTCGCTCGGTGATTGCCGAGGAGGTTAAAAAACGTGGATATAAGAAGGCTTTCTTTGTAACAGACAAGGACCTTATCAAGTTTGGTGTTGCCGAGAAGATTGAGGAGGTTTTGCGTGGTGCAGATATCCCCTATGAGATTTACAGCGATGTAAAGGCCAACCCCACTATTGGTAATGTTCAGCGCGGTGTGGAGGCTTACAAGGCTTCAGGCGCAGATTTTATCATTGCTTTGGGTGGTGGCTCGTCAATCGACACTGCGAAGGCTGTGGGTATTATTGTAAACAACCCTGAATTTGCTGATGTGCGCTCATTGGAGGGCGTTGCTCCGACAAAGAATCGCGCAGTTCCTACATTCGCAATTCCGACAACGGCAGGTACTGCAGCCGAGGTGACAATCAACTACGTAATCACCGACGAGGAGGCGAAGAAGAAGATGGTATGCGTAGACCCCAACGATATTCCGATGTGCTCGGTAATCGATTGTGAGTTGATGTACTCTATGCCTAAAGGCTTGACTGCCGCTACAGGTATGGATGCCTTGACGCACGCTATTGAGAGTTTCATTACACCCGGTGCGTGGACTATGAGTGATATGTTTGAGACAAAGGCTATCGAACTTGTTGCAAAGCACCTGAAGAATGCTGTCGATAATGGCAAGGATGAGGTGGCTCGCGCAGGTATGGCCGAGGCTCAATATATTGCAGGTATGGGATTCTCTAACGTTGGTTTGGGTATTGTTCACTCGATGGCTCACCCGCTTGGAGCATTCTACGATACTCCGCACGGCGTGGCTAATGCATTGCTGTTGCCTTACGTTATGGAGTACAATGCCGACTCTCCTGCTCGCGCTAAATATATCGAAATTGCAAAGGCTATGGGTGTAAATACCGAAGGTATGACTATCGATGAGGGTGTGGAGGCTGCTATTGGCGCAGTGAAGTCACTCTCGCTCAGCATCGGCATCCCGCAGCACTTGTGCGAGATAGGTGTTAAGAAAGAGGATATTCCTGCGTTGGCTGTTGCTGCATTCAATGATGTATGTACAGGTGGTAATCCACGTCCTACATCAGTGGAGGATATTGCTAAGTTGTATGAAATTGCATACGAATAAAGATTATGGATATAGTTATTGGTTTATTAATAATTGCTGTGGGTGCGTTCTGCCAATCGAGCAGTTATGTACCTATCAATAAGGTTAAGCAGTGGAGTTGGGAGTCGTATTGGCTTGTGCAAGGTGTATTTGCGTGGCTGGTATTCCCGATTTTGGGTGCGATGCTTGCAGTGCCTGCAGGACACAGTTTATTTGAATTGTTTACTGCGGAGAGTAGTTTCAACGTTTGGATGACTGTTCTGTTTGGTGTACTGTGGGGTGTTGGAGGTTTGACATTCGGTCTTTCGATGCGTTATCTTGGTGTAGCGCTTGGACAATCGATTGCACTCGGAACGTGTGCCGGATTAGGTACCGTGATGGGCCCCGTGTTGCTTAACATATTCTTCCCCGAATTAGATGCATTGAGTTCGCTGACATTTGCTGTAATTATGGGCGTAGCCGTAACATTGTTGGGTATTGCCGTTATTGGCGTTGCCGGCTCAATGAAGGCCGCGTCATTGTCGGAAGAGGAGAAAAAGGCCGCTGTAAAGGACTTTAATTTCCCGAAGGGCCTGACAATCGCCTTGTTGGCAGGTTTTATGAGCGGATGCTTTAATGTAGGATTGGAATTTGGTAAGGATATCAATTTTGGAGACCTTACTCCCGATATGTATAAGACTCTGCCCGCAACGCTGCTCGTGACGATTGGCGGTTTTGTTACCAATGCCATCTACTGTCTGTATCAGAATTCAAAGAACAAGACTTGGAGTGATTACAAGAATGGCGGCGTATGGGGTAACAATCTGTTGTTCTGCGCTCTGGCGGGTGTACTTTGGTACAGCCAATTCTTTGGATTGAGTCTGGGTAAAGGATTCCTTACAGAGTCGCCTACGTTGATGACTTTGGCATTCTGCATACTTATGGCCTTGAATGTCACATTCTCTAACGTGTGGGGTATCATTCTCAACGAATGGAAGGGTTGTTCGAAAAAGACTATTGCGGTGCTTATTACGGGTATCTGCATTTTGGTTTTAAGTTCGTTCTTGCCCGAAATTTTGAAGTAGGATTATGGGGCGAGGGCGTTGGCTCTCGCCCTAAATAATAAATGTAAAGAAAGAAGATGAAATCAATACTTGAAGGTCGCCCTGCGCTTGAGCGTGAAGTGTGGCAGGTGGCCGAAGTTGCCGGATATTTGTGGCAGAAAGGTTGGGCTGAGCGTAATGGCGGAAATATTACTGTAAACGTCACAGAGCATATTGATGACGAGATTCGTCAGATGCCTGCTATAGCCGAGCCTGTTGCTTTGGGGGAGAAACTTGACAATCTAAAGGGTTGCTATTTCTTCTGCAAGGGTACCAATAAACGTATGCGTGATTTGGCGCGTTGGCCGATGGAGAATGGCTCGTTTATACGCATTACGGATGATTGTGAGCATTATGAGATTATCGCCGATGCACCCGTAAAACCTACTTCGGAGTTGCCGTCGCATTTGGCTATGCACAACTATTTATTAGGCAAGGGAGTGCCTTATAAGGCCGCACTGCATACCCACCCCATCGAGTTGGTAGCAATGTCGCATACCAATAAATTCCTCGAAAAGGATGTATTGACAAATCTGCTATGGAGTATGATTCCCGAAACAAAGGCATTCTGTCCTCGCGGTTTGGGTATTGTGCCCTATCAGTTGCCGGGTTCGCAGTTGTTGGCTGATGCTACAATCGCTTTGTTGGATGACTACGACGTGACGTTATGGGAGAAGCACGGAGTATGCGCCGTAGGTGTGGATATAATGGAGGCGTTTGACCAAGTGGATGTGCTGAATAAATCGGCACAAATATACATCAATGCCAAGTCTATGGGATACGAGCCCGACGGAATGTCACAGGAACAGATGCAAGAGATGACCAAGGCATTCAATCTGCCCAAATAAGTTCCAAATCCACAAGGGAAATTGGTCTATTTGTAGCAAAAGAAGTTTTGTATGAATATTGCGCAATCGTCTGATATTAGATTTCATTACCTTATTGCCAATAAGGCTGATGAGGAGTATGGTTGTACGGTGAGCGTTGTAGGCTCGCAGACTATATCTCCAGACGAAGATTATCCATCGAAAGAGCATCCTCCGGGTTATCTTTTCGACCCGGAACGAGGACGTATATTGCAAGAGTATCAACTGCTTTACATCGTTAAAGGACGAGGTGAGTTTGCTAATCAAACAACATCGTACGATATCGTAAAGGGTACGCTTGTACTGCTACGGCCCGGTGTATGGCATTCGTACAAGCCTTCGAAAAACGAGGGTTGGACGGAGTATTTCATTGGCTTTAGCGGCGAGATGGCAGACAAGGCTATAGAGAAATTATTTGCCGAAGATGAGCAGATTTTCAACGTCGGGCTCAAGCAGGAAATGGTCGATTTGTATCAGCGTGCCATAGAGGTAGCGGCTGAAGACCGCCCTTCTGCACAGCAATTACTATGCGGCATTGTGATGCACCTTTTGGGTAATTTGAGTTATATTGCACATAGCGCCATCACGGCAGACCGTATGGACCAGATAATCGAACAGGCTAAGGCGATAATGCAGGAAAAAGCGTCACAAAATATTGATTTGGATATGTTGGCCGAGCAGTTGAATGTGAGTTATTCGTGGTTTCGCAAAGTCTTTAGAGAGTACACCGGATATCCGCCTGCAAAATACTTTATGCTGGTGAAATTGCGACGAGCACAATACTTGCTGGTCAATACGCAGGAGTCTATCAAGGAGATTGCATTCTCGTTGGGATTCAAGTCGCCAGAGCATTTTTACACTACATTCAAGCGTGTGATGGGCTCGACGCCAAGCATATATCGCAAATCATCAACGCCTGAAAAATAGATACAAAAAGCATTTGGCTACAGAAAAATGCAATAATTGGGAGCCTGCCGATATTTTTTATTCGCGCAGGCTCTTTTTTTGTTGATAATTTAATGCAAAGTGATGAATTATGCGTATATTTGTATGTTGTAGAAATGCAAAAATATGGAGAGAAATCGCAAGGTCGTAGAGTTGAGAGGAGTGTCGGTGTATCATACTGACGGAGATTCACATAAGATAAAATCGAGTGACGAATTGGTGTTGTCGGATGTAAATCTGACGGTCAATGAGGGCGAAATGGTCTACTTCATCGGACGCGTAGGTAGCGGCAAGAGTTCGCTACTTAAGACTTTGTATGCCGAATTGCAGTTGATGGAGGGTGAAGGATTCGTTGTGGGTATGAATTTGAGAAGATTACGCCGCCGAGATATCCCCTACCTACGCCGAAGGATGGGTATAGTTTTTCAGGATTATCGTCTGTTGGATGATAGAAACGTCTTTTACAACCTATATGACGTGATGCGCGCTACGGGTTGGAAGAAGGAGACCGATATACGTCGCAGAATAGGCGAAGTGTTGTCGTTGGTGGGATTGGATAACAAAGCCTACAAGATGCCGCACGAATTGTCGGGAGGCGAGCAACAGCGCCTTGTTATAGCCCGTTCGCTAATAAACTCTCCAAAATTATTGTTGGCCGATGAGCCTACGGGAAATTTGGACCCCGTGACGGCAGATGAGATTATGAAACTGTTTTCGACAATTTCAGCACGAGGTTGCGCCATAATAATGTCGACTCACAACACTGCTTTAATTGAGCAATATCCCGCACGAACGTTACTGTTCTCAAAGGGTAAAATGACAGAAATCGATATAGAGAGCAGTTTTGGCAGAGAATAATCGGGAATAAGCAAAAAAGAGTGGCGAATCTATGATTCGGAATTTGCAAAAACAATAAAAAAACACTATTTTTGTACGATTAATTGCGGCTCTGCAGAGATGGCATTTATTCAATGCGAGTCGCCCCAATAAGACATAAGACTTAGTAAAGATTATAATGAGTACGGAACAAGAATTAGAAAAGAGACACGAGGAGGAGTATTCGGCGTCCAACATCCAAGTATTGGAGGGTTTGGAGGCTGTGCGTAAGCGTCCGGCGATGTATATCGGCGATATAGGCGAAAAGGGCCTTCACCACCTTGTGTATGAGGTTGTGGATAACTCTATCGACGAGGCGTTGGCCGGATATTGTTCACACATCGAAGTAACAATAAACGAGGATAACTCTATCACGGTAAGCGATGATGGTCGTGGTATCCCGACTGACTATCACGAGAAGGAGGGAAAATCAGCCTTGGAGGTAGTATTGACAGTGCTTCACGCCGGTGGTAAGTTCGACAAGGGAAGTTATAAGGTGTCGGGCGGTCTGCACGGTGTGGGTGTATCTTGTGTAAATGCACTTTCTTCGTTGTTGATTGCCGAGATTCATCGTGGTGGCAAGGTCTATAAGCAGTCTTACAGCAAGGGTGTTCCAACATCAAAGATGGAGGTTGTTGGCGACTGCGACGATAGAGGTACAACGATTACATTCAAGCCCGATAATACTATTTTCACTCTAACCACAGAGTATAAATATGATACATTGGCTAATCGTCTGCGCGAGTTGGCTTTCTTGAACAAAGGAATCCACCTATCATTGACAGACAAGCGCAAAAAAGATGAGCAAACAGGCGAATACTTGAGCGAACACTTCTACTCAAAGGATGGTTTGAAGGAGTTTGTGAAGTACTTGGATGCAACACGCGGAGAGTCGTTGACTGAAAATGTAATCTATATCGACACCGAGCAGAATGGTGTTCCCGTAGAGGTCGCAATGCAGTATAACAACTCATTCTCGGAGAATGTACACTCATACGTTAATAATATCAACACTATCGAGGGTGGTACTCACCTGACAGGTTTCCGTATGGCTTTGACTCGTACATTGAAAAAATACGCCGAGGATTCGGGTATGTTGGCGAAGTTGAAGTTTGAGATTAATGGTGAGGACTTCCGTGAAGGTTTAACAGCAGTTGTATCGGTAAAGGTTGCCGAGCCTCAGTTTGAAGGTCAGACAAAGACCAAGTTGGGTAATAGCGAGGTATCTGCCGCTGTAAATGGTGCGGTAGCAAGCGCATTGTCAAACTATTTGGAGGAGCACCCCAAAGATGCAAAGGCGATAGTTCAGAAGGTTATTTTGGCCGCTACGGCACGTCACGCTGCGCGCAATGCTCGTGAGGCTGTTCAGCGTAAGACAGTATTGTCGGGTGCAGGTCTGCCGGGTAAGTTGGCGGACTGTTCGAGCCGCGACAGGTCGATTGCCGAGATATTCTTCGTCGAGGGAGATTCTGCGGGTGGTACTGCTAAGCAGGGCCGTGACCGTAATTTCCAGGCTATTATGCCGTTGCGCGGTAAGATTTTGAACGTCGAGAAGGCGCAGGAGCACCGTATGTGGGAAAACGAGGAGATTAAGAATATGTTTATCGCACTTGGTGTTAAGCGTGGTACTGCAGAAGATAGTATGGCGCTCGATATGGAGAAGTTGCGCTATAACAAGATTATAATTATGACCGATGCCGATGTCGATGGTGCGCACATTGCAACATTGATGCTAACATTCTTCTTCCGCAAGATGAAGGAACTTATCGAGAATGGTCATATTTATATCGCTACCCCACCTCTCTACTTGGTTAAGAAGGGTAATCGCGAGCGTTATTGCTGGACCGACCAGGAGCGCGACTCATACATTGAGGAGTTTGGCGCAAAGGGTGTTCACGTTCAGCGATACAAAGGTTTGGGTGAGATGAATGCCCAGCAGTTGTGGGATACGACAATGAATCCCGATACGCGCATCTTGCATCAGGTAACGATTGAGAATGCCGCTGAGGCTGACCGTATATTCTCAATGTTGATGGGTGATGATGTTCCGCCTCGTCGTGAGTTTATCGAGAAGAATGCTCACTACGCAAATATTGATACCTGATTTTAAGTTTGGTTCAAACATTATAGAACAAAATAAACCGCCCGATAATTCAGGCGGTTTATTTGTTATAGATGTTTGGAAAACATTTGCAGGTTTACAATCCGGTAATTTTCTTGATTTCGTTGAGTTTGTTCAATGCCTCGATAGGTGTCAGGGAGTTGATGTCAAGCCCCTTGATTTGGTCACGTATCTGAATCAATACGGGGTCGTCTAATTGGAACATCGAGAGTTGCATACTACCCTGCTGTGCGATGTCGGCAACCTGCTTTGCCGAAGGCTGACGTTTACGACTACGAGTACGCAATGCCGCAGGTGACGTTACAGGCGCAGTCTCCTCCGACGAGCATTGTGCGGCGACATCATTATTGCCATATACCGTTTCGAGATTGCCCAATATCTCAGTTGCGCGTTTTACGATTGACTGTGGCATACCTGCCATACGCGCCACGTGAATACCAAACGAGTGCTCGGTGCCACCTCGAGAGAGTTTTCTCAAAAATACTATTGTGTTATCGACCTCGCGTACAGAGACGTGGTAATTCTTTATGCGACCAAAGAGTTGCTCCATCTCGTTGAGTTCGTGATAGTGCGTAGCAAACAGTGTCTTGGCGTGAGCCGTAGGATAGTTATGTATATACTCAACCATCGCCCACGCGATAGATATACCATCGTAGGTGCTCGTTCCTCGACCAATTTCATCCAACAGAATAAGGCTGCGGTCAGAGAGATTATTCAGGATGCTGGCAGACTCCAGCATCTCGACCATAAAGGTTGATTCTCCTTGCGATATATTGTCCGATGCTCCCACACGCGTAAAAATCTTATCGACAATACCTATATGCGCTTTGGATGCAGGCACAAACGAACCCATCTGTGCCATAAGAATAATAAGTGCCGTTTGGCGCAACAGAGCCGACTTACCCGACATATTGGGACCGGTTATCATCATAATCTGCTGGTCGTCGTCATTGAGTAGCACATCGTTGGGGATATACTCCTCACCCACAGGCAGCATACTCTCAATTACGGGGTGACGACCATCACGAATATCAATCACCTTACCCTCGTCAAGAGTAGGACGCACATAGCGATACTCACACGCTATGCGGGCAAACGATTGAAGACAATCCAATCGTGCTATGGCCGCAGCGTCGCGCAAGATAGTTTTCAGATGACCACCGATATATTGTACCAATGCAGCATATATCTCCTGCTCGATAGCCAAAATACGGTCCTGAGCGCCGAGAATCTTCTCTTCATACTCCTTTAACTCCTCGGTTATATATCGCTCGGCACTCGTCAAGGTCTGCTTGCGAATCCACGATGCAGGCACCTTGTCCTTGTGCGTATTGCGGACTTCTATGTAATATCCAAAAACATTGTTATAACTAATCTTGAGGGGTATGCCTGTAGCCTCGCTCTCGCGCTGCTGTATCTGCTGCAATACATCTTTGCCGTGCAGGGCTATACGACGCAGGTCATCCAACTCGGCAGATACGCCATCGGCGATGACACCACCCTTCTGAATCTGGTTATTGGCAGGGTCGGGATAAATCTCTCGCTCCAAACGCTCTCTAACGGCTTTGGCAGGGTCAATTGTAGAGGCTATTTCGTGCAGACGTTCCTCATCTGTAGATTCCAACAGTGCCTTAAGATTCTCAACTGCCACCAATGAACTCTTCAGTTGCACAAGTTCTCGCGGCAGTATCTTACCCGCAGCAATACGAGAAGAGAGACGCTCCAAATCGCCAATAGATGATATGTGGTCACGCAACGTAGCGGCCAACTCACTCTCCTTTGTAAGAATCTCTACAACATCCAGACGGTGATTGATGCGCTCGACATCGACCAGAGGCATAGCAATCCAGCGCTTGAGCAGACGACCACCCATAGATGTTAGCGTACGGTCAATAACATCGGCAAAGCCACTCTTTTGCTGTGATGCATTAGATGAAAAGAGTTCAAGATTGCGGATGGTATATTTATCAATCCACACAAAACTCTCCTTATCGATACGCGAGATGGATGTTATGTGCGATATTTCGCGATGTTCGGTAAACTCCAGATAATAGAGTATGGCTCCCGCAGCAGCAATACCCGCCTTGAGTGATTCTACTCCAAATCCCTTAAGCGATTTTGTACCGAACTGCTTACATAATTTGTCATAATTTATATCCGAAGAGAATACCCACTCCTCCAGACGGTATGTATAGTGTTTATTGCCGAATGCAGCCTCAAATCTATCCTCACATCCGCGCTGATAGATAATCTCCTTAGGTTGGAGATTAGATAATAATTTATCTATATAGCGGTCATCACCTTCGGCCAAAAAATATTCTCCCGTTGATATATCAAGAAATGAAACGCCCGTGCTTTTTGCACCAAAATAGATTGATGCAAGGAAAGAGTTTTCTTTGTTCGGCAGAATATTATCGCCCAGAACTACACCCGGAGTTACCAACTCGATAACACCTCGTTTAACCAAGCCCTTGACTGTTTTAGGGTCCTCCAACTGCTCACATATAGCGACACGCTCACCTGCGCGTACCAATTTGGGCAGATAGACATCAACAGCGTGGAATGGGAAACCGGCAAGTTCAACAGATGAAGCAGCGCCATTGGCGCGCTTTGTCAGGGTAATACCCAAAATAGAACTCGCCTTAATGGCGTCATCGCCAAAGGTCTCATAAAAGTCCCCTACACGGAACAGCAATATAGCATCGGGATGTACAGCCTTAATCTGATAATATTGCTTCATCAGAGGCGTCTCCACATATTTTTTTTCAACAGCCATCGTTTATAGTTTCTTACCCCACAAAGATAGCCTTTTTTAGTGGACTATTCAAAGAAACGGTCATCAAAATTAACCAAATAGACTTTATCGGTGGCACGTGTAATGGCAGTATACAGCCAACGCAACATATCTTTAGACATAGGTTCATCGCCAAAAAGACAACGGTCAATGAATACGGCTCGCCACTGACCGCCCTGCGCCTTATGGCAAGTGACGGCATAGGCAAATTTTACCTGCACGGCATTGTAGTGAGGATTCTCGCGTATCTCCTTGTAACGCTTGATTTTACTGCGTATATCCAAATAATCCTGTTCAACCTCATCAAACAGACGACGGCTCTCGTCACGGGTGAGTGACGGCGATTCGGAATTTATGGTGTCAAGCAAAATCTTGCACTCTATTTCCGTGTCGTTGTAATCGGCAAACGACAACACCGCATCGGCGAAACGGAATCCGTAGAACTCCTCGAATCGGCGAATACGCTTTAGAAGAGCAATATCTCCATTGGCGATAAACGACATAGGGCAATTCTCTATTCGCTCGGTGTAGTGGTAATTGTTTTTCACGACCATCAGCCTATCCCCACTCTCGATAGCCTCCTCTGCCGAGAGATTGTAACGTCTTACGCCCTCGTTATAACGGTTGGCGCGTTTGTTCGAGCGTGTGACAATTATGGTTTCATCGCTACCATACTTATCATAGGCATCTTGCAACTTCTCCATAATATCCAACCCGCCGATGGCCTCAAAATCAGGAAAATGCATATCGAATTGAGGAACTTCTTCTATGTCGCTCTCAATCATACAACGCAGCATCGTAGCATTAAACAATATGCCCGAATCAACGTCTTGACGTACCACATCATCCATCGACGCATATACAACATCGCCGTAACCAAGCATTACCGACTCATCCAGAGCAGGAGAGTAATCGGCCCCGACGGGTGGCAACTGGGCATTATCGCCGACCAACAACAATCGACACTCCTTACCACTGCGTACATATTTAATAAGGTCATCCAACAATGAGCCGCTACCGAAAATCTGGCCATCGCCCGTAGTGTCCGACAGCATCGAGGCCTCATCGACAATAAATACAGCCCCTCGCTCCTTGTTAAAGTCGAGCGAGAACTTTGTTTCATAATCGGCATTGGTCCTTTCGCGATAGATACGTTTATGGATGGTATGAGCCTGACGATGGGAGTAGCGTGTCAAGACTTTGGCGGCACGCCCCGTTGGAGCCAACAAAACACTTTTGATTCCGACTTCCTCCAAAACGGCAACCAATGCAGCAATAAGAGTGGTCTTTCCTGTACCTGCATAGCCATTTAAGATGAAAATTTGCGCATAATCGGGTGAAGAAATCCATTCAGACAACTTTTCTATAACTTTTTTC
The DNA here is from genome assembly GCA_017399485.1 of Alistipes sp. GTDB lineage: Bacteria > Bacteroidota > Bacteroidia > Bacteroidales > Rikenellaceae > Alistipes. The sequence continues at coordinate 32,428 of JAFQCA010000011.1, forward strand.
TGGCTAAAAGTTGTTTCAAAAGAGATTTTTGCGTAAATTTGGCCTGCGATATAAGTGTTAAGCATTTTGTCGTCGGTTTTACCGTTAAATTTGATACAAACTTAATAACAAATAACAAAAAATGAAAAAAGCAATTCAAATTTTTCTCGGATTAGTGATTGTAGGCTTGATTTACGTAATCGCTACACTTATTCACAATCCACTTAGTTTCGAAAAAGAGTTGAAGACTCGAAATGCAGAAGTAGTTGTTAAATTGAAGGCTATCCGTGCTGCAGAGCGTGCTTACAAGAGCAAGTATCAGCAGTTTACAGACAACTTTGACTCTCTTATCTACTTCATTTTGAATGACTCATTGGAGATGGAGCGCAAGTTGGTTGACGAGGATGACTCTGTAGCATTGGCAAAGTTGAAGAAGGCTGGAAAGAAGAACATCGAGAAGTACAACCTCGCTGTTATCGATACTATCTTCAACCCTCGCAAACTCACAAAGGAGCAGGTAGAGGATTTGCGTTACATACCTTATACCAACAATATGGAGTTTATCCTTGAGGCTGGCAAGGTTGTAACAGGTTCAAACGTTGAGATTCCTGTTGTAGAGTGCCGTGCACCTTACAAGGCATATCTTGATACTGTGAAGTATCGTCAGAATATTATCAACCTCATCGATGACCGTGTATATAACTTCAACGAGTATGCTGGTTTGAAGTTCGGCTCTATGGAGGGTAGTAATAACGAGGCTGGTAACTGGGGTGAGTAAACCCACACCAATCTTCAAATATAAGATGTCCGCTCCAACGCTGGGGCGGACACTTTTTTAAGGTGTATATATAATATAAGGTATAGCAATGAGAATCATAAGCGGCAGTTGCGGAGGTCGTACCATAAATCCGCCAAAAAATCTGCGAGCCCGCCCTACTACGGATTTTGCAAAGGAGAATCTGTTTAATGTTTTGGGTAACGTTGTTGATTTTGAGGGTATCGACGTGTTGGATTTGTTTGCAGGAACAGGCTCTATAAGTTATGAGTTTGCATCACGCGGTGCAGCATCGGTCACTTCGGTTGAGATAAATGCCGTACATTATAATTTCATTCGCACGACTGCAAAAACGTATGGATTGACAAACATACATCCCGTCAAGGCTAATGTATTTCTCTACCTTAAGAGTTGCGCGAAGAAGTATGATGTGATTTTTTCGGATGCTCCTTACGACCTCGAAGGGAGTGAGTCGGTGGTCGATATGGTCCTCGATAAAGGACTGCTCAAAGAGGGTGGAATATTCATATTTGAGCACTCAAAAAACAAGGATTTCAGTTCTCATCCGCGTTTTAGCCGTTTGCGCAGTTATGGCAGCGTGCAATTTTCGATATTTGAGTGAGAAAAATTGCGCAAAAACGTATAAAAAATTTGCAGATTCGAATTTTTGTACTACCTTTGCAATCGCAATCAGCAAATGGTGCGTTAGTTCAGCTGGTTAGAATACGTGCCTGTCACGCACGGGGTCAGGGGTTCGAGTCCCCTACGCACCGCGAGAAGAGAGTAAGAGGAGCGACTGAATTTTCAGTCGCTTTTTTTTACAAAGGTTTGTTTTGGTTTTGGAATTGTTATACGTCCATTAGGCGTAATAATTATTGCAAAAAGGTTAGGTTATGGAGTTTATTAATGATTTATTGTGGGGCTCGGAGTCTCTTTGGGGAGGCGGAGTCGCTCACTCGGTATTGGTATTGGCTATTGTCATCGCCTTCGGTGTGATGTTTGGCAAAGTGAAGATTGCGGGCATATCACTTGGCGTTACTTGTGTTCTGTTTGTAGGTATAGCACTCGGCCACTTTGGAATTAACATCAATGAGCATCTGCTCCACTTTATGAAAGAGTTTGGCCTAATCCTTTTCGTTTACTCTATAGGATTGCAGGTTGGACCGGGTTTCTTTGCATCATTTAGAGCAGGTGGAGTAAAGTTAAATCAACTCGCAATCATTGTTGTGCTACTTGGCGCAATTACTACAATATCGCTATACTACATCACAGGACTCCCAATTACTACAATGGTGGGAATTATGTCTGGAGCCGTAACCAACACGCCGGGATTGGGTGCCGCGCAGCAAGCATATAGCGACCTCGCGGGAGGTGCTGACGCCCCTGATATTGCAACGGGATATGCCGTAGCCTACCCTTTGGGCGTTATAGGTGCGATATTGACAATTCTTGCCTTACGCTACGTCTTGCGTATTAACTCAAAAGCCGAAGAGGAGGAGGCTGGCATAGGCGCTGATGCACACAAGAACCCTACAACTGTACGCACATCGGTAGAGATACAGAATAGTGCTATTGATGGCAAAACAGTAGAGGAGATACACAAATTATTATTGCGCGACTTCGTAATATCACGTATTTGCCATAAAGATTCGACACCCGAATTGGTTGACGCTACGACTATACTACACTGTGGCGATAAAATTCTGGTTGTGGCCGCTCCCGAGGATGCTGAGGCTGTGGAGATGTTGTTGGGCAAGAAGATTGAGATGAATTGGCACGACTTGTCGAAAGATATGGTTTCGCGCCGAATACTTATCACCAAGCCCGAACTCAACGGTATGCGCTTGTCAGCATTACAGATACGTTCATCGTGCGGAGTGACAATCACCCGTATTAACCGAGCAGGCATTGACCTTGTTGCGGCAGGCAACCTGGAGTTGCAGTTGGGAGACCGTGTTACCGTTGTAGGCCCTGAATTATCGGTTGCACAGGCAGAAAAACGTTTTGGCAACTCGCTCAAGCGTCTTCGTCATCCGAACCTCATTCCTATATTTATTGGTGTGGCGTTAGGTGTTATTCTCGGCAGTATTCCATTCCATTTGCCAGGTATCCCGCAGCCCGTAAAGTTGGGTTTGGCAGGAGGTCCTCTTATCGTTGCAATCCTTATAGGCCGTTACGGACCGCACTATAAACTCGTTACCTATACCACTATGAGCGCCAATCTTATGCTGCGCGAGATAGGCATTGCCCTATTCTTGGCAGGTGTCGGCTTGGGTGCAGGCGATAACTTCGTGCCGACCATACTTAATGGTGGTTATATGTGGATTTTATACGGTGCTTTGATTACGATAATCCCACTGCTATTGGGTGGTATCATCGGCAAGATGCTGTTCAAACTAAACTATTTCACGCTTATAGGAGTATTGTCAGGCTCATCTACCAATCCTCCTGCATTGGCCTTTTCGTCAGAGCAAACATCAACCGATGCTCCATCAGTAGGATATGCTACGGTATATCCGCTTGCAATGTTCTTGAGAGTGTTGGTAGCACAATTGCTAATTCTATTCTTTGCATAAGTTATTTAACCACATAAAAATAGCACGGCCCTATGGTCGTGCTATTTCTTTATTATAAAGATTATACTCCTACTCGATATATACCTCCAATAATTTTGCGTTACCACTTAACTTAATGCTGTCGGCTTCGGCAGGAATCATCACCAAATCAAAGGCCTCAAGATGCTCCTTACTGTCTCCCATACATACATCGGCCTCACCTTCGGCACATATATACAACACGAAAGAGTCTAACGATTCCAATTCGCGCTCTGCACTACCCTCCAACTCTATGATGTTTGTAGTGAAGTAGTCGCATCGCACCATCTCTGTCGGAGCATTTTTCTTGGCGTTATAATGCATAATACAACGCTCCTTGTCGCTTGCAAAATCTATGGCATCAACCGCTAAAGCCGTATGCAGTTCACGCGGTCTGCCATCTTCATCCACACGCTCCCAATCATATACGCGATAGGTAATATCGGAAGTTTGTTGAATCTCCAACACAACAACACCCTTGCCCAATGCGTGAATCGTGCCTGCGGGTATAAAGAACGTATCACCCGCTTTAACCTCCACCCGATTTAGCAGTTCAGGCAAACGGCCCTCATTAATGGCGGCAATATACTCCTCTCGCGTAATATCCTTGCGATTAAATCCGATATAGATAAATGCCTCAGGCTCGGCATCCACCACATACCACATCTCGGTCTTGCCATAAGAGTCGTGACGCTCGGCAGCCAACTCATCATCGGGATGCACCTGCACCGACAAAACATCGTGACAGTCGAGGCTCTTAATAAGCAACGGGAAAGTCAAGCCATATTTATCGTAAACCTTATCACCGATAAGATTACCCATATACACCTCGATAATCTCCTCTATATTATTACGCTTCAAGAAGCCGTTAGCCACAACCGACTCATCGCCTTTAACAGCCGACAACTCCCAACTCTCACCATACGGTAACGAAGCGTCAATCTTCTTTGCCTTACCCTGCTTGGCATTAGCCAACAGAGTCTTACCTCCCCAAATTCGCTCTTTCAAAAGCGGAGTAAAACGAATAGGATACAACATAATCTCTTCTTTATTAACCTAACTTTCGTTATATAACCCTTACTTATTATGCCTCATCACTAAAGAGTGCTTCAACAGCCTCGACAACCTCTTCCGTTGTGGCGTTAAGCGGGAATACGCGGTCCGGCTCCTTGTAAACAACATCGTGCTCAGCCTTGAATGCCTCCTCGCCTGCACCCGTGATATTAAGCATCACAACAGCATCTTTGTCAATCTTACCATCCTGAACAGCCTTGATTAAAGTAGCCGTAGCAATACCTGCCGCAGGATGAATATCCACACCTTCCAACTCCTTGAAGAGTTTTGCAGCCTTGCGACCTTGCATATTTGTAGCAACCAGAATCTCGCCATCGGTAGCCTTCAAAGCGTCGTACAGACCGCCCTTTATACCATAAGGCGGCTTGCGGTTAGACAATACTTTGGCATCAATTATGGCAACATCGCGGCGAGCCTTGTCGGCATCGTACGGCAACATAGCGCGAGAATCTGCTCTCCACGCATCATACATCGGCACAAAGGGAGCATTCTGTGATACCATTAGTTTCATTGTATTGTCGCCATAACGACCATCTTCGATAAGTCGCATATTTGCCTCCCAAGCGGCTATGGCTCCCGTGCCACTACCTACAGCCTGGAAATAATAATCGGGGATACGACCTATTGTAGTGACAGCCGAAAGCACAGTCGTCGCCATACCATCGCGACGAGCAACATTCTTTGCGCCACCCTCGGCATAGAAACGTGGTGACTTCAATACCATATCGCTCAAGTGGATAGCATCAAAATAGTCGCCGCCCTTCTCACAAGCAATAAGTTTCACACATTTATTCAGCGGCTTCTCAAACCACATAGCCGACAGGTTATCGGCAGGCACCGACAACAACAACGGGATATTATTCTCTGAGCATACGCGAGCAAATGCACGAGCAGTATTACCCGCAGAGGCTACGACCAATACACGCTCCTCGTCGGCCTTGGCGCGACCACATACGCTGAATGCCTCAGTCTCCTTGAACGAACAGGTTGTCATCGCAGCACCGTGACGCGGAGAGTATCCATTGAGTGTAATATAAAGATTGTTCAATCCCAAGTGCTTGCCCAAACCCTCGCTACGGAATGTCACGGGAGCAGCCGAGCCCTTCAATGCGCGACTCACAGGCAACCAATCACAGAATGTGTACAAGCCATATTCGTCGCCCTTTAATTCAAGTTGTTTATTTTTATAAACGGCTCTCACCAATGAAGGCTCATCCGACTGACTATCCTCCAAAAGCCAGCCCGTATCCTCAAATTCACGATTTGTGGCAACACACTTAAGTGTATATGCCGTTGCTGTAATACTTTTCATTTATGCTTGAGTTTTATTAATTTTTCCGATGTGCAAATTTAATAATTTTCGGCTAAAGAACGGGATATTAAATTAGATTTTTATACATTTGTAGTAGTAAATAATCTATTAAATATTTATAATTTATGAAACGAATACTATTTACCGCTCTTATGTGTGTATTTGCCGTATCGGCCATTGCACAAGACAAGAAGAAGGATTGGGCTCAGTTTGGTCGTTACGAAAAGGCCAATGAAGAGGTTTTGGCGCGCGACGTACGCCCCGATGCTGTATTTATGGGCAACTCTATTACCGATGGCTGGGCTCGTCAAGACCCCGAATTCTTCGATAGCAACAACTTTGTTGGTCGTGGTATCGGAGGCCAGACATCATCAGAGATGTTGGTGCGTTTTCGCCGTGATGTTATCGACCTTAACCCCAAGTGTGTAGTGATTTTGTCTGGTACAAACGATATCGCTCAAAACAATGGCTATATCAAGCCAGAGAACACATTGGGCAACATTATCTCGATGTGCGAACTTGCAAAGGCCAACGGCATAAAGGTCGTTCTTTGCTCTGTAACTCCCACATCGGTATTTGGCTGGCGTCGTGAGATTAGCCCTGCGCCACTGATTCGTGAGATGAATGTAATGCTTGAGGCTTATGCTAAGGAGAACGACATTTACTATCTCAACTACCACCCCGCTTTGACAGACGAGAAGGGCGGTCTTCCTGCAAAGTGGAGCGGTGACACTTGCCACCCCAATCTGGAGTGCTACCGCACCGTTATGGAGCCTATGGTTTGCGAGGCTATCGACAAGGTGCTCAAGACCCCCAAAAAGAAGTTGCACAAGGCCATCCCGTTCAAATAGGACAATGAATAACGACATAAAGAAAAAGACTCGGACCTTCGCGGTTACCGAGTCTTTTTTTTGTAACGTTACCTTTTTTGTGGGCACCTTCACCCATCCTATGTTTCTACCATCTTCTGCGGCGTTGGCGGCGACGATTAATCTTACGCATTATACCTGCAACGAGCAAGGCTACAATGGCAACAAGAATTACTATCACCATCCAATTATTGAGGTTGTCGCCCTTGACTCTGGACCACATCTCCAACAACGCAGCCGTACGAGGGCCACTGTCGTGCATCATAGCACAACGCTCGATAACGCTCTTATCGGGATACAGAACAGGATTTATCACAACGCTGTCAGCCTCCTCGCCAAAGAAATAACTCAAATCCTGAGGCTCATCAAAGCCACTCTCAACGGCTGACTCCGACATATACTCCATAACTTCGGGAGTACCTATGACGCTCACATAACCAATCTCCTCCATATTGCGTATGGCATTCTCCGACATACACATAAAGTTGATGAAGTAACTTGCAGCCTTAACGTTTTTAGCATATTTGGGAATTACCCATCCGTCAAACCACACAATACTACCCTCTTTAGGCACAGTGTAATCCAACTCGACATCGACCTCTGCAGCCTCTTCGATAGCCCACACGGCATCACCGCTCCACGTAAGATTAAGAATAGCCTTCTCTTTGGTCATCATCTCCTTACCGAAGTCGGCCTCCCAGCCCGCCACATTGGGCTTGGTCTTTTTGAGCAGAGCCTCCACCGTAGCGATAGATTCGTCAGATGAGTCGTACATCAACTCATCCATCGTAACCTCACCTCGTTTGATACGCTCCTGATTAGCATAAATCAGCAACGGCGAGTACACATCGCGGAATGCATCTTTTACGAACAACTTGCCCTTGAATTTTGGCTCCCACAACGCACTCCAAGTATCTACTTCGGGCTCGGTCACATACTTTTTATTATATAGGAATCCCGTCGTACCCCACATATAACCCACCGAATAGTCATTGGCATTTTTACCATTGCCATCAATCTTGTCAAACACATCGTGGATATAAGGTGAGACATTGCCCAAGTAGTTGGGCGTAGAGCCGAAATCCTTGTTCAGCGGAAGCAACAGGTCGTTCTTCAACATTCGCTCGATGATATACTCCGATGGGCAGGCCACATCGAAATCCTCCTTGCCTCGCTCAATCTTGGCAAGCATAATCTCATTGATATCAAATAGTTGATATACAACTGTGACCTCCTCGCCCGTCTGCTCCTTGTACCACTCCTCAAACTCCGACAACAAGTCTTCGTCAATATAGTCAGCCCAATTATAGACTTTAAGGATGGACTTTCGGGCCTCCGACTGGTTACATCCGACAAAGGTTAGCGACAGAGTACCTACCGCCAACAATATCCAAACTATCTTTCTCATTTTACCAAAGCCTCCTTCTTTTTAGCAGCGCGTTGCGAGCGCACATTGATGATGATAAGCAACAATAATACTGTCGCGAAAATAATGGTTGACAGCGGGCGCAACTCTGGAGTCAGCCCCCCCTTACGCGCATCGGCATAGATGTATGTCGAGAGTGTCTCCAGACCGCCTGTTCCGATGGTGAAGATTGTAACGGCAAAGTCGTCAATCGAAAGCGTGAATGCCAAGATAAAACCAGATATCATACCAGGTTTGATTTCGGGAATTATAACCTTACGCATAGCCTGAAATGGAGTAGCGCCCAAATCCAATGCAGCCTCATAAATATCGGGATTCATCTGTTGCAGACGTGGTATAATACACAACACCACATAGGGCGTACAAAATGCAACGTGAGCCAATATTACGGTTGCGTAACCTTGCGTAATACCCAAACTGACGAACAGCAGAAACAACGAGATACCTGTAATAATATCGGGGTTAAGCATCGGGATATTATTCAGCGTGTTCATTACAATCTTCTTATGGCCTCGCAGATTGTGGATTCCGATAGCCGCCACACTACCAAGCAAAGTAGACAAAGCCGCCGCCACAATAGCAATGATGAGCGTATTCTCGATTGCACTGAGCAACGAGTGATGTACTCCACCCGAAAAGAGCGAAGTATATAGTTTTGTCGAAAATCCCGTCCAATTACCCAGCACTTTAGCCTCTGTGAACGAGAAGATGGCGATAATCACGATTGGCGCATAGAGCATCGCAAGCAATAGCCACAGATATGTTTGTGCAAAGAATCTCTTCATCAGATTATACCTCCCTCGTTAGTGGCACGCTCCTCGTCGCTATCGCTAAATAGTTCGCTGGCAAATATTATCACCAACATAATGAGCGACAAGGCTGCGCCATAGTTCCACATACCGTTATTTATATTCTCCTGAATGGTTGTACCAAACAGTTTGATGTTGTTCATCGTTAGCAACTCGGCAATGGCGAATGTCGAAATCGTCGGCATAAAGACCATCATCACACCACTCATAACGCCGGGCATCGACAACGGCAACATCACCTTTGTAAAGACCTTCAAAGGATTTGCGCCCAAATCCTGCGCTGCTTCGATATAACTATGGTCCATCTTCTGCATAGTGTTGTAGATTGGGTAAATCATAAATGGCAGGAAGTTGTAGACCATACCGAAAATCAACGCCCCTTCGCCCAATGGCAAGCGCATAAAATCAAACAACGCAACAGTTGCCAGCGTACGTACCAATATGTTAATCCACATCGGCAAAATAAACAACACGACCATAACGCGCGAGCGGCATAACTCTCTGTTGCTTAATATGTATGCTGCAGGATAGCCGAGCAGGATACACAACACTGTTGTGATTATTGCTATGCCGATTGAGTACACAAACGTATTGGCGGCTTCGGGGCTTGAGATAAACTTCGAGAAGTTATCAAACGTAAAATTGCCGTCAGCATCTTGAAACGCATATATAAATATCAGCACAAGGGGCAAAACCACAAATATCAGCATAAAGATAAAATATGGCAGGCTCCAATTTTGCCTTCGCATAAAGAATCGCATCAATGCTTTCATCTTCGAATAAATTACATCGGTTACTACCCTATTTTACTGCTTTCTTTTGATGACAATATCATCGGCCTGAATCTTTATACCGACAATGTCGCCATCATCCCATACGTCTGTGGTGTCAACATAGATGTTTTCGCCGTCGGCTGTGCGTACTGTCAAATGATAGTGGTCGCCTTTATAGAGTATGAATCTTACATCGCCAACCTGCTGGCCATCCTCTTTGTTGTCCATCAACTCCACCTTATTGAACGGCACTTCCACCACTACACTCTCGCCCTCTAAAGCATCAGCCACCTCGTTGCAAAGGAACTGCGCACCCAATATCTCGACGTGGGTAGAGTCTATCATCTTGCCCTCAAATGTATTACATATACGCTCCTTGCGCATAACGTGTATATCCGACGGCTTGACAATCATACTAACCTCTTGACCAACCTCAAAGGCATTATAATCTTGAATCATTATCTCATAGCCGTTGGGGGTAAGCACCGTCATTTCATAATGCACACCCTTGAATATGCACGACTGAACCACTCCATCGAACATTCCCGAATCGGTGCGAGCCATAATGTACACATCCTCTGGACGAATAACCACATCTACAGGAGAGTTCTCGCCAAAGCCCTCATCAACGCACTCAAACTCGCGGTCCATAAATTTCACAACCCTGTCGCGTATCATCTCGCCATTGAGGATATTGCTTTCGCCAATAAAATCGGCAACAAATGAGTTTACAGGCTCATTATATATATCGGTAGGAGTACCTATCTGCTGAACTTTTCCTTCGCTCATCACGACAATCGTATCACTCAATGTCAAGGCCTCCTCTTGGTCGTGTGTGACATATACGAATGTGATGCCCAACGTTTTATGCATATCCTTGAGTTCCATCTGCATATCCTTGCGCATCTTCAAATCCAGCGCGGCCAAAGGCTCATCCAACAGAAGCACCTGCGGGCGGTTGATAATGGCTCGTGCAATAGCCACACGTTGCTGTTGACCACCAGAGAGTGAATTTACATCACGCCACTCATAATCGGTCATACCCACCATTTTCAATGCTTTTCTTACGCGAGCATCTATCTCATCCTGCTTAACCTTTTTTAACTTAAGGCCAAAGGCAATATTGTCGTAGACATTCAAATGCGGAAACAGAGCATAACGCTGAAAAACCGTATTTACAGGGCGAAGATGAGGCGGTACATCGGTAATATCTGCACCAGCAATCTTAATCTCGCCCGATGTGGCAGTACCAAAACCTGCCAATATCTTCAAAAGAGTGGTTTTACCACAACCTGAGGGGCCGAGAATCGTCACAAACTCACCCTTCTTTACAAACAAACTAACATCATCCAAAACACACTTATCTCCATAACACTTGCTGATATGGCTCAACTCGATGATGAAATTTGACTCTCCCATTTCTTGACTAAATATACTAAATTGTTTGTACTCTATTTATTAACAATGCGCTTAAACGCCTTCACGAGGTCGAACTTCCACGTCAAACCTACATTTACAGCGTTACGATTAGTGTAATTGTTTGACATCCACGCTGCGTGCAAGCGTACACTCTTATTCTCTTTCAAAGGGAAGTACTCCAACCCCGCACCATAGAACCAATAATCTTCACCTGCAATAAGGAAGGCAGGCATCGTAGCCAGATTCTCCTCGTTGGCAAGAATCATATCCTCAGTCGATAGGTATTCGCCCCAAAAGTCGTATGGCAGATTCTCGCCACTACGCTCCCAGCCGACCTTACCGAACAAACGGAATTTATCACCAAACTCATACGAAGGCATAAAGTTTACAGTAATCTCGTCCTTGCCAACCTGTTTCACATCGGCTCCACGCATAATGCAATCCACGCCGAGCGATAGGTTTCCGACATAGAACATATTACCTAAAGCGATGCAATTTACAAACTTGCCACGCTCGTACTCAAACATATTTACCGTCCAGATTGATTCATACCAATCCCACGCACCATACCAGCCCAAGTTATAGGCATAGAGATTATCCTCTTTGGGAATATAGGCAAATGGAGAATTAGTGACCTGAAAAGCCAGCGATGTTGTCTCTGAGGGGTTGGTCCACATAGCCTTAACGCCCCACTGATAGCAAGCAAAACTGTTATAGAACATTGAGTTCATATCGAAATATGAATCTATGTCGTAAGCGTCATATTCGTAACTACCAACCATCACGACATCTTTACCCGCCGTAAAAGTAAAGCCACCTACATCGTAACTCAATGTAAGCCAATCGGTATTATCAAAAACGGAGTCATCGTCGCCATTGGCCGAAAAGAACTTCTGGCACAACGAATACGAGAAATGTTTACTTATTTTACCGTCAACGTTAAGATACAAGCCATCGCCGCCAAAACCAGCAGCCCCACCGGAGACTATTCCGTTAAATCCAAACCTCGAATCAAGCGAGATTGACGGAGTGTAATCTACAATTTCATTGGCGCTCACATCCTCCCCGGATGAAGACTTCTGCATCTGCGCACTACTGTTTACTTCCTGCGCGACGGCAGAGCCGGCTATTAAAAACATAGCCCCCAAAAAGGTCAAGTGTCTCTTCATTAAGCAGTAAAAAGTTTAATTACATAAGAGTATGTTTTTTGTTAAAAATTGTGTTATATGCTCAATTACTTGAAGTTAAATAAATTTGCGGTCACAATGTCCGCTTAATCACGAACTTACAACCGCAAATTCACTTTACAAAAGTATGAAAAAAAATTAATATCCCACCTTTTTGACCAACTTTTTTACGTATTTTTCACACTAATTATCCTAATCAATCTTTTACATCCTTAAAACACAAGCACATTGCGAATAAAAATATAGTAATTTTCGAAATTATAATAGGTAGTCTGTTTTCATAATACTGCCGCTGCGCTTATTCGCTCACATCACAAAAGTGATTATTCCTTAACAAGCATAATATTTTTTGACACAACGCCCACAATCTTTCATCCTCATACGGTTTGCCAATACAAAAATATATAGTATTTTTGGAATAATCTCATAATCCGCTAAGAATAAAAAGTTTATGCGGAAAGTTTGAGAACGAGGTAATGAGTTGGCAACTGTTCTGATTTCTACATACTTGCGTGATTTGCATTGATGTACAACTCATCTTGGAACAAA
>JAFQCA010000012.1 GCA_017399485.1 Alistipes sp.
ATACTGCTCTCTTATCAAAGCGACCAAGAGTGTATTGTCAAAACTGGATATTGAGAACAAGGTAGCTGCAACCATAACCCCAATGGAGCGTATTGAAACTCCATTGTGGAATAAGGTTGCTTTACGCGAGGCTGTCATCAATGCCATTGTGCATAACGACTACTCATTTGAAGTTCCGCCCAAGTTTGAGATATTCCCCGACAGACTCGAGATAACTTCTGCTGGTCGTTTGCCCGAATCTCTCACAAAAGAGGAGTTCTTCAATGGTATATCCATTCCACGCAACAAGGAACTGATGCGTATCTACCGCGATGTGGAATTGGTAGAATCATTAGGTTCTGGTATTCCCCGTATCCTGCGTGCATACGGTGAAGATTGTTTCAAGTTTACGGACAACTTTATCCGTATTACTTTGCCTATAAGTGTACAAGATGGCATCCAGTCGGCACCCAGTCGGCACCCAGTTGGCACCCAGTCAGTACCTAATATTGAAAACCTTGATAAACTGATTGTATTCTGTACTGAAGCACGCTCTTTTGGTGAAATGTTAGCATTTATGGGCTTTACAGATAGAACTAAATTTAGGAGGAAATATATTCATCCACTTTTGGAGGCTAGCATATTGGAGCAGACTATTCCAAACAAACCTAAAAGTCAAAATCAGAAATACCGACTTACAGCAAAAGGGTTGGGTATACTATACTCTCTAAATAATGCTAAAAAGATCTAAAATGTACACAGAAGAAGAGGAGTACGAAGACTATAAAAGTTGGAGAGAGGATATGGAGTTTATGGATAGGTATATGGATAAGCTTGACCGCATTTTGGATGAGCAAATTCAAAACCATAATGAAGCATTAGAGGAAGATGAAAGAAGAGAATAAGATAATATTGTACCAAGACGATAACGAGATTACTCGTGTATCGGTGCGATTTGCAGATGAGGATTTGTGGCTGACACAAAATCAGCTAGCAGATATTTACCAGACGAGCAAATCGAATGTAAGTGAACATATTAAGCATATATTTGAAGACGGTGAGCTTGATAAAACAGTGGTTGTTCGGAATTTCCGAATAACCACTCAGCATGGAGCTATGGAAGGTAAAACACAATCTCGTGATGTTGCTCATTACAACCTCGATATGATTATCGCTTTAGGTTATCGTGTGCAGTCGCAGGTAGCTACCCGTTTTCGCCGTTGGGCAACCCAACGACTCCATGAGTATATACAGAAAGGGTTTGCGATGGATGATGAGCGTTTGAAGCAGGGTGGCAACCGTTATTTCCGCGAGTTGTTACAGCGCATAAGGGATATCCGTAGCAGTGAGCGTAATTTCTATCAGCAGGTAACAGATATTTATGCCACAGCAACAGACTATGACCCCCGTAGTGAAATGACAAAGATGTTCTTTGCTACGGTGCAGAACAAGTTGCACTATGCTGTCCACGAGAATACCGCTGCTGAGGTTATCTACAATCGCGTGGATAATGAAAAACCGTTTGTGGGTATGACAAACTTCAAAGGCGATTATGTTACAAAAGACGATGTAAAGATAGCCAAGAACTACCTCTCTGAGATAGAGTTGCAACGCTTGAATCTTCTTGTTTCAGGATTCTTGGATTTTGCAGAGTTCCAGGCATTGGAAATGAATCCAATGACAATGAAAGATTGGATAGAGGCTCTTGATGGTCAAATCATCGCACATAAGCGCAAAGTACTCATTGGTAAGGGCAATGTTTCGCACCAACAAGCCATCGCCAAGGCAGAGAAGGAGTTTGAGATATATCGCAAACGAGAAATGGATTTACTCGAAAGTGATTTTGATAGGGAAATTAAGAAGTTGAAGGAGAAGTAGAAATTACTCAACCTATCATATAATATGTAAAAACCAGACTTTTTCTATATTTTATGATAGGTTATGATTATGAACCATTTTAGTAATACGGTTAGATATGAATAATTCCGTAATAGATGTTGCTTTTATTGCAGCAAAGGTAGCCGCAATAAAGGATGAAAAGGCAAGAATGATTGTTGGTGGAGCATCATTAGTATATAATGTAGCTCAAATTGCTCGTTTTCGTTCAATGATTGTAGAGCTGTCTCAAATATGCAATTACATTGTATCCAAAGCTCAGATTATAGGCTCTTATACACTAGAAGAATATAATCTTGCTGTTGAATGTCAACGGCAAATTGAAGAGTGCTATCAGCAGATAGCCAAGCACGGAACAATGACCGTCATAGATAGTATATCTTTGCTAATTGATGCCTTTAACAATCTTAACAGAAGGTAAGAATAGGGATTACGAACTGAGGTGGAGTAAAATTTTTGCGTACCTATTTCTGTTTCAAATATTTTCACTACCTTTGCATCAAAGTAGGAACTCGACTCTGCGAGACACTGCAAAATGGTGCAGAATTTAGGTGGAGCAATAGCGGGAGATTACATTTGTTGCGATTCTTTAATGCAAAGATATAGAGCCATTTAGAAATGAAACTCATTTTCTGGTGGCACCACTTGAAAAGCCTTGTATAATTTCTGCAAGGCTTTTTCTTTTGTAGTCTGTCACCATATTGTCACTACGTTTACTTTGACCAATAAGTCGGTTATCTGCTATTTTGCCCCAAAAAGGGTGGACAAATTGAGGGGCAAAACCTCCTTCTGAGAACTAAAATGCTCCCCATTTACTCAGTGGGACACGATTTCGCAATGGTGTATAAACAAAAAAATCTCCGACAATCATTTGATTATCAGAGATTTCTTCCGTGATCCCGCCGGGGCTCGAACCCGGGACCCCAACATTAAAAGTGTTGTGCTCTACCGACTGAGCTACAGGATCAACGCTCGCCAAAATCGGGCCTCAAAACCAATCCCCTCGTTTTTGGTGGTGCAAATGTATGTATAATTTTTGGTTTAACCAAATTTTCCCTCAACTATACTAAAATTTTTCTCCAATGATAACTATAAAAAACAACTCTTTCAACCCTACTACCTCTTGCGAAAGAATTTTGTTTTACAGAACTTTGCATAAGAAAATAAACGACAATACCCCTGCCGAGTGTTGCATTTTGCGAAAAGTTTACTAATTTTGTGGTGTTGAGCAATCAACAGACATATTTTAGTGAAAGTGTTTCGCTTTTCCTTGAAGATAAAATTTGGCGATTTTAAGAACACAAGGACAGCAATAGCACTCATTGCTTGTATTCGTATGCGTTGTTGGCACATTCTGTGTCCGCCCCATACTTTACAAGTGTGGGGTATTGTTTATTTGTGTTCGGGCCACGCCAAATGCCTATCTTCAGATAAACGAACGACTCCACACTTTCTGTTTTACTAACCCATCGTAATAGGAGTTGTGCGATACCGAGAATGCTATTCATATGAAAAAGAATCTAACTCTTTGTGTGGTTTCATTATTAATCACTACCAATGTCATTGGTCAAAGTCTGACGACAATGACAGAGTATTATGATTATTTTAGGACAAGAGTCAAAAGGGTATATACAGTATTACCTAATGACAAAAAACACGGAACTGAAAAGTGTTACCTTCAAACAGGTGCTCATTTTTGCACGAATACCTATCAAAATGGAGAAAGAACAGCCGTTAAAGTCTTTTTTACAGATGGGTCTATTAAAGTTGATGCTAAGATTGCACCTGGCTCAACGGCTCTTAATGGATTTTGTTCGGAATATTCGCTTTATGCTATCTCAAATAACGGAAAAAGAATATTAGGAATGCATTCGAAACTTCATAAGGCTCAATCGTTTGATAAATTAGAAGATTTTTCTCATACCATTATGAGGGATAGATGGTATATTGAATTAGGAGATTGGCGAATTGAATCATATCAGCAAAATTACTTAGACGGGAAACCCCGAATAAGATTCACAACATCAGCCGATAAAAAGACTGAACATTTTATATCTTACGATGAAAATGGAGCAGTAAATGATGATATAGTTTATGATATAGCATCGGAATCTTTAATAATCAATGCTTTAGTCAGTAGTGATTATGTCGTTAAAGATGGAATATTAACATTTTATTCAGATGGTGATAAAATTATAACGCACGGCGATTTAGAGTATAAAATACCAAATGGCACTCAAATTAAAATAGACAATAAAATAACCGTAAATCGTAAGGAGTATTACAATATGTTATTAAATTGTAATAAAGATGAAGATACTGGAGAATTCGCAATGACGGTAAGTGAAAATGGTTTAAATTCTCTGTTAAGCGAAGATGTATTGGTTAAAAATATCAAGATTGAGCAATTGGAGTTTCTTGGCAGAAGGTTAAAATGGTCAGCGTGGAATCCTGGCATCTGTAATCTAGACATTCTTCTTCAGCCAAAGGTTGTTGGCAATATTGGTGATGGAATTTATTTCGCAAAGAATTCAGGATGGGAGATTGAAGCAACATATGAAAGTTGGCAATTATCATATTTACACATACAGCAAGGAGATAACTACATAAAAGGTAAAATTACAAATAATCTTCTTAATGGCGAGGGTGAATATGTGTTAGGAGACGAGAGTTATAAAGGCTTATTCCTGAATAATAATAAGAGTGGTAAGGGTTATCTTAAGACAAGTGACTATACTTATGAAGGAGAATTAGAAAATAACACCCTTATGGGGCAGGGTAAGAAAGTTTATACACGATTTATAAATAAAGCAAAAATAACAGAAGAAGGAGTCTTTAATAATACTTTAATTAGAGGTGTAAGAATTATGGAATATGCTGATTTTACACTTCAATACAACATCGTCAATGAAAATGAGGATGGCGGACGTGTTATATGGAAAAATGGCGATTATTATGTTGGTGAAGATTTGAAGTATTTTGACGGAGAAGGAAAAATACATTATGTCAATGGGGATTATTTCGATGGGTATATAACCAAGATATTTGATTATGTTCGCAATTCACGCTCTCGAGAAAAAGATACAAAATATCGTTCTGGTGGGTATGAATATGAAACTCCCGAGATAGGAAGATTTGAGCAAGGAAAGATACGTATAACTCTTGAATCTGGAATAATATACGAAGGTGATTATGACAAAGGCTTTAAGGGTAATGGTAAATTAATATTGGTAAATGGAGATGAGTTAAGTGGAGAATTTACCGAAAATCAACTTAATTATTTACAGCCTATTAATGTAAAACTAAAACTACCCACAGGAGATGTATTTGAAGGTGTATATGCGGCTGGTAAATTTAACGGTAAAGGAAAGATAACAAAGAGTAATGGAGAGGTAGTTGAGGGTACATTTAAGAATGGAAAAATGGCTGAGAATCCGAAAGTTAAATTGCCTATCAAGAAAATTGTCATTCCATCTGTCGATTTTGATATAACACAATATTAAAGTTATGGCAAAAAATATTGATATATACGATATTGGAGAGTATTTTAGAGGAGTAGTCGAAAGGGCTGAACATCACGCAAAACCAACAACAAATACCGTGTATTTCTTGTTAGGTGCTGTATTACAGTTTAGCAAAGGAAACATTATTATACGAACATATAAAGGCGAAACAGCCAATGTTGTTTGGTTTTATGTTGATAAAAGGAGATACTGTTTAGCCTATAATCACAAAAGCAAAAAAATAGAATTACGAAATAACTCTCATAGAGGAAAATGTTTGTATGAATATGATGATAGCGTAAGTCTTGATTATATTAGAAAAAGTTTTACTCTGATTCAAAATATGAGTTAGATAAATGCTAAAATCTAATCTTTTCATTAATTTGGGTCACGGCAAGATTATGTCGTGACCTTTTTTGTTTTTTAAGTTTAGATATGAAAGCCTTAAAAATTTATGCTAATTTTTGCTCTGCCATCTTGCCAATCTCCCCTACTTCTGCACCGACGTAATCTATCAAATCCTGCGGGGCGATACGTACCTGCAACCCTCTCACACCTGCGCTGATATAAATCGCCTCGTGTTCCAAGCACGTAGAGTGGATGTATGTCGGAAAGCGCTTTTTCATCCCTATGGGCGAGCAGCCGCCACGAATATACCCCGTCACCGCCAACAAATCCTTCATCGGAATCATCTCCACCTTCTTGTTGCCCGATACTTTGGCCGCAGCCTTCAAATCGACCTCATAATCGCCCGGCACTACGCAAACCAGATAGCCCGACCTGTCGCCGTGCAATACCAGAGTCTTAAACACCGTAGCAATATCCTCCCCTAACTCTTCGGCGACGTGTGTAGCCGCCAGATTATTCTCATCCACCGTATAGGGAATAAGCGTGTACGCCACCTTTGCCTTGTCGAGCAGGCGGGCTACATTTGTCTTCTCAATTCGTTGTTTTGCCATTGCTATAAAGATTGCATCGGCAAAATTATAAAAAAGAAATATTTTTTTGTAATTTTGGGCTATGAAACAGATTCTACATACCGTTATTGTTGCCGCACTTGCGTTTGTGGTTTTTGTGGGATGCGCCGCTACGTCATCTCCACGCAAGGTTGCGCGACACTTTTATAAGGCTATTGCCGAGGCCGACTACGAGCGAGCATTGAGCCTTACAACTCTTGATGCCGATGCCGACCCCGAAATCTATTACGCTATAATGCAGAAGGTGAACACCTCTATTGTCGAGAAGGGCGGAATCGAGAAGTTGGAGGTTGTCAGCGAGGAGTATGCCCCTGTGGAGGAGGGCGAAGAGCCGACTGAGGCCACCGTTGCCGTAGAGGTTGTCTATGCCGATGGCACCACGCAGGATGAGTTTTGTGATGTAGTTTTAACCGACGGTAAATGGCTTGTTGATGCCAATCTCGATTCTAAATAGATTGATATCTATTATTCTGTTTTTATCCGTATCCGCGCTGTCAGGTTGCGGCACCACCCCATCTGCGCCTTCACTTCGGCACACAGAACATCTAAACATACCTATCGACTCTCTTCTTTCGGCTGATTTGGCCTTTCGTTTGGGCCGAACGCTACAAAGTAGCGCTATTGCGGCAGGCGCTAACAAAGAGGCCCGCTACTCCCATATAGGCATAATTATCCGTCAGGCCAACGATGTGTCGATTATCCATATCGAGCCTCAGCGTAGCGGTGATGAAAGTGTCAGATGTGAGCAATTGGAAGAGTTTTTTGCCCCCGACAAAGCGTCTGCTGGAGCGATTGTCCGATTGGATAATCTTACCTGCGAACAGCGTCAAATAATCTCGCAATATCTGCTTTTGGCGGCACGCTCACCTATTCGTTTCGACCACGATTACACCCTTTCCGACACTACGCGAATGTATTGTACCGAACTAACCGAGTGGGCATATTCAAAGGCGGGGATTACCCTCTCCGCAGGCCGTCGCCACACGCTTCCTCTCGCATCGGAGGCGGTTATTTTGCCTGGAGATATACTTCAGCGCAACGATGTTGTGCCTATTTGGGCCTTTCCTTCTCGTTAGCGCTATTCCCGAAACGATATAACTGATAAGAATTAACCAGATTTTGCCATACTATATATGCCGTCGGCGCTACCGATGACAATGGGTTAAGGAACGATTGTGCCATCCAGACGGCCATAACTGTATTTTTTTGCCCCAATGATTGCCCACCAGCCGCAGCATCTCCATAATGGCGTCCTACTATGCGTCCAACGATAAACTGCGTGGCGCATATCACCAATGCCACCACAGCCAATAGCAACTCTATGCGACGGTCAGCCTCGCTATGGTCTATAATAAAACAGGTTGTACGGCCTATAATCACAATCAATGACATCAGCCAAATATAGAACGAAATCTGTCCGTGCGCTGCTACCCAACCGCCCACTTTAGGCGTCAGATGCCTGCATAACTGCGCCAGCACAAATGGTAGAATAAGCATCGGTGCTACACGTCCTAAAATCTCCCCTACGCTGCACGTTCCATTGCCGTAAAGCGACAATATAATTGGTGCAAAAATAGCCACAGCCAAATTACACAATAACGAATATGCCACCATTGTCTCCACTTTGGCGCCCAGCATTCCTCCAATCACTACAGCCCCCATCGCTATCGGTGCAAGCACGCATATCATTGCCCCCTGCGCCACAACTTCACTCACAGGCCTCAATGCGTAATATACCACAAAGCATCCCGCCGCCTGAAACAGAATCAGCCATAGATGCATCATCTGCAGACGTATATTTCGTGCATCCACCTTGCAGAACGTTACAAAAAGCATCGAGCCGATAAACAGCGGAGTCAGCCAACCTTGTGTAGCATTCTCCAACCACTCCATCTCACGACAGAATAATGCTCCCACAAGCATACCTAATGGCATTGCCATTGTTCGCATAGTATGTGCCGATGGTTTCAACATCATTTGGTTGATATTATTTTTCAGTCTGTTTTTCGCTCAAGAAGTTTAATATTCCACGCATCAGCACATCACGTTCTTCAGCCTCTCGTATAGCCTCAAATGGGAATCCCATAATCATTGTGCGATAATCCGCTCCTTTATAACCCACGGCAGCCGATTGGTTATTTGTCACATATCGCATTGCTATAAACGCCCCCTTGCCATAAGGCGAAATACATCCCGGTGATTCTATTGCGTAAAACTCCTTCGACGGCTCTCTGTTGAACTTAATATCGCGTCGTGCCATCTTCATAGGTGAGGCCACAATACGCGCCACACCTCGGCGTGTTGCCATATCTCCATTGAATGAGAAGTGCAATACTCTTCGTGCAAACTCCTTGTCATCGCCATCTGCTTGTGGCGAGTTCCATAAGTCACTTCCCACATAGCATCCCGATGCAAATATTGCTCCTCCTTGCTTGGTGTAGTCCGTTATGCGTTCCTGCAACTCTTCGGTGAATACCTCGAAAGCGACTCCCGATGTGCCTCTACCCATCTCCACCGAGCGCTGCTTGCCTAAGATTATATCTACAATCGGATACTCAGCCATCTCGACGCTACCCTTCTCTATAGCCTTCGCGCTTGCCGAGCAGAATGAGAATCCTGCCTCTACAATCGAACTACCGTGAACTATAGGATAATCAAACGTATTACCTGCAATAACCTCTGTTTCATAATCGCTGTAACAAGAACCTAATGCATTGTTATCATTGCTCGCGCTTGACAATCTACGGTCAAAGTTGCGTTGCTCGCCGATAAACGATATATCCTTGATGTAGCCTACGCCCGAATCAAAGTAGTTGTAAAAACCTGCGATAGAGTCTCCCTGAATACTCAAAGGCGCACTTGTTCTATCAAATCCGTTTACTACCAATACTCGTCCACGCTCATTCTCTGCCTTATGCGACGATAGTATTTCACTCGGAAAACTCTCTCCGCCTTTGTTTACAGCCGTCACTCTGTAAGAGTATGTTCTGCCTCGCTTCTGCGGCATCACAACCGATGTGCCCTCTACCTTAATACCGTTGTCGAAACCACCATTGTCTATGCGCGTATATACAATATAATAATCAGCATCAGCCGTATCTTCCAACTCATCCGTAACGGGCACCCAACTCAACTTCACATCGGCAGACTCCGCCGATAGGAACGTTGCACTAAAACTCTCTACGGGCAATGGCTGAACGGTGTAAGGCACATTGTATTGACTCGATAAATATCGCAATACACCCTTATATATGGCACGGCTTACCAAGAACTTGAAACGCGGGTCATTACCGTAGCGCATATCAGCAAAATTCTGATGCGACAACAACTCCAAAAGCATTGTCGGAACGGCTGGTACACGAGCCTCGTAATAGGAACTGTTCCACATACCTCGTCGGCTCCAATTAGGCTCGTATGTCGAGCGTATATCCCCCACTATCTGCGACATCACCATATCTGTCAATTCGCGTGAACAATAACGGTCTGCTCCACCTTCAAAACGTCCTTTATTATTCTTTGTGTAGAATATTCCAAGTGTGCCGATTATATCGTCGTTCAATCTCACGCCTGCATCCGAGTGAAAAGCCAATGCCATATCGAGCGGTACTCGTTTACCCTCCTCTTTCGGCAGACGCTCCGAGCCACCCATCACAGCATTAACCCAGTGGGCACGCGACATATAATCATCCTTGTAATCATCCATATTCTCTTTTGGAGTATATACATCCTCCTCAAATCCCGACCATTGCAACCAATAGCGCGCACCCTCGCAGAAACGCGGATATTCGCTGGTCATAGCCTCGTAGTCAACCCCTTCCTCGCGGAATTTCTCCGATGGAATACGTGCCACATTACCATAACCTCCACCAATCTTCACTCCGTCAGCCGAGATTTTACGACCAGCCTCAGCCGATATATTTTCCAACGATATTAATACTTTTTCATCACCCTCATCAAATAGGAAGTGGCCCAGATATACCCACATACCGCCTCCCATTGTCTGGTTTACGGCAAAACGGCTCTCGCCGCCGCTGTGGTGAACGGTATATGTCGCATCTTCTGCACTCTCCTTGCCAAAACTCTCGTATGACACGTAGACCGCATACTCTCCTTTTTCGGGTATAGCAGCACTCCACTCTGCACGACTCGCATTTCCGCTCTTTATACTCTCTACCGTGCGGGCTGTACCGTCACGGAAAGGATTCTGCCCCGATAAATACACCTCGCGTGTATGCGCAAAGCCGCGACCACCTTCCGCCCATTTCTTCGAGCCATTCTTCTCTGCATAGTGGGTGTCATCTACGCCCTCGTCGTTGTCAATGATAATCTCATTTACCTGAGTATCTCTTTCGCGTGGCAATAATACATTCGCGCCTGCATTCTCCAACATCGGTACAAGATATGGCAATACATAACTCTGTGTGTATAAGTCCTCTACTGTCTCCCATAGGCGTGA
Organism: Alistipes sp.; assembly: GCA_017399485.1. Taxonomy (GTDB): domain Bacteria; phylum Bacteroidota; class Bacteroidia; order Bacteroidales; family Rikenellaceae; genus Alistipes. The sequence goes on from JAFQCA010000012.1 coordinate 10,812, forward strand.
ACGCTGCCAACGCCAGATATTTTCATCCTGCTCAAAGTAGCGTCCGTGACTCTGCCACATAGCAATATGTCGGCCATAGAGACCCTCTGTCGGTTTGTTTTGTGATGATAAGGCCTTTACAAGTGGTTGCGACGATGTGTTTGTAAATCTCACACCACCCTTTGACGATGTTCTGTGATATTGCGGTATCAACTCTTCTATCAGATGATTATCCGTGTATATCGCCAATTTGTAGTTAGCGTATCTTTCGGGCAATACGGCTCTTACCGAGTCGTACATTGCCTGCACATTATCCTCGCGGAATGGATAATACGACAAACCTATCGAGGCGTGTATCTCTACTTTGTCGCCTGCGGCCTTCATTCGATTAATCTTTGCTCCGCCTCCCAAAATCTCACGACGAACTATCCTTGAGAGGACATCTGCTATCTCGGTACGAGTATCCGAAGATATTGTTTGACCTAAAGCATTGCTTGAGATAAATAGTGCAACGGCAAGTAATACTGTAAATAAACAACTATATTTTTTCATTTTTATAACTTTTATGCGATATTAATAATAGCCCAAAGATACAAAATAAAGCGTTATAACCCAACAATTCAAAACCTATATAATAATTATAGTATTTTGCCATAGCCCATTGTAGGAGATAACTTAAAACGGGTGACAACGCTACCACTATCGGCACATAACGTTCCTTGACGTTTCTCTTGCTCAACAATCCAAAAGTAAACAGTCCGAGTATCGGGCCATAAGTGTAACCTGCTATTTTGAATACCAGATTTATAACACTATCACTCCCGAAATGAGCAAACAACATTATTATAACACTCATTGCCACTGCCATCAATAGATGCACAACACGACGAAGGCGTGTGAGTTGTTCGTCGCTTCGCTTTCCGCCAATAATATCAAGCGTGAATGAAGTTGTCAGTGATGTCAGGGCCGAGCCTGCGGCTGAATAAGTACTTGAGATAAGTCCCGTAATGAACATAATACCAACAATTAACGGCAATCCACCTTGTACAGCAACCATTGGAAATACATCATCACTCTTTGCGGGCATTGTCAATTGCTTCGCATCTATATAATGATACAATAAAACTCCTAATACTAAAAACAGAAGAATTACAGCAATCTGACATACCGCCGTCAGGATGATGTTTATTTGAGAATCGCGTTTCGTGCTGCAACTCAAATTGCGCTGCATCATATCTTGGTCTAATCCTGTCATTGCAATAAGCGACAAGGCTCCGCCTGCAACCATTTTCCAAAAGTAACGAGGCGATGATGCGTCGTCAAAAAAATACATTTGTGAATATGGCGATGTCTCCACCACTTCAAGTGTTTGTTTAATTGATAGCCCCAATTCTTTGCAAATGAATAATATGGCTACGGCTATACTTGCGATAAGGCATAGAGATTGCAATACATCGGTAATGATGAGTGAACGCACTCCGCCCTTGAATGTAAAAAGATATACAATCAGCATTGTCAATATCACATTCAAGTTAAAGCATATGTTTAATTCATCGAATATAAGTATTTGTAAAACAGAGCATACGATGTATAATTTTAAGGCGGCCCCAATTAGTTTGCTCACCAAAAAACATAACGCTCCCGTACGATGTGTTACATTGTCAAAACGGTCATTTAGGTATTCGTATAACGAGACCACCTTCAAGCGATAGAATAGTGGTACGAGAACAAATGCAACTATAAATTGGCCGATAGTAAAACCTATGACCATCTGCATATACGAAAATCCGTCACTTGCCACCGATGCCGGTAATGAGATATAAGTCACGCCCGACATCGCTGCTCCTATCATTGCCAGAGTCGCTATTGGCCATTTTGTGCGTCTATTGCCAATGAAGAAAGTTGCATTGTCGGCACCACGTCCCGCGCCAAATGAGAGCAGGAGCAAAATAGACAGATAAGACACAATGGTCAATATGACAAATATTGGCGACATATATGGACTTTTTTCAAGCGCAAAGATAATATTTAGCCTTCAAAATAATTGTAAAATAAATTAAAATTTATATCTTTGCGTGGAGTCAAAGGTGAACTTTGGCAGGTTAGTTAGTGTGAAAATAATAGTTATTCATTAAATTACATTTTAAGATTATGGCAAAATCTATAAAAATACGAGATTTGACGTTGCGCGACGGCCAGCAATCTTCGTTTGCGACCCGTATGGCACAGGAGCAAATCAATCGTTGCTTACCTTATTATAAGGATGCAGGATTCTTCGCTATGGAGGTTTGGGGTGGTGCAGTACCCGACTCTGTAATGCGTTATTTGGGTGAGAATCCTTGGACTCGTCTGGAGAGTATTCATCAGGAGATTGGTGATATATCAAAACTTACGGCTCTTTCACGTGGTCGCAACCTGTTTGGTTATGCACCTTATACTGACGAGATTATCGACGGTTTCTGCCGCAATGCCATTGAGAGCGGTTTGGGTATTATGCGTATTTTTGACGCCCTTAACGATGTCGATAATGTAAAATCTACCATCAAATATGTCAAGCAGTATGGCGGTATTGCCGATTGTGCCGTATGTTACACTGTGGACCCCAAATATCCGCAACCTACATTCTGGCAGCGTCTGATGGGCAAGAAGGCCCCGAAACCTGTTTTTACCGATGAATATTTTTTGGATAAGGCCAAGCAGATGGCTGCGCTGGGTGCCGATATGATTACCATTAAGGATATGTCGGGATTGATTCCGCCTGAGCGTATCAGTCGCTTGGTTAAATTGTTTAAGCAACACATCAATGTGCCTATCGACTTCCATACCCACTCTACTCCGGGTTATGGTTTGGCATCGGTATTTGCAGCCATTGCGGCAGGTGTAGATGTGGTTGATACCAACTGCTGGTGGTTTGGTGGAGGCACAGGCGCTCCTGCGTTGGAGTTGGTTTGGGTATTCTGCCAGAAGATGGGTATCGACATTGGTGTAAATATGGAGGCTGTAGCCAAGATTAACGAGCAGTTGAAGGATATTCGCAAGGAGTTGGAGTTGTCGGTATTCGGAGCTGTTAAACCTCGCCCCAATCGTTTTGCTTTCTCGGAGACTTCTGATAAATATTTCGATGAGGCTGTTGCGGCAGCCAAAGCCGAGGACTTCGATGCTTTGCTGACTGCAAGCCAGAAGATTGAGGCCTACTTCGGATTCCCTGCTCCCAATGAGTTGGTACAAAAGGCCGAGATTCCCGGAGGTATGTACTCTAATATGGTGGCGCAACTCAAGCAACTTAAATCTGAAGATATCCTGCCACGCGCTATGGAGTTGATTCCGTCGGTACGTATGGATGCTGGTTTGCCACCTCTTGTAACTCCCACATCGCAGATTGTCGGTGCGCAGGCTGTAAACTGTGCTATGGATGAGAAGGCGGGCCGTGAGATGTACACCAACAAGAGTTCGCAGTTTATAGGTCTTGTGAAGGGTGATTATGGACATACGCCTGTAAAAATTGACCCTGAGTTCCGTTTCAAGATTTGTGGTTTTAGAGAGGAGATTCCTTACGATACATCGAAGTATCAGATGCAGCCTAACCCCGAATTGCCTGAGGCTGGAGGTGTAAAGTTGGCCGCAACTGAGAAGGAGGTATTGTTGTTGGAGTTGTTCCCGCTGGTGGCTAAGAATTTCCTTACAAATACCAAGAAGAGTGCGTATGAGGCTGAACAGGCCGCAGCCGCAGCAAAGGCAGCAGAGGAGGCTCGTATTGCAGCCGAACAAGCCAAAGAGGCTGCTAAGAAGGCTGAGGTTGAAGCTGCATTTAAGGCTGCCACTGCTCCTGCTCCGATTATAGGTAATACCATAAATGCACCTCTGCCGGGCCGCGTTTTGGAGATTAAGGTAAAGGTTGGAGATGATGTTAAGCGCGGTGAGACTGTGGTAATCCTGGAGGCTATGAAGATGGAGAATAATATCACATCGGATTACTCTGGCAAGGTAAGACAGATTCTTGTTGGCGTTGGCGAGGCCGTAGGCGATAATGCTCCTATGGTGGAGATTGAGTAAACGATAAATGTTTATAAAGATAAGGTTGCTTCTTCAAAAGAGGCAACCTTATCTTTTCGTGTCAGGCAATTATTTCTATTTCATTATTGGTAATTGAATATGTGACGGATGTTCTGCATCGTGATATATCCTAATATCACACGGAACAAAGTCTTTGCTCTCGGCCTTATATATATCGATAAATTGTTGCGGATTCATATCATATAGTGGGAACCACGAACTCTGTACCTGAATCTTTATACGATGGCCAGCCATAAAGGTATGAGCGACATCATTCATCTTAAGTGTTATCTTCTCGATTTTGTTTGGTTCAAATGCTTCGGGCGTGGTGGCCGACTTGCGATAACGACCACGCATTATATCTCCTCGCACCAACATCTCATAATCGCCATCGGGCCCCATATCTATCACTTTTACAACAAAGTCGGCGTCTGTTTGTGAGATAGATGCATATAATTCTGCCTCTATAACTCCCGCAACACTCATATCTTGCTCCAAGACGGGGGAAGTAAAAGTAAGTACGTCGTCGCGTCCCTCCACGAAGGTCTGTTCTGCCATCATATACTCTTTACGTCGCGGAGAGTCACTCTCCGAATAGTACGGAACGGGGTTGGCAGGGTCTGAAATATAAGAACTAAATGAATCCGATATATCTGATTTGTTCATTGCCAATGCCCCATCCTCTGCAAGATATAGTGTGTAGTCAGAAGAGAATTCAGCGGGATTCCACTCCCCTATCTCACGCCAGCAGTTTTCGCCCATAAAGAATACCAATGCTCCATATTCTGTTGCGCCACTCGATTCGGCATCGCGTAGGTAGTGGTCAAAGAATGGAAACTCTATTTCATTACGATAAAACTCTGCAAGAGACTCTTCGCTAAATTCCATATTCCCTAATGCGTTGGCCTTTCCGCCACCTCGCCACGCGCAATGCGACCAAGGACCTATAACAAGGCGACAATCCTCTGTCGTGCCACTCTCTTGCAGTGCGCGATACAATGCCCACGTGCCGTAAGCGTTTTCGGCATCAAATGCGCCACCTACTATAAGTGTCGGCGCCTTGATTCTATCAACAGCGCGTAACGCATTACGGCTCTGCCAGAAATCATCATAATTGGGGTGCTGCATCATCTCATCCCAGAAGGGGATGCGGCCTGCCAGCGTGCGAGATATATCCGACGGTTTGTTTTTTATAAAATAATCCCACGCGTTGCCGATGATTGGAGATTCAAACGCTGGCGTTTCTGTTGCTTTGCTGCGTTCTTTAAGCCCGAAATTCGGCAGAAATGAAACCGCGTCAAAGAGAGCAAATGCGCCATTACGATGAAAGTCATCCCCCATCCACCAATCACATACAGGCGCTTGAGGCGAGAGTGCTCGGATTGCAGTATGACCACTCGCCGCCGCCATCAATGCATAAAATCCATCGTATGAGGCGCCAAAGACTCCGATGCGACTATTATGGCGTTTGACTTTTCTCAACAGCCACTCGATGGTGTCGTATGCATCGCTTGCCTCGTCGGTCATATCGCCCTGCTTGTTTTCGATGAAGGGGCGAAGGTTTATGGTCTCACCCGTACTCATCCCGCGACCTCGTACATCCTGAAAAACAAAAATATATTCTGCTAATAGGTAGTTGTGATAGATTGAATCCTGCCAAAACGCAGAATTCTTCTTGCCGTATGGCTCACAACCGTATGGGGTACGATTAAGCAGTATGGGGTGCGTGGTCTTTTTGTTCTTTGGAGTATAGACCGCAGTGTAGAGGCGTACGCCATCACGCATAGGTATCATATACTCTGCTTTGGCATAATTGGCCTTAAACCATTGTGCGTCTATCTTTGCGGGCTGTTCATTCGTATCATCAGCCATAGCGACAAAAGCACCGCTGAACAATATTACTAATAAAAGAAGTATCTTTTTCATTGATATATAATCTAAATTTACGTCTGTCAGTTGGCACTATAGAGCCAACCAATGAATTGCAAATTTAGTACAATCGCAGAGGAAAAACAAGATATATACTCTTTTTCGGCAACGCTTATTGCTTATTCTTTGCTGATGAAGATTTATCTTCGGGCTTTACATTATATATATTAGTTACATATATGGTGAATATTGGGAAGAACATCATTCCCAATGATGGCAATAACGCGGCCAGCACCTTTCCTACTGCTGTGACAGGAAAGATTGCCGCTCCGACGGTTGTTACATTCATACAAGCCCACCATATCGCATTTCCAAATCCGTATAATTCGGGATTTACTCCTATCTCGTAGTCGTAGAACATCAAAGCGGCAAGATACGTGAAGCCCAACACGGTTAATACGTATTGGCCGAATATACGCACCACTTTGCCGTCCAAAACCCATTGCAATACCATACACATAGCCACAAAAGAGCGAATTACGGGTAGTGCGGCCATACCTATCGACAGCCAACGGTCAGGATTGAGGTGTGTCCACTCTATTATATTTAGGTATGGAATAGATATTATAAATAGTAGGAAGTTGTACCATATTGTCTTGCGAGAGGAGTGGTGAGATGTCAGCACCCACATAAAATCTATAATATAGACAATGCATACCATAAGTTGCAGCCACAAATACCAGGTGGAGTATGTTCTGTGGTTACCCGTCAGCACTTCAATCGATAAACCGACCATAATAGCGATGGCCGCGATTAAATTTACTATTCGCATCATTTCGCCTTCAGTCTTCATATAATCAATGATTTATGCCTAAAAATACAAATGACGTGCCGAAGAAAATCTATTTTTAGAGCGTTTTTTTTCAAAAAGATTTTGCATAGAAAAAAAAATCTCTTATCTTTGCACTCGCATTTAGACAATGGCGAGATAGCTCAGCTGGTTAGAGCGCGTGATTCATAATCACGAGGTCGAGAGTTCAAGTCTCTCTCTCGCTACTACGAGATGCAATTCGGGATGTAGCTCAGCCCGGTTAGAGTACACGTCTGGGGGGCGTGGTGTCGCTGGTTCGAATCCAGTCATCCCGACTGACTAAAAGCCTTGATAATAAGATAATTATCGAGGCTTTTTTCGTATAAACCACTTTTCGACAAGTTGATTATATATCCGCTATACCCTATTGATAATAAGCAGTTATAATACCGACAAATAAGAATAAATAAAATACTAATCTAAACATTATGAAAAAATCATTTCAACTATTGGCGGGTTTGTTCCTGATGGCTACTGCTGTTATGACAGCCTGCTCTTTGGGCAATGATGGCGTACTACGCTACGTTGACCCTAAAATCGGTACAGGAGGTCACGGCCACGTCTTTGTTGGCGCCAACGTGCCTTTTGGTTTGGTGCAAGTGGGCCCTACAAGTATTCCCCAGGATTGGGATTGGTGTTCGGGTTATCACAGTAGCGACGAGAGCGTTATAGGATTCTCACACACTCACCTCTCGGGTACGGGTATCGGTGATTTGTTCGACGTGACACTTATGCCCGTCATTGGCGAGGTGAAATATGCCCGCGGAACACACGATAGTTACGATACAGGAATGTGGTCGTATGCTGACCGTACTAAGGAGATTGCACGCCCGGGATACTACTCTGTGCCGTTAAAGCGTTATGGCATTACTGCCGAGATGACAGCAACCGCACGCGTAGGATTCCACCGCTACACATTCCCTGCATCAGAGGAGGCTGCTATTGTTATAGACCTTCAGAATGGCGGTTGTTGGGATAGAGCAACCGATGTTAAGATGGAGCAGGTTAGCGACACCCGTATCGTTGGACACCGCCACTCTCGCGGTTGGGCGAACAACCAGAAGGTCTATTTTGTAGCCGACTTCTCTCGCCCTATCGATAAGTTTGAGTTGGTAGGCAACAAGATGTATGGACGCGTCGCTTTTGCAACAGAGGAGAATGAGCAGATATATGTAAAGGTGGCTTTGTCGCCTGTAAGTATAGATGGCGCGAAGGCTAATCTCGAAGCCGAGTTGCCCGACTGGAACTTCAAGCGCACGATTGCCAATGCCGAGAAGGCTTGGGCTAAGGAACTATCAAAGGTGGAGATTGCCACTGAAGATGAGGCCGCAAAGCGCACATTCTATACTGCACTATATCACACAATGATTGCTCCATCGGTATTCTGCGACGTAAATGGTGATTATAGAGGAGCCGACGGCCAAATCCACAAAGGCGAAGGCCATACGACATATACTACCTATTCGTTGTGGGATACCTATCGTGCTGCTATGCCGCTTCTGTCGATTCTTCAGAAGGAGCGTATGACCGATATTGTAAATACAATGCTCAATATCTGTGATGAGCAAGGTCGTCTGCCGGTATGGCATTTGTGGGGTTGCGAGACCGACTGTATGGTGGGTAATCCTGGTATTATCTCTGTTGCTGATGCTATTGTCAAGGGTGATACAGGTATCGACAAGGAGCGTGCATTTGAGGCTATCAAAAAGACTGCAATGCATCCCGGCAGAGGAAATAACTATCGTATTGAGGTGGGTTACATCCCCAGCGATAAGATGACTCAAAATATTGGTCACGATATGGAGTACGCTATCGCCGATGGCGCTGCTGCTTATGCGGCACGTGCATTAGGCAAGGACGAGGACGCGAAGTATTTTGAGCAGCGTAGCCATTCATATCGCAATTATTTTGACCCTGAGACTAAATTTATTCGTGGTCGCTTGAGCGATGGCAGTTGGCGCGAGCCTTTTGACCCCTATCACTCATCACACAATAACGATGATTATTGCGAGGGTAACGCTTGGCAATACACTTGGCTTGCACCACAAGACATCAAGGGCTTGCAGGAGTGCTTTGGAGGCAAGGAGCAGATGATTCAGAAGTTGGATTCGCTCTTTACGGTAAGTTCTGTGGTAACGGGAGAGAATGCCTCAGCCGACATCTCTGGTCTTATCGGACAATATGCTCACGGCAACGAGCCGAGCCACCATATTATTTATATGTATTCTATTTTGGGCCAACCCCACAAAGCGGCAGACAAAGTTCGCGAGGTATTGACTACACTCTATTTCGATGCCGAAGAGGGTTTGTCTGGTAACGAGGATGTTGGTCAGATGTCGGCTTGGTATATAATGTCGTCTATGGGCTTCTATGAGGCTGAGCCTGCATCGGGCCGTTATTGGTTTGGCTCTCCGTTGTTCAATGAGGTAGATATTAACTTTGCCGATGGTACATTCCGTATTATTGCAGAGAATAACTCGGCAGAAAATAAATATATCCAGCGCGTTTGGCTTAATGGCGAGCCTTACGATAAGGGTTGGATTTCGCACTCAGATATCAAGGCGGGCGGCGAACTCAAATTTGAGATGGGCTCGACCCCCAACCTGTGGTATCAGGAGTAAGAAAGTTCTTAATACATATACAAAAAATCACATCTCTGTTTCTAAGGGATGTGATTTTTTGTATTTATTACCACTAAAAAAATGGGAGTCAGCATCGCGCTAACTCCCTTGCTATTTTATTCAATTCTCAATTCTTGATTTATTTTGGCGATGTAGCCAA